>NZ_JAEKKT010000325.1 GCF_019510245.1 Streptomyces sp. | reverse complement strand
GTCGGGGTGGCGGCGGCGACCAGGACCTCAAGCGGCGCTACCAGCCGCCCCGCGAGGACGTCATCGACGGCGAGGACCTCGAGGAGTGGGACCGCCTCGGACCGACGATCGGTTAGCGGCCGATGAACGAGATCGCTCGCTTTGCCGCGGAGCTGACCGCGCAGGCTCGGCGGGACGAGGCCGCGGCCTTCGACCGGCAGTACGAGCTCGCCCGCCGGGCCGAGCGTGCGGTCGCCGCGCTCGCCGCCGACGGGCAGGCGCGGGGCCGGCAGTGGGCCGAGGACGACCGGCGCGACGACGTCGACCGGCGGTTCGACCCCGAACCGGACGACGCCGAATCGCACGACGCCGATCCGAACCAAGCGGGGCCGGCGCTGCGGGCAATGGTGCCCGCCCGGCGCGCGGCGCCGACCACTGCCCGGCGCGATGAGGACGACGACGAGGAGGACGAGCCGACCACCTGGTTGCGCTAGTTCCCGGGCAGGTCATGCGCCGTGATCCTTTCTGCGGGAGCATGGCGCAGTGACCTCCCAGCGGCCCCGCTTCGACGCCGAACGGGCCAAGGCAGCCGCGCAGCGGCTTCGCTACAACGAGATCCGGGCTGCTCTGGAGGAGGTGAGGGTGCAGGTGCACGCGGCTGATCGCAGCTTCTCCGTCGAGATGGGTGTGGGCGGTGCCGTCACCGCCGTCCGCCTCACCGACGCGGCGATGAACAAGACGCCGGAGGCGCTGTCCCGCGAACTCGTCGCCACCCTCAACGACGGCATGCGCGAGATCGCCGCCCGCACCAACGAGGTCGTCCGGCCGTTCCTCTCCAGCTCCGACCTCGATCTGGCCGCGATCACGGCCGGCCGGCTCCCGCAGACGGCCGAGCCCCCGCCCAAGCCGGACTGGATGCGGGAGATCGAGGACGCCAGCCGCATCCCCAAGCGCCCGTTGGGCCGCTTTGCGGCGCCGCCCGTCCCGGACGAGGACAGCCGGGATGACTGACGCATTCTCGGTGGACGTGAGCGCGCTGCGCACCGTCGCCGCCGCGCTGAACGGGCGCGCCGACGACGCGGGTGACATGGTCGCCGCCGCCCGGCAGACGGACGTCCCGTCGGCGTCGTGGGGCCCGCTGGGGCACGAGCTCGGCCTGGACGAGCTGTACGCCGAGGTGCGCGACACGGCGGAGTCGGGCCTGGGCCGCATCCACGAATTCCTGGCCTGGGCCGGGCGGAACCTGACCGAGACCGCGGGCGACTACGAGGAGCACGAGCACACGACCGCCCGCACGTTCACGGTGCTGCACGAGCCGGGGGAGCCGCCGTCGTGACCGGCCCGCTGACGACCGGCCGGTCGGCCCGCGACTCGTTGACCGAGGTCATGGCCGACCTGCAGGCCCACGAGTTCGCCATGATCGGCAGCGACGTCGTGAGCTTCGTCGGTGCCGCGCCGCCGGTGCCCACCGACGCCGCCCCGGCCGAGACCGAGCTCGTCGACGCCGGGCTGAGCTTCCTGCTCGGTCTCATCGAGCCGCTGCAACGCTGCCTGGAGCAAGTGACGGGAGACGCCGACGCGCTGCAGGCGAAGGCCGCCGAATGGGGTGCGCTCGCCGGGCGGCTGCGGGCCACCGTCCCCGGCGTCGAGGATCTCGCCCGCGCCGCGCGCCGGAGCTGGAGCGGGCAGGCGGCCGACGCGTTCGGCGCGACCATGGCCGAGTTCACCGAGACCGTCGCCGGAGCCGCCGCGGCCTGCGACGGCGTCACGCTGCTCCTGCGGATGAGCGCCGACCTGATGGCGGGCGCCCGATCGCTGGTCGTCGACCTCATCCGCCAGGTCGTCGAGTACATGATCGCCACCGAGGCCGCCGCCGCGGCCTCGGCCGCGCTGACGATGGGGGCCAGTGAGGCGGCCGCGCTGTCGGCCATCATCGGACGGGTCGCGGACGGGGTGGAGCGGGCCATCGACGTCGTCGACCGGGCCGCCGTCCTGCTCGAGCGGATCGCCGGAGCCTTGCGCGAGATCGCCGCGGTGTTCGCGCGGGTCGGCCAGCTGCTCGCGCAGTTGGGGAAGCTGGCCGGCGCGGCGCGGGCCGAAGGCGGCCCACTTCCGGTCCCCCGGCCGGTCACGCGGCCCGGCACCCCACCCGCGAGCACACCAGACGAGGAGGGCCGGCGATGACCCTGCCGACGCTGCCGCCGATCACCTGGCTGCGCCTCGCCCCGGAGGAGCTCGGTCGCTGGAGCTGGGAGCGGCGCCTGCGCTGGCCGATGCCCCTCGACTCGTCCCGTACCGGTCGCTGGGAACCGGAGCTCGACGAGTTGCTGGCCGGCCTCGCCCCGACCGACGGTGACCGTCCCCGCGGCGAGGAGCGGCTGCTGGCCACCCTCGCCGACGTGCTGGCCGCGCCGGACGAATGCGCCTTCGCCGTCCGGTCGGTGAGGGGCGAGGAGTCACACTTCGCGGCGCTGCGCCGAGGAGCGGACGTCGTCGCCGTCGTCGATCAGCCGGGTGAGGTACGCCTTGCCCGTATCGACGAGACGATGATCGCCGTGACGGTGGCGGCTCAGCTGCCGCGGGTGGCCGCGGCACCCACCATCCGGATGTCCGTGCCGGCCGGCACCGCTGCGCTGCTCGGCTCGGGGCTGCAGCGCGGGGCCGATCCGGAGACCATGCGCAACGCGATGGCGAGCGCGGGTATACCTGAGGCGATCATGAGCCGGCTGCTCGCCGGAGACGACGCGGTCACTGCATCGGGCATGATCGGGGCGGTGCGGATCGACGCCGGGAGTGCGAAGATGAGCGGGCGTTGTGCCAGTTGGACCGAAATGGCCGGAGGGGCGTTGATCGCCGCCTCCGGTCCGGGCGGCGACGTGGTCTGGGAGCCGTTCACCGCGGCCGCGGCCGCGCGGTGCCTGGCCGACGCGCTGACGGCGGTGCGGACGTGACCGGCCCTATGTCGACAGTGGGGCCCGGGTGTGGGGAAGGACGGTTGCGGTGAGCTTCATCGATGACATCCTGGGCGCGCTTGGCCTGGGGGGCGGCTCGCTGACGCACATCAAGGCGATGGCGCACTCGGTGCGGCCCGAGGAGATCGCGGCGATGGCCACGGTCTTCGACCATGGGACCGAGGTCCTCAACACGGGCCACGGGCATCTCGAGAGCGCGATCGACAACGTCGTGACGGGCTGGAAGGGCGACGCCGCGAAGGCCGCGTCGACCTCGGTGCTCGGCGGCGCGATGACCAGCCGGCAGTCGGCCGAGTCGTCGTCGAACGCCGCCGACAACGTGCGCAGCTACGCTGCGCGGCTCGGCGAGACGCGGGCGCAGATCCTGGCGGTTCCAGCCGTCGACACCTCCTTCGGCCACGCGGTGCAGGCCAGCGGTGGCCCGGTAGCGGCGGCGTTCAATCCCGGCGCCGTAGCGGCGAACATGGCGGCGGCGCAGATCAAGAGTGAGCAGCACCGCGAGCAGGCGGCCAGCTACCTCAAGCAGATGAACGACGACAGCGAACAGTTCGCCGCGCAGCAGCAGCAGACGTTCCAGCCGGTCCCGCCGCCGCCGCGGGGTTTTCCGGACGGCCTGCCCACGACGGTCTCGGTGCACGCGCCGAGCGGCTCGGGTGGCGGCGGCGCCATGCCGCCGGTGAATGGCCCGTCCGGTGGCCCGGGCGGGTCGGGATGGAACACGCCCGGCCCGGGTCCGGGGCGTCCCATCACCCCGGTGAAGCACCCGTACGACAACGGCGGCCGGCCCGAGACCGGTAACGCGGGCAATCCCACTTCGCCGACCGGCCCGGGGAATCCGCCGCCGGGTGGACCGATCATCCCCCCTGAGCCCCCGCCCGGTGATCCGACGCAGATCCAGGGCAGCAACCCGCCGGGCACGGTGTCGCCCACCGGGCCACCGGTCGCGTTGCCCGATCCGAGCGGGTCGGGTACCGGTGTCGGAACGCGAGCGGGCGGGCGGGCGCCGGCGCCCGCGGGTTCGCCGACGGCGAGGGCGAGCGCGGCTTCGCTCGAGGCAGTGGCTTCGGGGGCGCGGCCGACGAGGCCTCCGGCCGGTTCGGCCCGGGCGGTCGGGGCGGCATCGGCGGCTTCGACCCCGAGGAGTCGACGCTGCGGGCCGGACGGCTCTCCGCCACGGCCGCCGGTGAGCTGGCGGCCGGGGAGCGCGGGATGATGCCTCCGATGGGCGGGGCCGGCGGACGGCGCTCCGACGAGGAGGAGTTGGAGAAGCGGCCGGACTACCTGGTCGAGACCGATGACGTGTGGGGCGACGGGCGGCTGGCCGCACCGCCGGTCTTGGGCTGACCCGGGCAGCAGGAGGAGACACGATGTACGAGGACGAGCTGAGCGCGGTCGTCGGGGTGGGCGCGGTGACGGGAAACATCGGCGCCTTCGTCACGGAGCTGGGTGACCTCGTCGATCGCGTGGGCCATCAGGCGCACATCGACGCGGCCACCGCCGGGTCGGTCACCGCGGACCTCGAGACGCTCTCGTCGTTCTACAACTCGCTCTCCGAGCTGCACCAGCAGCTTCTGGAGAAGAGGGCGACGTTGAAGGGGCAGGCGCTCGACCTGCACGACGCTGAGGCTTCCGGCCAGGTCGCGGGCGTGCAGAAGGCGTGGAAGGCGATCGGCGAGTCGGCCGGCGTCATGCAGCACGCCGAATCTCTCTACGGCAACCTGCAGACGATCGACCACTGGGTGCAGCACTTCATGGGGGCCGTCCTGCACAACCTGCAGGAGTACGCCAAGAACGAGCAGGTCGCGATCCAGACGTTCACCAAGGCAAGCGACGCCAACGTGCCGGTCCCCACCCGGTCGGCCGGCGGCAAGACGACGACCGGGTCGTCGCGCTCCGGGTGGTGACCCACCGGCGGTGCCGCCCGCTGGCGGTGGCCGTCGCAGCGCTGGTCGCGATGCCGGTCGCGCTGGTGGGCGCGCCGGCCGCGCAGGCCGCGCCGTCGGCCGCAAGCGTCCGCTCGCAGGAATGGTGGCTGGACGACCTGCACCTGCCGGCGGCGTGGAGCACGACCAAGGGCAAGGGCGTGGTCGTCGGCCTCGTCGACACCGGCGTGGACGCGACCCACCCCGACCTGACGGGCGCCCTCGTGCCGGGCAAGGACTTCAGCGGCCACGGCGCTGCGAACGGCGAGGCCCCGGTGAGCGGCCAGCCGGAGCCCCAGCACGGCACCACGATGGCCGGCTACATCGTCGGGCGCGGCCACGGCCCGGGCCACGCGCAGGGAATGCTGGGCGCGGCGCCGGAGGCCCGCGTGATGTCCCTTTCCCTGGTCGACACGGGGGGCGATGCGCCGGTGGCCTCGGCGATCAAGTACGCCGCCGACCACAGGGTCAAGGTCATCAACCTGTCGGTCGACAACGTCGAGAGCGCCGCCATCCGCGACGCGCTGAAGTACGCCGAGCAGCACGACGTGGTGGTCGTGGTCGCCTCCGGCAACGACGGCCAGGACAACGGCATGAACTCGTACGCCACGTACCCCGGCGTGGTGGCCGTCTCCGGCTACGTGAACGACGGCCACTTCACGATCGACAGCGACAGCAACATCACCGGCCCGCAGACCGACGAGCCGACGTCGGACAGGGCCGCGGACTATCTCGGCGGCGTCGCGGTCTCCGCCCCGTACGAGACGCACGACGGTCGTCAGGACATGGTGGGGACGACCACCGTGACAGACGGCAGTTATACCGAGGTCGGCGGGACGTCCAACTCGGCGGCGATCGTGTCGGGCGTCGTCGCGCTGATCCGCTCGGCCCACCCGGACTGGAACGCGGCGCAAGTGATCGACGTCCTGATCCATACCGCCTACCGGCAGCTCCCCGAGTACTCGCCCAAGCACGGCTTCGGCATCCCGGACGCCGCGAAGGCCGTTGCGGCCTCGGCGCCCTCGGTGTGTGACAACCCGCTGGGGTCGCTGGTCACGAATTCGGCCGGTGTCTGGGCGGCGATCGTGAACAAGAAGGACGCGCTGGCCTACACGCCGCGTTGCGGGTCGTCGTCGAGTTCACCACCGTCGTCGCCGTCCTCGCCGGCCACGCAATCCACCGGCGCCTCCTCGCCCGCCAGCTTCTCGCCGTCGAGCGCCTCGGCTGGCGCGAGCGGATCGTCCGGCGGCGTGCCGGCGTGGGTCTGGATCGTCGTTGCGGTCGTGGTCGTGGGTGGCGCTGCTGGGCTTCTGCTGGCCCGCCGCGGGCGCGGTGGGCCGCCGCCCCCTGGCCCGCCGGCTCCGAACGCACC
>NZ_JAEKKT010000324.1 GCF_019510245.1 Streptomyces sp. | reverse complement strand
GTCCGGGGCGTTGATCCCCTGCGCGGCGATGTACGCGTCGATGCTGTCCTTGATGCCCTCGGCCACCGCGTCCGCACGGTCGAGGTTGATCTTGAGGTCGTCGGCGAAGTCCAGCCGCGTCCCCTCGATGCCGGTCAGCCGCCCGTACAGCCGCATTCCGTCCCGGGCGAAGGCCCGCAGGTCGATGTCACGCCCGCCGTCCCGCCCGGTGACGTAGTGGTTGACCCTCATCCGCACGGCACCGGCGTCGCCGAACTCGCCGATGTCCTTGGCGTAGTGGCCCATGTCGTCCAGCCAGGCCACACAGTCCCGGCCGCGGTAGAAACGGGCCACACGCGGCGCGCTGCCGACGGCCAAGTGGACCTGGCGTCCGGCCAGGTGCAGATCCTCAGCGATCTGACACCCCGACTGGCCCGTGCCGACCACCAGGACGGCGCCCTCGGGAAGCTGGTCCGCGTTGCGGTAGCGGGAGGAGTGGACCTGCTCCACGCCGGCGGCCAGCCGCTCGGCCATCCGCGGGATGGAGGGCGTGTGGTACGGGCCGGTGGCCACCACCACCTGGTCGGCGGTGAACTCGCCATCCGCTGTGGTCAGTTCGAAGACACCGCTCGGGGATCGCCGCAGCCCGTCGACGGACACTCCCTCCACCAGCGGGGGCTGGAAGAAGGCGACGTAGTCCTCCAGGTACTGAACGATCTGCTCACGGACCATGAACCCGTCCGGGTCGTCCCCTTGGTAGGGGAAGCCGGGCAGTCTGCACTGCCAGTTGGGGGTCACCAGGCAGAACGAGTCCCACCGGCGCTCGCGCCACTCCTGGCCTACCCGGTTCCGCTCGATGACGACATGCTCGATGCCACGCTCACGCAGGCAGTAACTGACCGACAGACCGGCCTGTCCGCCACCGATGACCGCGACCGGGATGGGGGTGCCTCCCCTGCCTTTCTGGCTATGAGGGAGGGCCCCGACCGGCCGCCGCGCGGTCACCGCGCGCTCCCGTCGGCATAGCGCAGTGCCTCGACGGCGACCTGGGCCCCATCGAGACCGGCGTACGCGGCAGCGGTCTCCTCGATCTGCCCCAGCTGGTCGGACGCCCCGGTGCACGCGAACCCGTACTTCTCGCGCACCCGGTCGCTGGCGATACCGAGCGCCGTCCGGCTCCGCTCCACGAAGTCACCGAGTTCGTACACGCCACCGGTGGTGAGGTATTCCTCGATTACCGTGGAAGGTGAGTAACAGCGCTGCGTCTCTCCGTCGGGCCAGCGCACATGGAAATACAGCTCCGGCATGAAATCCTCCATGCGAGGCGCCGAGGTTTTACACCTCGCCGCTGGTTGTGACGACCACTTCAGCCAGCGGGAATTACCGAACGACGTCATCCGGAACAAAGCGGGGTTACGTAATCCTCACGGTGGGTTCGATTTCGCGTACGCAGAGTTGCCTATGAGGCAAAATGCAAGCGATATCGGGTGCGTTGAAGGCCCGTGGCCAGGGCGAATACCGCCTTTCACTCGACCCGCTCGGCCAGAGGTGAACCGCGCCGTGAAGTCGCAGGGCGTGGTGGGCTGCTGCGGGTCGTGCCCTTGCGGAAGTTGGTGAAGCAGCCTGTACAAGTAGGTCACGGGCGCCGCCGACACAGGTACGGCTCAGACGCGCGGTGATCCACCACCGGCTGGACACGGACCGCCTCGCGGGGCGAAGAACTGCACCCCGTTGCGTGGAGTCGACTCCGTCCCACTCGGGACCGTCGAGAGCCTCCGTCAGGCCCAGAGCGCTACGCAAGCCAGGTGGGCGTGCAGAGTGGACGGCTCTCGCGCCCGCCCCGTATGACCGTTCACGCGAGAAAGAAAACCGTGGTCCGAGGGTCATACGGACGTGCCTCCCGCAGCGTCAACGACACGTAAGACCAAGCCAGTTCGACCTCGCCACGGGAGCATGCCGATGAAGCGCACCGACGCCCCACGCCGGACGGTGGTACCGCACGGACGCAGCACGCGACGCGCGATCACCACCGTGGGCGCGATCGCCGCGCTGGCTTCGCTCGTCCTGACCGGTTGTACGGCGGAGACCGACGCGGCACACCGCACCTCACCGGCCGCGAGGGCCGACGCCGCCGCGACCGGCGAGAAACTCACCTACGCCCAGGACCTGCGGATCTCCGACGCCGAGCAGCACCTGATCACGAGCTGCATGAGGAAACAGGGTTTCCGCTACTGGGAGGAAAAGCCGCTGAGCCTGGACGAGAGCCGGCCCGTCGGCTACGTCCAGGACGACGTCGACTGGGCTCGCAGCCACGGCTACGGCAGCCGAATCATGGCGAAGGAGGACCGCGCTCGCCTGCGCAACCCCAACATCGCCTACCGCAAGTCCCTTTCCCACTCACGCCAGAAGGCCTACGACATCGCGATGGACGGCGACCGGGACGCCGTACTGCTGAAGTCGCGGACACCGTCCGGCGGCACGATCACCAAGCAGTCCGGCGGCTGCGCCGGCCAGGCCGAGAAGATGCTGTACGGCGATCCGGCGGCATGGTTCCGCGCCGACGTGACCGTCCGTAACCTGCGCCCCCTGTACGTGGACAAGCTGCTGCGCGACGAGGAGTTCAAGAGCGCGGTGGGCGCCTGGTCGCGCTGTATGAGCAAGGCGGGCCACCCCTTCCCCGACCCCGACGCGGCCCGCCGGTCCACGCGCGAGCACAGCGCGGAGCAGACCCGGGCCGAGGAGGCCAGGACCTTCGCGAACGAGACCCGGATCGCGGTCGCCGACGCCACCTGCGCCCGTTCCGTCTCCCTGCGCTCGATCGGCGAGCAGCGCGAGGCCCACTACGTCGGAGAACTGAGCGCCAAGTACGGCCACGCCCTCGACGCGCACCTGCGGATGCAGCGGCAGGCCCTCACCCGCGCCGAGCGCATGGTCCCCGCTCGCACCTGATCCGGGCCGCGCCGGCCCCAAGACTTCCGTGACCCCGCGTCACGGACGGACTCCGCGACGACGCTCGCGGACTGTCACTCCACCCACGCCTCCCACGAGGCGGAAGCAGAACAGGAATCCGTCATGCGCAAACTGACCGTATCCCTCGCCACCCTGGGCCTCGCGGCCCTCGGCATCGCCGTTCCGGCCGCCGCCCACGCGGGCCCCGGCTGCAACGCCAACTGGAACGCACACGGCCGCGACGGCAACGTCCGCGCCTGGGACGGCACCGACTGCGGCGGGACGCTCCTTGGCGTCACCCCCGGCAACGACCCCGAGTGGGGCGACAGCGCCGGCCCCTTCCAGGGCTCCGACGTGAACCGAGCCTCGTCGGTCATGAACAGCGGTTTCGTCGGCGGCAAGGACGTCGTGGCCTTCTACTACCTCGGGGGATACGACGACAGGGCGTACGGCTGCCTGCTGCCGGGCGAGAAGTACGTGGACGACCTCGGCCGGAACCGCTACACCAACGGCGTGTACATGAACAACAGCATCGAGTCGCACGCCTGGGTGACCTCGAGCGCCTGCGCCCCGGGCTCCTTCATCAGCTGAAGCCCTCGCACCAGCCGTAATTCCGTATCAGGTCACGGCCCGTCGGCATCGCGCCGGCGGGCCGTGCCGTCATGACCGGCTCGACGCCGGTGTGCCCGGCGACCTGACGCTGCCGACCGGCGTATGACGCGACCCCGGCGCAGGCTGCGGGCGGCCGGCGACACGGCAAGGGTCGACGACAGTGACGGTCGTCGACATGGGGGCCTGGTCGACGTCGGACATCCGGGCGGTCACGGCCATCTTCCCCTTACCGGCCGACGAGGCACGGCTGATCGCCGACGCTGTCGAGCAGTGCCCGCCGTGACTATGCCGACACAGGCACAGCGCCAGGTGGCGGCAGGAGACAGCCTGTTCGGTGCAGCCGTTCCACCAGCCCCGCGCACACCAGCCCGGTGGCCGCCAGCACCGCCCACGGCAACCACCGCTCCCCCGTGTCGAACAGCGCCCCGACGGCCAGATTGCCCAGGGAGATCGCGATGCCGGAGGCGGTGTTGTAGGCGCCGTAGTACGTGGCCACGAGCCGTTCCCCGGAGAGCCGGACCACGGTGTCCATCTCGAAGGGGTAGAGCAGCGCCCCGCCCCAGGCGAGCAGGGCGGCGCACAGGACGAGCGCGCCTACGCCGACGAGTGT
>NZ_JAEKKT010000323.1 GCF_019510245.1 Streptomyces sp. | reverse complement strand
TGGACCAGCCCCGACGGCTCCGGACAGCGCCTGATGATCCTGACCGCCGAACCCGGCAGCCCCTCCCACGACGCCCTGCGCATCCTCACCTCATGGACCACCCGGCAACCGCGCACCGACCGGCCGGAGGACGTGTCGCGCTGACCACCTGGACACCCGAGGATCTCGCCCCTTTTCACCGGGTCCGAATCCCTCGCCCTATCCGCCGGGGACCACGGACACGGCGCCCATGGCGCCGACAGACGGCGGGCGGCGGACACGGACTCCAGCGCGGCCCGGCGCCGCCGGTACGGCCACGCGGTCTGTCCGTTCCGGACAGCCGCAGCAGATCGAACGCGACGAAGTGGGGCCGGCCGCTCCTCCGCCGCCCGGGCCGCCCCGGAACCACGCCCGGCAAGCTGGTTCGCCGGCCGCTCGAAAGCCGAGGCGACCCGTGGCATCCCATACGACCAGCGCGCCGTCCAGTGCGGTGGCCGTCCGGCAGCTGCGCGGCCCCGGCCGCGTCTCGGGGAACGCCGGGAGCAACTGGGTGCCGCGCCTGGAGCGCAGCACCACCCGGCCCGAGACCAAGGCCCGGAACCCGTCCTTCTCCAGACTTTGACGTGTTTCATGAGACGGTCCAGCGGTGGTTTTGCCGGTAGGGATTGAGGCGGAGCCGCACTGTTCCGTGAAGCCATCGCGAGTTGTTGATACTGGTGCTCTCGCGCTGGGCAGTCAGGATGGCTGGACTTGGTCGAAGAGGGCGAGGGCTTCGGCGGGGTCCGGGCTTACGAGGCGTTCCAGACCGGCCGTGGTGATCTTCGCCCACCTGCTGGCCCGTGCCCACATCTGTTCCTCGAAGGCGCGGACGGTCTTGTCCAGGTCTTCACGGCCGGTGGCGATGGACTCGGCGAGTTCGGCGCCTTCCAGCATCGCGAGGTTCGCGCCCGCCCCCAGTGGGGGCATCAGGTGGGCGGCGTCGCCCAGCAGCGTCACCCCGGGGACGTGGGTCCAGGTCTGGGACGCGGGCAGGACGTAGAGGGGGCGGTGGGCGAAAGCGCTGCCGTGGTGGAGGAGGTAGAGGACGGGAGTGGCCAAGCCGTCGAACAGGGCCAGCAGACTCGATCGCACGGCTTCGACGTCGGCCAGGTCCAGGTTTGTGTGCCAGTCCAGCGGCGCGCGGAACTTGGCGTATACCTTGACGTGGCCGCCGCTGTTGCGCTGGGCGGTGAGCGAGCGGTTCACGCCGTACACAGCGACGGAACCGTCGCCGATCAGCCGGGCGAGGTCGGGGTGGCGGGTGTCGATGTCGTCGAGGAAGGTCTCGACATAGGTGACGCCGGTGTAGTGCGGTGTCGCCGACGAGACCGCCGGGCGGACCCGGGACCAGGCGCCGTCCGCGCCGACCACGAGGTCGAACGTCTCCTGTCGCCCGTCCGCGAAGTGGACCAGTACGCCGTCCCGGGTCCCGGGCACCACCTGCGTCACGCCCCGTCCCCACTGGACGTCGAGAGGGCCGAGCAGCAGGTCACGGAGTTGCCCGCGGTCGATCTCGGGATTGGCCCGATCATCTGGACGGGGTCGCCAGTCGCGCAGGACGGTCCCGGCCGTGTCCAGGATGCGCATGGCCTGTCCCTCGGGACGGGACAGCGCCTGGAACTCCGCCAGCAGTCCCGCCTTGTCCAGTGCGAGTTGGCCCAGCCCTTCGTGCAGGTCCAGCGTGCCGCCCGGGGGGCGGGCGTCGGGGGCGGGATCGCGTTCGAGGACGGTGACGGCGTGACCATGACGGTGCAGGACGCGGGCGAAGGTGAGACCGGCGGGGCCGCCCCCGACTACGGCGATACGATGTCTCATACCCATACACTGTATTTCTGGAGTGCAGGCATCGCAACAGAACGGTGTGACCATGACTGTGTGGGACCGGCCGGAGCCGCCGGCTCGCCCCGTGCCCCTCGACCGGGAGCGGATCGTCGCCGCCGCCATCGCACTGGCCGATGAGGGCGGCCTTGCGGCGGTGTCGTTGCGCAAGGTCGCCGCCCGGCTGGAGGCCGGCCCGATGCGGCTGTACGGATACATCTCCACCAAGGAAGAGCTGTACGACCTCATGGTGGACGAGGTTCAGGGCGAGATCCTCCCCGAGGAGCAGCCCGGCGACTGGCGGGAGGCGCTGCGCGTCCTCGCGCACCGCACCAGGCAGACCGCGCTCCGGCACGAATGGCTGGCCGACCTGCTCGGCGGCCGCCCGGCCCTGGGCCCGAACGGCCTCGCCGTGGCCGAGTCCACCCTGTCCGCCCTCGACGGCCTCGCCGATATCGACACCGTCATGCGCGCCGTGGAGACGGTCAGCGCCTACTTCACGGGCGCGATCAGGCGCGAGATCACGAATCTGCGTGCCGAGCGCGCCACGGGCCTGTCCAAGCACGACTGGCAGCGCGCCCACGGCCCGCACGTGACGAGAATGCTGGCCACCGGCCGCTTCCCGGCGCTGAAAAGGGCCGTGTACGACGGCACCGACGTGGACGCCGAGGCCTCCTTCGCGACCGGCCTGGACTGGGTCCTCGACGCCGTGGCCGCCAAAATCACTTAGACGTGTCTTGATTGGCGTTGAGTCGTTGCTCCGGCATGGCGACAGCGGAACGAGCCGTGCCTGAGGGGTTGTGGGAGACCTTCCTGAACGTGGTGCCGAAGCCACCAACTCGTGTGCAGCGTGGGGCCGTCGTCGATGAGATGACCGCGCCGTGCTGGCCGCGATCATCTTCGTAGCCACGTCGGGATACACCTGGCGACAACTGCCGCTGGTTCTTCGGCGCTTCCTGGCGGACGGTCCATCGTGGCGGTCCACGCCGTCGGCGGCCCGCCAAACCGCACGCAGACAAGGGCTTCGACTTCGACCACTTGCGCAACTGGCTACGGCAACGGCGGATAGTGTTTCGGCGTGCCCGCCGCGGCGTTGAGCCGTCGGCTCGTTCGGGGCGGCATCGCTGGGGGGTGAGCGCATGTCATGGCTGAACGGCTGCCGCCGACTGCATCGTCGCTATGAACGGAAGGGCTGAACACTTCCTCGCCTTCGCTGGATTGGCCAGTGCCCTCACCTGCTACCGCCGGTGTGCACAGGGCGGATATCCGTGAAAGCGGCAGGGGAGAGCGCCAGGTGGCGTGACGAGGACGGGAGGAGTAGGAGTGAACGTGGTGTGGGCGGCGACGGCACTGGAGACCGGCTGGTTCTCAGGGCTCGAACGGCACTCGAATGTCCAAGAACTTGAGGCTCACATCAAGGCGCTCGGAACCGGCCTCGGCCAGGGCTACCTTGAGATCCGGCGGCCGGACGGCGACCTCCCCTACTTGGCTCTGGGCTTCAAAGGAGACCACGCTGTCCTCCACCTCTTCGACACCTCTGGCAGAGTGTCTCTTCGTGTAGGCGATGATTCCGCGGCACCGAGTGCCGAGGTCGAAGTGGTGATCATGGACGAACTACACGCGTTCACCGGAGACGTCGCACTGTCCATGGATCATGCGTGGGACATCGTTCACGACTTCATCCAGACAGCGACGCCTGGTGAACTGAGTGATTGGTACGAGTTGTAGGCAGGGCTCCATCGCCAACTGAGAGATCTCCTTAGCTGCCGACGCGACGCCTTGCTTTTGCCCAAGCGTCAGTCGTGGGTATGGCGAAGGTCTGTCTTCGTGACTGACCGCAGATCGCGATGGCAACGAACAGCCGCTGTAGCCGGTGGGGGAGGCGCAGCCGCGCCACGAAGTCCACGACCGCGGTGTCGAGCTGTGTTGGCAGCGCTTTCCGATGCGCCATGTCCTACACCCGTTCCTCCCCGGCGCACGTCCCCCGCGTGCCTCAGCCCGATCGCAACGGCTCACCCGTCCACGCTCCCCAGGGGACACCGCGTCGCGGCGACCCGTGCCGGCGTCTGCCCGGCGGGGGGCAGCCGGGGGCCGGTACCCGAGGCAGCATCAGGAGACGATCAACGTTTCTTGTGTGGTTGAGGTGATGCCTGGTAGGAATGTGACGCACCGTCACCGTCACATGTTCGATTCTGCGGGGGTTCATGTGGTCGCCACGGCCTTACCGTCTTCGCCGCGGCGACGCCCGGGTGCTCCGCGCCCGGCCCGGCGGCGGCTTCCCGCCGTTGTCAGGCGGGCCACGCGGCACGGACTGGTGCTGAG
>NZ_JAEKKT010000322.1 GCF_019510245.1 Streptomyces sp. | reverse complement strand
TCATCGGCAACCAGGACCCGGCGCTCGGCCTGGTCGAGGACTTCCACGCCCTCGCACCGATGATCGCCGAACTCGACGAACGCGACCGGAAGATCATCCACTGGCGCTTCGTCGAGGAACTCACCCAGGCCCAGATCGCCGAACACCTCGGCGTCTCCCAGATGCACGTCTCCCGCCTGATCACTCGCCTCCTGGCCCGCCTGCGCGAGGGCATGCTCAGCAGCCACTGAGCGCTGCCGCCGGTCGGCGCGGACGGGTCGGTGTCCGGCCCCAGCGCGGGCGATCGGTGGCAGTCGAACCGCCGTGCGGGTCAGCATGAACCGAGCTGATGCGAATGGCGAGGCTCGCGGCGCCTACTGGTAGCAGGGAGGCCCGCACTGGACCGTGACGGTGCCGTTCGGCCCGTCGGACGCGGCCGGGACGGCCGGCACCTTGCTGGTTTCCCACGGCATCGGTGCCGCCATGGCGGGTGCGCCGATTGATCCCAGGGCGATTGCAGCCAGGAACACCACGGTGATCGCCCGCTTGTGCACGTTCATTTGTTCCCCCATCGGTCGTGTCCGACGTTGTTCCCGCCCGCTAGGGCGCCGTCATCGTCACGCTCTGGGGCGGTGCCGACCTGGTGGCGATGACGGAGCAACAGCCGAGCACCAAGAGCGCGATCAGCGCAGCCTTGACGGCACGCCCCATGTGGTTCTCCCTGGTCGTCAACGGTTGCGAAAAGAGTGCCACGCCCCTGCACGGGCCGCTATGTTTTCGAACCTCTTCGAAACGTCGTCCCGGTGCCGGCCAGCAGGTTGAGGGCCAGGGGCGTCGCCGTGTGCTCGACGTGCTTGCCGTCGCGCCTGCTGACGACGAGTCCCGCACCGCGCAGGACACCTACCTGATAGCTCGCACTGGCCGGTGCGAGCCCGAGAGCCCGCGCCAACTCGGTGGTGGTACGGGTGCGATGACCGGCCACGTCGACGAGAACAGCGCTTCTCGTCCGCCCGAGCAATCGTTCCAGCCGCTCCTCGCCGGCTTTCGCGATGTCGAGCGGCTGCTTCATGACGGGGTAGACGAGGACCGGGTCGAGGTCGGGATCAGCAAGGGCCGTGGGTCTGCGCCAGCAGAAGTACGACGGCACGAGCGTCAACCCCCGCCCTTCCAGCCGCAGTTCCCGGTCGACGGGATAGTCGACTTCCAGATACGGCGGGTTCCATCGCGCAAAGTGGGGTTCCAGGAGTGTCCGGAACGAGGCCCGTAGAGCGTCGGAGACCAGTGTGAGCGAGGCGACGGCCGGTTCGTGGGGGCCACGCATCCAGCCCGGCACCGGCCTTGTGTCGGCGAATCGCGTCAGTTCCGCGGCTAATCGATCACGGGGCGTCGCCCGTAGCGTGTCGAGCCCCGCCTCCAGGCACTCGCCCGTGGCCGAAGGCGTGAGGAAGTCGGGGATGTAGCCGGAGGCCGGGATGACGCTGCGCAGGGTGTGCAGGGCATGCGAGGCGCGTCGGTCCCGCGACAGCCGCCGACCTGTCTCGCGGCGCCAATGCCCGAACTCCACCAGCCCCTGGGACGTCTGGAGGCGGCACACCGCGCACATCAACTCCCACAGCGGTTCTGGCTGTTGGGCGATCCGGATGTTCTCCAGATCGCGCCAGCCGAAGTGGATACGAAGCAAGTGGCTCCTTGCGAAGGGAGGTAGTCGGCCCCATAGATCCTGATGTAGTGGGTCTGGAGGGGAAAGCCGAGAGCTGGGAGAGGATGACCTTCTTGTCGATAAACTTTCGTTTATGAGTCCTGGTGGCGGATCCGGTGCCAAACGAGAGCCGAGCTTCCACCAACTCCGGCTCTTTCTGGTTCTCGCGCAGGAGCTTCACTTCGGGCGCGCGGCAGCGCGGGTCTACGTCACTCAGCCCGCCTTCAGCCAGCAGATCCGGTCGTTGGAGCAGCGGCTCGGTGTCGTACTCGTCGAACGCGGCGGCGGAAGTGTGCGGCTCACCGCGGTCGGCCGGTCCATCGCCGAGGAGGCGGGGGCAGTGGTCGATGCCATGGCCCGGCTGCGTCAGGCGGCCGACCGTCATGCCGGCGCGGCGCGCGGGCTCCTGAGGATCGGCAGCCTCGGGGCCGAGGCCGCCATGCCCTACGCCCAGGCCATCCTGTCCCGCCTGCGCGGAAAGCACCCGGATCTCGAGATAGAGGTCCGCAACCTGACCTTCGTCGACATGTTCAGCACTCTGCTCACCGGGGAGGTCGACGCCGCCTTCCTCCGCGGCCCCCTGCCCGGCGGGATCCAGTCCCTCCAACTGGCCACCGAGACGCGGGTGGTCTGCCTGTCCGCCGATGACCCGCTCGCCGGCCGGGACATCCTGACGCTCGGCAACCTCGCCGATCGTATGGTCGTCGACATGCCGCCGGAAGTGCCCCGGTCATGGTGGAACCACCTGACCGTCAATCCCCGCCCCGACGGCACAACGGTCCGCTTCGGCCCCGTCGTCAGGGACACCGAGGCCATGGTCCTCGCCGTCACCCAAGGGAGGGCGATCACCTTCCTGCCCTCCGCGGCCCGCCGCCTGTACCCGCGCGCCGGCATCACCTACGTCGACTGCCCCGAACTGGGCCTCTCCACGGCCGAACTGGCCTGGCTTCCGGACCACCGCAACGCACCGGCCGTCTCCGCCCTGCGCGAGGCAGCCCGCCAGACAGCCATGTCGGAGGGGTGACGAGAACGGGACGTCGGCGGCGACAGCGCACCGAGGGTGGCGAGTTCGACGACCTCGGAGTACCGGTCCCAGAAGGGCGTTTCGCGCAGTACGTCGATGGCAGTTCAACACCGCCTCCCCGGGAAAACGGCAAGTGTGCTGCCACCCGCCGGGCAAGTCCTATTGCCGCGCCGGCCACACTCTGGCCAGTGCGCGCTGAACGCTCCCATCTGGCGACATCAGCCAAGGTGTCGAGCGAAGAAACGTAGCGCGCTGTCCATCTCGAACGCCGGGACCTCACCGTGCTTGCCGGGGTTGGCGTGCAGTGTCTTCTCGGTTGAGGCGAAGGCGTCGAACAGTGCCAGGCTCTGGGTCCGTGGCACTCGTTCATCGTCCCACTGCACGAGGAACTCAACCGGGACGGTTATCCGCGCGGCGGCCTCGGCTGACACCTCGGAACCGGCCAGGCCCAGCACCGCCGCCCGGACGCGCGGTTCGGTGGCGACAAGCGGGACGCCGATCACGCAGCCCAGCGACACACCCCAGTAGCCAACTGACCCAATGCCAACGTGACTTAGCATCTGGACCGCGTCGAGGACTGTCTGCCATTCCGGCACAATCTGGCCGACAACGAGCGCCTGGAAGTCGGCGATCAGCGGGGCCAGTCCCTCACGGGCGCCGAGCCGGGCCTCGTACTCGGTCGCAATCCGGGTGAACTCCTCATGTTCCGGCCGGTCACCGTGGCTGGGCGCATCGACAGCCACCACGGCGAAACCGCACTCGGCCACGAAACGGCGCGCACGGGCCACGATGTCAGGGGCCTTCCTGCTCTGACCGCCGCCGTGCCCCAAGACGATCAGGGGGCGGGACCCGTCGGCACCTTGTGGAGTCCACAGCGCTCCAGGGATGTCACCGAGGAGGAAGAGCTGTTCGAAGACGCCGTCGGACGACGTCTCAGAGGTAACGCGCATAGCGTCGTGGGCCTTTCGGGATGCGAAGCTGTAGGGAGACCCGTGCCCAACCGTGGTCAGACGGGCCGGAGCAGTCCCAGGTCGGTCAGCAGGTCCGTGGTGTCCGGGCCCGAGGTCCACAAGTGGGCGTTCCAGCCGGCGTCCAGGGCGGCGTTCACGTTCACCAGGCGGTCGTCGATGAACAGGACTGAGTCGGCCGGGAGCGCCAGTTCCTTCGTGACGTGGTGGTAGATCGCGGGGTCGGGTTTGGCAAGGCGGAGTTCGCACGAGAAGAACCAGTCGGTGATGTACTCGGCCCACGGGGTCGCGCGGGCGGCCGTGGCCATCTCGAGTGTCGCGTTGGACAGTACCCCGACGCGGATGCCGCTGTCCGACAGGGCTTTGAGGAGGGACATGGCGTCAGGACGGATGGTCGTCCACGCTTGGGTGTCGATGTAGGTCAGGTCGGCGATGAGGCTGGGTGTCACAGGGGTGCCGAGATCGGTGAGGACTGAGGTCCAGAAGGCCTGTGCCGTACCGCCCCGGTCGTACGCGTCACGGTGCGCCCAGTAGGCGGTTTCCACAGCCGCAGGCCGTTGGGACAGGCGCGCCGCCAGAGATGCGTACAGATCGGTCGGGGTGGCGAGCACTTCACCGAGATCGAAGATGACAACGCTCGCGGCGGTTGCCCTGGAGGGTGTCATACGGCCTCCCACGAGTGGAGGTGGCGCCACGACATGTTCTCCCACCAGTGGCTGCTCCAGTCGGCCTGGAACTCGAACAGTGAGTACCAGCGTGCGGCGAAGGACTCGGGCGCGTGCACCGGGAGGCCTGCCAGGAAGTCCCCGACCTCCTTGCTCAGCCGGTTGTCGACGGCCAGTTCGTGGCTTGCCAGGCCGAGATGCGCGGCGAACCTGTACCCGGCCACCGGGGTCACCAGGAAGTCGTCGACGGGGACCGAGAGCGGTGCCACCGCCTTGGCCACCGCGCCGGCGACTCGGCCGAGCGGCTCGTTGGGCCGGTTCCCCGACGTGTCGAGATTGATGTTGTATTCGTAGGCGCCTGTCCCTGTCCGGGTGATGCCCTGGTTGTAGACGGGGAATGGCGTGACGTTCTCGAAGACGGGATCGAGGGCGGCGATGAGTTCGGCCTCGGTGGCGCGGGTGCACAGATTCCCGATGAGGGTGGCGTGCGGTGGGAACGCCCCTGCCGATACGAGTCCGAACTGCCGGTCCAGGGCGAACGTCACCTGGGTGACGGCCCAGCACGTGGCCGGGTCGGGCCGGAGGAAAATGCCGTAGCGGATGTCCGTCAAGGTCATCCCTTTCTGTTCTGGCGGTGGCGGTGGCGGTGGCGGTGATGGTGATGGCTGGGTCGGCTACTGGCCTCGCTGGCCCTGGTAGGCCTTCATCGCCTTCTTGGCGTCGGCGGCTGCCTGGTCGAGCGCCGCGTCGATCGACTTCTGGCCTGCGAAGGCGGCCTGGATCTGGTTGATGTTGCCGGTGCGGATGGCGGTCATCGCACCGGTCACGCAGCCGGCCGGTGCCGACGCGATCGGGGTGTTCTTGATCTGGGTGGTGAACGTCTGGAAGTTGGGATTCGCCTTGAGGTACGCCTGCTGGGCGGAGGACGCGTCGGTCTTGGTGTTGACCGGCACATATCCGGTCGCGTGGCTGAACTGCTCCTGAGCGGCGGCCGAGGTGAGGAAGGTCTCCAGCTTCCAGCCGGCCACCTTCT
>NZ_JAEKKT010000163.1 GCF_019510245.1 Streptomyces sp. | reverse complement strand
AGCACGAGGGGCGGCGGGTGTGCGCGGCGTGCCGGCATGTGGCGCGGCTGGCCGAGAAGCACGAGGCGCTGCGGGTGCGCAGGGCTGAACTGGGCTGGTGGGCTGGGGTGTTGCTGTCGGAGCGGTTGGCGGTGGTGTGGGTGGAGCTGACCGCGGCGGCACCGTCGGGGTCGGGGCGGGCGCGGCCGCCGCTGGCCGGGCGGGTCCAGGTCGCGGACGAGACAGGCCTCGTCCTGGAGGACGTCCTGGTCCGTCTCGCCGGGCCACGGACCGGCGGGGCGCCGGGCTCGCGTGAGCAGCTGCTCGGCGCCGTCGAACACCGGTTCAGGCCTGGGCGGCGTCGATGTCGCCGGAGTTGACCAGTGCTTCCCTCAACGCCCGTAGCACGGCGGGGTGTTCGTGTGCGGGCCTAGCAGCGGCGGCGTCCAGCAGGGCGCGGGCGTGGCGTCGTACGGCCGCGTCCTGCCCGGTCTCAGCGGGGTGGGTGACCAGCTGTGCGGCCAGGAGGAGTGCGTCCTCGCTGTCGGGGTGGCGGGCGGCGCGTTCGGCGACGAGGTCGGCGTCCGTCAGGGCCGGGGTGTGCTCGGCGCTCGCCCGCGTCAGGGACAGCCACAGGTCCTCGTCGAGGCCGGTGTCCGCGAAGTCGCCCGCGCTGGCGAGGGCGCCGGACGGCAGGCCGGCCGCGAGCGCGGCGCGCCACAGGCCGGCCGCTGCGGCCAGCCGTTCGGCGGCATCGGGCCAGGCGGGGCCGCCGGTGCGCGGGGTCCGGGAGGCGATGGCGGCCAGCAGCAGGCCGGTCGCGTCCGCTCCCCCGGTACCGGTGGCCAACTCGGCCCACAAGACGGCCGGATCGCCCAGGAAGGCGGGGTCGGCCAGGAGCACGGCCGCCGTGTGGGCGGCGGCGCCGGGCGCCGGACCGGGATCGGCGTCGCGCAGCGCGGCGAAGAGCTCGGCACGCTCCAGGGCGGCGAGGACCTGGCGGTCGTACGGTCCCCAGCGCAGCCAGGAGTCGGCCGGCGAGGGACGGCCGGGGGCGAGACCGTACAGCGCGGTCCGGTGGTCGGCGGCGAAGTCGGGGGCGTGCCGGTGCAGGGCGGGCAGGCGCACCCCGATCGCGGTGGCCACCGCGTCCTGGTCCCCGCGCGCGGGGAGCGCACCGGACACCGTCTGAAGGACGTCGGCGGGCATCTCCCCGGCGGTGCGGGCCCGGTGGACGGCGTACTCGAGCAGGCACCCCAGCGCCCGCACTCCCGGATCCGACCCCAGCAGCGCCGCGTCCACTCCCCCGCCGCCTGCCGGGCCGGGACCGTCGGTGGGGGTGTCCTGGGCCGGGTCGGCGGCGGGGCAGGCCAGAGGGGCGGCCAGGGCGTGCAGGTGGGCCAGGACGGCCTTCTCCTGGTCGTCGGCGAGGGCGGTGTCGGTGCGCCACACGGTGGTGATCAGGTCGAACAGGGCCTGGTCGGCGAAGAACACCGCGGTGCTCCGGTCGTCGGCGGCCGCGGTGTCGGTGGCGGAGGTCGTCTCGTCAAGGCGGCGGCGTACGTCGAGCACCGCGGTGACGGCGTCCGTGAGCGCAGAGCCGGAGAGGGTGCCGGGACGGTCGGCGAGGACGGCGGCCGCGGCGAGGTAGAACGCGCCGAGCTCCGGCAGCTGAAGGGCGGCCAGGACGGCGGGCACGTCGGCGGTCCAGGCGGCCGGGTCGGTGGCGATGAGACGGTGCAGGACCATCGCGTAGCCCTCGGCGCCGGCGTCATCGGTCGCGGCCAGAGCGGCGGCGGCCGCCGCCGGACCGTGCCCGGCGGCGGCCTCGGCCAGGTCCTCGGCGTCCAGCACTGTGGTGGCCTTGTGCGGCTCCAGCACGGGCGCGGTACGCGGGTCGGACGAACCGGCGGGCTTGAGACGGCGCGCCGCCTCAAGCACCGGCTCCCAGTCGGCCAGCAGCCGCGCGGGCAGGACGGGCGACCAGTCCCACACCCGCAGCCACGAGGCGAGCGGCTCGGCGAGACCGTCGACCTGCTCGGCGTCGGCGGGCAGGACCTCGGCCACCTGGGCGGCCGACGGCGCGGTGCCGAGCGCTGTACGGACGTCCGCCTCCAGCTGCACGGCGTGCTCGGGCGGGCAGGTGCCGAGCACGAGGTCGAGGAGGCGGGCGGGCTCCGGCGCGGGCTCAGCGGCCAGCAGGCGCGGGACCAGCACGACGGCCTGCTCCCACCACTCCTGCCCGGCCGATCCGCCGGCGGGCGGACGGCCGGCCAGGTGAGCGGCGAGCAGCCGGTCGTGCAGCCGGCCGTCGACCGGGGCCACCCGGGCCAGCGGGCGGGTGCGCTCGGTCAGGTGCACGCCGGCGTCCGCGTCCGCTGCGGCGAGGTCGAGCACGGTGCGCGCCAGCCTCGGCCCGCCGTACGCGGCCGGATCACCGGCGTGCACCAGGTCGAGGTCGCCGCCGAAGACGAGCGGTCGGGAGGCCTCGGGCAGCAGCGCGATGTCGCGGGCGAGCAGGCCGGCCAGCACGGCCCGGATGATCGTGATGTTCGGGTGCGCGCTGGCGGCGCGGCCGGCCGGGTAGGCGGTGCACGCGAGTTCGCGCAGCAGCGCCGCGACCTCGTGACCGGGCAGACGCGCGGCCGTCTCCTCGGCGATCAGCTCCCGCGCCTCCTCCTCGCCGGCCACCGCGGCCGCGACCACCGCTTCCGCCGCGGCGACGTCCCTGGCGGCCAGAGCCTCCTTGGCCTTGGCCTCGGCGGTGGCCACGCGCTCGGCGACGGCCCGCAGCGACAGGTGGCCGGCGTGCTCGTCGTCGACCGCGCCAGCCAGCAGCCCCTCCACCACGAGGATCCACTCGCGCGTCCGCTCGGCGCGCGGGACCGTGCGCGCCCACCTCGCCGCCAGGTGCAGCGTCGCCCCCACAGCCGCACCCCCGCCCTCCTGTACTCCGGGGTGGGCAAGGACGGCGCGCAGCTGGCCGGCGTCGACGACGGCCCGGTGGCGTACGGCCAGGCTCAGCAGCCCGTCCAGGGCCAACCGGCCGGCCGCGGCGACCTGTTGCGCGCGTGCGACCGCGGCGGCGCCCTCGCCGGACGGTGCGGCCAGCCATCCCCGGGCGGCATCCGGGTCGGCGCTGGCGACGTGGCCGAGGAACGGGGCGGCCGGCCACCGTCCGCCGGCCGCCCCGTCCGGCATCAGCAGGTGCGGCGCGTGCTCCTGCAGCACGTTCAGCCACGCCGGCGCCGGGCCACAGCGGAAGAAGTAGTCGGTGGCGCGCGGGTCCGACCAGCGGGCGAGCTCGGCGACCTCGGCCTCGCCCGGGGCCTGGAGGGCGGCGAGCTCGAGGACGTGGGCCGCCCGGTCCGGGAGCGGCACCAGCAACTGGTGGGCCGCGCCGAGGAGATCGGCGTACAGCTGGACGGCCTCGCCGGGGCCGGCGGCGCTGCCGTGCAGGATGCCCGAGGCCACCCCGTAGACGGCTCCCCACACGTCCAGCGCCGTCTCCTGCGCCGCGCCGAGCGTGACCCCGGTCAGCCGCTCGACGATGCCGCGGGCTCGCGCCCGGTGGAAGCCACCCGGGCGTTCCAGCTCGCCGCGCAGCACCTCGGCCGCTGCCGACACCCGCTCCCACCCCGCGCCCACCGGGCCCCCGGAGCTGGAGTTGGCGGCCCCGGCGGCCGGCTCGCCGGACGGGGAATCGGCGGCAACCGGCGGGAGTGCGTCCACCGCGGCCAGCAGGTCCTTCGCCGCGGGCTTCAGGCCCGCCGTGACCGGGGCGCCGGGCAGGCTGAGCAGCGCGTCCGCCGCGGAGCGCACACACGCCGCGGCCACCTCCGCCGGCCGTACGAACCCCTCCCCGGTCAGCACCCGGTGCGCATCCCGCAGCAGCCCCAACGCCCGTACGCCCGCCTCGCCCTGAGCCGCCAGGGCGCCGGCGAGGACCTCGTCGACCACGGGCAGCTCAGCCGGCGGCATCTCGTTGCTCACCGGAGCACCGTAGAGCCCGGCGGGGGTGCCCGGGCCGGAACCGGACAGGCCGGCCACCGGGCCCGAGTCGGCGCAGCAGGACGGGAGTGTGGGCAATACGGGCGCGCGGCGGGTCACTCCTCGTCGCGGATCTTGTAGAACTCGTGCGCCTCGTTGAGCAGCTCCGCCGCTGCCGGACGCGGCGCGGGGCAGCATGTCCGGCCGCGTGTGTCAGGCGGCGAGGTCGGCGGCGGTACGCGCAGCGGATGGTCTCCTGGAGGGTGAACATGCAGTCGACGTCGGTCAGTTCGTCCTCCCGGGATGCGGGCGGCCTCCCGCATCGTGCGCAGGGCCAGTGAGGGCGTACAGGCCGCCGCGCCCCCGCGGGCCAGGTAGGGGGTCAAGCGGCCGGGCAGAGGGGCAGTCCACGTCGGTTTCGTCGAGGTCGACGCAGACCACGCACTCCTGATCGAACAACGGCCGGGCGCAGCAGCACGACGACGCTCCGAGAGCCCGGGCGGGCCCCGCACATCGACGAGATGCGACGGGCGCTCGAGGACCCCGGCGCCCAGCTCGCCCACGGCACCGAGCGCCAGCGACGGCCTGGGCACCGGGGCGCAGCAAACGCCGTACGGCCGGGGCCCGGCCGGAAGGGCGGGGTCGTCGTACAGCCGCACGCTGCCGCATGGGTGCGTGCGTGGAAGTGTGTGAATTTGCGAAAACCCCTCAGGCGGCGCCCAGTGCCCTGGCGGTCAGGTTGGTGCGCAGCCGCGGCAAGGGCGGACGGGGAGCAGCACTTCGATCGGGAAAGGCCGGCCGTTGGCCGGCGGGGGCGTGCCCCCTGTCGGGGGCCGTGTGCGGGGTGGGGGTCGGGTCACTTTCGGGACCCTGGTCGACTCGGGTGCGGGACCGGGGCTGTTGGCCCCGGAGCGGGTGGGCCCCCGGCACCGTCCTTCCGGTGCGGGGGCCCTTGTGTGTTTCCGGTGCCGGCCGGGGGTCAGGTGCGCCGGCGCGGTATGCGCGTCCGGTGCACGAGCGGGATGCCGAGACGGGCGGCCACAGTTTTTTCCAGGGCGGAGACGACGTGGCCGGGGGTGGCGTCACGCAGCGGGATCACCCAGTACTCGACCCACTCGTCCCGCTTCGACGTGCTGCCGTTGACGTGCTGGCCGAGTCTGGTCGCGGCGGCCCCCCGGTTCAAGGCCCGGGTGGGGGCGGTCTTTCCGCAGTAACAGGCGTTGCCGTTGCGGTTGACCGCGATGTAGATGGCCTTGTCCTCGTAGACGGAGTCCTCACCGATGGGGATCGGCTCGGGCTGCGGTTCGAGGAGCCACTGGCCCGCGAGGCGGGCGAGCATGGCGTACCGGTCGTCGGTGATGGCGACGACGCCGGCCCAGGTGGTGTCGGTCATCAGCGCGGCTCGCCCTCGGCGATGCGGGCGAGGTCGTTGCCCATGAAGCTGAGCTGCTTGAAGGACGGCTCCACGACGGTCCAGGAGAGTTCGGTGGTGGTGCCGTTCATCTTGCGCATGGCGATCAGGTCGTCGAGGTCGGAGGCGGCCGTGGTGAGGGACGTCTGGAAGGCCGTGAGGGCCTTGTCCTCGAGTTCGGTGGCGGTGGGGTCGTTCTGGTGGCCCTCCGGGGCGAACCCGTGATTGGCGGCGAGGCGCAGGTGGGCGTTGAAGTCGCTGCCCTTCCAGCCGTCCTTCTCGACGAGGTGGCCGTCGGCCCACCACTTCGGGGGCAGGCCGGCACGGATCCGCTTGATCGCGTCGGCGAGCACCTGCCGGCCCTCCTTCGTGTCGAGGACGGTCTTGATGACCGTGCCGACGCCGGCGCGCATGACCTTGATGTTGCCGACGATCTGCTCGGCGGAGCCGCCGGGCGCGAGGAGGTAGCCGCTGGTGACGAGGGTGACCATGGCGATCACGCCGAGGAGTAGCCGGGCGGGGACGTCGCCGTTGTCGGCGCGCGCCAGGAGGTCGTCCACAGCCTGGTCGTTGTCGATGTTCTCGACGGACCACTCGTGGTCGGCGAGTGCCTGCCACAGGCAGCCGGTGTCCAGCGCGGTCCGCACGGGCGCCAGCTTCTCCTTGGGGAGGCTGGAGTAGGAGCGCAGGCCGAGTTCGACGATCGGGCCGCTGCGGTGGGTGACCTGGAGGCTGCGCTTGTCGAGCTTCGCGGCCATGACCGCGTTCAGCCGGGGCTCCTTGCGGGTGAGCTGCTGGACGACGTACGTGAACCGCAGGTCGCGGAAGGCGGGGTTGAGTCCGAGGGACTTCATGGCGTCGGTGACGTCGGCGCGGCCGAGAAGGACGTCCCGCACGGCCTGGGCGTCGTCGCCGAGCTCGCCAGCGTCGAACAGGGCAGTGACGATCTCCTCGGCGGTGACACCGTTTTTCGAGGGCTCCTTGAACTCCCTCACTCCGATGTTCATGCGCATCAGCAGCGAGCGGACCGCGACGGGGAAGCGTCCCATGCCCATGTCCGGGTTGTCGTCGGTGTAGCCGACGATGACCTGCACCGGGACGGTCATCGCGTTGAGGAGCCTGGCGGCCTGGTCGCGCCTGGCACGGGCCGCCCTGCTCGTGCCGGTGGCGGCGTTGATGTCGCGGTGGGCGTTCTTGACGATCTCCCGGACGAGATCCCGCCGCTCGACGAGGGGAAGCCGCATGAGGTGGGACGGAAGCAGACTGTCGGGGTCCTTGGCGTTGGTGGGGCGGATCGAGCTGGCCGGGACCTTGATGCCGACGGTGCAGGACGCCCAGCGGCTGTTGCCGTCGACGAGGCTCAGGTCGTCGTCGGGGTGGCGTCCGGGGTTGAGGAAGGTGGCGGGGACGGCCGTCAGGGGCCGCTCCACGATGCGTCGGCCGACTTCCTGCGGGTTGTTCTTCCTCACGCCCTTGGACGCCCGGTCGATGGCGGCGAGGAGGTCGTCCATGGCGTCGGCGTAGACGAGGGTGGCGTCGGTGTCGTGCGCGGTGGGCATGGCCAGGACCCGCAGGTTGGCGCTGGTGTCCGGGTCGGCCGCGTAGTGGGCCTCGTCCAGGAGACGGTCGTTCTCGATCGCGGGGGACAGCATCAGCGTGTACGCGCGGTAGGTGAGGACGCTCAGCCAGCCGGTCTCCACGCGGTGGCGCTCCAGGCGGGCGCCTTCGAGGAGTCCGGGCTCGACAGCGCCGTACGCGATCCGGCGGATGGCGGCGGAGGAGATCTGGACGTCGCGGTGGCTCTCGAGGAACTTGATCGCCTTGGTGGTCTTGCTGACCGGCTCGACGCGGTGCTCGAACGGCGTCGAGCGGTCGCCGGAGCGGATGTCGATGACCTCGATACCGTCGATGTCGTCGTGCTCGTCAGGGATGTCGATGGTGCTCACAGGGCCTCAATCGAATGGGCCGGCGCGAGGCGGGCTCGCGGCCGGTGACCGGCGTACGCGAGCAGAGCGCCATCGGAGCGCAACGCACCCGTGCCCGCCCGGTGAGGACCGCGGTCCGTCGCTGAGCTGACCCGGCGTCGCTTCGGTGACCCGCAGGCGGATCCGGGTACCCGCCCAGTGACGTGCAGGCGGCGTACTCAGGTCTTGCCGGTGGATACCGCGGTGTCCACCGGCTGCACAACAGGCCGCCCTCGGCGGCGACGATGACAAAAGGGTACGCCCCTCCGAGCGGACGCAGCACGCGAGTTGACGGTCTTTCCGATCCGACCGGCTGCGACCTGCACGATCTCGCCCGACGGCCCGTCAGGGGCTGGGTGGGGGTCGCCTACCGTACGGGCCGCCGGGTCACCTCGACGTCCGCTCCACCAGGGTGCAGCGGACGACACCGTCGTACGGCCTCGCCACGGCGCGGTACGTGGGCGCGGCGGGTGACGAGCAGCAGGCCGGACCCGTTCCACGACGTCCCGGGACCCGCGCTTTCACCGGTTCCGGGAGCACGGCGGCCGTACGGCGGAGGAACCCCCGGGCCGGGCCGCCGAGTTGCGACGAGCCCGCGGACACGGTCGGCGCCGTACGGCGCTCGCCCCGTCGGCGCGCACCGCCGACCGCGTCCGCTCGAAGGCATCCACCCGCTCCGGCCGGTCACCCATACCCGGATTTCGACCAAAATGGCAGGTCAACCATCATACGGGGCAGGGCGGTTGTCTCATGCCGTCCGCGTGGGTCAGGCGGCCGGGTGGACGGCGAGGTCGGCGGCGGTACGCGCGAAGCGGGCAGCCTCCTCCAGGGTGAACATGCAGTCGGCGTCGGTCAGTTCGTCCTCGTCCGGGATGAGGGCGGCCTCCCGCAGCGTGCGCAGGGCCGCCGCCGCGACCACGGCGACCGGGGCCGTCGTGGTGTACACCCGCTCCCGCATCCTGGTATCGGTGAGCCATCCGCCGGCCCGCACCCCGTAGATCGCGGAGTTGCAGATGTGGTTGTGGTGGCCGACGAGCCTGTCGAGGACATCCGCGGCCGCGCGCAGCAGGTCCGGGCTCACCAGGTCCTCTTCCTCGGCGACCATCTCCAGCACCTCGTACACGACCTGGACGAGGGGGGCGTCGTGCAACGTGACCTCGCCGACGGCGTGCTCGTCCAGGGCGGCGACGTGGCGCGCGCGGGCGGCGGAGTTGACGGACATCCGGAGCAGGGCCTGCTTCAGCCCGCTGTCCTTCAGCGTCCAGGCCATGGCCTCGTCCACGAGGCGGGCGGCTTTCTCCCCGTCGGCGCCCAGGTCGGCGCGCAGGTGAGCGGCGAGCCGGCGGACGGGCTCGGTGTGGACGGGTTCCCTGCGGACGGACCGCGGGCGCGTCTCCTCGCGCAGCAGCTCGGTGTACTTGCCCTTGGTGCCCGTGGTCTTCTGCACGAGGCGGGCGCGCCAGCCGGCGCGGGACTGGTTGCGTGGCATGACGACTTCTCTCCGGGCACCCCGCGCCTGTCCGCAGTCGTGCGGGTGGGTGTCGCGGGCCCTGGTGGGGACCTTGGCCGTCTGAGCTGTCCCGGCGCGGGCGGGGATACAGCGGCGGCGGTCGGCGGTGCGCGTCCTGCCGCCCGGCATCGTAGCGGAAACCACCCGCCCTCCCCCGCCAACTCGCGCTCACCCCTCCAGCGCGCGCAGGGGTGAGCTGGGCAGTACCGGCGGCGTCCGGACACGAGACCGCGGGGACGTCTGGCGCTTGGACAGGTCGCGTTTCCCGCTACCGTCCGGGCAGCACACACAAACAGGGGGCCATACGTGCAACAACCGATCACCCGGATACGCCGCTCGTGGACCGAGAAGCCACGGTCGACCCGGATTCTCACCTACGTGCTCATTCCCGCCGGAGTCGTCCTGCTCGTCGAGGGCTTGCGGCTCGACAGCAGCAACTGGTGGACGGGCCACGACTACCTCCTCAACATCTACTCCGCGGCCACCGGCGTCTGCTTCGGTGTCCCCGCCGCGCTGCTCCTGTTCAACAAGCTGGCCAGCGACCAGGACACCGCCCGCCAGGCCAGACTCGCCCTGGCACGCGCTGGCGCCGAAGCCACCCAGTTCCAGCGGGCGTTGCTCTCAGTCTTCAGCGCGGCCGACCTCACCGACCTGACCGCCAAGGTCACCGACCTGCGCGACCAGATCACCGGCATCCGGGATCTGCCCGCCGACGCTTCTTCCCGCGACCAGGACATGGAGCGCTTCCTCGCCGACTTCGACACACTGCTGCCCAGCCCACTTGGACGCCCCCGCCGCTCTCTCAGATCGTTCCCCACCCACTACAGCGCCGAGTGGGCACCGGTGGATGACTGGCGCACCCGGGTGCAGAGCCGGTGGAACATCCTCTACAACGAGGTCCGTCCCAACCTGCCCGGCAACGGCTGGATCGCCGCCGACTCGGACACCGCCGCCCAACAGGCCCTCGACCGTCTCCTCCTGTCAGGCCGCAACCCTTGGAGAGCAGACCAGAGCGACGGTGCCGCCGTGAAGGCGATGCAGTACTTCCTGCGGGACGTCACCGCACTGTGCGGGGCCGCCACCGCACTCAACACGTACACGTGACCGCACCAACGAGGACAAGGTGATCCGCCTTCGCGCCCGGCCGGCTGCGGCAGCCTGAGCCGCAGCAGCTGGCGAGCGGTGGCACCAGCGTTTGACGCGGTCGCGCACGGCCCGGACGGTCGGGATGGGGCTGACCGGGGGAAGGCACCCAGACGGCTCGCGACGAGGACGTGGACGGGGAGCAGCACTTCGAGGCGGGGCCTGCCGTTGGCCGGCGGGGGCGTGCCCCCTGTCGGGGGCCGCGTGCGGGGTGGAGGCCGGGTCTCTTTCGGGCCTCTGGCCGGCCGGGGCGCAGGACCGGGGCCGTTGGCCCCGGTGGTGAACGGGCGGGTGGCGGGGGCGGGTTGTCCGTGCGGGGGTGTCGCGGGAGGTCACGGGGCCGCTCGCGGTACTGACAACAGGGCCTGGTCAGGGCGTTGTTGGTACGGACGTCCCATTGTCGGACCCTGCCGGTAGCGTCGTTGATGTCACGGGCCCCCAACACGCCGAAGAGCCCCTGAAAACACGGTCCTTGCTTGGCGGCCGGCCGTGTCCCAGGAGCTCCCGGCGTCGTGGTCCCCCAACCCCTCGTACGGGCAGCAGGAGGAACCTTGACTGACACCTGTGAAGCTACAGCACGGCACCGACAAGTGCTCCTACCAGCACAAACAGGCGGCGCGGGCGGTGGGCGGCAGGCGGGGCGCCCTCGCCCCGGCGCCGCGGTCCGGGCGGAGCTCGCCGTCCGATGACCGAGCTCTCCATCACCCCCGGCCTGCTGCTCACCCTCATGGTGTCGGCGGGCGCGGCCGTCGCCGTCTACCTCGACACCAAGAAGGGCAGCAGCACGGTCCCGGCCCGCGGAGACCTGTACATGGCGATCACCGCGGCTGCGGCCGTCGCGACCGTCCTGATGAGCCTCGGCCTCGCGTCCACGCCGCCGCCGGCCGCGCACCCCGGCGCCGTCCTGCCCGCCGCCAGGCAGCTGCTGAACCACTCCGGGCATCGGGCGCGGGGAGGGGCCGGCCGCACCGCCGGCTCCTCCCCGGGCAGCACCGGCCGGCGGCCAGCGGCGCAGCCGTGTACCGGCGAGATGGGATACGCCGCCGGCGACGACATCGACACCTCGCACGGGCCGGCCGCGGCGCAGCCGACAGCGCCGGTCGGGACCGCCGTCGGGCCCGGACCGTGCACGAGCAGCGAGCAGCAGGACGTTCCGCGTACGAGAGCCCAGCCCAGCACCGAGCCTTCGCCCGCACCTACCCCGGCCAGCGTTGCCGTCCCCCGCATCCCCAATCCCCGCGGGGAGAATGCGTCGCGGACCGGCCGTCCAGGCCAGGGACGCGGCGGACGAGGCGCATCAGCCCGGCCGGCCGGGCGTACGGCGATCCCCGGGCGGGCCGTCCGGGGCGCAGCTGAACGGCCCGCGGGTGAGGTGAGACAGCGTGCGAGGGTGACGCTGCGCGATGCTCTTGGAAGAGCAGATTCTGAACGATGTACGGGATTTCCCGGTGGCACCAGACGGCCCCGAACACCGCACTGAACAACGCCGAACGCTGCCGAACACCACCAACCAGCCGGACAGTCATCACCAGCAACGTCGGCCACAACGACGCTCCCCGCGCGAACGCCCTCCTCCTCGACACCCCCCGCGCCGGCCGGTCGAACAGCTGAGCAACGGCCTCGCCGCAGGCCCGGGGCGCGCGGGAAGTCACCGCCGTCGCCCTGGACGCACGTCAGGCCGGCACCGAGGGCGGTGCCGGCCTGACGTGGCGGCGGGCGCGGGCCAACGCGCCTGCCGGGAGTCCTGAAGCGGTTCGGGCTTGCGACCAGTAGCCGTCAGGAGGACACCGGCGAACTCGCCGCCGGTGTCGTGCTAGGACCACCGTCTTGCTGATACGGCCTAGGCCGCAAGTCGGCCGGAACAAACGGTGGGCCGCCAGAGGCGCCGCAGGCGCGCAACCCGTCGTCACCAGGCCGGTTTTGGCGGGCCGGCCGGGCGGCGGATTTCACGGCGAGACGAGGAACACCGGCGGGGCCGGTAAGCCACACACCGGACAAAAGCCGTACCGGGGCGGGGCGGCGGGATACCGGAGCGTGGAAGGCTGTGTGCCGCGCAGCCCGACCAACGGCAGGGCCAACTGCCTTAAGGACTGCGTCACTTTGCGACCAGTAGCCCCGGCATGCCGTCGGCGGCCCCCGTCAGGATGGAGTCCTGCGCACCATGAGCCTTCCCCCTCTCCCCCACCCGGCCGGGCCCGCCCCGGTCTGCACCTGTGCACCCAGCGCCCCGGAGGCACCGGCGCCGGAGCCGACGGGCGGCGGTGAACCGGACGGCGCCGCCGGGCGGTTCGGGCCCACCCACGCGCTGATCCTACTGATCGCCGTCCTCGGGCTCGGCTGCGGCCTGTTCCTCGCCGGCACCGAGCTGGGGACCGTCTTCGCACTCCTGGGCGGCTGCGGGGCGATCGGGGCGGCCACCCTCACCGCCGCCGGCGGCGGCCGCCGCCTGATGAGCATCCTCGTCGAGGCCGCCGTACGCTCCGGCGCGGGCAAGTAGGTGCCGGCCATGACCCGTCCCCCCGCCGGCGCCGCCGCTCAGCGCCACTACGCCCGTCTCGCCGAGCACCTCACCGCCCTGCGCGACACCGCCCGGCTGACCCAGCGCGCCCTGGCCGACGCCGCCAACATCTCCCGCGGCGCCGTCCAGCGCGCCGAGTCCGGCGCCGCCCCGCCCACCGCGGCCGTCCTCGACGCCTACCTCCGCGCCTGCGGCGCCGGCCCGGCCGACCAGGACAAGGCCCACCGCCTGCACACCCTCGGCCGCACCACCCAGCGCGGCAAGCTCCGCGCGCTCCAGGCACCCGCCCCCCACCTCGTCCGCGACGCGCGCGACTTCAGCCTCGCCCTGGCCGCGGCGTACGAACGGGCAGGCGCCCCGCCCCTGCGCGACCTCGACCGGCCGGGCCGGCCACGGGTGCCGCTCGCCACCGCGTCGCGGATCGTCAACCGCAAGGCCCTGCCCGCCAGCCGCGAGCAGCTGATCACCTTCCTCACCGTCTGCGGCATCCGTCCGGGCGCACAGCACCCGTACCTCGACGCCTACCAGCACGTCACCGCCCAGCGCGGCACCCGCCCCGCACCCCCGTGCAGGCAGCTCACGCAGTTGATCCGCCGCACCCACCCGCTCCCCCTCGCCCACGGCGGACCGGACACCGGCGCCCACTACGACTTCGGCCGGCTCGCCGCAGGCATCAGGCCGGCCATCGAAGCCCTCGCCGCACACCGCGCCCGCTTCGACGTCGACCGGCTGGCCGCGGGCATCAGGCCGGTCGTGGAAGCCCTCGCCGCAGACCACTCCCGCTACGACGTCACCGCCCTGGCCGCGGGCGTCCAGGTGCTCGCGGACGCCTTCGCCGTCATGTTCCGGTCGGCCAGCCGGGAAGCACACCGCAACGGCACCACCACACCCGACTGGATCACCGCCACCCGCCTCCTCACCGGCGGCACCGGCGGCACCGGCCCCACCCGACCCGACACCGCCGTCCACACCACCCTCACCACCGACGACCACGGCATCGACCTCATCGCGCACACCCCCGACGGCGGCACGGTCCTCTACCAGATCAAGACCCACCAGCAACGGCCCGGTCCTCCCCCGGCGTTGACGGGCACCCGCGTCCCGCCACCGGTCCGCTCAGCAGCCGGCCTCAGCACCCACCGGGGCCGGCCGGTCCTCTCCGCGGCCGCCACCGCTTCCTGACCGCCGCAAGGCGAGCTGCAGCCGCACGCAGACGGGACAACGGATCCGCGTCCCCTGACCGGCCGGAACGGCCTGCGCGGCGGTCACGCGGGGCCAGGTGCCCGGGCCCTGCCTCAGGACGACGGGCCCGCCAGCAGACCGTTCAGCACCCCGGCCAAAGCGACCTCGTCACCCTCCACGTCACCCGGCCCGACGGCGCCGAGGCGGGCACCACCACGACGCTGTTCGAGCCCGAGTACCACCACATGGTCTCCCCTCCCCGCACCTGACCCGGCACCGCCGACCGCAGGCCGGCGAAAGAGGAGCACACGGGGTGGGGTGTTCACCCGGCGAGGTAGCGGCCGAGGAGGACGGCGCCGAGGAGGAGGGGCGAGAAGATGCCCAGGAGGTTGATGAAGTTCATCAGCGGGCCGTCGCCTCGTCGTTGGCGTGGTGGCATGGGTGTTCGGGTCCTTTCTCAGGCGCCGAGGCCGACGTAGGAGACGTAGGTGTAGGCGCCCCAGTCGGAGTCGAGCTCGGTGATGATGTCGTCCCAGATTTCCTCGAGTTTGCCTTCGTCGCCGGCTTCCATGGCGTCGACCGCGTCGTCCCAGATGTAGCGCACCGCGGGCAGGGTCCGCACGGCCTGCTCGCCTTCGAGGTTGGGGCGGCGGGCGTGCTCGTCGACCAGGGATTGGTCGATGGGGTGGATCTCGACCGCGGTGCCCTTTCCCTGGTTGTTGAGGTGCTGTTTGAAGGCGCCGAGGTTGTCCAGGATGCGCTGGGTGCGCAGGTTCCAGTACGCGGTGTCGACGAGCTCGAGGTTCGCGGCGCTGGGCTTCTGCTTGCCGGCGAACCAGTTCTTCAGGGCACGGGACTTGACGGTGATCCCGGCCTCCCGCATGGCCTCGACGCCGGCGTCGCTGTTGAGGTACTTCAGGCGCGCCTTCAGGCCGCGGGGGGAAGTGACGGGGGACTTGATGCCGCCCTCGATGATCTGACGTTCCAGGGCCTCTTCCAGGGCGCGGCCGAGCGCGACGCCGCCGCGGACGTTCTCGAGGGAGCGGTTCGCGCCGTAGGTCCCGAAGTTTTTCCAGCCGCTGTCGTCGTACGGCATCGGTTAATTCCCCCCGAGGGTGTAAAGGCGCTTCACCTTCATCTGGGTGGGCTTGCGGCCCTCTTCCCAGACTGTTTTCCAGTCGCCTCCGGCGACGTGAAGTTCATCGACGCCGGATGCCTGGACCAGGATAAGGCCCCCCTGATGGGCTTTCCATCCTTTCAGCCAGAGGCTTGCGAACGCCTGGGAGCGGATGGTGTGGACCCACTCGGGTCGGCGGAGTTCCCGGTTCTTTCCTGATTCGCCGATCGTGGAGGTGAACCGGGAGTACATGGCTTTGACGTATTCCTCGGTGGCCGAGTCCTCGTTTTCGATCGCGGTCTGACGGGCCTGCTGCAGGACGCGGCGGAATTTCTCCAGGAGTGCTTCGGACGCGCCGGAGGTCCACGATTCCAGGATCCGGGGCGCCTCGCACAGGTCGAGTTCGTGGCAGCGGATCAGGAGACGGACGGTGGCCTCGTCCAGGAGGTAGGGGCCGGGCTCCTTGCGGTTGCCGATCGGGTTGGGCAGGTGGTCGTGGGGCCATACGAAGTGGTCGACGCGGTGGATCCCGGCGCGGCGGCGGTCGTAGCCCCCGCCCGGGTCGTGCTTGAGTGCGCCGATGGGCAGGTGCGTCTTGAAGGCGGACAGGTAGGCCGCGTTGGTGTCCAGGCCGACCACGTCCAGCGGGTGGCGCTCCCCCTTCTTGATGGCCTCATACAGGGGGGCGTTGCGCCATTTATGGCGGCCTTCCCAAATTCCGTCAGCCTCACCCTGCCCGGGTTTCGAGAGGAAATCCAGAGCGGGCGGATAAACGGTGTGGACGTAATTGGCGCCGACCCGGGTGAGTTTGAACAGGGCCATGGAGTCCGGCACGGCCTTCTTCTTGAGGGTGCTGATCGCAGCGTCGACGTCGCCGTTCGTCTCGTCGAGGGCCTGCTCGACCGCGTCGCGGATCTTGTTCAGGAAGAAGGTGTAGTTCCGGCCGCCGGTGCCGGGAGTGTCCTCGGGCGGAGGCGTGTCGTCACTGAACGACGCCGACGGTGCCTCCACCACACGCCGAGCCAGGTCGGCCGCCCGGGCGCCCTCTGCGGCACCGGGCGCGGCACCGGAGGCCTCAGCAGCCGTCTCGGACTCTGCGAACTCGGCGGGCGCGGCGGCGGGGGCCGGGCCTGCCTCCGGCGTGCCAGTGGCAGGGACCGGCGGCGACGCCGGGGCCGGGGCGGTGGCCGGGGTGGGGGCGCTGGTGGGGGTGGGGGCGCTGGTGGGGGTGGGGGCGCTGGTGGGGGTATCGCGGTGAGTGGCAGTGAACGCGGCCAGCGCGGCGCCGAGCCGCTCCCCCTCCGGTGTGGCCGGCACCGGCGGGCGGCGGGCGGCGAGGCCGTCCAGGGCCTGGCGCAGCCCGGGCAGTTCACCCTCCCGGGCGGGCGCGGCGGAGGCCTCGCGCAGCGCGGCGAGCGCGCCGGCCAGGCGGGCGGACAGGCCGTGGCGGGCACCGGAAGTGAACGGCAGTGCAGCGTCGAGGAGTTCAGCCTCCACGGCCGCGAACCCCTCCCCCACGGCCGCCGAGACGGTCGGCGCGGGACCGGGCTGCAGGGCGACACCCGGAGCGGCCTCGGCGGCCGGGCCAGCGGTGGCCTTCTCGCCCTTGCCGCTGCCGAACGCGTGCGCGGCCTTCGGGTCCCGCGGGCGGGCCGGCGCGTCGGTGAAGCGTGCGCACGCTACATCGGCGCGCAGCGCCACGGTCGTCAGCTCGCCGAAGTCGCGTTCGGCCACCGTCACCTGGGCGTCGTTGCCGGTGCGGGTCAGGGTCAGGGTGACGTGCGCGGCGTCCAGCGCGGCCAGGGCGTCGGGGTCGGCGGTGTCGAGCACGGCCACCACCGGCACGTTCCGGGTGCGGGCCAGGTGCGCCAGCACCCGGGCCGCCTCCGGCAGCGCGGGGCCGGACAGCGGGATGAACGGATCGGCCGCGTGCTGAAAGCGGTCGACGACGACCAGGGCCAGGCCCTCGACGTAGGGGGTGGTCTCGGCGATCGCCTCGGCGCTCAGGCCGGTGCCGTCGTCGACGTGCAGGTCGGCAGCGGCCAGCCGGGCCTGGACCGCGGCTGCGGCCTGCTGCTCGTCCGCGGTCAGGGAACCCGTGCGCAGCCGCCGGTAGTCGAGCCCGGCCTCGCTGGCGATCACCCGCAGCGCCACAGCCGTCCGCGACGGGCCCGACGCCGCGTACAGCACGGGGAGTTGGCGAGTGAGGGCGGTGTGCCGGGCAGCATGCACGGCCAGAAGCGAGCCGCCGGCGTGCGGCTCGGCCGCCACCACCGTCAGCACCCCCGACGGCAGGCTCCCCAGCGCGGCATCCAGGGCGTGCAGACCGAACCCGAACCGCGGCACAGCCGGCGGCGCGACGGCCTCGGTCAGGGCCAGCCCGGCGACCTCCCCCAGACCGTGCAGCCGGTGCAGCCCACCACCCGCGGACGGGACCAGTGGGGGGACCTCGACCGTACGCGCCGAGACCGCCGTACGGCCCGCGTCCCGGCCGCCGACGGCTTCCTCAGCGGCAGTGTGGCCGGCCGGCTCAGCCCCGGCGTCCCGGCCGGCCACAGCGGCGTCGGGCCCGACGGAGTCCGGGCCGGCACCCTGCAGATCCGCGGTGCGGTCGGCGACGGCCGGCGGCGCAATTACAGGCGCAGCACCAGAACTCGCCGAGGCCGCGACCGCGGCCTCGGCAACACCTTCGCCAGCGGGCGGGACGGCGAGGTCGGCAGCCGCGGACACATCGGCTGACGCGGCGTCCGCGACGTCGACGGCAGGTTCGGCGGAGGTCTCGGGCGCAGCGAAGACCTGGCGGGCAGCGGGCAGGCCCTTTCCAGCGGCCTCATGGGCCTGGGGCGCTGCGGACGCGCCGGACGGGAGATGCGCGGCGTCCGCCCACGCTGCGGCCGGTGCGAGCGGTGCGGGCGCGCCGCCGACTGGAACGGCAACCAGTGCATCGCCGGGCAGGACCAGGGCAGCGTCCACCAGGACCGCAAGCGGTGTCGTACGGTCCAGCAGCACCTGCGGCACACCCGGCACACCCGGTCGGCCGGCCGCGTCGATCACCCGGTCTCCCAGCTTCGGACGCGCTGCCGTCCGCGCCCACGACGGCCACCCCACCAGCCTCGCCCGCGAGGCGGCATCCAGCCGGCCCACCGGAATCAGCGCCGCACGGTAGGTACGGTGCGTTTTCCCGTCACGCTTGACCACCACCGTCATCCGGCCCTCGTCCCGGGCCGCGTCCACCAGCTCATACAGCCGGTTCCGCGCCTCGGTCACCCCCAACACCTCCGGCTCCTCGACCGGCATCGGCGCAGCGGCGGACGGATCGGCGGCACCGCCGGCCCCTTGCGCCGCGGGCTCGGCTGCGGACGGATCGGGGGCAGCGGAGTGGGCAGACATCAGGATCTCCAGACACGAGAAGCGGGACGGCCTGAGCACGGCCCCGGGCCCACCGGCAAACCACCGGGCGCTGAACACGACCACGCCCCCGCTTTCACGAACCAGCAGCGGGCGGGGGTGGACTCGGTCAAGACGGGCAGGGCGCAGCCACAGACACAACACACCTCCAGCGCACCCGAGTTGCCCCGGGCCACCAGCAGCAAGCCCCACCCTACCCAACACGTAACGGAACCCGCCACACGACCCGGGCGTCGACACGTAACAATAAAAGGGGAGAAGATGCTGGCGACGTGATGGGTGCAGGTGAGAATACGTAACGCAAGGTCGAGGGGGCGCGGGGCGGGCCAGGCCGACGCCGACGTCCGGCAGACGACTCGGGCGAACGGCAGGCTGCAGCGAGCCGCCGATTGCCTTGTGGGTCATGCCGGAACACCGGCGCCGAGTCTGGCAGCGGCCTGACCCGGGGAGCATCTCGGCCATCACCATTACCTTCTTCAGGGTCCCGCATGGGGCTCCAAGAACAGGAAACGGCACAGGGGAGAGCTGTGGCAGCAGGGGCGTTGCGGACCGTGCCGCTGGCCGGGGAACTGACCGCGTCGCTGATCAGCCGGGTTGCAGCCCGCTACGGTCTGGCGGCCGGGAATGTGCTGCGGCTGTGGACGTGCCGTAACTTTCCTGCGCGGCACGACGGCGGCGGCGTGCGGGCCGATGCGGAGGTCGTGCTCAACGATGCGGGGCGGCGTGTGCTCGCCGAGCTGTGCAGGGTGGAGCCAGCGGTGCTGGCGCGCGCTTTGCCGGCACTCACCGTGGACGACCCCAAGATCAGCACCGGCAGAGAGGCCGCCGTGGCGCAGGCGCGGTGGCGGGCGGCGGGCTCGGTGGTGGGGCCGGCCGCGTTCGGCTGCCGTCTGTGCACCGCGCGGCGCACCGGGCAGGCGGTACGTGCGGTGCGGTACGTGCCGCACTGGCGGCGGGTCTGCCTCAGGCACGGACGCTGGCTGTTGGACGCGGACGCCGACCAGCCCCTGCAGCACCTCGATCTGCGCGGCGTTGCGGAGGTGGTGGCCGCGCAGCGGCGATGGCCGGGCGTGGCGCGGCGTGCGGTGCGGGCCGGAGTAGAACCGGAGCAGGTGTTCGCCGTGGCGCATGCGGTGGTGGCCCGCTGGTGGGAGGAGGCCCTGTTCTGGGAGCAGGAGGAGATCTGGCCGCGCCGTCTGCACCAGCTGGCGGGCGGCAGCGTGGGGTCAGAGCTGGAGTGGTGGCGGATCGTGGGCAGGGACGCGGCTGTCTTCCCCGAGGTCGTGACCGTCGCCGGGGCGCTGCTGGAGCCGGCGACGGCCGAACTGGCCTGGCGCGCAAGCGGCGGGACGCAGCCTCGGGCGCGGGACGCCGATGACCCGTTCTGCTCCTGGCTGGGCGAACAGGTGGCCCGGACATGGCTGGGGCCCTTGGCAGCGGCCGATTACGGCAGCCCGCTGAGCAACTGGACGGGGGCCGTCGTGCGCGCACGACGCGGCGGGCCCGAAGGATGGCGAGATGACCCGTGGCGGCTGAAGCGTGAGCTGCAGCCCGCATCCATGGCCGGCCAGCTGCGCGTGCGGGCGGCGGAGAGGCAGGCGGGCGGCTCGGGCACCCGGTGGCGCGCCACCGTGCCCGCGGAACACCGCCTCCGCATCACCCAGTTGCTCGACGAGAGCCGGGAGCAGCTGGCTCAGCTGCGCGGCGTGCAAAGCGGCACCACCGCCGAGGTGGCCCGCACGCTGCTGGAGCACCTCAGCCACAGTGCCGAGCTGATAGACCGGGCCGTGCTGCATACCGCCGCCGCGGCCGTCGCTGCCGGGGTGGCGCTTCAGGACGTGGCCCAGTGGTCCCGCCTGCCCGCCGAGGAGCTGGCAGAGATTCTTGCCGCGGGCCAGGTCGACGGCTGACGCCCGGGGGCTGGTGCCGTGAGGCAAGCACACCAGCTACGCCACACCACAGTGCTGGGGACGGCGAGCGAGGTGTTGAGGGAGTCCATGGGCGAAGGTACCGCTGGCCCGGTGGCGGGGGTGAACGCTGTTGCTGTGTCGAGGTGTTCAGCTCAAGCACCAGGTCGGGTATCTCCTACGCGAAGCGCCTGCGGTGGGCGATGTCATCGAAGGAGAGTTCGGCGGAGGCCATCAGGTCCTGGAGCCGGGTGAGCTTGCCGCCGAGGAAGCCTTCCCGGAGCAGGGGAAGGTGGTCGCCGTGCTTGTCGATCTGAGTCCTGAGCCAGGTAGCGGGGGCGGGCTCGTACGTGTCGAGGTAGCAGTTCTGGCGGATGTGGGGCATGTCGAAGCCCTGGTCGGCGTCGTTCTGGACGAGCAGGCGCAGGTACTCGAAGCGCTCCCACGCCTCGCTGTAGGCGGTTGTGCTGAGGGCGAGGTGCCGGGTGAAGAGGGGGCGCAGCAGGTCGTGGAGGTATTCGGAGGACTCACGGCCAGGGGGGTTGAGGGTCGCGTAGGGGCTGAGGGCGGCCACGGCGTGGGGCTTGCCGCCCCATCGGTGCTCTACCTGCGGCTCGGTGAGGACCTGGACGAGGGTGTCCCAGCGTTCGGCGGCCAGCGCGGCGATACCTGCCGTGTAGATCATCATGACGGCGGGACCCTGTGCGAGGCGGGTCAGGGCGGGGAGGCCGCCGGGGGGCTGAGGTGCGGCGAGGGGTTCGATGTCGCGGAGCCACCAGCGGTCGGTGGTATTGCTGCCCCAGTAGGCGGTGACGGCGACCAGGGCGAGCAGCAGTTCCGTCTCGGACTCCAGAGTGGCGATCCGGCGGTTGTGTTCGGCCTCGATGTCAGCGCCCTTGGCAAGGTTCCACGGCCCCGTGGTGCGCAGGGGGAGGACGGCGACGCGGTCGAGCTCGCGGCGAAGGGTGTCGTGCAGGGTGATGGCCTGGCTGAAGCCGTTCAGGTCGCGCTTGGTCCTTGCCACCGCGATGTCGATGCTCACGGGGTGGCGACGGGCGAGGTCGGCGACTGCGTCAGCGGCGTCGGCAATCTCGGTGAAGAAGGTGTCGGCGTCGGCCGGGACGTAGGTGAGGCCGCGGTGGGTGAGGAGCTTGTGGGCGCTCTCGGGCAGCGGCCGGGGGTCGGCCCAGTAGGAGGCGAAGAAGCGGGTGCTGCTGCGGACGATGGCCTTGCGCAGGGCCGGGTCCCATTCGGCTGACCAGCCGGAGATGATCAGGCCGTACTCGGTGAACACACGGTCGAGTAGCTGATCGATCTCCTCGTCGTACTGGTCGAGTTCGTCGGGGGTGTTGCGCATGCTCTCGTGGTCGAGGTAGTCGCCGTGGATGTGAATGACAAGGGCCTTGATGGTGTGCAGGGGAGCGAGGCCGCGGGCGTCGTTGGCGTCGGCGACGACGGTGGGCTCGATGCCCACCTCGCGCAGGGCGGTCTCCATGAGCCGGTCGAAGTTGGTCGTCAGCACGATCGGCACGCGGCCGGCTGCGGCCAGCCGGGCGATGGCACGGTGCGCGGCGGTGGGCTGCTTGAGGCCGTCCTCACGCTCCTGGTCGTTAGGCTCGAAGTAGGCACGCAGCAGGGCCTGCCGTTCGTGCTGGGTTGTGCTGAGCGCGGTCAGGAGGCCGTCGTACGTGGCTGGGTGTCCGAAGCGCTCCTGGTACCAGGCGTGCAGGTCGACGATCCCGGTGGTGCCCTCGGCGGCCGCCAGGCGCGCGATGAGGTCCTCCTGGACGTTCCACGCGGACGGCATGCCCGCGGAGATCGAGGCGCCGGCCCCGAGCAGGACCGCGTACGCGCGGGGGGTGTCGCGCATGGTGAACGCGAGCTGGACGTGCGGTTCCACAACGGGCCTCCGGGTACGACGGCATGACGGGGCGTTGGTCGCACGGGGCGGCCTCTCCTCACCCCACCTTACTGTCAGATTGACGAAAACTGGAGTGGATGGTTGTTCCAGTCCGGCCGGGGCCCGGTGGGCAGGTTGCCGGGCCTGGCCCGTACCGTCGCCGCATGCGAGGCGTTCATGGGGTCAACACGCTGTCCTTCTCCGCCCTCTACATCGAGGCGTGGTTCCGGTCCCGGGGAGAGGGCCCTGATGTCCGTCTGGGGTCGGGGACCGGGTTCCTGGTGGGGGTGCCGGACGATTTCTGGCTTGTCACGGCGGGGCATGTGGTGAGCGGGCGCAACGCGGAGACCGGCGAGTTGGAGGACGACAGGGGGTTCTGGCCTGACTACCTACGCGTGCGCTTCGCCCGGCAGGGAGAGGGAGGAGAGTTCGAGCCCGTCGACCAGGAGGCCGCGCTGTACGCGGACGGTGACGAGGCCCAGGTACCTGTGTGGCGAAGTCCCGCGCAGCAGCGGGCCGATGTGGCTGCGGTGCCCATCGGCAGTGTCCCGGAAGGCGCGGTGGATGCCTTCCTGCTCACGGGGTGGCCCACGGTGCGGGACCTGTATCCGCAGGACCGGCGGGCAGGTGCTGGCGCCGAGGCTGATACCGAGCTTCCCCTTCGGGTCATGGACCGCCTGTACGTTCTGGGGTTCCCCTTCGGGGACACGGGCAGCTGGCCCTTCGCCGTCTGGACGGCCGCGCCGGTGGCCAGTGAACCGTTGGCGCGGTGGAATGGGCTTCCCGGCTTCCTGCTGGACTCCCGGACCCGCAGCGGCCAGTCGGGGTCGCCGGTCCTGATGCACATCCGTCCGGGCGAGATGGTGCTCGCCGGTGGCGAGGTGCATGTGCACGAGGAGTGGGTCACGGCCCTGGTGGGCGTCTACAGCGGACGGCTCAACGAGAATTCGGACCTGGGCATGGTGTGGACGACCGAGGTCCTGGACGAGATCCTCCCGGAGTTCGCTCCCAAGCGGCCGCCTGAGGGATGAAGGGCCCGGTCAGGCGCTGCGGGGCCGGCGCCTGGTCTTGTACGCGGGAGCTGACACCGCTTGTTGCCCAGAGCGAAGAGCGCCCCGCGTGGCGCGCACAGTGCTCGCGGGGCGGGCGGGAAGGTGCAGAGACCCGCACTGACACGGGCGGCACCAGGTGGCACCGTGGGCGCGCACGCTCATGGCGAGGGGCCGGGAGCCGAGAAGAACGTGTCCTGGTTACCGCCCGGTTCGCCTGCGCGGCGCGACCGGTATGACGTTGTCTGGAGTACGTGATCATCGACAGCAGCCAGGACGGCGCGCCGGCCGGCTTACCCGCCGTCGCCGGCAGCGTCTACCGGGTACCGGAACCGGGCACGGTGGAGGCGGAGTTCACCGGGGTGGACGGCACGCTCGTGCAGCGCCGCTGGGTGGAGGCCGCCGTAGCGGTGCGGTTCGAGCAGCTGGCTCCGGTGGCGGCGTTCCCGGTGGTGCCGGGGCGGCGGTGGGGGCCGGGCTGGTGGTGGTCGGCCACGACCGGGCGGCATGTGATGCACGGATCGCAGGCGATGTGCACGCAGTTGATGTTCCTGGACCGCGATCCGCGCGTGGTGGGCCTGTCGGCGCGGCCGGTGCGGCTGATCTGGCGCGATCCGGACAGCGGGCGGGTGCTGACGTGGGTGCCGCAGCTGTTCGCCCGCTACGCCGACGGCCGCGCGCTGCTTGCCAACTGCCCCGCCGCGACGGCTCCCGCCGCCGGCCGGGCCGAGCGCGGCGCCGCGGCGCTTGAAGCGGCGTGTGAGGCGGTGGGCTTCACCTACCGGCGCCTGGCGCCGCCCGAGAAAGTGGTGGCGGCGAACGTGCGGTGGCTGGCCGGCTACCGGCACCCCCGCCACCGCGACGCGGGCGGCCTTGAGCAGGCGGTGCTCGAGGCCTTCGCCGCGCCGCGGTCGCTGATGGCCGGGGCTGCGGCGGCGGGCGAGGTCCTCACCGCGCTGCCGGTGCTCTACCACGCGCTGTGGCACGGTCGGCTGGCCGCGGACCTGACACGGCCGCTGGGCGAGCACACCCTCGTGACGCCCGGCCCTACCGCAGGCGACGGGAAGCGGCGGGAGCAGCAGGAGAGTTGAGCAAGCACGTGGTGACCGCCCCTGGTGGGCGGTGTGTTGAGGTGGGCGCTCAGGTCACGTTCGAGGGCCGCGCCTGGCAGGTGACCGGCCTGGTCGACGGGCGGGTGCACCTGGCCGCCGAGGACGGGGCCACCGGGTGTGTGGTGGCCGCCCATCTGGTGTCCGCGCCCGGCTTCTCGGTGACGGGTCCCGCGGCTGCGGATCCGCCGGCCCCGGCGCTGTGGGAGATGGTGCCGCTGGCCGCGCAGGAGCGGGCCCTGGCCTGGCTGCGGCACATCCGCGAGGTCGAGACCGGGCGGCCCGGCGGCCCGGCAGGCGGCGGCGCGCCCCGGCCCGAATACGACCCGCAGCGCTTCACCCTCGCCGAGCGGGAAGAGGCCAAGGCGCGTGAACTGGCCGCGCTGGGCTGGGCCAGGGCCAGCCGGACCACGGTGCAGCGGATGCGGCTGGTCTACCAGCGGCAGGGGCTGTGGGGGCTGGTCGACAAGCGCCACCTGCGCGCCTTCTCCCCCACCGGGCGTACCGACGAGCGGGTGGTGGCCGCCGTACTGGAGGCCCTGCGCCGGCGCCGCGGCCGGTCGAAGACCACCACCCTGCAGGTCATCGAGCTGGCCGAGCAGATCGTGGTGGAGACCCACGGGCCGACCCGGGTGAAGCTGCCCGGCCGCTCGTCGCTGTACCGGCTGGTGAAGGTGCTGGCGGATCCGGCCGAGCCACCGGGCAGTGCGGCGCGCACCGCCACCGGCCCGGCCCGCTCGGGCGGCCCGCCGCCTGCGCTGCGGCCTGCCGAGCGGGTCCACGTCGCCACCGTCCGCCTGGGTCTGCGGGCGGTGGGCGAGGACGGGGGTGTGGTGCCGGTGGCGGTGACGGCGGCACTGGACGCGGCGAGCGGCTGCGTGCTGGCCGCCGTGCTGCACCCGCCCCAGGACGGGCCGGTTTCGTTGTCGGTGCTGCTGGCTGAGATGGCCGTGCCCAGGCCGCAGCGCCCGGGCTGGCCGGCCCTGCTGGAGCAGGCCCATGCGGGCGGGCCTGTCCGGCGGCTGGTGTCACTGCCCGCACGGATCGAGGCCACCGCGGCGCGTCCTGCGGCCGTGCCCGAGACGCTCGTCGTCGCCCCGTCCACGGCCGCCGTCGCCCCCGGTGTCCTGGCCGTGTGTGAGGGCCTGGGCATCAGCCTGGAGCCGGCCCCGTCCCGGACGGCGGGCGCCCGTCGCGGCGCCGCGTACACGCTGGAGGTCCTCGCCGGCCTGTTCGCGCGGCACGCCACCGCGGCGGAAGAAGCATGCGCAGCGGGAGAGACCGCCGGGGCGTACTGGAGCATGCCGCAGCTGCAGGACCTGCTGGACGAATGGATCACCGTCAGGTGGCACCAGCGGCCCCAGGAGCAGCTGCGCCATCCGCTGCTGCCCCGGGCGGGGCTTGCCCCCCAGGAGATGTGGGAGGTGCTGCTGGGCGTGGCCGGGACGGTGCCGCTGCCGCTGGCCGGGCAGCACTACGGCGAACTGCTGCCAGCAGCCCGGTGCGCCCTGACCGATTCCGGGATCCGGCTGGGCGGGCGCCGCTACGACGATGCGTGTCTGGACGAACACCGCGGCCGCGGCCGACGGTGGGAGGTCCACCACCACCCCCACGACCCGCGGCAGGTCTTCGTCCGGCTGCCCGACGGCCTGCTCCACGCGATCGGGTGGGCCGACGGCGAGCACACCCTGCGCCCGTTCGACGAGACGGTCCGGCGCCGCACCGGCAGCGTCCTTACGCGCCGCGGCGCGGGCGCACCGCCGGGCAGCGAGACGACCGACGGCTCCGGCGAGACAGGGCGCAGTGCAGACGTCGCGGCCGTGGAAGGGATCGCCGACGGCATGATGGTGCACGACGCTGATGGCGGCGGTGCCGGCGACCGCATTGCCCGGGATACCGGCGGGTTTGGGGTGTACGACCCGCAGGCGGAGGCCGAACTGTGGTGAGCGCACACGGCGGCCGCCCGGTTGCCGCAGCCCGGCACCGGCAGGTCAAGCTCGGGGCGTACGTGACGTTCGAGGGCCGCGCCTGGCAGGTGGCCGCCGTGGCCGGGGCGTCGGTGCGTCTCGTCGACGAGCACGGGCAGACCGCCTCCGTGCTTGCCTCCTTCCTGTTCGCCGACCCCTCCTTCGCCGTAATGGACTCGCCCGCCGCCGCGGTGCCGCCGTGGGGGCTGCTGGAGTCGGTGCCCGAGCGGGAGCGCGAGCGGGCCCTGGCCTGGCAGCGGCACATCCGCGAGGTCGAGACCGGGCTGCCCGGCGGGCCGGCAAGCGGCGGCGTGCCGCGGCCCGAATACGACCCGGCCCGGCGGTCGATGGCCGAGCGGGAACAGGCCAAGGCCGACGAACTCGCCCGGCTGGGCTGGCCCCAGGTCAGCCGGGCCACCGTGCGCCGCATGCGCGCCCGCTACCACGCGAGCGGCCTGCTCGGGCTGATCCCCCGCCGCAAGCCGTCGCGTGCGACAGGGCGGGCCGATGAGCGGGTGGTGGCCGCCGTGCTGGAGGCACTGCGCCGCCAGCGCGGCCGCTCGAAGGGCACGCTGAAGGGGCTGCGGGAGCTGACCGGGCAGATCCTGGCCGACACGCACGGGCCGGGCGCGGTCGAGCTGCCTGCGCCGTCGACGTTCAACCGGCTGGTGCGCGTGCTCGCCGATCCTCTGGAGCATCCCGGACGGCCGGCCCGCACCGCCACCACCACGCCGGTGCGGCCGTACACGCCGACGGTGGCGCTGCGGCCGGGCGAGCTGGTGCAGGTCGACACCACCCGGCTGGACGTGATGGCCGTCGGCGAGGACGGGAAGCCGGTGCGCCCGGAGCTGACGATCGCTCTCGACGTGGCGACCCGCTCGGTGGTGGCGGCCGTGCTGCGCGAGGAGGGCACCAAGGCCGTGGACGCCGCCCTGCTGCTGGCGGAGATGGCCGTGCCCCATCCCGCACGGCCCGGCTGGCCCGACCACCTGCGCCTGTCCCACGCCGCCGTCCCCTACGACCGGCTCCTCGCCCTGGACAACCGACTGGAACAGGCGGCAGCGCGGCCGGTGGTGGTGCCGGAGACGATCGTCATCGACCGCGGGGCCATCTTCGTCTCCGCAGCTTTCCTGGCCGCCTGCGAGACCCTCGGGGTGAGCGTGCAGCCCGCGCCACCGCGTTCCCCTGCTGCCAAGGGCGCCGTCGAGCGGACCTTCGGCAGTATCAACACGCTCGTCGCCCAGCACATCGCCGGCTACACCGGCTCCCACATCTTGGAGCGCGGCGAGACGGTTCAGGACGAAGCGCGGTTCACGGTGGCCCAGTTGCAGGAGCTGCTGGAGGAGTGGGTCACCGCCGTCTGGCAGCACCGCCCCCACGAGGGCCTGCGCCATCCGTTCCTGCCGAAGAAGGCCCTGGCCCCGAACGAGATGTGGGGCGCGCTGCTGGGCGCGTCCGGGTACGTGCCGCTTCCGCTGGCCGGCGCCGACTACCTGGAACTGCTGCCCGTACGCTTCCACCCCATAACCGGCCGCGGCATCCGCATCAACTACCGCACCTACGACCACGCCTGCCTCAATGAACACCGCGGCCGGCCCTCCCCCACCGGGCCCGGAGGCGGGTGGGAGGTCCACCTCAACCCGCACGACATACGCCAGATCTACATCCGCCTGCCCGACGGACACCTGCACGAGATCCCGTGGATCCACCGCGACCACGTCCACGCCCCCATGGGCGAGACCGCATGGCGCCACATCCGCGCCGCTGTGAACCGGCGCGTCGACCGCGAGCGCCACGAGGCCGACCTGGCCGAGGCCGCCGACCAGGTCCTGCGCCGCAGCCGCCCCCGGACCGGGAGCCCGGCAGCGACTGCCGCCCCGTCCCGGCCGGCGGACTCCCCGCCGGGGACACCGCCAGCTCAGTACCCCGCCCGGGGCCCCGGGGACAGCCTCGACGCCGCCGAAGCCAGCGCCCATGACGATGACGACAGCCAAGCCGGTGATGAAGAGTCCCCGCCGCCGGCCCGATTCGCGCTGTACGACGCCTTCGAGGAGGCCGAACACTGGTGACCAGCCCCGACACCACGCCCCCCGCCGAGGAGACGTCCGCAGGGACAGTCACCACCTTCGACGCCTTCGCCCGGTTCGCCACCACCGCACCGCCCACACCGCCGCAGCCGGGCCAGGCACCCCGCTCATCGGAGGAACGGCTGGCCTACCACTCCCAGTTCGTCACCGTGCGTACCCCGGCCATCGAAACCCTCTCACGCAGTGTGCGCACCCTGATGATCCTCGGCCGCCACCAGCAAGTGACCGCACGCCCGTCCCTGATCGTCACCGGCCCAGCCACGACCGGCAAGACGACCGCGCTGCTCGAAGTGGGCCGCACCTGCCACCTGGCCCACACCCGCCGCGCCGCGCCCGGCGACGACAGCGTGCCCGTCGCCTACGTGCTGGTGCCGCCCGGCGCCACCGCCAAGACCCTGGCCGGGGAGTTCGCCCGCTACCTCGGCATCCCCGTCACCACCCGCATGACCACCGCGCAGATCACCACCGCCGTCTGCCACACCTACACCGCGGCCGGGGTCAAGCTCGTGCTGATCGACGAGATCCACCGGCTCAATCCCCGCACGTCCACCGGCGCGGAGGCCGCCGACTGGCTCAAGGACCTCACCGAACGCGTGCGGGCCACGTTCGTCTACGCGGGCATCGACGTCACCGACAGCGCCGTGTTCACCGGGGTGCGCGGCGCGCAGCTGGCCGGGCGCGCCTCCCTGATCGACTGCGGGGCACTGCCCGCCCGGGCCGGCAAGCGGGAGCCGTTCCGGGAGCTGATCGCCTCCCTCGAGCAGGCTCTCGACCTGCACGCCCACCGCGCGGGCAGCCTGCCGAAGCTGGCCCCCTACCTGCACGAACGGACCGCCGGACGCATCGGCAGCCTCTCCCGCCTGATCCGCCAGGCCGCCATCGAAGCCATCCTCGACAGCAGCGAACGCATCACCAAAGGGCTGCTGGACGGCATCGCGCTCGACCACCTCGCCGAAGAGCACTACCGGCCCCGCTCGCCCCGCCGCCGTACCCGGCCCAACGGCCGGTGACCTCCCGGGCCGCGGCCAGACCTTCACCTGCGGTGCGGGCCGCCACCATGTGGCCGTCCGCGCCCGGCGCGCTGCGCGTACGGCCGCTGCCCGGCGAGGCCACCGCCTCCTACCTCACCCGCCTCGCCGCCGCCTACCGCCTCACCCCGGCCCAGCTCCTCGACGGTCTCTGCATCACCGTCACCGGCACCGAGCACGCCCTGCCCGCCGCCGAGATCCGCCTCAGCGCCGAGGCCGCCCGCCGCCTGTCCGGCTTCGCACGCATCCCCATCACGCACGTCACCCGTGCCCTGCCCCATCTGCGCCCGCCCGCGCCCTCGTTGGCCAACACCGACGCGCACGGCACGGCCACCGCCCACTGGCATGTGGTCGAGCCAGCCCTGCAGCCGCTGCTGGCGTGCACCGCCTGCACCATCGGCCGCAGCCCGCACACGGCAGCCCCCGCGTGGATCCACCCGCCGCCACACCTGCCCCGGATCATGATCTGCACCCGCCACCAACAGGCCTCAAGCGACCCCCGGCATCCCGCGCCCCTCGACATCCGAGCCGTCCCCGAACTCACCCAAGCCCACCTTCGCGCGCGGCGCCCGGCGACACCGGTCTCCCTGAGCTGGGCATCGACGATCACGACACGCTGGTACGACCACCATCAGCACGTACACGAACGCTGGCACACACGCCTGCACCGGCTTACCGCCGCCAACCCCCGCATGTCACCAGGCCCGGCCTCTCCCGCCCTGACCTGCCGCGAACTGATCACCTACCCCGAGACCCTCACCCTCGCCGCGGCTCTTGACCGCCTGCCCCCGCACCCCCTGACACGCACACAGCAGAGCGCCTTCCTCCACCAACTCGCCGGCCGCCTCCAACTGCCTCGCCTCGCACCCGCCGACCACGACCTGCTCTGGAAACGCCTCGCCACCCGCTGAGCCAACCCACACCACCGCCCGGCCCGCACAAGATTTGTTGCGGATGGTGATGCGGGTACTCCCGTCACAGCTCCTCTACCACCAGTAGAGGAACGCGGTACAGTTCGGGATATGGCAGCAGACGAGACGAGCATCAAGGTGAGCGCGGCCGCACGGGACCGGCTGGCGCGGTTGGCGGCCGAGCACGGCACGACCATCCGCAGCCTGGTCGAGGAGCTGGCACAGAGCACGCCCACGCAGGCCGAATACGCCGAGCGCGCCGAGCTGGCCCGCGCCGAGCTCGCCTCCGCCCTCGGCAGCGCGCCGAGCCCGGAGGCGGAGGCAAAGGCCCGGGCTCTGCTGGAGCGCCTGGGCGCCGCCTCGCCCGGTCCGCGGGCGATCGCGTAGTGGCGGCGATCGCGGTTGTCCTGGATCACACCACCGCCGTTGCTCTATATGACCCGAAGGACCCCCTCAATGAGGCGGTCGCCGCGTTCTATGTCCAGGCATCCGGCGGGCTCGGCGATCTGTACGCGCCGGTGCTGTCGCTGACGGCCGGCGACACCGAGCGGCCTGGGCTGCTCAGCTACATCAAGGGACTGCGGTTCATCCGGATCGAAGCGTTCGATACCGACGCCGCAGTCACCGCCACCGAACTGCTGCGCTTCGGGCACTCCTGGGCCGCCGTCCACGCCATCCACGCCGCCCGGCCGTCGGCCGCCCATCCGAGCGGCCGGTTTCTGCTCACCTTGACGCCGAAGGCGTACGCGGGCACCGGCGTCCAGGCTGTTCACCCCGGCCCATAACCGCCCGCGCCTGGAGCTCCGTCAAACCCGCCCGCACCGTCGCTGGCCCGGCCCACAGGGCCCAGCGCTCCTTCGCCGGGAACAGCACCGCCCCACCCAGTCCGCACCCAGGCGAGAACCCGCTCCTCGTCGGGACCCGTCTTCGCACCAACCCGGGCCAGCACCGTGTGGCCGTCCGCGCCCGGCCCGCTGCCCGGTGAGACCACCATCTCGCCTGACTCGCCAGCGCCGCTACCGCGCGAGTTCCTGTAGGCCGCTGGCCAGATCAGCTTGCACCAGGTCGTCGCGTTCGGCTGACGTCAGCCAGTGTGCGGAGGACCCGGCAGGGGTCCGCTCCACCCACAGGACCTCGTCGACCGCTTCGGCGACGGCATGCAGATGGCTGATCACCATGACGAGGCGGTTGCCTCCGGCCTGGGCGCGCAGCACGTCGAGGGCCGAGTCGAGTGTGGTGGTGTCGAGGGCTGCGAAGCCCTCGTCGAGGAACAGCGAGCCGAGGCTCGACCCGTTGCGGGAGTGCAGTTCGGCGAGCGCCAGGGCCAGGGCGAGCGACGCCAGGAACTTCTCACCGCCGGACAGCCGATTCGGGTGGTGGTTGACTCCGGAGCTGCGGCTGACGATGTCGAAGGTGTCGGCGAAGCCGAATCGTCCCTCGGTCATGTGCTGGAGCAGGTCGCTGGCCACGCCGAGCAGTGCGTGAGTGCGCAGGGTGGTGAGATGGCCCAGGAACTTGGCGTCGACCAGTTCGGTGCGCAGCACCTCCAGGGCCTCGCAGCGGGCTTTGCCGGCGGCGATGGCGAAGTCCAGGTCGGCGGCCGGTTTGATCGTGTCCAGCGCCTTCTGCTGTTTCCGGCGCTGCTCTTCGATCTCTCTGTTGGCGTGTGCAGCCGCGGTGACGAGGGGATGCAGTGCCGATGGAGCTGTCAGGTCGGCTGCGGAGGCGAAGTCCTCGACGTCGCGGAGCGCGGCGGCCTGCTCGCCAAGGCTAGTCGCCGCGGTGTTCGCGCGTTCGGTGGCGGTGGTAGCGCGTTCGGTGAGTTGGTCGTCCAGCATCAGGGTGACCGCGGACAGTTCCACGACGAATTGCCGGACTTCGGCGATTCCCGGCTCGGTGGGGGCCTGGGGCATCCGGTGGTTGCTGGCGTCGTCGAGGTGGGCAACCGCCTGGGTTGCGGCATGGGCCCAGGCGTCCAGGTTGCCTCGCAGTTCGTTCAGCGGGCGTTCCAGGCCGGTGCGGGCCTCCTGGTCGAGGGCGCGCTGCTGGGCGAGTACAGAGGTCTTCTCCGCTCGGGCCGCTTCTCTCCGGTCGAGCAGTTCTTGGGTTTCGGCCTGCCGGGTGGCGACCGCAGCGGCGGCAGCGGATGTCTCGTCGGCGGTGACGTCGATGGCCTCGTCCGGCAGTATCGCCCGGATGCGGGTGGGAAGCGCGTGGAGGTCGGCGGTGGTCCTGGCCGCGGCGCGGGCGTGCCTCTTGGAGGCTGTCACCGCGTCGTCGACGGCGCGGCGGTGTGCTTCCTTGCGCCTTTCCAGCGCCTTGTGTTCTGCCTCGAGGCGGGCGGTGAGGCGATGCTCTTCGGTTTTCAGGTGCTCGGCGTGGTCCTCGGCTGTCTGTTCGCACGCGGCGATGGCGTCGGTGATGGGTGCGGTGTTCTGCTCGGGGCGCTCCTGCGGTTGTGCGGCACCGTCGGTGGTCGGGGTCGCCAGGGCCGTGGTGGCCGCGGTCAGTGTCGCCGAAGCTGGTTCCGCCTCGAAGCCTCGGCCGGTTCCGGCGGCCAGGGACTCAAGGTCTTCGAACGCGCTCACTGCTTCCGCGATGGCCTTGCGTGCCTTTTGCTGTGTGTCCCGGTGGTCTTTCTCGCGGGTGAGGACCGTCTTCTCGGCCTCGGTCACGGTGGCGCGGGCTTCGGCGAGCCGTTCCACGGCCTCCTCTCGTACGGCCTTCGCCTCGTCGAGCTGTGTTTTCGCCGTAGTCAGCTCGACGGTATCGGTGGTGGAGGCGGGTGCGAAGTCGGCCGGGAGCTGGCGGTGGCATACGAGGCAGTCGTCGCCCGGCTGCAGTTCGGCGGCGACCGCGGCGGCCCTGTTGCGCAGTCGGTGTGCTTCCAGATGTTTCTCGGCGGCGGCGAGGGCTTTGTCGGCGGCGGCTGTTGCCGTTTCCAGCGGGCCGAGGTCGTCCCGAGCGGACCGGTGTTCGCTCACCGCGGTGGCCTCGGCGCTCGCGGTGTCGGCGACGCGGCGGGCCGTCGAGAGGGCTGTGGTCAGCGCGGTGCGGGCGGTGGAGGCGCGGATGCGGATCTCTCTGCTCGCCTGCGAAGCGGCGCGGGCTGCCTCTGCGAGCGGTTTCGTGTGTGCGACGCGCTCGGCCAGGTCCGTTTCGGTCGTGGTAATGTCCTCGCGTTCGCCTGCGAGTTGTCCGGTGAGTTCGGCGATCCGGTCGCGCTCGCTGCGGTGTTCCGTGGCGTGCTCCGCGAGGGTCTGGAGGATCACTGCGGCTTTGGTGAGGTCGCTTGGGCCTTCTCCTTCCGCCTCTGCTGCGGTGATCGCGTCGGTCAGTTCGCTTTCCTGGGCTCGGGCTTGGGCGTCGCGGTCATCCAGAGCGTCGCGTCGTGCGGCGATGTCGGCGGCAACGGCTTCGAGTGCGTCGAGGGCGGTGTCTGCGCCGGTCACCGTGCGCGCCGACAGGGTCGTTCTGGCGGCGGCCGTCTTTTCGGCGGCGGTCCGGGCTTCGGAGATTTCTTTCTGCAGCCCGGTGATGCGGTCGACGGCGGTGCTGAGGCGTTCGGCGCGGGCTTCGGCCGCGTCGGCGGCGGCGCCGGCTTCCTCGGCGGCCCGCTCGGGGTCGGCCGGCATGGATTCGCGTTTGGCCCGAGCGTCGACCAGCAGGTCCTTGAGCGCCTCGCGACGGCGGGCGGCCATCTGCTGGACCGACTCCAGGGACTCGGCACCGAAGAGTTCTCTCAGCCGCGCGCTCCGTTCCTTGGGGGCGGCGACAAGGAGACGGTCGAACTTGCCTTGCGGGAGCAGCCCGACACGCAGGAACGTGTCGTAGCCCATCTGCAGGATCGCCTTGATGCGGGGGTCGACGTCGTTGGCGCCGTCGATCTCCTCTCCGGTGTCGAGGTTCTTCAGATGGTGCCGGGCTGCGTTCGGGTTGGTGGCGTGCATGGTGCGATGGATGTGCCAGCGTTGTCCGTTGTGCAGGAAGGTGAGTTCGACGCTCATGGCCTGCGCGCCGTCGGCGATGAGTTGCCGGGGTTCCTTGGCGTCCCAGGAGCTTTTGCGGAACAGGGCGAAGACGATGGCGTCGAGCATGCTGCTCTTGCCGGCGCCGGTGTTGCCGAGGGCGGCGACCAGGTTCTTGCCGGTGAAGTCGACGGTGACCGGGGTGGGGTAGCTGCGGAGTCCGATGATGGACAGTGTCAGGGGTTTCATCGCGTTGTCTTCGCTCCGGGAGTGTCGATGCCGGGCAGCAGGCCTGAGCGGTCGATGGTGTCGAGGGGTTGGCCGGCGATGGCCGCGGTCAGCAGATTCTCCTCGCAGCACGGGGCGGGATCGTCGGGGTCAGGTTCGGCCTGCAGATGGGCGAGGGCGGCCATGGCACGGTCCAGAGCCAGGCCGGTGGTGCCGCGGCCGGGCAGGTAGTCGCGCAACAGGTCTTCGACATCGGGGAGTTCTCCGGTGGAGGCCTCCCGGTCCAGTACACGGTCGGCTGCCCCGGTGCGGCGTTCGTCGATGTCGACGAGCGTCGCCTGCGGCATCATCTTGGCGAGGGTGTCCGGCAGGAAGGGGTTGGAGACCTCCACGCTCACCACCGCCTTCACCCAGGCGTCTCCAACACGGCTGGCGCGTTGCGTGATCTCTTCCAAGGTGCCTTCCAGCCGGATCAGACGGCGGCCGGCGGTCAGCGGCACGAAGTCGATGCGGGGCTCGATGCCCGGGCCGACCTCGGCCAGCACCACGCCCTTGGTGTCGCCCCTCTCGCCGAAGTCCATCTGCAGCGGGCTGCCCGCGTAATGGGCCGGGAAGCCGGCACGGCCGACAGACTGCTGCTTGTGGATGTGGCCGAGGGCGCCGTAGGCGACCTCGGGCAGGTCAGCGGCGGCGGCTGCGTACTCGGCGGCGAGGGAGATCTTCCGCTCCGAGTGGGAAGGGGTGGCCCCCTCGACGAACAGGTGGGCGGCGAAGATCAGGACGTCCCGTGCGCCGCGGCCCGCGGCCAGGCGGCGGTACACGTCGGCCTGGACGATGCGTATCCGCTCGGTGTAGGCCGCGGTTGTCATGCCGGGGTCGGCGAAGTCGTAGGTGAACCGGTTGGGGTGCAGGTACGGCAGCGCGCCGATGCGCAGTGTCAGCTCCCCGCCTCTGGTGGGGTATTCGGCCACGAGCAGCCCGTCGGGGCGGGCGTCGGTGGCGAAGCGGACCCTGGCCTCGTCCCCTTCGCGGGTTCCCATGTCGCTCAGCATGAACTTCAGGAACGCCAGGACGTAGGTGGTGTCGTGGTTGCCGGCGACGACGACCACGGGCGCGATCTCGCCGAGGCGGCGCAGTACCTGCGCCGCACGGCGCAGGTCGTCCAGGCCCGGTCGGGAGCTGTCGAACAGGTCGCCGCTGTGCACGATCAGGTCGGGGGCGAAATCGGCGGCGATGTCGATGATCTCGTCCAGGACGGCGTCGACTTCGGTATCACGCCGGTAGCGGCCGATCTGGCGGCCCAGGTGCCAGTCGGAGGTGTGGAACACGCGTCCCGTCACGGGGTGCCTCCAGGGGAACGGTCTGCGGGGCGGCGCGGGCTGCGCCGCTGCGGCCGGAGGTTCGGTGGCGCCGACTGTACACCGAATCTCGGGAAGAAGTCTGGAAAGCTCTGGAACTCTGGTAACGTCTGGGGCATGAGTGATCCGCTGGACGCCTTGGAGAAGAGCATCAGCACCCTGCGCCGCGCGATTCGCGACGCTTCCGCAGCCGGTGACACCGAGCGCGCCGGCGAGCTGCGGATGCAACTGCGCCGCGCCGAGCGGGCCTGGGACGCCCTCGTCGACGCCGACGAACCGGCCACCACCCCGCCTCACCCCGTACCGGCAGCGGCTCCGGCCGCGCGGGGGTCACAGCTCCCGGCGCGCGAGCACGTCCACCGTGCCCTGATGCTGCTCGGGACCCCGGCCGCCCCCAAACTGATCGTCGGCGTGCACGAGGCGTTCTTCCCGGGCGAGCTGTCCGCGTCCAAGCTCTCCAGCCTGCGCCGGGACGAGGAGCGCTCCTACCGGTCCAGCCCCGGCGCCCGGCCGTACTACCTGTGCCCGGCACTGGCGCACGACCTGCTGACGCCGGTGCGGGCGCTCATCACCATCAGCACCTGGACGCTGGACCAGCGAATGATCGGCCCGCTGTCACCGCGCGTGGACTTCCTCACCGGCGCGATCCGCATCGCCGAGGCCGTGCGCACCTCGGCCGAGTCCACAGCCGGCGGGCCCGGTCCGGAGGCGCTGCGGCTGCTGTGGCGCTTCGCGGTGAACATCCCCGACGCCCTGCCGAGGAGCGTGGCCGGTCACGAGGGCGCGATGGACCCGCAGCAGGTGATCGACGCCGCCGGGGCCGAGCTGGACGTGCATGCCGACGCCGACCGCGCCGCCCGGGCGGAGGCCGCCCGGCGGGCACGCAAGTCGCTCAAGGACGACCAGCAGTTGTTCGGCGCGCCCGCGCAGGGCGTGACGTACCTGCGGACGGCCCGGGCCTGACCCCTGACGCTCAGCAGTCCCTTCTCCCCCGCAAGGATCTACGAGACCGTGAATGCACCAGTCGACGAACGCCTCGCCGCGCTTCGCGGATCCGCGAAGCGCCTGGACTACAACGCCCGGTCGCTGGCGGCCCTGCAGAACAACCCGCGCTGCACACTGCGGGCACTGCTCGACGCCTCCGGCTCTGACAAGGCCGCAATCGCCGCGCACGCCGGCCACCCCTCGCCCTTCGGCCAGTCCGTCTTCGCCCTCGCGCGCGGAAACGCCTTCGAGACGATGGTGAAGGACAACGGCTGCGCGGAGCTGGTGCGGGTCCTGCGCGAGACCCTGCAGCTGACGCTGCCGGAGGTGGGGTACGAGGACCTGAACAACGTCGGCGGCGACGGCCGCGCCGCGGTGCGCCACGACCGCACCGCACAGGTGCTGCTGCAGGCTGCCCGGGGTGACGGTGACGGCACCTTGTTCGACCATCCGATGCTGCGCCTGCGGGTCGGCGGGCACGAGGCGTTCCTGGAGCCGGACCTGGTGGCGTTCCGTGTCGACGGGCGCTTTCACATCGTGGAGATCAAGAGCTTCCCGATCCTCGACGGGCAGGCCGATCCCACGCAGGTGCGGGCGGCGACCACGCAGGCGTGCGCGTACATCATCGCGCTGCGTGACCTGCTCGCGCGGGCCGGTATCGACGGGCAGGCCGTGTCCGACACGGTCGTGCTGGTCGCGCCGAAGGACTTCACCAACCGGCCGACCGCGGCGTTCGTCGATGCCCGCAAGCAGGTGGCCGCGCTGAGCCGCCAGCTGTCGCGCATCGAGCGCATCGGCGACCTGGTGGACCTGGTGCCCGAGGGCCTCACCTTCGATCTCGACCTGGATGAGGAGCAACGGCCCCGGCGCCCGGCCGGGGAACTGGCCGCATCGCTGGACCGGGTCCTGGTGACCTACCGTCCGGACTGCCTGAACCACTGCGAGATGGCGTTCTACTGCCGCAGCCGTGCCCGCGCGGAGGCCTCGCTGGATGTCCTCGGGCCGGTGGTGCGCGAGCAGTTCGGCGGTATCGACACCACGACCATGGTGATGGGGCTGGCCCACGGCGAACTGCAGCCCAGCGAGGCCCAGTCCGAGATGGCCCACGCCCTGCGGCACGCAGCACGGCTGCGCACCGAACTGGAAGGTCTCGGAGGTGCGGCGTGAGCATACTGTCGGCGTTGGCGCATGTGCAGGCGATGGAGTCGATGCGGGCGGTGCCGCTGACCGAGTACCGGCACCGGCGTCTGTCAGGCCGGCCGGTGGTGATCGTCCCGCTGGCCATGGCCGGAGAGGCCGGGGCGCCCTTGGCCGCGATGGTCGGCTCCTCCAGGAGGACCGGGACGCTGCTGGTCGTGTCTCAGCCCCGCAACCGGGACCAGCGGTTCGCGTTCGCCGCCGGTCTCGGCCGGATCGTGGTGGACTACATCGATTCCTTCCGTCACAACCGCCGCGGTGAAGACGAGCGTTCCCTGTACACCGACGCGCCGCAGGTCCTGGTGCCCAACCCCGGCGGCGTCAAGGCCCTGGCCGATCTGGGACGCATGTGCCGCTTCCGCTCGACGTCCGGTCCTCACGCGGTGCCGGATGTCGTCCCCGAGTTCGGCATGTGGCTGACGTTCCTGGTCGACAGGGCCGAGCAGGCAGGCACCTCCCTTCTGCTGCCCGTCACCGGGATGCTCACCGAGCACTGGGCGACCGGCCAGAGCACGCTGGAGGACCAGAACCTCGCCTCCCTGATGGCCTGGATCTCTCCCCCGGCGGGCTTGAGCGTCGAGCAGGCCATGGCCGAGGCGGAGAACCCGGACGTGTGCCCGCCAGCGGGCCCGACGACCTCCCCCGAATTCGACAACCGCGACCTGGCGCCGGCGATCAGACGGTTCGACACAGCCCGCACCCTCGGTGACCCGCGTGCGCTGGCCACCGCCGAGTCCGACCTGCGGGAGCTGATCGCGGGGCAGATCCAGCCCACCTGGCGCATGGTGTGGGAGGCCATATCGCTTCTGCGGTCCGTGCCCGAGGCGCCGCAGACCGCCAGGCGCTTCGAACGCGATTGCGCGGCCTTCACCCGCTACTCCGACGACCGGGACGCCGGGGGCCTTCCGCAGCGCAAGCGGGACACCGCGATCAGCGCGGCCCGGAGGCTGAGCCGGCTGGAACGCGCGCTGGCCGACTTCGAGTCCGAGACGGCGTTCGACGACCGGTTCGTGCGGGCGGACCGGCGCAGCGCCGGGGAGGCGTTCGCCGGGACGGTCGTGGAGACCGAATCCGGCCGGACGGTCACCACGGCCAAGAACAGGCGGGTGCCACGACCGCGGGTCACCGTCCGCACCGAGGATCCCGTGCGGCTGGCCGCCGACACGAGGCTGATCAGCCCGTCCATGCCGGCCGGTCACAAGGCCGTGATCGTCTCCGTCCTTCCCGACGGGGACGCCACGCTGGTCATGGTGGAGGTCACGGGCGGAATGGGGCGCTCTGTCGCCCCGAAGCCGGGCACGGTGCCAGAGCCCGGCCAGAGCATCGACTACCTACCCGACCCGGGGTGGCGCCCGGAGCCACGATTCCCGGTGTCCGATCACACCCCGTGGACGCACAGTGCCGGCCCGGACGGGCCGGACACCGAATCCGCCGTACCCGAGGGCGCCGCCGCAGAGGAGTGGGGCAATGACGACTGACGACACCACCACGTTCGACGCGTCCGCGGCTGCGGGCGCCGCCACCGCAGCAATCCTGGCCGACCTGGCCGACTCCCGGCACAGGGCCGTCGTCGTCGACTCCCCGCCGGGCGCCGGCAAGAGCACCCTGGTGGTCGACGCCGCCCAGGAACTCACGGCGGGCGGCGAACGCCCGATCATCGTCGCCCAGACCAACAACCAGGTCGACGACCTGATCGAGCGGCTCGCCGAGAAGCATCCCGACCTTCCCCTCGGCCGTCTGAGCGCAAGCACCTACAGCCCGCCGCAGTCCCTGAGCGAGCTGACGAACACCACGATCGGGCGCACCCTGGCCGATCTGGCCGGCTGCCGGATCGTCGTCGGCACCGCCGCCAAGTGGGCCACCGTCCGCGACGCCACCACGTTCGGCTGGGCGATCCTGGACGAGGCCTACCAGATGCGCTCGGACATGCTGCTGCAGATCGTCGAACGCTTCGACCGCGGTCTGTTCGTCGGCGACCCGGGCCAGCTGGACCCGTTCACGATCGTCGGCACCGAGCGCTGGATCGGGCTGCCGCACGACCCGACGCAGAACGGCGTCAGCGTGATGCTGGAACACAACCCCGGTATCCCCGTGCACCGGCTGCCGGTGTCCTGGCGCCTGCCCGCCTCGGCCGCACCGACCATCGCCCAGGCGTTCTACCCCTTCAACCGCTTCACCGCCGGCACCGAAGAGGCCACCCGGGCCCTGGAGTTCAGCACCACCGGGTTCGCCCGCACCGACCTGGACGAGACCCTCGCCAAGGCGTTCACCACCGGCTGGGCCCTGCACGAACTGCCCCGCCGACACGTACCGCGCACCGACACCGAGACTCTCCGAACCGCCGCCGATCTCGCCGCCCGGCTGCTGATCCGCGGAGCGATCGCCACCTGCGAGCGCTACCCGGACGGACGGCCCCTGGACGCCGGTCACATCGCCATCGGCGTCGCCCACCGCGACCAGGCCGACCTGGTCCGGGCCGCGCTCGCCCGGACCGGAAACCCCGCCGCGCGGGGCGTGGCGGTGGACACTGCGAACCGGTTGCAGGGCCGCGAGTTCGAAGTCGTCATCGTCGTGCACCCGTTGTCCGGCCGCCGGGACGCCACGGCCTTCCATCTGGAGGCCGGGCGGCTGTGCGTCCTCGCCTCCCGCCACCGGCAGGCATGCATCGTCGTCGCCCGCGAAGGAATCACCGACCTCCTCGACAGCCACCCGTCCACCGACCCGGTGCACCTTTCCGTGCGCGCGAAGTTCCCTGACGGGTGGGAGGCCAACCAGGTCATGCTGGACAAGCTCGCCCGACACCGCGTCGCCGCATGATGCCCGCGCAACGTCAACGCCCGAGTACGGGGCTTTCCCGCCGAATTCGCAAATTCATTCGTTTTTCCGGGTTTTGTGAGTGCCGGTTTCTAGAGTGACGTCACCTGCTGTGCCCGGGGCAGGACAGACTTTGCATGCGATCGGGGGGTTGTGTGGATTTCGACCAGGTCACAGAGCTCATGCGTCATCCGGCGTGGGTGCTGCTGCGCGCGGACAATGCCGCTTTGGTGCTGTCGTTCTGCGGCACGGTGTTCGTCGACGAGAACGCGCGCGGTGTGCCGGAGACCGTGCTGGAGTCCCGGCTGGACGACCGGCTCTACCTCCTCAACGAGGAAAAGCCCGGCTCGTTTCCCCGGCCTGCCGACGCCTATCTGGCGGAGTGGACGAAGAACGGCTGGCTGCGTAAGTACTACCCGCCTGGGGAGGACGAGGCGCACTTCGACGCGACTGCGGCACTCGAGAAGGCCGTGGCCTGGGTGCGGGACCTGCCCGCACGTTCGTTCATCGGAACCGAGTCCCGCCTGAACACCATCGTCGCGCTCCTGCGGCAGATGGCGTTCGGAACGGAGACCGATCCGCAGACACGCATCGACGAACTGCGCCGGGAGCGTGACGCGATCGACGCCCAGATCGCCCGGCTGCGCGCCGGTGAGGTCGACATGCTGTCCCCGCTCGCTCTGCTGGACCGCTACCAGCAGGTGGAGAGCACCGCGGTCGAACTCCTGCGGGACTTCCGCGAGGTGGAGGCGAATCTTCGGGAACTGGACGTACGGCTGCGCCACCAGGTCGCCACCGCCGAGGGCGGGAAGGGAGAGCAACTGGCCGCGTTCCTGCTGGACCGCGACGAGATCGCCCGGTCCGATCAGGGACAGAGCTTCCAGGCATTCTTCGACTACCTCCTCTCCCCCCGCCGCCAGCAGGAACTGCGGGAGCTGCTGCAACAGGTCAACCAGCTGCCGCAACTGGACGGCAGGACCAACCAGAGCCTGCTGCAGATCCCCTTCGCCTGGCTGGAGGCAGCCGAGAACACCCAGGACACAGTCCGGCAGCTGACCGAGCAACTGCGCCGCTTCCTGGTCGACCGCAGCCGAGCGGAGGACCGCCGCGTACTGGCGCTGGTGCGCTCCATCCAGCGCCACGTCACCGCCCTGGAAGGCCGAGCCGACCTGCCCGGCATGACGCTGGACATCCCTCAGGCACATCTGACGCTGCCGATGGAGCGACGGCTGTACATGCCCGTCGAACGCATCGAGCTGGACACCGTCGCGGTGGATGAATCCGAGGACGCGGAGGTGGACATCTCCGAGCTTTTCTCCGGCGTCCACGTCGACACCGAGGCGCTGGCCGGTCATGTCCTGGAGGCGGTCGCCGCAAGCCCGAGCGGCCAGGCGAACCTGGCCGCCATCGTCGACGACCACCCGCTGGCCCTGGGGCTGGCGGAACTGCTCGCCTACTTCCAGGTGGAGCACCCCGGCCTGGACATGATCGTGAACCCGGACCGCACCGACCTCTTGGTCTACCCGCGCGTTCACGTGCCCGGGCACACGCAGGCGAGAGTGCCGCATGTGACGTTCGTACGCGACGAAGGCGGCACCGCCGCCGGAAAGGCGGAGCAGGAGTGAGCGACGCCCTGACCGTCCCCGTGGTTCACCTGCTGAAAGCGGGCGTGCTCTATCAGAGTGACGCCCCTGCCGTCTGGGAGCAGATCGTCGGCCAGCAGGCGGCGATCGGCGACTACCTCAGCGTGATCGGCCTCGACGTCGTCATCGACCGCGCCGAGGGCTACGCCTACGTCCGGCAGCAGGATCTCGATTCCCGTGACGACGGCGTCCCGGTGCCGCGGCTGGTCACCCGCCACCGGCTCTCGTTCCCCGTCAGCCTGATGCTCGTCCTGCTGCGCGGACGGCTCGCGGACAGCGACGCCGACTCCGCCGACCCGCGCCTGGTACTCACCCGCGACGACCTGGTCGAGATGGTCCGCGGCTTCCTCCCCCCACGCAGTAACGAAGCCCAGCTCGTTGACCAGATCGACGCCCACATCAAGAAGCTCGTCGACCTCAAGGCACTGCGCCAGACGAAACAGACCGGCGCCTACGAGGTCCGCCGCCACATCAAGGCCCTGGTCGACGCCCAGGCCCTCAACGACTTCAACGGCCTCCTCGCCACCTACCGCGACGCTGCCTCCACCACGGCCAAGGACGACACATGACCCTCACCACCGACCCGGCAGCGCTCATCCCCCGGCAGGCGACGCCAGCAGAGTCGGCCAGCACGTTCGGCGTCGGCCCCGGTTACCGGCTCGCCCGTCTGGAGGTGCTCAACTGGGGCACCTTCCACGGCACCACCTGTACCTTCACCATCGACGGGCACTGTGCCCTGCTCACCGGGGGCGTGGGATCGGGCAAGTCCACCCTCGTCGATTCGCTCACCACGCTGCTTCTGCCCGCCCACAAAATCGCTTACAACAAAGCGGCGGGCGCCGACGCCAAGGAGCGCGACCTGCGGTCCTACGTCCTCGGCCATCACAAGAACGAGCGCGTCGAGGCATCGGACACCACCCGCCCCGTGGGGCTGCGCGACCATACGTCCTACAGCGTGATCCTGGGCGTCTTCGCCAACTACGCCCTCGGCACCCACCTCACGCTCGCCCAAGTCTTCTACTGGACATCCCCGACCAGCAGCGGGCAGCCCGAGCGGTTCTACCTCACCGCCGAGGCACCGCTGTCCATCGACACCGACTTCACCGGCTTCGGCACCGACATCACCGACCTGCGCCGACAGCTGAAACAGCGCGGGGCCACCATCCACGGCAGCACATACACCCAGTACGGCAAGGCGCTGCTGAGAGGTCTGGGCATCCCGAGCCTGCAGGCCCTGGACCTGTTCCACCAGACGGTGTCGATGAAGGCCGTGGGCAGCCTGGACGAGTTCGTCCGCGAGCGGATGCTGGAGCCGTTCGACGCGAAGACGGCCGTCGACAAGATCGTCGCCCACTTCGACGCGCTCACCGCCAGCCACAACGAAGTCGTCCGGGCCCGTCGGATGATCGAGGACCTGACGCCGATCGTGATGGCATGCGACCGGTACGACACCGTCCAAAGGGAGATCACCGCCCTGGACAAGCGCCGCGGTGCCGTCCCCGCGTTCTTCGCCCAGCACCGCTACCGGCTCCTCACAACACGTCACACCGCGCTTATGTCCGGTGCGGCGGAACTGGAGGAACTGCAGTCCACTCGTGAGCGACAGCTGGAACAGCTGCGCGGGACGGCGGACGGCCTGCGGCGCCGTATCGACGGAGTCGGCGGGGAGAAGCTCGTCTCCCTGACCGGCCGGATCGAAGAGCTCGGCCGCGAACGCGAACGGCGCCGCAAGCGCGCCACCGAGTACAGCACCTGGCTCACGCAGGCCGGCATGGATCCCGTCCCCGACGCCGCCTCCTTCCGTGAGCGGACCAATCAGATCTCCACCGCCCGCTCCCGGGCCGAGGAGCAAGAGCAGCAAGCCCGCGGGAAACTCGACGATCTCGCCATCGCGCGCCACGACAACACCACCGCGACCGACGCGCTGCGACTCGAGATCACCAGCCTGCAGCAGCAGCGCTCCAGCATCCCCGCCCAGTTGCTGGCCCTACGCCACGAACTCGCCACCGCCGCAGGCGTCTCCGACGAAGTCCTGCCGTTCACCGGCGAGCTGATCCAGGTCCGCGACGACGAAGCCGAATGGGCCGGCGCCGCCGAGCGCGTACTGCACGGGTTCGCCCTGTCCCTGCTGATCCCCCACGCCCACTACGACACCGTCTCGGCCTGGGTCAACGGCCGTCACCTGGGCCTCAGACTGGTCTACTACCACGTCCCCGCCCACACACCCATCACCACGCTGCCGGACGCCCCCACCCTGCTGACCGGCAAAATCCAGCTCAAGTCCGACAGCTGGGCCCGCGATTGGCTCGCCGCGCGGCTGCGCTCGCGTGCCGACTACCTGTGCGCCGAAGACCTGGATGCGTTCACCCGCGCCACCCGGCCCGCCGTCACCCGGCAGGGCCTTGTCAAGGGCGGTGGAGGCCGCCACGAGAAGAACGACGCCTACCGCATCGACGACCGGCGCAACTGGGTGCTGGGCTGGAGCAACCAGGCCAAGCTCGACGCCCTCCTCGCCGAGGCCACCCGCCTCACCCGCGAAAGCGCCGACATCACCACGGCCACCCGGGAACTCGAGAAGCAGCAGCGGGCCCGCGCCGGAACCAGTGCCGCCCTCACCCTGCTGGCCAGCGTCGACACCTACGCGGAACTCGACTGGCGGGGCACCGTCGCGGACATCGAGCAGTTCGAGCAGCAGAAGAAAGCCCTGGAAGCAGAAGCCGGCCTGGACAAGCTCACCGCGCAGCTCCAGTGGACCGAGAACGAGATCGTACAGAGCAGCAAGACGTTCACCACGGGGCAGGAGGAACTGGGCGGTCTGCGCCGCGACGTCCAGCACATCGCCAGCCTGCTGGGCAGGACCACCACGTTCCTCGCGCAGTGCGACCTCGACGGCATGGCGGAGCACGAGGAAGCCCTGAGGAAGTTCCTGCCCGCAGCCGACAGCGACGAGCACAGACTCCTGGAGATGCTGGACGACGCCGAGCGCCATGCCGAAGCACGTCTGCTGCGCAGCAGCGGCAGCCGCCACGACGCCCTGCGCCACGCCAGCAGCCAGGCAGCGGGGCTGATGACCGCCTTCCGCAGCAGGTACCCGGTCCACACCGCCGAGCTGGACAACACCATCGAATCCGCCGACGGCTACCGCGCGTTGCACAGCCGGCTCACCGACGAGGACCTGCCCCGGTTCGAGGAGCAGTTCCTCCAATACCTGCGCACCAACGTCATCCGCGACATCGCTTCCTTCCAGGCCCGCCTCGGCGCTCAGGAGCAGCAGATCCGCGAGCGCATCGACGTGATCAACACCTCGCTGGCCGGCATCGACTACAACCCGGGCCGCTACATCCGGCTCAACGCCGCCCCCACGCCGAACAAGGAGATCCGCGAGTTCCAGCACGACCTGCGCGCCTGCACCAGCGAAGCACTCTCGAACGACGCCGACGACACCTATACCGAGGAAAAGTTCCTCCAGGTCAAGGTGCTCCTCGACCGCTTCAAGGGCCGCCCGGAGCACACCCGTCTAGACAAGGAGTGGACCGCCCGTGTCACCGACGTGCGGCGCTGGTTCGTCTTCTCCGCCAGCGAACTCAACCGCGAGGACGACGCCGAGTACGAGGTCCACTCCGACTCCGGCGGCAAGTCCGGCGGCCAGAAGGAGAAACTCGCCTACACCATCCTCGCGGCTTCCCTCGCCTACCAGTTCCGCATCGACCCCACCGCCGCGAAACCCAAGACCTTCCACTTCGTCACCATCGACGAAGCCTTCGGACGCGGTGACGACCCCTCCGCCCACTTCGCCCTCGACCTGTTCCAGCGCCTGGGTCTGCAGCTCCTCGTCGTCACCCCGCTCCAGAAACTCCACGTCATCGAGCCCCACGTCACCCGCGTCGGCTACGTCGACCGCCCCGACAAGACCCGCTCCCGCCTGAACAACCTCACCATCGAGGAGTTCCGGGCCCGCAAGCAGGCAGCAGCCCAGCAGGCGAACCAGCCCCCGAGGAAGCAGTCGTGACCCCGGCAGAATGGACCCGCCCCGAGCATGTGGTGGAAACCCTGCGCCGCAAGTGGACCAGCGGCCGCTACCTCACCGCCGCCGCGGGCGGACGCCCCTTCGAAGCCATCGGAGTGCCGCTGAAGGGCCCGACCGCGGCCGATGCCCTGCAGCATTACGAGCAGGCACTCGCCTGGGCCCAGTGCTGGGCTCCCGACCGACACCCGCATCTGCGCATCCAGACCAAATCCATCGGAGGCCGCAACGGCACCCCGTCGAACACCGTTCCGGCCCGAGTCTGGGTCGACACCCGCGACCGCCTCTGGACACTGCTCCGCGTCACCACCCAGGTCGACCACTTCCACACCCTGCACGAGCAGACCGCACGCCAGGACCCCGGCATCGCACAGTGGATGGCCGACCACCCCATGAAGGTCCTCACCCACGCCGCAGACTGGCACCGGCTCGTGCGCACCACGTGCTGGATCCGTGACCACGACACCGAGGCGGTCTACCTGCGCGAGATCGACACTCCGGGCGTGGACACCAAGTTCATCGAGACCAACAAAGGAATCCTCGCCGAACTCCTCGACTGTGTGCTCCCCGAGAGTCGCGTCAACACCAGCGCACCGAAGAGCGATCTCGTCGCACGGTACGGCTTCCGCACCAAACCCATCTACATCCGCCTGCGCTACCTCGGCGCCTCTCCCCTGCCCTTCAGCGAACTCACCGTCCGCGCCGAAGAACTGGCCGGCTGGTCCCCGGGGGTGCGCACCGTCTTCGTCCTCGAGAACGAGATCACCTACCTCTCGCTGCCGCCGGTCCCCGACGCCGTCGCCATCCTCGGCTCCGGATATGCCGCTGCCCTGCTGCGTCATCTGCCCTGGCTCGACGATGTCGACCTCTGTTACTGGGGCGACATCGACACCCATGGCTTCGCCATCCTGGACCAGGTCCGAGGACGTTTCCCGCACACCACGTCACTGCTCATGGACCGCGCCACCCTCCTCGCCCACGAGTCCCACTGGGGCCAGGAGAAGACACAGGCACGCGGCGGCCTGACACGCCTCACCCCCGAGGAGGGCCGCCTCGACGAAGACCTGCGAACCGGCGCCTACCGGCCGCACCTACGCCTGGAGCAGGAGCGCATCGCCATCACCGCCGTGCGAGAGGCACTGACACGGCACCGGGAATGACACCCAAGGCCGAGAACACCGGACGGCCACGGACCAGGAACCGTGATCGAGGGCGAGGCCACGCCCGCGTCCGTCCGGCCGGGTGGTCCGCAGTTCCGCGATAACGCCGGATATGACCGCTCCGGCCGGCGTAACGCCCCCTCCCCCGGGGCCCCCGGGCCCGGCTACCGAGGCGGGACACCATCGTCCGTTTGCGGACGGAGACCGATGATGACGTGGCGGCCCGTGCCCTGATCCAGCGTTTTCAGCCCACGTATCCTCCGGCGCCGGACACTCGACTCCGCATAAACCCCACCCACGGAACAGACCTACCGCTCAATACAACTGAGCAACACCAGGACACAACCAAGATCAATAAACAAACGCGTCAGCTACGCCACACACGGGCCCGGAATCGACAGCTCATCGCCACCGGGGCTGCCCACGAGTCGAACGATCCCACCGGTACCCCTCCGGCGGGACGCTCTCCCGCCTCCCTTCGCGTCCACCTGGCGTACGTCCACCGCGCATCCGGCGTACCCCGCCCACCCCCATGGCGCCGCACCGCTTCCGTGTTGCTCCCCGATGCCTGGCGAGGACACTGAAGACAAAGGTGAAGGGTCAGGAGGTGCTGTGTGGCCGTCACGCACAGGCCGGCGGGTGCTCCTGGCGGCGTTCGCCCTCCTGGCGCTGCTCGTAGCTGGCGTCGGCGGGTATGCGCTGCTCGGGTTCTCGCTGCCCGACGCCGTCTATATGACGGTGATGACGCTGACCACGGAAGGGTTCTCCGGCGCCGACCGGCTCACCGAGGCCGGCAAACTCTTCACCGCCGCGCTGGCGGTGGTGGGGGTCGCGGTCTTCGTCGCGACCCTGGGGCTGATCGGGACAGCACTGGTGGAGGGGCGGTTCGGGCCCGCGGGAAGGAAGCGGCGCATGCAGCACCGCATCGACACGCTGCGCGACCATTTCATCGTCTGCGCCTACGGGCGGGTCGGTCAGGCCGTGACCCGCGAGTTCGAGGCCGAGGGCGTCCCCTTCGTCGTCATCGAGAACAAGGCCGCCCTGGAAGAGCAGCTGCAGCGTGATCGCGCGCCTTACCTGATCGGCAACGCCGCCTCCGAGCAGGTGCTGCGCCGCGCGGGCATCACGCACGCCCGCGGCCTGGTCTGCGCGGTCGACTCGGACGCCGAGAACGTCTACATCACCCTGATCGCCCACTCCCTTAACCCCTCGCTCGCCATCGTCTCGCGCGCCTCGGAGGCGGCGTCGGCCGAACGCCTCACCCACGCTGGCGCGAGCAGCGTGGTCTCTCCCTACATCACCAGCGGCCGGCGGATGGCTCTGCTGGCGGTCCGCCCGCACGTGGTGGACTTCCTGGAGTTCACCCGGGCCGGCAGCTCCGACGTCCGGATCGAGGAGATCCGCTTCGATGCCGGCTCCCGCCTCGTGGGCCGGCCCCTGCGACAGGCCTGCGGGGGAGCGCTGCCCCTGCTGATCCGCCGCGCCGACGGCGCCCTGGAACCCAACCCCGATCCCGAGACCGCCGTGCAGGCCGGCGACACCAT
>NZ_JAEKKT010000114.1 GCF_019510245.1 Streptomyces sp. | reverse complement strand
CCGCGAGACCCTCGACCTGACCGAGCCGGTCGCCCTCACGGTGATCGCGATCGTCCACTTCGTCCTGGACGAGGACGACGCGGTGGGCATCGTCCGCCGTCTCCTCGACCCTCTTCCCTCGGGCAGCTACCTGGCGATGTCCATCGGCACCGCCGAGTTCGCGCCCGACGAGGTGGGCCGGGTCGCCCGCGAGTACGCGGCCCGCAACATGCCGATGCGGCTGCGCACCATCGACGAGGCCCACGAGTTCTTCGAGGGCCTGGAGCTGGTCGAGCCGGGCATCGTCCAGGTCCACAAGTGGCACCCGGACGGCACCGGCGAGCAGGGCATCCGCGACGAGGACATCGCGATGTACGGAGCGGTCGCCCGCAAGCCGTAGCACGGGTTCCGTGCCGGGGCCCGGCTCACCTTCCCGGCCCCGGCACGGTCGCTGCGCGGGTACTGTCGGATCCATGCACAGCACGCGTGTCAGCAGACGGGTACAGGCGCCCCCGGCCGCCGTCTACCGGGCCCTGCTCGACCCGGAGGCGGTCGCCGCCTGGCGGGTCCCGGACGGCATGACCGCCCGGGTGCTCGCATTCGACGCCCGGGAGGGCGGTGAGTTCCGGGTGTCACTGGACTACGACGACCCGGGCCGCGCCGGGAAGTCCGGCGGGCGCACCGACACCTACCGGGGGCACTTCGCCCGGCTGGTCCCGGACGAACTGGTCGTCGAGGTCGTCGAGTTCGAGACCGGCGACGAGACCGTGCGCGGCACCATGAGGATGACGACCACGCTCACCGGGGCGGACGGTGCCACGGATGTCGAGGTCCTGCACGAGGATCTCCCCGAAGGCATCCGCCCCGAGGACAACGAGCTGGGTACGCGGATGGCCCTCGACAGGCTGGCCCGGCTGGTCGAGGGCCCCGCCTGAGTCAGGCGTTCGGGTCGAACGAGATCCCGGACGGCATGGAGTAGCCCAGGTTGGCGTTGAACGAGCCGTCCTTGATCTTGATGGTGGCGTCGCCGAAGTCCGCGTTCATCAGCTTGTCGCGGTAGCCCGCCGGGTAGCCGTCCCAGCCCACCAGACGCGGGAAGAACCAGCCGCCGGTCACGTTCTCCGGCGGGTCGTCGTTGGAGTTGGCGAACCGGAAGTCGTGGGTGGACAGGCCGTCCTTGTGGTAGACGATCTTCGGGTGGGTGCCGTCGAACCGGATCGCCGAGGCCGGCTGCACCAGGTAGCTGCTGTGCTGGGACACCGAGACGTACTGCACCTGGTTGTTCTGGATCCACACGATCACGTGTTCCCAGTCGTGCCGGTGCCCGATGGCCAACGGCCCGTACGTCGCCTGGTCCTTCTCGAAGTAGCTGGCGTACATCACCGCGCACCAGCCGTTGTTGCACTTCTCGCGCGAGTAGGTGTTGGCGTTGGCGAGCTGCGCGTAGTCGTGGCAGTGGCCGTTGACGTCACCGCCGAGCTTCAGACCGGGGTTGATGGTGCCGTCCGCGCCGATGGCCGCGGTGGCGTAGCAGCCGTCACCGTCGTAGTCGTAGGCCGGGGAGAACGTCTGCTCCAGACCGTCGGCGTTCTGCGGCAGCAGGGTCAGGACGTCGGCGTGCGCGGTGGCGGGCACGGCGACGACCAGCGCGAGCGCACCGAGAGCGGCGGCGAGGGCCTTGCGGAGCGGCCGTCTGCGGGTGGGGGGTTGCAGTTCGGTCATGGGGACTCCCTGTCGGTGAAAGGCGAAGCGGAGTCTCGCAGTCGGCTCCCGCCGACGACCACCCTTACGACTTAACTTTGACCCAAAGACAATTGAACAGCTCGCCCAACCCGGTTGCTCTCGGAGGCTGTTGACCTGCTGTGAGTCCCGCGGATGCGGTTGCCGCGGGGCGTGGCCGGGGCCAGGCTGCTCGTCGGTCGTCCCGCCCCCCACCACCCGAGAGGGAACCTCGTGAGCGACACAGACAAGCCCTCGGCCCCGTTGAACCGGCGCGGCTTCCTCGGCGCCGCCGCGGCGGCCGGGCTGCTCGGCACGCTGCCCACACCGGCCGAGGCCAGGACGGCGGCCGCCACGGCGGTGTCCACGGAGTCCGGCCAGGTCACCGGAGTCCAGGGCAGCCTGCGCGGCGTCACCGTCTACAAGGGCATCCCGTACGCCGACACCACCGCCGGCGCCAACCGCTGGCGCCCGCCGCAGCCGGCCCCCGCCTGGGACGGGGTCCGCGCCGCCGACTCCTGGGGCCCCGCCTGCCCGCAGCCGGTCACGGGCATCCCCGGTGACCAGGTGCCCGAGTTCGGCGAGGACTGCCTGAACCTCAACGTCTGGACGGCGGCCACGGGTTCGGGGGACAGCCGCCCCGTCCTGGTCTGGCTGTACGGCGGTGACCGGGCCCTGTGGTCGGGGCAGGAGATCTACAACGGCTCCCTGCTCGCGTCCAAGGGCCTGGTCGTCGTCACCCCCGACTACCGCGTCGGCCCGCTCGGCGGTCTCGCCCACCCCGAGCTGACCGCCGAGTCCGCGTACGGCGGCTCCGGCAACTGGGGGGTCCTGGACGTCGTGGCGGCGCTGGAATGGGTCCAGCGGAACATCGCCGCGTTCGGCGGCGATCCCGACCGGGTCACCCTGGCGGGCTGGTCACTGGGCGCGTCCATCGCGCACATCCTGCTCGCGTCCCGGCAGGCCGGCGGCCTCTACCACCGCGCGCTGCTCTCCTCGGGCGTCCGGTACACGAAGGACCCGGCCCTCGCCCGGGGGCCCGGCCGCTACCGGACCCTCGCCGCCGCCGAGGCCGACGGCACCGGCTTCGCCGCCCGGCTGGGCGCAGCCGACCTCGCCGGCCTGCGCGCGCTGGACGCCGCCGACATCGTCGCCGCAGCGGCCGCCGACACCGCCGCCGACTTCGGTCACGTCCTCGACGGGCACGTCCTGCCCGACACCTACACCGCCGTCCTGAAGGCCCGCGCCGAGACCGACGTGCCCGTGCTGACCGGCGTCTGCAAGGACGCGAACGGCGCCTCGCCCGACCTGAAGCCGACCCTCGACGCGTTCCAGGCCTACGCCCGCTCCGAGTTCGGCCCGCTGGGGCTCGCGGACACCTTCCTGAGCCTGTACCCGGCGGACGGCGACACGGCGGCCGCCCGGCAGTTGAGCGCCTACGCCCGCGACGAGGAACGCGTCTCCACCTTCCTGTGGGCGACCCAGTTCAAGGACACGGCCGCCGACTCCAGCGCCGTCCACACCTACTTCTGGACCCGCGTCCCGCCCGGGTACGACGACACCAACCCCGTCATCGGCACCGCCGCGACCGGCGCCTTCGAGGGCTCGGACGTCTACTACCTGCTCGGCCACCTCTACAACACCGACCGCCCCTGGACCTCCAAGGACTACGACACCGCCGACACCACCACCTCCTACGTCGCCCGCTTCGCCGCCACCGGCGACCCGAACGGCGGCTCCCTGGCCGACTGGCCCGCCCTCGCCACCGACACCCCGCAGACCATGGAACTCGGCGCGGACTCCCGCACGCTCGCGGTGGCCGACAGCGACGCGAAGCTCGCCTTCCTGAAGACGTATCTGGAGTCGCAGACCACGGAGTTCTGAAGTCCGCTACGCCCGGGCCGAGTCGTGGCCGGGGACGCCGTGGTGGTGACGGCGGTGCACGGCCGGGGTGCGGTGCAGGGCGATCAGGGCCGCGTCGTCGCCGAGTCGGCCGCCGGCGTGCGCCAGCAGGTCCCGCCGGATGCGGTGCATCAGCGCCTCCGGAGCGGCGTCCGTCCACTGCGCGACCCGCTCCGCGAGCGGGTAGAAGCGGCCCTGCGCGTCCCGGGCCTCGACGACACCGTCGGTGTACAGCAGCAGGGTGTCACCGGGTTCGAACGAGAACACGTCCAGGGTGTGCTCGCTGCCGTCCGCCCCGGGCACACCGAGCGGCGGCGACGGGTGCAGGCTCGGCACGGTGACCACGTGCCCCGGGCTCAGCAGCAGGGGCGGCGGATGACCGGCGCTGGTCATGCGGGTCACCGGGTCCTGGTCGGGGATCTCGACCAGCAGCGCCGTGGCGAACCGCTCGCCGGCCTCCTCCCGGGGCTCCAGGTCCGCCGCGTACCGCTGCACGCTCTGCTCCAGGGCGGTGGCGAGGTCCGGCAGGGTGACATGCCGGTGGGCGGACTCCCGGAAGGCGCTCAGCAGCAGCGCCGCCTCGCCGATCGCGGACAGGCCCTTGCCCCGGACGTCGCCGATCAGGACCCGGACCTCCTTTTCGCAGCGGGTGGCCGCGTACAGGTCACCGCCGATCTGCGCCTCGTCCTCGGCCGCCAGGTACAGCGAGGCGATCCGCAGCGGGCCGATGTGCTCGGGCAGCGGCCACATCAGGACGTGCTGCGCGGCCTCGGCCACCGAGCGGACCTGCGCCAGCTGGGCACGGCGCCGCTCACGGACCGCGCTGTAGACAACCGTGATCACCGACAGCAGTACCAGAGTGACGATCTGCACGACGTGGTTGGCGGTGGTCAGCCCGCCGTGGAAGACCGCGACCAGCACCTGGGCGGCCACCGCCAGTGCCCCGACCAGCGCGGTCGACCGGGGCCCTGCGAAGGACGGGGTGAGCGCCGGGGCGATGACCAGGGCGGGGCCCAGATGGATGTCCTCCGGCGAGCGGAGGTCCGCCACCGTGATCACCACGATGAGCAGGACAGGGAGCAGCAGCAGCGCGTGCGACGACTGCCACGAGCGCCGCAGCCCCGTCGCACAGATCTGCAGCTTGCCCATGCCACCAGCGTGCGCCACCGCCGGTCGACCGGCCACCGCGAGCCGCACGGCTCCCCGGAGGCCGCACGGCATCCGGGGAGGTGTCCGGCCCCCTAGAGGTTCACGGAACGCATCCCCGCCTCGTCGTAGCGCTCGCCCGCCGCCCGGGGCACCTCGGCCTCGATCCTGGCCAGGTCCTCCTTGGTGAGCTCCACGTCGACCGCGCCCGCGTTCTGCTCCAGGTAGCCGACGCGCTTGGTGCCCGGGATCGGCACGATGTCCTCGCCCTGGGCCAGCACCCAGGCGAGGGCCAGCTGGGCCGGGGTCACGCCCTTCTCGGCGGCGATCTCCTTCACCTTGGCGGCCAGCCGCTGGTTGGCCTCCAGGTTGTCGCCGGTGAAGCGGGGACCGGTACGGCGCCAGTCGTTCGCGTCGAGGTCGTCCGGGGAGGTGAACCGGCCGGCGAGGAAGCCTCGGCCCAGCGGCGAGTACGGCACGAAACCGATGCCCAGCTCCCGGCAGGCGGGCAGCACCTCGTCCTCCGGGTCCCGGGTCCACAGCGAGTACTCGGTCTGCACGGCCGCGATCGGGTGCACGGCGTTGGCGCGCCGAATCGTCTCGGCGCTCGCCTCGCTCAGCCCGATGTGCCGCACCTTGCCCTCGGCGACCAGCTCGGCCAGGGCGCCCACGGTCTCCTCGATCGGCACGTTCGGGTCGACGCGGTGCTGGTAGTACAGGTCGATGTAATCGGTGCCAAGACGCTCCAGCGAGCCGTGGATGGAGCTGCGGACGTGCTCGGCCGAGCCGTCCTGCGGGCCGATGCTGCTCATGTCGCCGGGGACGGCGTTGTCCATCCGGTAGTTGAACTTCGTGGCGATCACGTACTCGTCCCGGTGCCCCCGGATCGCCTCGCCGACCAGCGACTCGTTGGTGAGCGGTCCGTAGAGCTGCGCGGTGTCGAGGAAGGTGACGCCGAGCTCCAGCGCGCGGTGGATGGTCCGCACGCCCTCGTCCCCGTCGGCGGTGCCGTAGAAGGCGGACATGCCCATGCAGCCGAGGCCGATGCTGCTCACCTGAAGATCCCGCAGATTGCGCTGTCGCATGTGACTCCCAGCCTTTCCCGCTGACTCGTTCTCTTCACGGACGCTACGACTTCAAGAGCACTCGAAGTCAAACGGGCGCCGCCGATCCAGTACACCTGGACCCGGACCCGAACGCCGTACACCTCGCCGAGACCTCTGCGGAGGCCGCATGCTGCTGCGCCAGCTCGAATACCTCGTCGCGCTCGCCCGGGAGCGGCACTTCGCCGGGGCGGCAGCCGCCTGCCATGTCTCGCAGCCTTCGCTGGAGGGCATGCACGTCGGGACCGTGGCCGCCGGCCGGATCGGGCTCGCGGTGCTGCGCCGCCTCGCGCCCTTCGACGCGAAGCTCCACTGCACCGACCGCACCCGGCTGCCCGAGTCCGTCGAGCGCGAGCTGAACGTGACCTTTCACGAGAGCGCGGCCGCCATGGCTCCGCACTGCGACGTCGTGACGGTCAACGCGCCCCTGCACCCGGAGACCGAGGGCCTGTGCGGCGACGAGCTGCTCGGCACGATGAAGCGCGGCGCGTGCCTCGTCAACACCGCGCGGGCCCAGATCGCCGACCGGGACGCCGTCGGCCGGGCGCTGCGCAGCGGGCGGCCGGCCGGGTACGCGGGCGACGTCCGGTACCCGCAGCCCGCACCCGCCGACCACCCCTGGCGCACCATGCCGCACCAGGGGATGACCCCGCACATCTCCGGCTCCAGCCTCTCCGCGCAGGCCCGTTACGCGGCCGGTACCCGGGAGATCCTGGAGTCCCGGCCGGCCGGCCGATCCGCGACGAGTACCTGATCGTCGACGGCGGCAGGCTGGCCGGCACGGGCGCCAGGTCGTACTGCGTCGGCACCCGTCAGGGGTTCAGCCGGACGGGCAGCTCGAAGAGGTCGTTCTGGGTGACCACCGGCTTGTTGCGGAGTTCGGACGCCGGTACCGCGAGGTCCAGGCCGGGGAAGCGGTCGTACAGCGCGGGCAGCGCCACGCCCGCTTCCAGCCGGGAGAGCGCCGCACCCGGGCAGACGTGCGGGCCGTGCCCGAAGGAGATGTGCCGGTTCGGCGACTCCCGCGTGATGTCGAACTCCCCGGCGCTCGGCCCGTGCGCCTCCTCGTCCCGGCCGATCGCGGCGTACGACACGATGAGCGCGTCGCCCGCCGGGAGCACCCTGTCGCCGACCGGCACGTCCTCGGTGGCGAACCGGATCAGCACGTGCGAGGTCGGGGTGGACCAGCGCAGGGTCTCCTCGACCACCGCCGGCCAGTCCACCTCCCCGGAGAGCACCTTGGCGCGCTGCCCGGGGTGGGTGGAGAGGTTGACCACCGCGTTGACGATCAGGGAGATCGTCGTCTCGTGGCCGGCCGCCACCATCAGCTGGAGGGTGGAGACGATCTCCTCGTCGGTGAGGTGGTCGCCGTCCTCGGAGGCCAGGATCAGTGCGCTGGTGAGGTCGTCGCCGGGCTCGGCCCGTTTGGCGGCGACCGTCGCCGCCATGATCCCGGCCAGTTCGGTCAGCGTCGCGATGACCTCCGCGGGCGGGGTCTGGGTGGAGAAGAACTTCTCGAACAGCACCTTCAGACGGGGCAGTTCGGCCTCGTCGATGCCCATCAGGTCGGCGACCACGTACATGGGCAGCGGGTAGGCGAAGGCCGCCTTGAGGTCGACGGTCCCGCCGTCCGCGGGGAGCGCGTCCAGCAGGTCCTGGGTGAGCTTCTGGATCCGCTCCCGCATCTGCTCCACCCGGCGCGGGGTGAGCGCCTGCGCGACCAGCGTGCGCATCCTGCGGTGGTCGGCCCCGTCGACGGTCAGCATCGAACGGCCGGGGTTGGCGAGGCCGATCAGCGGCCAGTCCGGCGCGATCTCCCCGCGCTGCCAGGCACCCCACACGTTGATGTCCTTGACCAGACGCGGGTCGGTGAGCAGCGCCTTGGCCTCGGCATGCCGGGTGACCGCCCAGACGGGCACCCCGCCGGGCAGCTCCACGGCCGCGAGCGGACCGGCGGCGCGCAGCCGCGCGCTCTCGCCGTCGAGGTCGGTGACGAAGGGGTCGAGGGCGATCCGGGCTTGTCCGGTACCGGTCGTCATCGTGACGTGCCTCCCAGGGCAGGGTCGGGTAACTGCGCCATTCGGTGTGCTGCGCCGGTCTGTCGATGCGGAGGTGCGGATCAGAGGGCGGGTACGGGCGTGAACCTGACGGGCAGTTCGGTCAGCCCCCGCAGCCACGGCGAGGGCCGCCGGGTGAGGGAGTCGGCGGGCACCGCGAGGTCGATGTCCGGGAGCCGGTCGAGGACGACCTCGATACCGGTCCGCGCGACCACCTCGGCGACCTCCTGGGCGGGGAACGGGCAGCGGTGCTCGCCGTGCCCGAAGGAGAAGTGCGCGTTGTTGCCGCCGGTCAGCGCGGCCGCGTCGGTGCGCACCTGCGGATCGGAGTTGGCGCCCTGCAGACCCAGGATCAGCAGGTCACCGGCGCGGATCCGGCGGCCGCCCAGCTGGGTGTCGCGGGACGCCCAGCGGCCGGCGATGTTCTGGCTGGGGGTGTCCTCCCACAGCACCTCGTTCATCGCCTCGGCGACACTGTTGCGGCCGCCGAACAGGGAGGCGGCGAACCGGTCGTCGGTGAGCATCAGGCGCAGCGAGTTGCCGATCCAGTCGGCGGTCGGCTGGTGCCCGGCCGCCATCATGACCATCAGGTCCTGCATGATCTCTTCGTCGGTGAAGCCGCTCTCGTTCCGGAGCATCCGCGACACGACGTCGTCGGCCGGGTCCGCCTTCCGGTCGGCCAGCAACTGCGCCATGGACGAGCCCAGATGCTGCTGCCCGGCGATCGCCCGCTCGCGCCCGTCGATCATGTCGTTGAGCGCGGTGACCAGGCCGGGACCCTCCTCGTCGGGGAACCCGTACAGCCTGGCCAGGACCCGCACCGGCAGCAGCATCGCGTACTGGCCGATCAGGTCCGCCTCGCCGCTGGTGCACAGGCCGTCGATCAGCTCGTCCGCGAACCGCTCGGCGTGACCGCGCAGTTCGAACGGGTCGACGGCCTCCAGCGCGTCGCTGATCATCCCGGCCCGCTCACGGTGCCGCTCGCCGACCGTGTAGAGGATCGAGGGCTGCTTGCGGCCGATCATCGGCAGCAGCGGCCAGTCGTCGGGGATCACGTCCCACTGGTTCCACAGCTCCGAGTCCCGGCTGAACAGCACCGGGTCCCCGGTCACCTGGTGCAGCTCGCGGTAGCCGACCACCAGCCAGGCCGGCACGTCCCCGTCGAGCACGACGGGGGTGACGGCGCCGTGGTCGCGCCGCATCTCGCGGTACAGGCGCGCCGGTTCGGTCTGGAACCGGGGGCCGCCGAGCGGCACGGCATCGGGGGTCACACGAACTCCTGTCGGGGCAGGTCCGCCGGCGCGGACGGGCCGGCGTACCGGTTCTTGACGTGCTGGACGAGAGTGATCAGCACCTGCTTGCCGGACTCCCGGGAGCGGGCGTCGCAGTTGACCAGCGGGACGTGCGGGTCCAGGTCGAGGGCGTGCCGGACGTCCCGCGGCGTGTGCACGGGGCCGCCGAAGTCGTTGCAGGCCACGATGAACGGGGTGCCGTGCCTCTCCAGCCGGTCGATGGCGTACCAGGAGTCGCCGATCCGCCGGGTGTCGACGAGCACGACCGCGCCGAGGGTGCCGGAGAACAGCCGGTCCCACAGGAACCAGAACCGCTCCTGGCCAGGCGCCCCGAACAGGTACAGCACGTTGCGCGCGTCCAGGGTGATCCGGCCGAAGTCGAAGGCGACGGTGGTCGCGGACTTGCCGCGCACCTCCCGGATGTCGTCGACCCCCTCGCCGGCCTGGGTCATCGTCTCCTCGGTGTTGAGGGGACGGATCTCGCTGACCGAGCGGACCAGGGTGGTCTTGCCGACGCCGAAGCCGCCCACGACCACGATCTTGAAACCGTGGTCGGCGGAGGCACCCAAGGGGGTGCGCACGTCAGAGGTTGCGGAGTCCAACGAGCACCTGCTCCAGGATGTCGGGGTCGGTGATGGCCGGCCGGTAGGGGTGGCGGGCGCTGACCCGGCCGGCCGCCTGCAGGTCGCCCAGCAGGATCTTGGTGATGCTCACCGGCAGCTTCAGCTCCGCGGCGAGCTCCACCACCGAGGTCGGGAACTCGGCCAGGCGCAGGATCGCCACGTGCTCCGACTGCATGCCGGGCGTCGGCTCCGACTCGGCGACGACCAGGGTGACCAGGTCGAAGGGGCTGTCGGGGCCGGTGCCGCTGCGGCCGCCGGTGATGGTGTACAGGCGGTCGGGCGCGTCGTCCCTGCCCGGGCGGCTCATGACGTACGGGGCTGCGCGGTCAGGTGCTCGCCGAGCTGCTCGACCAGTTCGCTCATGTTGTGCCCGACCAGCCCGGGGTCGGCGTCCTCGCTGGTCACCACGGCCAGATGGGCGCCCTCGCCGGCCTCCACGATGAACAGCACGCCCCCGTAGAACTCGGTCATCGCGGACCGCACGCCGCCGGTGCCGTCGCCGAACTCGACGGACGCCCCGTGCGACAGCGACTGGATGCCGGCGGCGATCGCCGCGAGCTGGTCGGCCTGGTCGACGGAGAGCTCCGGGGTACGGCACAGCTTCAGTCCGTCGCGGGACAGCACGAGGGCGTGCCGCGCGCCCGGGGTGCGCTCCAGAAGGCCTTCGATGAGCCAGGTGAGCTTGGAGTCGGCGGTGGTCCTGCCGGTCATGAAGTGGGGTCGCCTTCCGGGTACGCGTGCGGGTGGGACGTGAGCTCTGGACCGGACTCCGGGTGGGGTGCGGGGACCGGGTCGTGCGCGGGGGTGGGGGCGTGCGGGGCGGCCGGTACGTCGGCCGCGGCGGAGTCCGAGTCGTGCGCGGCCGGGCGGACGGCCTGCCGGAAGCTGTTGAAGCGGGCGGCACGGACCCGGGCGTCCGCGGCGGCGGGCGCAGGGCGCGGCTCCGCGGGCTGGGGCGCCGACCGGCGCTCGGCCTCGGCGAGGGTCCGGCCGCGGCGCCGCCGGGGCAGCCCGGTGGGCCCGTCCTCGTCCTCGTCCGGCTCGGCGGCGGACTCGTGCACCGGTACGGGGTCCGCGGCGGCCGGCACCGGCTGGGCCGGCTCCGTCGCCGGCTCCGCAGCGGCCGCGGGTTCGTCGGCGACCGGGCGGGTCAGGAGGTCCTGCGGGACCAGCATGAGCACCCCGGTGCCACCGCGCGCCGACGGCCGGAAGGACACCTTCAGACCGTGCTTGCGGGCCAGCCGGCCCACCACTGCGAGCCCCAGCCGGGTGCCGGTCAGACCGCCGAGCTCGGTGCTGTCACCGGCGACCGCCCGCTCGGCACGGCGCAGCTGCACGTCGCCCATCACCAGCCCGCTGTCCTCCACGGAGACGATGACCCCGGCCGGCACCTCCTCCACGTACACGTGGACCTCGGCCGTGGGGGGCGAGAAGTTGGCCGCGTTGTCGAGGAGTTCGGCCAGCGCGTGCATGACGCCCTCGGCGGCGTGGCCGGCGACGGCCGTCTCGCTCACCGAGTGCACGCGCACCCGGCGGTAGCCGCTGATGCGGCCCATCGCGCCGCGCAGGATCGACTCCATGCTGATCGGACGCGCCCAGCGGCGGCCGGAACGCGCCCCGGTGAGCACGGCGATGGAATCGGCGAGCCGGCCCGCCTGGGCGGTGCGGTGGTCGAGCTGGAGCAGGTCGGCGAGCACGTCCTCGTCGGTGTGCCGGTCCTCCATGGCCCGCAGGTCGGCGAGGGTGGCGGTGGCCAGGGCCTGCATCCGCCCGGCCGCGTTGCCGGCGGCGGCGATCGCGGCGGCGCGTTCCCGCAGGGCGCGCGCCAGTTCGGTGGTGAGCCGGGCGTTCTCCTGCTGGTACCAGTCCAGTTCCTGGCCGCTGTCCTGGTGGACGCGCGCCCGCTCCTGCTCGAGGGACTCGGCGAACTCGCTGCGTTGCTGCGCCAGTTCGTCGATCAGCCGCTGCTGCTCCTGGCGCGCCTCCTCGGTGGTCCGGGCCTGCTGCTGGAGCAGTCGCCCGATGTCCTGGCTCACCGTCTCCAGCCGGCGCCGGGCGGCGCGGGCGGCCCGCGCCGCGTGCACGGCCCAGGTCACCGCCGCGCACAGCAGCAGGGCGGCCGCACTCGCGCCGAGGGTGAGGGGCGCGCGTACCGAGGCCGGGGCGGCGGTCGCCGCGGCGACGACCGCGAGGGCCGACACCACCGCGGTCAGCGCGAAGGTGGGAACGAGCGTACGGAGGGCAGGTCGTTCGCCGGGATGCGTGGGCGCGGTCATCGGTCCGGTCTGGTCCTCGGAGCAGGTAGGGATGTGAGTCCGGTGAAGGAGTTGTGACGCACGGTGCTGAACTGGGCGTCACTATACGAGAGTTCGTGATCGAAACAGAACGGTTCCGGTCTCATCGCGGAAAACCCGCTGCCGGGAAGGTGACTTGCTGTGTTCCGGCTGTGAACGATCTTATGCGCCGCCCCGCCCGAAGGCGTCCGCCACGATCGCTGCGGCCTTCCTGACCAGCGCGGAGTCGGCCTCGGCGGCGGCGTCGGCGTGGGTGGAGAGGACGGCCACGACGAGCGGCGCGCGGCCCGGCGGCCAGGCGATCGCGACATCGTTGGCGGTGCCGTAGCCGCCCGTTCCGGTTTTGTCGCCGACCGTCCAGTCGCCGGGCAGCCCGGCGCGGATCCGTTCGCCGCCCGTGGTGTTGGCGAGCAGCCGGCCGGTGAGCCGCCGCCGGTCGCCACCGTTCAGGGCGTGACCGACCGTCAGCTTCGCGTAGGTCGTGGCGATGGCCAGGGGAGTGGTGGTGTCGGTGACCCGCCCCGGCTCCGCCGAGTTCAGCTCCGGCTCCCACCGGTCCAGGCGCGTCACCCCGTCCCCGAGCGAACGGCACAGCCTCGTCACCGCCACCGGCCCGCCCAGTTGCTCCAGCAACAGGTTGGCCGCCGTGTTGTCGCTGGACGAGATCGACGCTCCGCACAACTCCGCGACGGTCATTCCCGCGGCGAGATTCTCCGGTTTTCCGGTGACCGGGGCGCCGCCCGCCCGCTCCACATCGCTCTCGTCGTAGTGCACCACCTCGCCGAGCACGTCCTCACCGAGGTCGCGCAGGACAGCGGCGACCGCGAGCGGCTTGTGCACCGAGCGCATCGGGAAGAGTTCGCCGGACCGGTACCCGAGCCGCGCCCCCGAGGCGGTGTCCCGGGCGAACACCCCCAGCCGGGCCCCGCGTTCGCGCTCCAGGGCACGCAGTCTCCCGGTCGCTCCCGGGGTCGGCGGGGTGGTCACCGCCGCCCCCAGGGCCGAGGCTGGCACCGTGCGACGCGACGGGTTGCGCATGACCGCTCCTTCACCGGGACGACGCTCAGGGGGACGCGATTGCGGCCGTGCGGGTTCAGCCGTGGACGGGTGATAAATCCGACGTCGATATCCGACCGGTCGTAGCTCCCGCATCGTCGCAAATGATCCAAACGTCTATACGATGACGCGTGGAACGGCCCGGGCACGGAGAGCCTCTTGGAGTGCGCAGGCCGACGACGGGGACGGTGTCGAGGGGGCGATGCCTTTCATGAAAGGCGACTGGAGCCGGATGGCCGCGCGGGCGGGCCGGTTCACGAGCCGCACACTGCGCGGCGAATGGCACTCCATCGTGGTGGATCCGGTACGGCAGTTGGTACGGCGCGGACTGTCCGGGCTCGTGCTGGCGTTCGTGGCCGCGTTCGGCGTCATCTTCTTCCACGGCATCGCCCAGCACCCGTTCGGCCGCAGGGTCGTGTGGCACCTCGGCGGCGTCACCGCCGACCTGCCCCTGTGGCTCTCCCTGCTGCGCACCCCGGTGTCGCTCTACGTCCCGGCACTCGACCTGCCGGTCTGGGCCGGCATCACCCAGCTCTTCCTCGCCTTCGCGCTCGCCGAACTCACCCTCGGCCGCGGCCGCACCCTCGCCGTCGCCTACGTCACCACCCTGGCCGGCACCATGACCGCCCGGGTGATGGTCGCGCTGGGCCCCGGCTGGTGGGGTTTCGGCCTGCCGCCCGAGGTCGGCCGGATCCTCGACACGGGCCCGTCCGCCGCCGTGGTGGGCCTCTTCACCTACCTCGCGGTGGTCCGCCGCGCGCCCGTCGTCTTCCTGCTGACCGGCGGCTCGATGGTGTGGGAGTCCGTCGCCGTACCGAACCTCGCCGGCCGCGAGCACCTCGTCGCCGTGGCCGCCGCGATCGTCCTCGGGGTGCTGCACGGCCGTCGGCTGCCGCTCCCCGCCCGCCTCGTGGAACGCCTCGACGGCACACCGCCGCCACCCCGGTCCGACCCGCCGATACGCCAACCGGGCCCACCACGCCACCCCGTACCGTCCTTCCGGCTGCCCTGAGACCCCAACTCTCCCGACTTCCCCGGAACCCCGTATGTCACGCAGCCGACCCGCCGAACTGCTCAACGCCGTCAATGTGATGGTTTTCGCACTTCAGCCGGTCCGGTCAACCCCTAATGTTGCGCGGGCTACGGCAGGGCGCGGCTGACACCATGGTGTTCGTCGCCGGCAGGCTGAAGGGATCCAGGGATGTTCCGCAAGGTGCTGGTCGCCAACCGTGGAGAGATCGCCATCCGCGCATTCCGCGCGGGCTACGAATTGGGTGCGCGCACGGTCGCCGTCTTCCCCTACGAGGACCGCAACTCGCTGCACCGGCTGAAGGCCGACGAGGCCTACGAGATCGGGGAGCCGGGGCATCCGGTGCGGGCCTATCTGTCCGTCGAGGAGATCGTGGCCGCCGCGCGCCGGGCGGGAGCCGACGCCGTCTACCCGGGCTACGGGTTCCTCTCCGAGAACCCCGAACTCGCCCGCGCCTGTGAGGAGGCGGGCATCACCTTCGTCGGGCCCAACGCCCAGACGCTGGAGCTGACCGGCAACAAGGCGCGCGCGGTCGCCGCCGCCCGGGCCGCCGGGGTGCCGGTGCTCGGCTCGTCCCAGCCCTCCAACGACATCGACGAACTGGTCCGCGCCGCCGACGAGATCGGCTTCCCGGTGTTCGTGAAGGCCGTCGCCGGCGGCGGCGGCCGCGGCATGCGCCGGGTCGAGGACCCCGCCGCGCTGCGCGAGTCCATCGAGCAGGCCTCCCGGGAGGCGGCCTCCGCCTTCGGCGACCCGACCGTCTTCCTGGAGAAGGCCGTCGTCGACCCCCGCCACATCGAGGTGCAGATCCTCGCCGACGGCGAGGGCAACGTCATCCACCTCTTCGAGCGCGACTGCTCGCTCCAGCGCCGCCACCAGAAGGTCATCGAGCTGGCCCCCGCGCCCAACCTCGACCCCGCACTGCGCGACCGCATCTGCGCCGACGCCGTCCGGTTCGCCCGCGAGATCGGCTACCGCAACGCCGGCACCGTCGAGTTCCTGCTCGACCGGGACGGCAACCACGTCTTCATCGAGATGAACCCCCGCATCCAGGTCGAGCACACGGTCACCGAGGAGGTGACCGACGTCGACCTGGTCCAGGCCCAGATGCGCATCGCCTCCGGCGAGACCCTCGCCGACCTCGGGCTCTCCCAGGAGACGGTGAAGTTGCACGGCGCCGCCCTGCAGTGCCGCATCACCACCGAGGACCCGGCCAACGGGTTCCGGCCCGACACCGGCCGCATCAGCGCCTACCGCTCCCCGGGGGGCTCCGGCATCCGGCTCGACGGCGGAACCACCCACGCGGGTACGGAGATCAGCGCGCACTTCGACTCCATGCTGGTGAAGCTCACCTGCCGGGGCCGGGACTTCAAGGCCGCCATCGGGCGCGCCCGGCGTGCCGTCGCCGAGTTCCGCATCCGCGGTGTGGCCACCAACATCCCGTTCCTCCAGGCCGTCCTGGACGACCCGGACTTCCAGGCGGGCCGGATCACCACCTCGTTCATCGAGCAGCGCCCGCACCTGCTGACCGCCCGCTCCTCGGCCGACCGCGGTACCAAGCTGCTCACCTACCTGGCCGACGTCACCGTCAACAAGCCGCACGGCGAGCGCCCCCACCTGGTCGAGTCGACCACCAAGCTGCCCCCGCTGCCGGCCGGGGAGCCGCCGGCCGGATCCCGGCAGCGGCTGGTCGAGGCCGGCCCGGAGGGCTTCGCCCGCTGGCTGCGCGAGTCGCCCACCATCGGCATCACCGACACCACCTTCCGCGACGCCCACCAGTCCCTGCTCGCCACCCGCGTGCGCACCAAGGACCTCCTCGCCGTCGCCCCGGTCGTCGCCCGCACCCTGCCCGAACTGCTCTCCCTGGAGTGCTGGGGCGGCGCCACCTACGACGTCGCGCTCCGCTTCCTCGCCGAGGACCCCTGGGAGCGGCTGGCAGCCCTGCGCGAGGCGGTCCCCAACATCTGCCTCCAGATGCTGCTGCGCGGCCGCAACACCGTCGGCTACACCCCGTACCCGACCGAGGTCACCGACGTCTTCGTCCAGGAGGCCGCCGCCACCGGCATCGACATCTTCCGCATCTTCGACGCCCTCAACGACGTCGGCCAGATGCGCCCCGCAATCCAGGCCGTACGCGAGACGGGCACCGCGGTCGCCGAGGTCGCCCTCTGCTACACCGCCGACCTGTCCGACCCCGACGAGCGCCTCTACACCCTCGACTACTACCTGCGGCTCGCCGAGCAGATCGTCGAGGCGGGCGCGCACATCCTCGCCGTCAAGGACATGGCAGGCCTGCTGCGCGCCCCGGCCGCCGCCAAGCTGGTCTCGGCGCTGCGCAGCGAGTTCGACCTCCCGGTCCACCTGCACACCCACGACACCGCGGGCGGCCAGCTGGCCACCTACCTCGCCGCGATCCAGGCGGGCGCGGACGCGGTGGACGGCGCGGTGGCCTCCATGGCCGGTACGACCTCGCAGCCCTCCCTGTCGGCGATCGTCGCCGCGACCGACTACTCGGAGCGTCCCACCGGGCTCGACCTCAGGGCGGTCGAGGACCTGGAGCCGTACTGGGAGAGCGTCCGCAGGGTCTACGCCCCCTTCGAGGCGGGCCTCGCCTCCCCGACCGGCCGCGTCTACCACCACGAGATCCCCGGCGGCCAGCTCTCCAACCTGCGCACCCAGGCCGTGGCCCTCGGCCTCGGTGACCGTTTCGAGGACATCGAGGCGATGTACGAGGCCGCCGACCGCATCCTCGGCCGGCTGGTCAAGGTCACCCCGTCCTCCAAGGTGGTCGGCGACCTCGCCCTGCACCTGGTCGGCGCCGGGGTGCAGCCGGAGGACTTCGAGGCGACCCCCGACAGGTTCGACATCCCGGACTCGGTGATCGGCTTCCTCCGCGGTGAGCTGGGCACCCCGCCCGGCGGCTGGCCCGAGCCGTTCCGCACCAAGGCCCTCCAGGGCCGCGCCGCCGCCAAGCCGGCCCCCGAGCTGACCGCCGAGGACCGCGAGGGCCTGGCCAAGGAGCCGCGCACGACCCTGAACCGGCTGCTGTTCCCGGCCCCGACCCGCGAGTTCGAGACCCACCGGCAGACCTACGGCGACACCAGCGTCCTCGACAGCAAGGACTTCTTCTACGGCCTGCGCCCGGGCAAGGAGTACGCGGTCGACCTGGAACCCGGCGTCCGGCTGCTCATCGAGCTCCAGGCCGTCGGCGAGGCCGACGAACGCGGCATGCGCACGGTGATGTCGAGCCTGAACGGACAGCTGCGGCCGATCCAGATCCGCGACCGGGCGGCGGCCTCCGACATCCCCGTCACCGAGAAGGCCGACCGTGCCAACCCCGGCCATGTCGCGGCCCCGTTCGCGGGCGTGGTCACCCTCGCGGTGGAGGAGGGCGCGGAGGTCGAGGCGGGCGCCACGGTGGCCACCATCGAGGCCATGAAGATGGAGGCCACCATCACCGCCCCGAAGGCCGGCCGGATCTCCCGGCTCGCCATCAACCGCATCCAGCAGGTGGAGGGCGGCGACCTGCTGGTCGAGATCGCCTGAGGCCGGACGGCCCCGGGGAGCGGGGGAGGGCCGGGTCCGCCCGGCCCTGCCCGGCTACGAGCGGGAGAAGTGCGCGCCGAGCAGGGCCTTCACCAGGTTCGGGTCGCGCTGGGTGTAGTAGGCGGCGCTCGCCACGAACACGTCACGCCCGCGTACCGCCAGCGAGGTCGGGTTCGACAGCCCCTCCTGCACCGTCAGCACGCTGCCGTGGCTGCCGTCCGGGGCGACCAGCGCGACCTCGTTGGACGGGCTCAGGGCGGCGAGCACGAGGTCCGAGTGCCCGGGGAAGACGAAGTCGTCGACCCCGGCGAGGCCGGTCGCCCTCGTCCCGGCCGGCCCGGCCGAGCCGTCCGCGCGGACCGGGATGCGCAGCAGGGTGCCCCGGTCGGTGTTGGTGACCCACACCGCGTCCTTGTGCACCTTGATCCCGTTGGCGCCGAAGCCGGTGGCCGACGGGAGCCCGGAGAGTTCGGTGCCCGTGGCCCAGGCCGTGGGCGTGCCGCCCGACTGCGGGATGCGCCACACCGTTCCCAGCGCCGAGTCGGCGGCGTAGAGCATGCCGTGCTTCTCGTCGAGGGCCAGACCGTTGGGCAGGCCGTCGGCGGGCAGCTGGGCGATCTGCTCGGGCGTGCCGCCGCCCGGCGGGATGCGCCAGACGCCGGTCCTGTCGGTGCCGGTGGCGTAGTTGACGTACAGCGTGCCGTCGTGCGCACGGGCCAGGCCGTGCGTGACCGCGGTGCTCACCAGGGGCGTCCGGGGGTGCTTCTCGGCGGGCAGCGTGGCGAGGACCCGGACCCGGCGCTCCCGGGTGACCTTGACGACCTGCCGGGCGAACGCGAAGGACATGTCGACCGAGCCGCCCTGCTCGGCGACGACGCTCTCGGGCGTCTGTCCCTGGGCCAGGTCGAAATGGGCGACGGTGTGCGGGCGGGAGAGGACCGGCTCGTCGCTCGCGGCCGGGACCGCCGCGAGCAGGCCGATCGCGACCGCGGCCGGGGCGACGCCGGCCCGGCGGGGGAATCGGGGCATGTGACCTCTTTCGACGGGAGCACAAGGCTCCGGCGTACCGGTCACACCAACATGACGCTTCCGCGTCCCCGGGCCGCGGCAGCCGGGGCCGGTACGTCGCCCGCCCGGCGCACGGCGTGGCCCCGCATGCCGCGCAGCCGGGTGACGGCCCCGCTCAGTTCCACATGGGGTAGTTCATGACCTGCATGTATCCCTCCGGCCTGGCACCGGAGTAGGTCAGGTTCATCCGCGTGAAGTGCTGCAGGTTCGGGTGCTTCGTCCAGGCCGTGGGGCGGTCGAGCCGTACGGTCACCGGGTACTTGTGGAACCTGCCGGCCGCGCAGTACGGCTTGCAGTCGTTCACCAGGTTCACCCCCTGGGCGACCGCCGTGCTGTCGTTCCACTGGGTCCAGTGCATGCCGGTCAGGATGCTGTTGCCGTCGCCGCAGGCCAGTATGAAGTCGGTCGGCCGGTACCGCTGGTGCCAGAGGCAGTCGACGAGTACCGGGTGCTGGGCCGACGCCCGCGACGGGGACGGTGTCGGCGGAGTCGCGGAGGCCGTCGTCATGCCTGCCGTGAGCAGCAGGGCCGCCCCGAGTCCGATCGCCGTTCCCACCACTGGTCCGCGCATGGTCACTCCCGCCCGTTCCGTCGTACGTGTTCCCTTCGACGCTACGGCCGTCCCGCGAGATGTACCACTTGCGGCGTCATCACCCCCCAGAAGGGTGAAGTTCCCGGCCGGTGTTCCGGTGTTCCGGTGTTCCGGTGCGCGGCTACGCGTACAGCGCGACGGCTCCGCCCCACAGCGCGCCCGGGTTCAGGCGTTCGGGGAAGCGTTCCAGCATGGCGTGGAAGAACCCGAGCGCGTCTTCGTGCCTGCCGAGGAGTTCGTCGGTGGTGTCGAGGTAGAGCCGGGTCTCGGCGATCGCGCGGGCGGCGTCGCAGGCACGGTGCGTTCCTTAACTGGCAGGGTCGTCGCCGCGGGCGCGGTCGGACGACCGGCCGGCGGCCGCGAGGGCGGCGTAGTAGGCCGGGCCTCGGATGAGCGAGACGGTGTCCTGGTCGACCGGCTCACCGTGACCGTCACGGAACTCGAGGTGAACCGGCCGCTCCCCGTCGGTCGCGTAGCGGACGCCCTGTCCTGTCTCCTGCGGGCGGTGTCGGTCCCCCCACGCGCCGAGGGCCGCCAGCACCGGCAGCACGTCGCGGCCGGCCTCCGTGAGGAGGTATTCCTCCCGGCTGCGCTCCCCTTCCTCCTGATACGTCACACGCTCCATGAGCCCCGCGCACACGAGGTCGTTCAGGCGCCGGCCGAGGGTCGCGCTCGGGATGCCGATCCGCTGGAACTCCGCGAAACGGGTGCGCCCCAGGAAGGCCTCGCGAAGCAGCAGAAGGTTCCACTTCTGGCCCAGCACGGTCAGCGTGCGCGCGATGGAGCAGTTCTGATTCGCCGGCAGTGACATGGCGTCCATGGCTGCCACCACTACACACTGGCTCTGAAAAATGAACACAGGTGCTGGCATCAAATTGTGAATCCGGGTGGAGGTTCTGGCGGCTGTGCTTGCCGGGCGGACTCAGCCGTGCTTGACGGTCAGGCCGTAGAACGCGACCCGGGCGCCGTCGGTCGTGCTGTCGGAGGACGACTGGTTGTACGAGCCCGCCTTGAAGTACTGCTTGTACTGGTGGAAGGAGGACGGTATGGCGTAGTGGGTCGTGGTGCCGTTGACGGTCAGGTCGACGGTGTTCCCGCCGGAGACCGCGATGGTGTACGTCCAGGTCTTGCCGATCGGCACGTGGCCCACGCTGTGCGGGGTCTGGCCGCCGTCCGGGGAGTTCTCGGTGCCGAGGACGATGTCGCCGTCGGAGTGGTAGTACAGCTCCAGCAGCGGCTTGGTGGAGGAGCCGCCGGTGCCGAGGTGGATCTGGCCCACGCACACGTTCTTGGTCACCGAGACCACCCGCAGGGTCGCGCTCATCCTGTGGCTGCCGCTCAGCGGCCAGTCGGCGGCACTGCCGTCCCGGTTCATCTCGCGCAGTTCGGAGCGGGCGTAGCTGGAGTTCGGGGTGGTGACGCCCTTCTCGGGCGCCCAGAAGGTCATGGCCCCGTCGCGGGTGTCGGTGTAGAAGTACGCGTCCTGGTAGCCGTTCGCGCCCTGCAGCCGGGACGAGGGGATGGTGGTCGGCGAGCCGGGGGAGCCGACCGGTTCCTGGAGCTGCCATACGGACAGGTCGAAGTTGCCGCCGGGCGCGACGTCCGGGTTGGCCGCGTCCGCGCTGCCGCCGGACAGGACGGTGAGGGCGAGGGCGAGGCCCGCGGCGGCGGGCGCCGCGAGCAGCCGGGAAGGGTTCACGTGGGGGGTCCTTTCGTCAGAGGGCTGCCCCCGGAGCCCACCCGCCGATGTTCATATGGGTGAACTCCTGACGCATCCGTAACCGCCGATGACCCGTGAAGCTAAAGGTCCGGACCAGCCCCGTCAAGGGTTCAGCAGGCGCCCTCGTCCTGCCAGGGGCCCCACTCCGAGGCGCCGGGCACCTCGTTCTGGGTCCACCACTTGGCCTTCCAGTTGTGGCTGTTGTACGAGACCTCGTTCCCGGCCGTGTAGACGGCGGTCGCGCTCCAGGCGGTCTTGCACGAGGTGGGCGTGGGTGTCGGGGTCGGCGTGGGGGTGGGTGTGGTGGTCGGCGGGGTGACTCCGGCGAACTTCACCGAGTACTTGGCGAAGTCCCAGGCCCCCTGCGCCACGCTGGAGCAGGTCCCGGACGTGGTGCCGTTGTTGTCGACCGGGGTGCACTGGCGGTCGCGGTTCAGGGACCAGAACGTGAAGCGGTCCATGTTGTGGCTCGTCGCGTAGTCGAGCACGGTCTGGAAGTCGGCCTGGGTGAAGTACTCGCCGGTGTCGCTGCGCCCGTTCATCCCGGAGAAGCCCTCATGGGCGTAGGCGGTCGCCTGGTCCCAGCCGAAGGTGGACTGCAGGATCGAGTTGAAGTTGGTGAGCGCGCTGGTCTGCGAGGCGGCCCCGCTGAAGCCGCCGTCGAACGGCATGATGGAGAAGTTGTTGGGCGTGAACCCCTGCGACTTCGCCTCCAGCAGCATCTGCTTGCCGAACCAGCCGGTGCCGTCCGCCGTGCCGGCCGTCGTCACCGACACGTACAGGCCGGGGTTGTTCTGCTGGAGGATCTTCGCGGCGCCGATCTCGTTCTTGATCGCCGCGGTGTTCTCGTACTCCGGCTCCTCCAGGTCGAAGTCGATGGCGTGCAGCCCGTACTTGGTGACGACCTGCTGGTAGGCCGCCGCGGTGGAGGCCGCGTCCGCGCAGGTCTGGCCCAGCTTGGTGCCGCCGTAACCGCCGATGGAGACGGAGACGTCGCCGCCCTTGGCCCGGATCGTGTTGATCACCGACTGGACGGCGGTGTCCGAGGAGACCGCCGCCGTGCCGCCCCAGGTGGGCGAGCAGCCGCCGCCGTTCGGGGCCAGGACGAACGCCAGCTGAAAGGCCTTGAGGCCGGTGGCGTCCATGATGGCGGCCGCGTCCGGCGGGTTGTTGTCCAGCGGCATCAGATAGGGGGCGGCCGCGTACCACCGGTTGCTCAGCGCGTTGGTCGCGCCCGAGGCGTTGCTCGCGACGAGCGCGGTGGTGCCGGCGGCGGCGAGGGTGACGGCGGCGGCCGCGCCCAGACATGCGCGAAGGGGTCTCACTGGTGCCTCCAGGGGGCGGGGAGGTGGGGTGGTCCCAGCTTCCGGAGCTGTCGCGGGCACGTCAATGAATTGGACTGGACCAAAGCTCTCTTTGGACTAGACCATACGATTTCTTTACCCGGCCGGACGGAGCAGTTCCAGCGTCCCGAACCGCACCTTCACACCGGGTGACCAGAGCACGTTGACCGGCGGCCCGGCCATCGCGGGCAGGCCCGCCGCCGCCACCAGCTCGTCGTCCAGACCGAGGAGTTCCGCCCGGTGCAGCGGCCAGGGCGCATGCTCGTTCGGCAGGTGTGCGGTACGGCCGTGCCAGGTCACGTGCAGCCCCCAGCGGGCGGTCAGGAAGTGCTCCAGCGGCGAGGGCTCGGCGATCGGCGCCCCGATCCGCACGACCGCCCGGCTCGCGGCCGCCGGGCGCCGCCGCCGGCAGGTGTAGGTGATCACATCGCCTTCGCGGCGCAGCCGCATCGCGGACCAGGCGTACGGCAGCCGGAACCCCATCCGGCCCACCAGTACCGGGAGCAGCCGGGTCGCGTCGAGCGACCTGAACACCACCCCGCGCCGGCCGTGCCCGTCCACCGAGTACAGCCGTACGTTCGTCTCGCAGAAGGTGCCCAGGTACGGCAGCCCCGGCCCCGGCCCGAAGCCGGTGCCCCGCATCAGGAACGGGACGAGCCCGACGTAGGTGACCCCGTCCAGGGTGTCCGGCCGGGTGCCGGCGGGCAGCAGTTCCGCCACCTTCTCCGGCTCCACCGGCCAGTGCAGGAAGGTCAGCTGGTGCCACCCCTGCACCATCGTCGGCCGGCGCACGGGCCGCGGGGTGGAGGGGGTGGTGGGCTCGGTCGCCACGGTCTCCATGGCATCGGTGATAGCACGCCAGTGCGATCCGGCGGGAGCCTTCCGGGGCGCCGCTCGGGCATGCCCGGCGGAAAGGGCCGGGAAAGTCCGAGTCTCCCCGCCCCCGACCCGCCCCGGCAGTGGCACCCTTGACAGCGTGCGTACTGTTTCGCGACGTTTGAGCGACACCTCCGGACCGGCGATCCCGTCGCCGGTCGCGTAACGAGGGTGTACAGCGGGGAACAGGGGCTGTTCGTAGAAACGGCAGAACGCGGAACACGCGTTATGGGGGGAGCGGTCGCCATGCGATCCAGAGGCCAGTACAGAGGTCCTTCCGGGAGCCGGCCCGGAAGCCGTGCGTCGGACACCTCGTCAGCCGAAGGGCGGTTGATCTGAGGTGGACATCACGATCCACAGACCCGGCGAGCTGACCGAGCCGCTCCGCCGGGCCTGGCACCACGCGATGGACGAGTCGCCGGAGTACGCCAACCCCTTTCTGGCCCCGGAGTTCACGATCGGCGTCGGCAGACACCGGGCCGGTGTACGGGTGGCGGTCCTGCGCGAGGGCGGGGAGCCCGTCGGCTTCCTCCCGTACGAGCGCAATGCCCTCGGTGTCGGCCGGGCCGTCGGCCTCGGCCTCTCCGACTGCCAGGCGCTGGTGCACCGGCCCGGAGTCACCTGGGAGGCCCAGGAGCTGCTGAGCGCCTGCGGGATGTCCATCTTCGAGTTCGACCACCTGGTCGCCGAGCAGAGACCGTTCGCGCCCCATGTGACCGGCACCTTCGCCTCGCCGGTGATCGACGTGAAGCCCGGCGACGGCGGATACCCCGAGTGGCTGCGCGCCACCTACCCGGGCCTGGCGAAGACCACGCTGAAGAAGGAACGGCGCCTCGGCCGCGACATCGGCGACCTGCGCTTCGAGCCCGACGAGCGCGACCCGGCGGCCCTGCGCACGCTGATGCGCTGGAAGTCCGCCCAGTACCGGCGGACCGGCCGCATGGACCGGTTCGCCCGCCCGTGGATCGTCGACCTCGTGGACCACCTCTTCCACGTCCGCGAGGAACACTTCACCGGCGTGCTGTCCGTGCTCTACGCCGGTGACCGACCGGTGGCCGCGCACTTCGGACCGCGCTCGGCCACCGTACTCGCCGCCTGGTTCACCGCCTACGACCCCGAACTGCACTACTACTCGCCGGGGTTGATGATGCATCTGCGGACCGCCGAAGCCGCTGCGCGCGGCGGTGTCACCCTGGTCGACCTCGGACGCGGCGACAAGGAGTACAAGGACTGGCTCAAGACCCGCGAACTGCGGGTGGGCGAGGGCTTCGCCACCCGCACCCACCTGGTGGCCGCGGCGCACCGCATGTGGCGCCGGCCGGTCCGCGGGCTGCGCAACACCGTCCTCGCCCATCCCCGGCTGCGCCACCCGGCGGACCGGCTGCTCAGGAGGGTCGGCACGCTGCGCGCGTCCCGCCGCCCGGACGGCCTGCGCGAGGAGTGAACCGGCCGGTTCGGCGACGGCCGGCGGCATCCGGCCGTCGCCGCCGCGGCCGCCCGCCCGCCGTTCGCACTATGATCCTGTAAAGGTCGGAACGAGGGGTTTGCCCTGCTAGGGATGCAGCCTCGGCCGGAGTGATCCATGCCCCCCAAGCGTTCAACGGACGACGACGAGCTGCTGGCCAGACTGAGGTCGCTCACCGCCCAGGCACGCGAGCGGGCCGAGTACCAGCGTTCCCAGGTGGAGCTGGCCGTCGCCCTCCAGCGCGGCATGCTGCCCCGGGACCTGCCCGACACCCCCCGCTTCCATCTGGCCGTCCGGTACGCACCCGCCTGCTACGGGCTCAACGTGGGCGGCGACTGGTACGACGCGTTCACGCTGCCGGACGGCCACATCGGCCTGACCGTGGGCGACGTCCAGGGGCACAACATCGAGGCGGCCGCCTTCATGGGCCAGGTCCGGGCGGCCCTGCGGGCGCTGGCCTCGGTGACCGGCGAGCCGGGCGAGCTGCTCGCCCGCACCAACGACCTCCTGGTGTCCCTGGGCAGCGACCTCTTCGCGACCTGCACCTTCATGCGGCTCGACCCGGAGAGCGGGGTGCTGGAGAGCGCCCGGGCCGGCCACGTCCCGTTCGTGTGGGCCACCGCCGACGGGAAGTCCGGGCTGGGGGAGGACGAGGGCGGACCGCCGCTGGGCATCGAGCCGGGCGTCGAGTACCCCGTGGCCCGTTACCGGCTCACCACCGGCGGCATGGTCGTGCTGCTCACGGACGGGGTGGTGGAGGGGCCGTCGATGCCCATCGAGGAGGGCCTCGACCAGGTGGTACGGCTCGCCGGTGTCGCCGCCGTCGCCGGCCTCGAGGCGCAGTCCCTGGCCGCCGCCGTGATCAAGGGCGCGGAACGGGTGGGCCACGAGGACGACGCGGCCGTGCTGGTCATGCGCCACGACGCCCCGGACACCACGCCGTAGCCGCCGTAGCCGCCGTAGCCGCCGTAGCCGCCGTAGCCGCCGTAGCCGCAGGCGCCGGCCGGCGGCTCCGCGGGCTCGGGCGCGGGCGCGGGCCGCTCCCGCCTCGCCGGGGCGGCGCCGTCGGTGTGTGATGGCTGGTGTGGTGGGTAACCAGGAGCTGCACCGGACGGCCTTCCTCGCCCTCCGGACGCTGGCCGTCGCCACCTGCTACTTCGCGGCGGGACGGCTCGGCCTGCTGTGCCGGCTCACCGTCCAGGGCGCCGTCTTCACCCCCGTCTATCCGTCGACCGGCGTGGCGCTGGCCTGTCTGCTGGTCTTCGGCCTGGGCTGCTGGCCGGGCGTCTCGCTCGGCGCCCTCTTCCTCGTGCTGTCGATCGGCCCGCCCGGGCCCGACCTGGTGGGCATCCTCGTGGGCAGCACGGCCGCCCCGGTCTGCGCCTTCCTGCTGCTGCGCCGGGCCGGCTTCCGCACCGACCTGGGCCGGCTGCGCGACGGCCTCGCCCTGGTGTTCCTCGGCGCGCTCGCCGCCATGCTGGTCAGCTCCACCGTCGACGTGGTCGCGCTGATCCTCGCAGGCAAGCTCGAGGCGACCCACTTCTGGCCCATCTGGCTGGCGTGGTGGGTGGGCGACGCCATGGGCGTCCTGCTCGTCACCCCGGTCCTGCTGGTGCTGTTCGAAGCCCGCCGGCCCCTGTCCACGGCCCGCTGGAAGGAGGTCCTGGCCCTCGCGGTCGTCGCGGTCGTCCTGGTCACGCTCGCCACGCACAGCTCCTTGAGCGCGCTGTTCCTCGCCTACCCCGTGCTGATCTGGGCCGCCCTGCGGTTCCGGCTGGCGGGGAGCACGCTGTGCGCCCTGTTCACGTCGGTCATGGCCGCGGTCGCCGCCACGGACGGCGTCGGCGCCTTCGCCCGGCTCTCCCCCGTGCAGGTGATGGTGAAGCTCCAGCTGTTCAACGGCTCGCTGGCGCTGACCGCACTGCTGCTGTCGGCCGTCATCACCGAGCAGCACAACACCCGGCGCTCCGTCGCGGAGGCCTGCAAGGAACTGGCCGAGGCCCTGGAGCACCTCACCGCGCACGAATCCGCGACCGGGCGCGCCCCGCCGCGGGCGGAACCACGGCGCGAGCGCGGCGGGCGGTGACTGACGCCAGGGGGGACCGGGCGAGCCGCCCGGTCCCCTGTGGCAGAACGTTTGTCCGGGATCAGACGGTGCCGCTCGCCGTGATCTCGACCTTGGCCTTGGGGGTGCCGCTCTGGGTGCCGTAGCTCTCGATCCGGTCGACGATGTCCTGGCCCTCGACGACCTCGCCGAAGACCACGTGCTTGCCGTCCAGCCAGGACGTCACGACGGTGGTGACGAAGAACTGCGAGCCGTTGGTGTTCCTGCCCGCGTTGGCCATGCTGAGCAGGTACGGACGGTCGTGCTTGAGGTTGAAGTTCTCGTCCTTGAACTTCTCGCCGTAGATGCTCTTGCCGCCGGTGCCGTCACCCCGGGTGAAGTCACCGCCCTGGAGCATGAACTGGGGGATGATCCGGTGGAAGCCGGAACCGGCGTATCCGAAGCCGTGCTGTCCCGTGGCGAGCTCACGGAAGTTGCGGGCCGTGTCGGGCACCACGTCGTCGAACAGGTTGAACACGATCCGGCCGGCCGGCTCGTTGTTGATCGAGATGTCGAAATAAACGTTGTCGCTCATGCAGGTCAACCTATCGCGAACCGTCCTCCGCTCCCTCCCGTGGGGCCGCACAGCCGGGGTGTCGGGGAGCGGAGGCCGCTCGGGGGCCGGCCGGGGTGCCGAGGAACTTCCGGCCGACGGCCAGTCACCGAGCCCGCTCGCGGAGTTGAGCTGCCCCTGGGCGTGCACTCTCAGTAGCGCCGCTCCAGCCGGTCGAGCACCGCCTGGGCCATGGCCGCCTCGCCCTTGGCGTTGGGGTGGGCGGGGGCGGCCGGGGAGGTCGGCTGGAGGGGCTCGATCCAGCGGTCGGCGGGGGCCTTGCACATGTCGTGGCCGACGGTCGGGCCGTAGGTGTCCACGTAGTGGGCGCCGTTCCAGGCGGCGACCAGGCGCAGCATGAGGTTGAGCCGCTTGCCGGTGTCCCGGAGGTAGGGGAAGTCCTTGGCCGCGAAGGGCACCGTCGGGTAGCAGCCGCTGCCGTCGTCGGGCAGCAGGTCGGGGTAGCCGACGACCAGGATCCGGGCGTGCGGGGCACGGGCGCGGACCGCCCGCAGCACCTTGTCGACCTTGGGCGCGGTCTGCGCGACGGCGACCGTCAGCTGGTCGGTGCCGGAGGCGTTGTAGTACTGCTGGCAGGGATTGCCCGTCAGGTCCTTGGAGCTGAGGGCCGCGCAGGTGCCGATGATCGAGCTGAACCCGATGTCGTTGCCGCCGATCTGGACGGTCACCAGGTCCGTGCTCCGCTGCACGGCGTCGAGCTGGGGGCCGTTGGTGCCCTGCGCCTTCCACATCTCGGCGGTCGTCGCGCCGGCGCAGCTCACGTCCTTGAACGCGCTCACGTGCCGGGCCGCCGCCACCAGCGAGGGGTAGTTGTGGTCGGAGCGGGCGCAGCCCGCGTCGACCTGCGTCGGGATGGCCGGGCCCGAGGTGTAGGAGTCGCCGAGCGCCACGTAGCTGGTGCCGCGGTCGTGGCCGGGGCCGTGGCCGCCGCCGTGCGCCGCGGCCGGTGTCGTGGACGCGGCCACCAGGGCGCAGCCGCCCAGTGCCGCCGCCACGGTGGCCTTCCGCCGGTGCCGTCTCGCCGAACCGTCGGACGGGATGCCGTACGCCATGCAGATCCCCCCTGGAACCAGGACGCGCACGGAACCGGTCCCGACGGGCGGCCCGCACGCGTGTGTCGGGGGTCTGTATACCGCCCGGTAGGAGTCCGTAGCCAGAGGTCGGACGCAAGGAACTGGATCGAGTAACCGGCCGCGCCCGTAAGGGAATCCGGTCCGGGCGACGGCGCGGTGGCCCCTCCTGACGTCGAAGCTGTAAACCGATCGGTTTACGCTAGGCCGGATCCAGGGGAAACCGATCGGTTCCCGATCTCTGTGCACGTCTGGAGCGTGAGTGCCGTGACCGCGATCAAGGACTCCGTCGTCCTCGCCACCGGCGGCAGCCGGGGCGTCGGGAAAGGCGCGTACGCCCAGCGCGGGCTGTGACGGGGGGCGTCACTCCCGCGGCGGTCCCCGTGACCTGCCGCGGGACCGCGGCGGCCGAAAAACCCGCTCCCTAAGGCTTGTCGCCCAGTTGCCTCACCACTTAAATCAAAACCTGAACTAAGCCGTGGGGTGCGGTCCTTGTCCGCACCGCCCCGTCCACCTCAGGGAGCCGCTGATGAGACGACTGAGATCCTTGGGCGTAGTGCTCGCCGCCATGGCCGCGCTGCTCGCCCTGCCCGCCGCCCACGCGCCGGCGGCCCAGGCCGCCGACGCCCCGCTGTCGCAGGGGAAGACGGCCACCGCCTCCTCCGAGGAGAACGCCGGGACCACCGCCGCGAACGCGGTCGACGGCAACACCGGCACCCGCTGGTCGTCCGCGTTCACCGACGACCAGTGGCTCCAGGTCGACCTCGGCGCCACCGCCCAGGTCAGCCAGGTGGTCCTCACCTGGGAGACCGCCTACGGCAAGGACTACAAGGTCCAGATCTCCTCCGACGGCAGCAACTGGACCGACCTGCAGTCCGTGACCGGCGGCGACGGCGGCACCGACACGCTCTCCGTCTCCGGGCAGGGCCGCTACGTCCGGATGCTCGGCGTGCACCGCGCCACCCAGTGGGGCTACTCGCTCTGGGAGTTCCAGGTCTACGGCACCACCACCGGCACGCCCCCGGTCCAGGGCGGCGGCGACCTCGGCCCCAACGTGATCGTCGTCGACCCGTCCACGCCGAACCTCCAGGCGAAGTTCGACTCAGTCTTTGCCCAGCAGGAGTCGGCCCAGTTCGGCACCGGCCGCTACCAGTTCCTGCTCAAGCCGGGCACCTACAACGGCATCAACGCGCAGATCGGTTTCTACACCTCGATCTCCGGGCTCGGCCTCAACCCCGACGACACCCAGATCAACGGTGACGTCACCGTCGACGCCGGCTGGTTCAACGGCAACGCCACCCAGAACTTCTGGCGTTCGGCGGAGAACCTCGCCATCACGCCGTCCAACGGCACCGACCGGTGGGCCGTGGCTCAGGCGGCCCCCTTCCGCCGTATCCACGTCAAGGGCGGCCTCAACCTCGCGCCGAACGGCTACGGCTGGGCCTCCGGCGGCTACATCGCCGACTCGAAGATCGACGGCACGGTCGGCCCGTACTCCCAGCAGCAGTGGTACACCCGCGACAGCTCGGTCGGCGGCTGGACCAACGGCGTCTGGAACATGACCTTCTCCGGAGTCCAGGGCGCACCCGCGACCGACTTCGCCACCGGCTCCTACACCACGCTGGACAACACCCCGGTCTCGCGTGAGAAGCCCTTCCTGTACGTGGACGGCAGCACCTACAAGGTCTTCGTCCCCGCCAAGCGCACCAACGCCCGGGGCGTCTCCTGGCCGGCCAACGCGGGCACCTCCATCCCGCTCGACCAGTTCTACGTCGTCAAGCCCGGCGCCACCGCCGCCACCATCAACCAGGCCCTCGCCCAGGGCCTCAACCTCCTCTTCACGCCCGGCATCTACCACCTCGACCAGACCATCGACGTCACCCGCGCCAACACCGTGGTCCTCGGTCTCGGCCTCGCCACCCTGGTCCCGGACAACGGCGTCGACGCCATGCACGTCGCCGACGTCGACGGCGTCAAGCTCGCCGGGTTCCTCATCGACGCGGGCACCGTAAACTCCGACACCCTGCTGCGGATCGGCGACCCCGGCTCGACCGCCGACCACTCCGCCAACCCCACCACCATGCAGGACGTGTTCGTCCGCATCGGCGGCGCCGGACCCGGCCTCGCCACCAACTCGGTCGTGGTCAACAGCAACAACGTGATCATCGACCACACCTGGCTCTGGCGCGCCGACCACGGCAGCGGAGTCGGCTGGACCACCAACCGAGCCGACTACGGCCTCAGGGTCAACGGCAACGACGTCCTCGCCACCGGCCTGTTCGTAGAGCACTTCAACAAGTACGACGTCTACTGGAACGGCGAACGCGGCCGCACGATCTTCTTCCAGAACGAGAAGGCGTACGACGCGCCGAACGCCGCCGCCATCACCCACGACGGCGTCGTCGGCTACGCGGCCTACAAGGTCGCCGACACCGTGACCACCCACGAGGCCTGGGGCCTGGGAAGCTACTGCAACTACACGGCCGATCCGACGATCGTCCAGTCCAACGGCTTCCAGGTGCCGACCGGTGCGGGGATCAGGATGCACGACCTGCTGGTGATCTCCCTGGGCGGCATGGGCCAGTACGGCCACGTCGTCAACACCACCGGATCGCCGACTTCGGGCACCAGCACGACCCCGTCCAAGGTGGTCCAGTTCCCGTAGCCGGCCGGGCCGGAACCGGCTAGGCCGCCCGCCGCCGGGCCGGACGCCGTAGCAGCAGCCGTCGTGCGGGCCGTTCCACGCCTTCGTAGAGGAGCCAGGACAGGCCCAGCGCCACGGTGAACGCGACGGCGGTGACGACGGTGCCGGTGAGCAGGTGGAAACGCGGGCGGGTGCCGAGCAGATGGGTGCCCGCCCGCAGCACCAGCAGATGGACCATGTAGAACGCGAACGACAGTTCGCCGAGGCGGACCAGCCGGCGGCGCCGCCACAGCGAGGGCAGGCCGTGCAGGTCCGCCACGGCCGCCGCCGGGATGAGCAGCGCGAAGCCCGTGATGGTGCAGGCGGTGGCCGCGTAATCGGCAGTGACCTGCGGGACCAGGAAGTAGCCGATGATCGTCAGCGCCAGCGACGCCTCCAGGCCGGGGCCGCGCCACCGGCCGAGCAGCACCAGCCGTGCGGTGGCCGCGCCCAGCACGAACTCGGGCAGCCGGGCGGCCGGGAAGGAGCTGATCGGCTGCGCCCACCAGTGGTGCGCGTCCGTCCAGGCCAGGGCCAGCACGGTCAGCAGGGCCAGCGCGGCCAGCGCGGTGGCGCCCCGCCCGCCCAGGCGGCGCAGCAGCAGCGCCAGCAGCGGGAACGCGGCGTAGAAGAAGGCCTCGCACGCGAGCGACCAGCTGACCGGGTCCAGGGTCTGCCACCACGGCCGCCACCAGGAGTGCACCAGGAACACGTCGGCCAGGCCCTGCAGCGGGGTCGGCCGCGGTTGGCGGGGCAGCGTGCACACCATGACCAGCGCGACGGCGACGGTGACCAGGTGCACCGGGTAGATCCGGGCGACCCGCCGCCACCAGAAGCGTGTCGCCCGGTCGCCCGGCCGCGCGGACCACATCAGGACGAACCCGGAGAGGACGAAGAAGAACGACACCCCCGAGGCGCCGGCCTCGAACCCCCAGGCCATGATGCGGCCGCCGGTGCCGCCGAAATAGCGGAAGTTGTGCACGTGCAGCCCGAAGACCAGCAGCGCGGCCATCCATCTCAGTCCGGTCAGGGAGGGCAGCGAAGGGGCGGCGGCGGACGGCAGGGTGCGGGCGGGGGGTGCGGCGGCCGTAGCGGTCGGAGGGGCCTGGGTCGCCGTCGTCATCGAGTCACCTGCCGGAGGGTTCGCGCGTGGAGCATGAAACGGAGCGTTGCCCGTTCCACGTCTTTCATTCCGGCCTCGTACGAAACATCACACCAACGCCGAGGCGCAGCCTCGGCCATCCGGGCCGTCGGCCGCGCCGCGCCCCGCTCCCGCCGGAGTGGCGGCTTGACCCGCGCCTTTGGGGTCCGGGCAGTGCGTCGGAAGCGGCGGCACGGACGGATGACGCCGGCCGCCGCCGCGTTGACGCCGCTACGGGCGGGACGCCGTGGCGACGGCGCTCGGCCGGTCTTCGGTCGGGATGTCGCGCGCCGACGTCGACGGGGTCGTCGTGGGGGCCGCCGACCGTCCCTGGGTGGGCGTCGGTGTGGTCTCCCGTCGCGTGGGCGCGACGCTGGGACTCGGGCTGGGCTCGATCGGCGTCGGGGATGCCGACGAGCGGTGCGGGGCGGGGGAGGTGGCGGCCGGCGGTGCGAGGGGCGCCTGTGGGGTGGCCGGGGCCGCGGGTGCCGTCAGATGCAGCGACAGGGCGACGCAGACGGCGACGGCGCAGGTCAGCCCGGCTCCGGCCGCCGTGCGGACCAGGCGGCGGCGGCTCGCGGCACGCCGGATCTCCTCGTAGCGGCCCGGCGGCGGACCGAGGTGGGCGGCCGGCGGCCGAAGGATGACCGCCAGGGGATCGTCGGGGCCGTCGAACTCGGGCTCGTCGTCAAAGCGTGTGGTCAAGGCTTCTCCTCAGATGACCGCGGAGCAGTTCTCGGGCCGCGTGCAGGTCGGCCTTGACGGTTCCTTCCTTGCGCCCGGTCAGCGCGGAGACCTCCCGGATCGGCATGTCAGCGTAGTAGTGCAGCAGGATCGGCACCCGCAGCCGCTCGGGCAGCGACTGCACCAGCAGCCGTACCGACGGATCCGCCGGCTCGGTGTGCGGGCGGATCGCGGCCTCCGTACCCACCCGGCGCACCGCCCGGCGCTCGCGCTCCAGCTTGCGCCAGTGGTCCCGGACGAGGTTGGCCGCGGTGACGTAGAGGAAGCCGCGCGGCTCCTCCACCTTCGTCCACCGGGCCCACAGCCGGGTGAAGGCCTCCGAGGCGATCTCGTGCGCCGTCTCGTCGTCGTCGACCAGACGGCGGCACCAGCCGGCCAGGCGTGGGTACAGCGCGGCGAACAGCTCGGTGGCCGCCGTCTCACGGGACCGTTTCAACGTTCTCCAGGGTCGTGGGGGCTCGATCGTCGCACTCGTCGGGGAGGATGCGGGACCGGTGGCGTACGTTCCACCGGTCCCGCATCCGTTCCGGCGGGTCAGGGCGTCGTGCCGGTCAGCGTGGCGAAGACGATGACGTTGTCGAGGTAGCCGTCGCCGCCCCGCGGGCCGCCGCAGGTGATCAGCCGCAGCTCCGGGCGGTCCACGTCCCCGTAGACGTCCCGGGTCGGGAACGCGGACTTGGCGACCGTACGGACCTCGTCGACGGTGAACACCGCCGACCTGCCGTTCTCCAGGCGCGCCACGGCCTGCTCGCCCCGGCGCAGCTCCGCGAGCCGGCGGAACACCCCGTCTCCGTAGGCGCCGACCGTGACATGGCCGAGGATCACCGACGGGCCGGTCTGCCCCGGGGTGGGGGAGTAGCGGTACCAGCCCGCCCGGTCGTGCGCGGTGACCGGCGGCACCTGCACCGTGCCGTCGGCGGCCAGGCCGAGCCGCAGCAGCGGGGTGTCGACCCGGATCGCGGGGATGCGCAGCCGGACCGGCGTGGACCGGCCGAGGGCGTGGGCGGCGGACCCGGCCGTGGCCGTGCCCGCGGACGGCGGCGGCGAGGACGCCGTCCGCCGCCGGGCGGCTGGGGCCGTCCGGTCCGGTGCCCGGCCCGCGCAGCCCGCCAGCAGCGAGGCCGTCGCGGCGGTGACGAAGGCGCGCCTGGAGAGGGGGGTCATGCCCCGGTCGCCCGGCGGCGACGGACGGCGAACACCGTCGCGCCCGCGGCGAGCACGGCCGCCGCACCGCCGCCGATCAGCGCGCCCTCGGAGCCGGAGCCCTCGGACGGCTCCGTCACCCCGGTGTCGGGCGCACCCTTCGGCACCGCCGCGACCTGGCGCGAGTCCCGCGTCGGGGCGGGGGTCGCGCCCCGGGTGGGCGCGGCGGACGGCGCCTCGGACGGGACGGCGGACGGCTCGGCGGAGGCCGCGGTGGACGGCGCCACGGTGGGGACCGGGCTCGGGGTGGTGCTGTCGGCGAACGCGGGCACGGTGCCCGCCAGCACGGCGGTGCAGGCGAGTGCCGTGGCGCTCAGGACGGTTCGGCGCATGAGGACGCTCTCTTTCGTCGGCCCGCCGTGGTCGGGGCGGGCTGAGTTACGGATCGAGCGGAGAGACGACCCGGCACCGGGCCGGGTTGTAAAGAGATGGCAAAGCCGTGCGCCCGGAAGGTGCCCGGAGGGGGGGCTGTAGGGCCGCCCGGGGCGATCGGGCGGGCCGGGGGACGGTTCGCCACCAGACTTGAGTGGTTTGTTTTCTTGAATCATTCGTGTTTGAGACGGTAGGTTGGCGCCATGACCGCATCCCAGCCCCCGACGACCGCCGATGAGCTGCGCGGTGCCGGCCTGCGGGTGACGGCCGCCCGCGTCGCGCTGCTGGAGACCGTCCGCCACGGCGACCACCTGGGCGTCGAGGCGATCGCCTCGGGCGTCCGCGAGCGGGTGGGCCACATATCGCTCCAAGCCGTGTACGACGCGCTGCACGCGCTCACCACGGCTGGACTCATACGCCGTATCGAACCGGCCGGCAGCCCGGCCCGGTTCGAGGGACGCGTCGGCGACAACCACCACCACGTCCTGTGCCGGTCGTGCGGTGCCGTCGCCGACGTCGACTGCGCGGTCGGCGACGCCCCGTGCCTGACCGCTTCGGACGACCACGGCTTCGCGATCGACGAGGCCGAGGTCATCTACTGGGGCCTGTGCCCCGACTGTTCCACCGTCAGCAGTTCCTGAGTACGTCGATCCGCCCCTTCCGGAAGGATTTCCCCCATGTCTGAGGCCCAGGAGAACGCGGGCAAGTGCCCGGTCGCGCACGACCGCGCACCGCACCCCACCCAGGGCGGCGGCAATCGCCAGTGGTGGCCCGAGGGGCTCAACCTGAAGATCCTTGCCAAGAACCCCGCCGTCTCGAACCCCCTCGACGAGGGCTTCGACTACGCCGAGGCCTTCCAGAACCTCGACCTCGCGGCCGTGAAACGTGACATCGCGGAGGTGCTCACCACCTCGCAGGACTGGTGGCCCGCCGACTTCGGCAACTACGGCCCGCTGATGATCCGTATGGCCTGGCACAGCGCCGGCACCTACCGCATCTCCGACGGCCGCGGCGGCGCCGGCGCCGGCCAGCAGCGCTTCGCCCCGCTCAACAGCTGGCCGGACAACGGCAACCTGGACAAGGCGCGCCGTCTGCTGTGGCCGGTCAAGAAGAAGTACGGCCAGGCGATCTCCTGGGCCGACCTCATGATCCTCACGGGCAACGTGGCCCTGGAGTCGATGGGCTTCAAGACCTTCGGCTTCGGCGGCGGCCGCGAGGACGTCTGGGAGCCGGAGGACGACGTCTACTGGGGCCCCGAGAAGGTCTGGCTGGACGACCAGCGCTACACCGGCGACCGCGACCTGGAGAGCCCGCTCGGCGCCGTCCAGATGGGCCTGATCTACGTCAACCCGGAGGGCCCCAACGGCAACCCGGACCCGATCGCCGCGGCCCGCGACATCCGTGAGACCTTCCGCCGGATGGCGATGAACGACGAGGAGACCGTCGCCCTCATCGCCGGCGGCCACACCTTCGGCAAGACCCACGGCGCCGGCCCCGCCGAGAACGTGGGCGCCGAGCCCGAGGGCGCGCCGATCGAGCAGCAGGGCCTCGGCTGGAAGAGCACCTACGGCACCGGCAAGGGCGGCGACGCGATCACCAGCGGCCTGGAGGTCACCTGGACCACCAAGCCCACCCAGTGGAGCAACGATTTCTTCGGCATCCTCTTCGGCTACGAGTGGGAGCTGACCGAGTCCCCGGCCGGCGCCAAGCAGTGGGTCGCCAAGGACGCCGAGGCGATCATCCCCGACGCGCACGACCCGTCGAAGAAGCGTCTGCCCACGATGCTCACCACCGACCTGTCGCTGCGCTTCGACCCGATCTACGAGCCGATCTCGCGCCGGTTCCACGAGAACCCGGAGGAGTTCGCGGACGCGTTCGCCCGCGCCTGGTTCAAGCTGACCCACCGTGACATGGGCCCGAAGTCCCTGTACCTCGGCCCGGAGGTCCCGGCGGAGACGCTGATCTGGCAGGACCCGCTGCCCGAGGCCGAGGGCGAGGCCATCGACGCCGCCGACGTGACGGCCCTCAAGGCCAAGCTCCTCGACTCCGGCCTCACGGTCTCGCAGCTCGTCTCCACCGCCTGGGCGTCGGCCTCGACGTACCGCGGCAGCGACAAGCGCGGCGGCGCCAACGGTGCCCGCATCCGCCTGGAGCCGCAGCGCGGCTGGGAGGTCAACGACCCCGACCAGCTCGCCCAGGTGCTGCGCGTCCTGGAGGGCATCCAGCGCGACTTCAACACCGGCGCCAAGAAGGTCTCCCTGGCCGACCTGATCGTCCTCGGCGGCGCCGCCGCGGTGGAGAAGGCCGCCAAGGACGGCGGCGTCGACATCGAGGTGCCCTTCACCCCGGGCCGGGTCGACGCGACCGACGAGCACACGGACGCCGAGTCCTTCGCGGCCCTGGAGCCGACGGCCGACGGCTTCCGCAACTACCTCGGCAAGGGCAACCGCCTGCCCGCCGAGTACCTGCTGCTGGACCGCGCCAACCTGCTCGGCCTGAGCGCCCCCGAGCTGACCGTCCTCGTCGGCGGTCTGCGCGTCCTCGGCGCCAACCAGGGCGGCTCGAAGCACGGCGTCCTCACCGAGACGCCGGGCGTGCTGACCAACGACTTCTTCGTCAACCTGCTCGACATGGGCACGACCTGGAAGTCCACCTCCGAGGACCAGTCCACCTTCGAGGGCCGCGACGCGAGCGGCGCGGTCAAGTGGACCGGCACCCGTGCCGACCTGGTCTTCGGCTCCAACTCCGAGCTGCGCGCCGTCGCCGAGGTCTACGCGAGCGACGACGCCAAGGAGAAGTTCGTGAAGGACTTCGTCGCCGCCTGGACGAAGGTCGCCGACGCGGACCGCTTCGACCTGGTCTGACCGACCTGGTCTGACCGACCTGGTCTGACCGACCTGGTCTGACCGACCCGGTCTGACCGACCTGGTCCGACCGAACGGGGCCCGATGCCCGGGCCGGCTCCTCGTGAGCCGGCCCGGGCATTGCCGTCTTTACGGCTCGTTGGCCAACTCCCCACCGGGAGAAGCGCGTAGCGCGCTGCACATGAGTCGTTCTTTACCCCACCATGACCTCGACTCCCGCTGTTCATGCGACCTTCGCAGACTCTGCACGTCCTGAGCCATCCCCCGTACTGGTCGCCCGCGGGAGTTCCGAACATGAGCCACGGTCACAGCCACGACCACGGTCACGGTCACCACCACCATCACCACCACGGGGACGGCGACGCCGCCTCGTCGCTGCCGCCCGCCCTCGATCTGTCCGTCCCCGACGCCGAGCTGACGCCCGGTCAGCTCTCCCGCCGCTCGATGCTGCGCCGCACCGGACTGCTCGGCGCCGGCCTCGCGGCGGGCAGTGTCCTCGCCGGTGCGGGCCAGGCCGCCGCCGCGGTGTCCTCCGCCCACTCCCAGAACGGCCGTTCCGGCGGCTACCTGTGGCTGGCCGGCGACCACCACATCCACACCCAGTACAGCTCCGACGCCAAGTACCGGGTCATCGACCACGTCCGGCAGGCCAACGCGCACGGCCTGGACTGGATGGTCATCACCGACCACGGCAGCGAGACGCACGCCAAGATCGGTGTCGAGAAGGTCAACCCGGACATCGTCGCCGCCCGCGACCAGATCGAGGACACCCTGGTCTTCCAGGGCCTGGAGTGGAACATCCCGGCCGCCGAGCACGGCACGGTCTTCGTCCACCCCGGCAAGAACGAGGTCGCCGTCCTCAAGGAGTTCGAGAACTCCTTCGACGGCTCGGTCAAGGGCGCCTCCTCGAGCAGCCCCGCCAACGAGGCGCTGGCCATCTCCGGCCTCAACTTCCTCGCCGAGTAGGTGCAGCGCCGCAAGGTCAGGGACGCGCTGTTCCTCGCCAACCACCCGGCGCGCAAGGGCATCGACTCCCCGCACGAGATCCGCGCCTGGCGCGACGCGCAGCCGTCGATCGCGGTCGGCTTCGAGGGCGCCCCCGGCCACCAGGCGGGCGGCCTGCCCAAGCCGAACGGCCCCGGCTCGGCCCGCGGCATCTACGACAACAGCCCGAGCGCGGACTCCTTCGCCGGCTACCCGCTGGAGAGCTACCGCACCTGGGGCGGCTTCGACTGGATGACCGCCACCGTCGGCGGCCTGTGGGACAGCCTGCTCGCCGAGGGCAAGCCCTGGTGGATCACCGCCAACTCCGACTCCCACAACGTGTACGCCGACACCGCGGTGCGCGGCCCGAACAGCGACTTCAACGCCAACGGCCGCTACGAGGACCCGGTCTACGGCACCGGCATCAGCCTCACCGACACCGACTTCTGGCCCGGCCAGTACTCCCGCACCCACGTCGGCGCCTCGTCCTTCTCCTACAAGTCGGTCATGGACGGCATCCGTGCCGGCCGGGTCTGGGTGGACCACGGCGGCCTGATCAGCGGCCTGGACGCCCAGCTGCGCTCCGGCTCCCAGGCGGTGACCCTCGGCGGCGTGCTGCACGTCCGCAAGGGCAGCAGGGTCGACCTGGTCATCGAGATCAGCCTCGCCAACGGCCCCAACTGGGCGCAGTTCGTGCCGACGCTGGCCCGCGTCGACGTCGTCCAGGGCGATGTCACCGGCAAGGTGAGCGACAGGGACACCTTCGCCACGCCCGCCACCAAGGTCGTGAAGTCCTTCGAGGTCGACAAGGCGACCGGCACGGTCAAGCTGACGTACTCCCTCGGCCGCCTCGACAAGCCGGTCTACGTCCGGCTGCGCGGCACCGACGGCAACCGCTCCGCGGTCGGTTTCAACGGTGCCGCCGTGGACCCGGCCGGCCCGGCCATCGACGTCCTGGGCGACGCCGACCCGTGGAAGGACCTGTGGTTCTACTCCAACCCGATGTGGGTCCTGCCCGCATGACCTCCCCGCACCACGCGTCCGGCGTCCGCTCCGTCATCGGGGTGGACGCCGGTACGGCGACCCTGCGCGAGGCCGACCACCTGATCCACCGGCTGCTGGAGCAACGGGAGGCCACCGAGGGCGTGTTCGCCTGCACCCACCTGTTCCGCACCGACGAGCGGCGGGGGACGACGCTCTCGCTGGCCGTCCCCGGACCGGACGCGGACGTGCTCTGGCAGGAACTGGTCGACGTGCTCCCCAGGGGCACCGGCCTCGCCCTGGCCGACCGCACTCACGGCCCCGCCGACGCGGTGGGCACCGCCCGGCTGGCCGCCGCCGCGCCCCCCGCCTCCGGCCGGGCCGTGGCCTACCCCGGCGTGGCGCACCTGACCGGCACAGTCACCGTCGCGGACCTGCTCGACCGCACCGCCATCGAGCACCTCGTCGTACTCGGCGCACCCGGCGTCCAACCGCCGCGCACCGCCGAGGTGCTGACCCAGGACCACGTACGCCCGGAGTGGCGTGACGGCGTCCTCACCCTCACCCTGGTGCCGGCGGCGGGCGGCCTGCTGGCCCCCTTCGAGGTTCCCAACCCCACCCCCTGCTGCGTGGACCACGCCTGACGCGAGGGTAACCCCCTAGTGACATGCCCTGGTCAAATCTGTCAGGCTTCCGACTCGCACCACTTCTTCGTCATGCGTGAGGCCGCCACCGGCGCACCCCAGCCGGACCGGCGGCCACCGAGCAGGCCGGGACCCCGGCCTCCGCAAAGGAGTTTCGTGTGAGATCGACCCCCCACAAGGCCTTCGCCACCAGCGCGCTGGCCGTCGCGGCACTCGCCGCCGCCCTGCTGCCCGGCACCTCGGCGTCGGCGGCCGAACCGGCCGCCGCGGCCTGTACGTCGAGCCAGCTCATCACCAACGGCGACTTCGAGAGCGGCACGTCACCCTGGACCCAGTCCTCGACCGGCGTGATCACCAGCCGCTCCGGCCAGTCCGCCCACGGCGGTGCCGGCTTCGCCTGGCTGGACGGCACCGGCTCCACCCACACCGACACGCTCTCGCAGAGCGTCACCATCCCCTCCGGGTGCGCGGCGACGCTCACCTTCTGGCTGCACGTCGACACCGCCGAGACGACCTCGTCCACGGCGTACGACAAACTCACGGCCAAGATCGGCAGCACCACGCTGGCGACCTGGTCCAACCTGGACAAGAACACCGGGTACGTGAAGAAGTCCTTCGACGTGTCCGCGTTCGCGGGGCAGACCGTGACCGTCGCCTTCACCGGCACCGAGGACTCCAGCCTCCAGACCAGCTTCGTCCTGGACGACGTCGCCCTCGACACCTCGGCCGCCACCACCCCCGGCGACACCACCCGCACCCCTGCCTCCCCGGCGTACACCGTCAGCCTGACCAGCAACTCCGCCGGCACCGGCTGGACCGGCCACGAGAGCGTGACCTTCACCAACGCCTCCGCGACCGCGCTCAGCGAGGTCTACCTCAGGCTGTGGGACAACTACCACGGCACCTGCTCGGCCCCGCCGATCACCGTCAGCAACGTCACCGGCGGCACCGCGGGCGCGCTCTCGGTCGCCTGCACGGCGCTGGAGGTCGCCCTGCCGGCACCGCTGGCCCAGGGCCAGAGCACCACGATCGGCTTCGACCTGGGCATCACCGTCCCGAGCGGCGCCGACCGCTTCGGCCACGACGGCGCGTTCAGCATGATCGGCAACGCGCTGCCCGTCCTCGCGGTCCGGGACGGATCCGGCTGGCACCTGGACCCGTACACCAACAACGGCGAGTCCTTCTACTCGCTGGCCGCCGACTTCAAGGTGACCCTGGACCACCCCAGCAGCCTGCTGGTCCCGGCCACCGGCACCTCGGTCGACACCCCCGGCACCAGCGGCCGTACCGTCACCACGGCGACCGCCTCCAAGGTCCGTGACTTCGCCTGGGCGGCCGGGCCGTTCACCAAGATCTCCGGCACCTCACCCGGCGGGGTCCCGGTCAACATCTACTCCGTCTCGGGCATCAGCTCCTCCAGCGCCCAGTCGATGCTCACCACCGCCAAGTCGGCCGTCGACGCCCACGCCGGCCGCTTCGGGGCCTACCCGTACGGCGAGTTGGACGCGGTGATCGACAACAACTTCTGGTTCGGCGGCATGGAGTACCCGGGCTTCGTCCTCGACCTGGTCAGCACCACCGCGCTCACCCACGAGATCGGCCACCAGTGGTGGTACGGCATCGTCGGCGACGACGAGTACAACAGCCCCTGGCTGGACGAGGCGTTCACCGACTACGCCACCGACCTGGCACAGGGGCTGACCGGCACCAACTGCTGGAACAGCGTCTCCTGGGCCTCGTCGGCGGAGAAGATCACCAACTCGATGGCGTACTGGGACGCCCACTCGTCCCGCTACTCCACCGTCGTCTACGGCTACGGCAAGTGCGCCCTGCACGACCTGCGCCGGCTGATCGGCGACACCGCGATGACCACCCTCCTGAAGAACTACGCCAGTGCGCACTGGTACGGCGTCTCGACCACCGCCGAGTTCAAGGCGGCGGCCCAGGCGGCGACCAGCACGGACCTGACGTCGTTCTGGACCACCCACCGCATCGACGGCTGACACCCGTCCGCCGGGGGCGGGGAACCTCCCCGATGGGCACAGTGCACATCCGGGGATGTTTCCCGCTCCGCGCCCGCCCGGGTCAGGGGAGGGCCAGTTCGGCCCAGATGGTCTTCCCCGACCCGGTGTAGCGCGTGCCCCAGCGCTGCGACATCTGGGCGACGAGGAACAGGCCGCGGCCGCCCTCGTCGTCCCGGCGGGCCCGCCGCAGGTGCGGTGCCGTGTGGGCGTTGTCGGAGACCTCGCACAGCAGGCTGCGGTCCTTGATCAGCCTCAGCATCACGGGCCCGGTGGCGTACCGGATGCTGTTGGTGACCAGCTCGCTCACCACCAGCTCCGCGGTGAACGCCAGGTCGGACAGGCCCCAGGTCTCCAGCTGGAGCTCGGTGTCCGTGCGCGCCCGCGCCACCATCGCCGGGTCGGGCGGCAGCTCCAGGTCCGCCACCTGGCCGGTGCCCAGCCGCCGGGTGCGGACCAGCAGCAGCGTGGCGTCGTCCGCCTGCGGCCCGGGCGGCAGCGTCGACAGCGCCCGGTCGCACAGCTCCTCCAGCGGGCACCGCTGCCAGGTGAGCACATGGGCGAGGCGGTCGATGCCGCTGTCGATGTCGGTGCGCCGGTCCTCCACCACCCCGTCGGTGAAGAACGCCACCACGCTGCCGCTGGACAGGCTCAGCTCGACGTTCTCGTAGGGCAGGCTGCCCAGCCCCAGGGGCGGCCCCGGCGCCAGCGCGGACAGCGCCACCGAGCCGTTCGCGTCGGCCACGATCGGCGGGGGATGGCCCGCGCTCGCCCAGACACAGCGGCCGCTCACCGGGTCGTAGATCGCGTACAGGCAGGTCACCCCGAGCGCCTCGTCGCCCAGCCCGTCGTCCGCATGCGGCGCGGAGTCCTGGGCGACCAGGCCGTCTAGGCGGGTCAGCAGCTCCGCCGGATCGAGGTCCAGCAGGGCCAGGGTCCGTACCGTGGCGCGCAGCCTGCCCATGGTCGCGGCCGCGTGCACACCGTGGCCGACCACGTCGCCCACGGTCAGCCCCACCCGGGCACCGGAGAGCGGGATCAGGTCGAACCAGTCGCCGCCCACGCCCACCCGGCTGTCGGCGGGCAGGTAGCGGTAGGCCACGTCGACCGCGCTCTGCTCGGGCAGGTGCTGCGGCAGCAGGCTCCGCTGGAGCACCAGGGCCGCGGCGTGCTGGCTGGTGTAGCGGCGGGCGTTGTCGATGCCGACGGCGGCCCGCTCGGTCAGCTCCACCGCGAGGGTCTGCTCCTCGGGCCCGAACGGGTCGGGGTTGCTGCTGCGCCGGAACGTGGCGAGGCCGAGGACCGCGTCCCGGGCGAGCAGCGGCACGAACAGGCTGGAGTGCCGGCCGGCCGGTGTCCGGTCGTCCGGTGACCGGGGCGGGGCGGCGTCGACGACCGGGCGGCTGGTGGCCAGGCTCAGTGCCTGCGGCGACGACGGCGGATAGGAGACGGGACTGGTCCGGAACTCCTCCGGGGTCCGGCCGTGCATCCGCAGCAGGCTGTGCCCCGGCGCCGAACCCGTCGGCGGCTGCCGGCCCTCGATGACCGCCGGCGGGAGGTCGACCAGCACCTCGTCGGCCAGCTGCGGCACCGCCACGTCGGCGAGCTCCGCGGCCGTACGTCGCACGTCCAGCGAGGCGCCGATGCGTTTGCCCGCCCGCACGAGCAGCGACAGCCGCTCCTGGGCGCGGTAACGGTCGGTGATGTCCAGGGACTCCTCGAACAGCCCCAGCGGCTCGCCACGGGCGTCCACCAGCCGGTGGTACGAGCAGGACCAGACGTGCTCGCGCCCCGGGTCGGCGGGAGCCCGCCCCCGGTAGTGCATGCCCATGATCGGTTCGCCCGTCGTGAGCACGTGCTCCATGATCTGGTCCTCGTCCGGAGGGTGGTGGCGGGAGATGAACTCGCCTTCCGGGAAGAGGTCCGCGGCCGGACGGCCGACGTACTGGGCGACCCCCGCGAGCTCCAGATCGGTGGAGACGTTGCCCCAGACGACCCGCATGTCGGTGTCGAAGATCGTCAGCCCCACGGAGGACTCGGTGGCCAGCCCCTGCAACATGGCCAGCTGCGCCTCCCAGGAGCGCAGCGCATCCAGCTCGGCCGCGACCACGACGGTCGCGGCCAGGCCCTGGGACACCAGCGGGCTGAAGGTCACGGCCGCGCGCAGGGTGCGCCCGTCCCGGCGGACCAGGTCCAGGACCGTGCTGCGGGGCCGGTGCGCCGTGCAGAGCGAGGAGGGCCGCCCGCCGGACTCCGTCGCCAGCAGCAGGGCCGCCGGCCGGCCGAGCACCTCCTCGGCCGGATGTCCGAGGAGGCACTGGGCCGAGGGGCCCCAGCCCGCGATGCGGCCGTCGGCGTCCAGCACCGCGGCCGCGGCCTTGGTGAGGTCCAGAGGACTGTGGAAATCGACGTCGGCCGCGTTCGGAAAACGATCCATGGGCACCGCTTCCCTCCGTGCTCCCTCAGCATCCCGTGCCGCACGGCGGACGACAACCGCACGGACCGCCGTCGCCCCCGGGTACCCGAAGGCGGCTGCGGCGGACAACACCCTGCGAGCCGCTCGGGGGCCCGGGGCCGTCCGGTGCCGCCCTGCCCGGCGGCCGCCCGTGCGGATGCGAAACGCCGCTCGGCACGGTCCGGGGAGGGGGACCGTGCCGAGCGGGTCAGGGCGGGGCCGGCGTCAGGCGCCGGTGCGCTGCCTGCGGCGGAGCGTCAGGTACGTGCCGGTGGCGCCGGCGGCCACCAGCGCGCCCGCGCCGAGGCTGACCGGAAGGGCCGGGAACTGGCCGGAGCCGGTCGTCGCGGCCGTGTTCACCATCGCCGGGCCCGGGGTGATGTGGGTGGTCACCGCGGAGACGTGACGGATCGGGCCGACGTGCCTGACGGAGCCGTCCGAGTTCAGCAGCACCTGCTTGTTGTTCGGGTGCCGGAAGTCGAACATGTTGGTCAGCGAGCCCGCGGTCGCGTCGAAGGAGTGGTCGCCGACGCGGCCGGTGCGCCAGTTGTCCTCGATGAAGCGGGTGATGGAGGACTGGTCGGTCTGGGTGTGGTCGACCTTGTTCACCTTGCTGTACGGCGAGATGACCAGCAGCGGCTGCCGGGTGCCGGGGCCGCAGCGGTCGGCGTAGCCGCCGGACGCGGCCGGACCGGACTGGCAGGCGGCACTGTCGAGGGCCTTGCCGTTGGAGCCGACCGTGGTGTCCTTGGAGCCGTTGCGCGGCTTGGCGTAGGCGTGGTCGTACCAGCCGTCGGAGTCGTCGTAGGCGACGACGATCGCGGTGGACTTCCACTGCGGCGAGCTCTGGATGGTGTTGATCTCGTTGACGAGGAAGTGCTGCTCGTCGATCGGGTCGGAGTAGCCGGCGTGGCCGTCCTGGTACTCACCGGCCTTGAGGAAGCTGACGGCCGGGAGCTTGCCCGCCTTGGCGACCGCGGTGAAGTCGGTCAGGTCGTAGTTGTGGTTCGCCCGGCCGTTGTGACCGATCTCGTTCACGTTCTTCGGCGCCACGTGATGCGGGTTGGACGTCGACTTGTAGTACGAGAACGGGTTGTGGTGCGGGCTGTAGTCGACCACCGAGGCGCCGCCGACGTTGGTGTGCGTGGTGTCGCACTTGGCGTAGGAGCCGGACGTGCCGTTGTAGGCGGTCGAGGGACGGAAGCCGCCCTGGAACCAGCCCCACGTCACGTGCTTGGAGTTGAGCAGGTCACCGATGTTCCTGCCCTGCAGCGCCGCCAGCGCGCTGGTGCTGGTGTGGTCCTTGTCGGAGCAGTCGTCGTAGGCCGGGTCGGGGTCGTTGACCACCGTGCCGACGCCCTTGGCGTTCGGGGAGGCGATGGCGTACGAGTCCGGGGTCGACGTCTGCTTGCCGGTGACCGGGTCCACGGAGATCGCGCCGTGCGTCTGGCCCGAGACCAGGTTGAGCGCGCCGGGCGTGGAGGGGCCGTAGACCGAGCTGTAGGCGCGGTCGTTCAGGGCGTACTGCTGGGCGTAGTTCCACAGACCGGTGACGGTGTTGCCGTCGTAGTAGTCCATGACCAGGCCCGGCTCGCCGAACAGGCCGCCGGAGCACTTGTCGACCTCGGTGTTCTGCACGAACTGGTCGGCCTTGCCGCCGTCGTAGGCCAGCTGCTCGGGCCCGTAGGAATGGTTCTGGTCGCAGGTCATCGCCTGCGACGGGGAGAGCCGCTTGGGCGCGTACTGGTTCGGGTTCTTCGTCAGCAGCCCGGCGTGCGCGACGGTGTCGATGTCCTTCGGGGTCTTCTTGGACGCCGTGAACTTCGTGCCGTCGGTGTTCGCGGCCTTCGGGTAGGTCGCGAAGTAGTGGTCGAAGGAGATGTTCTCGTCGAACAGCACGACCACGTGCTTGATCGGGGTCGCGGTCGACGAGCCGCCGCCGTGCCCGGCGGGTACGGCGGCCCAGCTGGGCGCGGTGCCTCCGAGGACCGTGAGCGCGGCGGCCCCCGCGAGAGCGCCGAGGCTCCTCGTCGCCGTTCGTCTTCCTGTGCTGGCCATGCTGGTTCCCCTCCGGGCATGAACGTCACTGCGTCGTACAGCCAGGGATGCTTCGCCCGCTTCCCGGCGCTCCGGCGGAGCCATGATGGCGGGTGAATGAACTCCGGGTCAGGGATGCTGGGGCAAATCTTGACTGTGTATTGACCGTTCGGGCTACGGAATTGTCCAGGAGTTGTTCGAACAAGCTCAGCCGAGCAGAGCGCGTCCGTACCAGTCGTCGCGGTCCCGGACCCCGGGCAGGGCGAAGAAGTAGCCGCCGCCGAACGGCGAGACGTAGTCGACCAGCGGTTCGCCGGCCAGCCGCTTCTGCACGGTCTCGAACTGCCGGGCCAGGTCCTGCTGGTAGCAGCAGAACAGCAGGCCCATGTCGAGGTTGCCGTTGCTGTCCATGCCTCGGTCGTAGTTGTAGGCGCGGCGCAGGAGGCGCTGGTCGGCGGTGGCCGGGGTGCGCGGGTTGGCCAGCCGGATGTGCGCGTCCAGCGGGATGACGTCGCCCTTCGGGTCGTCGGCGTAATCAGGCGTGTCGTGCTCGGCGTTGCCGTCCAGAGGCGCCCCGGACTCACGGGAACGCCCGAACATCCGCTCCTGCTCGCTGAGCGAGACCCGGTCCCAGAACTCCACCAGCATGCGGATCAGCCGGACCACCTGGTAGCTGCCGCCGACCGCCCACTCCGGCTCGCCGGAGTCCTTGCCGACCCACACCAGGCGGTCCATCTCCCGGGCGCTGGTGGTCTCCGGGTTGGCGGTGCCGTCCTTGAAGCCCAGCAGGTTGCGCGGGGTGCCGGACGGGCGGGGCGGGCTGGTGAAGCCGTCCAGCCGCCAGCGGACCTGCATGCCGCCCCGGGTGTGCCGGGCGATGTCGCGCAGTGCGTGCAGCACGGTGTCCGTGTCGTCCGCGTGCAACTGCAAACTGAGGTCGCCGTGGCACCACTCGGGCCGCAGGTCGTCGTCCGGGAACGCCGGCATCGTCGTGAGCCGACGCGGTCTCAGTTTCCCGAGCCCGAAGCGGTCGTCGAAGAGCGAGCCGCCGACGCCGACGGTCACCGCCAGCGCACCGGACGGCACCTTCTCACCGAGGACGCCCGAGTCGGCGGGCGGGGCGGTGATGCCGACCGGGTCCGGGGTGCCGCCCGAGGTCAGGAAACGGGCGCGGTCGGTGAGCGTGTGCAGCAGTTCGGTCAGCTCGGCGCGGCTCCCGGCGGTGACGTCGAAGGACGTGAACACGGTCGTCCGGCGGGGTGCGGCGATCGCTGACTGCTGGCGGGCACCGTGGAACGGAGCGACCGTGCCCGGGGTGGCGGTATCCGGGGCAGGGGCGGCCGCGCCGCCGGCGGCCAGCCCGGCCCCCGCGAGGGCCGCGCCGCGCAGGAACCCGCGGCGGCCCACTCCGCCCCTGCCGGCCGTCTCGTTCGCGCTCATGCCGTCCTCCGCGGATCGCACAGGGTCGCCACCGACGCCAGCCGCTCCACCAGGTCGCCGAGGACGGCGTCGACGTCCTCCCGCTGCCGGTGACCGAGTTTGTCCAGCGGTGTCCAGGTGCCGCCGAGGCCGAAGCCGTCGAGCACCGTGCCCGCCTGCTTCAACCCGCCCTCGAGCCCGGCCAGATCCGCGTACCGGGTGGCGAGCAGCGGGTGCAGCCGGGACATGACCTCCACGGTGCCGTCCAGGTTGGCGCGGGCGGTGGCGAGGTTGCTGCCGCTGCCGTAGTCGGTACGGCCGGTCAGCTCGAACTGCACCGTGTTCTCCAGGATCTCGTGCGCCCGCAGCCCCAGCTGGGCGGGGTCCATCCGGGTCTGTGCCCAGCCGTCCCGCAGCGCGGTGACCGCCTTCACCAGGCCGGTGGCCGGGCCGCGCAGGCCGGCGGCGGACTCGCCGTGCCACAGGCCGTACTCGATGCGGTGGAAGCCGGTGAAGTCCTTGTCGTGCACGCCGCCGGGCAGCCCCGCGTCGGTGCCGTCGATCGCGCCGTCGGCGTCGCCGAAGGCGTCGTACGCGGCGCCCAGCCGCTCGTACTCCAGGTGCGCCGGCAGCCAGGCGGTGCGGGCGGCGGCGAGATCACTGCGGTCGATCGCGTCCCGCAGGGTGGTCGTCAGCCGTACGACGTCGGACAGGCCGCCGCCGACCCACTTCTGGTAGGCGAGCGCCGGCGGGATCAGGTCGTGCTCGGTGACCGGGGCCGCGGCCGGGCCGCTGCCGCCCCTGGCGATCCGGACGATCGGCCCGGTGACGGCGTCGGCGTCGTCGGGCACGCACTTGAACGCGTACGCGCCCTTGCCGAGCCGGACGGTCAGCTCCCGGGTCGTTCCGGGCCCGACGTCCTCGACCTCGCCGTACACGGCCTGGCTCTTCGGGTCCTCCAGGAGCACCTCGGCGGCGCCGTCGGTCGGGTTGTGCAGGTCGAAGACCTGGACACCGGGAACCGGCGCGCCCCAGCCCCGGCCGCAGCGGCTTGCGGACACCTCCACGGTGGTGTGCGGCAGCGTGGCCGGTTCGGCGTGCGCGGGGCGTGAGTCGTGCGTGAGCGCCAGCACCCCGGCCACCAGGCACACGACGGCGACACCGACGACCGTCCAGGGACGCAACGACCTCCAGCTGAGGCCGGACAACACCATCCCGAGCTCCCGGGGTTCGTACCGTTCGTGATCGCCTCATGTTAGGCAGCCCTTTGTACTCGAACGGCCGTCCAGGGAAACCCGTGACCAAGAGTTCCCTGCCGGTTCACCGGACCTCCCGAGGAGCCGCTCAGTCGGTGCCGGGCTGGACCAGCCTGAAGAAGGCGCGGGCACCGGCACGCCGTAGGGACTGCCGCAGCCGTGCCGGGAACGGACGCGGGGCGGCGGCCGGGACGCGGGCCTGTGCCAGGCGGGGGAAGAGCACTTCCGCGTTGCCCCGGTCGACGGCCGCGAGGGTGCCGGCGTCGACGCCGCTGTCCAGTCCGTTGGCGAAGTACTGGCCCGCGGCGGCCGGTGCGAACGGCCAGTCGCGACCGGCGCCTGCGACGCCTGCCGGTGCCGACCCTGGTGCTGTGGGGCGCCGCGGACAAGGTCAACCGGCCCTCCGGCGGCCGGATGCTGGCCGACCGCATGCCCAACTGCGACCTGTACACGGTCGCGAACACCGGGCACTGGGTGCAGTGGGAGCGTGCCGAACTGTTCAACGGCCTGTGCACGGACTTCCTGGCAGGCCGCCGATGACCCCCCAACCCGACGTCTTCGGCTCCGTGCACCTGGGTCACCTGGTCGTCGAGACGCAGCGGTTCGCCGACTGGCGCCGGTTCGGCACCGACGCCATCGGCATGCACCACGACGACCTCTCCCGCGACCTGATGCGCTTCCGCCTCGACGACCACGAGTGCCGCTTCCTGCTGCGGCGCGGGCCCGCCGAGGACGTCGTCGCCGTCGGCTGGCACCTCGACGACCACATCGCTTTCGAGCAGGTCGAGGCCCGGGTCCGCGCCCACGGCGTCCCCGTCGCCGTGGGCGCCGCCGAGGAGGCGGCGCTGCGCGGCGTCGAACGCCTGCTCCGCTTCGCCGGCCCCAAGGGCATCACCCAGGAGATCTGCATCACGCCCGTCCGTTCCACGCAACTCCTGCGCATGCTCGCGTCCGGCTGGGTCACCGGTGACTTCGGGATGGGGCATGTCGCCATCACCTCCGCCAAACCCGCCCTGACGCGCGGCTACTTCCACACCGTCTTCGACGCCCGCCTCACCGACCACATCGACGAGACCATCAGCGGCGTCAGACTCAGGATCCGCTTCCTGCGGGTCGACGAACGCCACCACTCCATCGCCGTCGCCGCCGTCCGCGGCCTGCCCGTCGACCCCGTCCGCACCTCAACATCCAGTGCGCAAGCCTGGACGACCTGGCCCGCAGCTACCAACGCGTGCACGAACTCGGCTTCGACATGGCCCTGTCCGTCGGCCGGCACACCCACGACAAGGAACTCTCCTACTACGCCCGCACCCCCTCCGGCTTCGAGTGGGAGGTCGGCTGGAACCCCGTCGTCGTCGACGAGACGACCTGGGAGCCCACCACCCACCAGGGCATCAGCATCTGGGGCCACACCCCGGTCGGCCAGACCATCGTCGACAGACTCGACCGGTTCCGCCTCGGCGCCCGCTCCCTGCTGCACCCGGAGAAGTCCGTCCCCGCGCTCGGCGGCACCGGGATCCCCGACGACTGACGGGCCCGGCCGGCGCCCGGTCACAAGGCCGTCGGCGTGTCCCCGTATCGCTCCCGCAGTGCCGTCAGCGTCTCCCGCAGTCCCGGCAGCACCCAGAACCCGCACGACTTCGTCCCCCTCCTGCTCGGCCGGCGGGCGGCGGGCCGTTTCCCCGTCGAACGCCTCGTCACCGCCTTCCCGTTCACCGCGATCGACGAAGCGGTCGCACGCACGAAGGAGGACGTCGTCAAACCGGTGCTGACCTTCTGACCCGCCGCCGCCCGGAGGCGCTACCGGTCTGTGCGGCGGACACGAGAAGATCGTCCCAGACCCATGTGTCCACCCGTCCTGGAAGGAACCGAGAGATCATGCGCCTCATCGCGGCCCGCGGCCCGGCAAAGGTGTCCGGATGACCGGCGCCGAGGAACACGTCCTGCTGCACGTCGACGGACGGGCCGCGCACATCACGCTCAACCGGCCTAAGGCCATCAACGCGCTGTCCCACGCCATGGTGCGCCGCATCGACGAGGCGCTCACGGAGTGGGAGCACGACCCCGCCGTCGAGACCGTCGTCCTCACCGGCGCGGGGGAGCGCGGCCTGTGCGCGGGCGGGGACATCCGCGCCGTCCACGACGACGCCCGGGACGGCGACGGGTCGGCCGCGGCCGCGTTCTGGCGGGACGAGTACCGCCTCAACGCCCGCATCGCCCGGTACCCGAAACCGTACGTCGCGCTCATGGACGGCATCGTGATGGGCGGCGGGGTCGGTCTCTCGGCGCACGGCAGCGTCCGGATCGCCACCGAACGGTCGCGGATCGCCATGCCGGAGACCGGGATCGGCTTCGTGCCCGACGTCGGCGGCACGTACCTGCTCGGCCGCGCGCCCGGCGAACTCGGCACCCATCTCGCCCTGACCGGCGGCCGGATCGGTGCCGCCGACGCCGTGCTCTGCGGACTCGCCGACCACTGCATGCCGTCCGGCTCGATCCCCGCGTTCGTCGCCGACCTGGCCGGCCTGCCCGTGCCCGAGGCGCTCGCCCGGCAGGTACGGCAGGCGCCCGGCGGGGAGTTGGCCGGGCACCGGGACTGGATCGACACCTGCTACGCGGCCGACACCGTCGAGGAGATCGTCCGGCGGCTGCTCGCGCACGGCGACCCGGCGGCGAAGGAGACGGCGGACACCCTGCTCACCAGGTCGCCCACCGCCCTGAAGGTCACGCTGGCGGCGCTGCGCCGGGCCCGGCGACTCGGCTCGCTGGAGCGGGTCCTGGACCAGGAGTACCGCGTCTCCTGCGCCGCCCTGACGACCCACGACCTGGTGGAGGGCATCCGTGCCCAGGTCGTCGACAAGGACCGCACCCCGCACTGGTCCCCGGCCACCCTCGCCGGGGTCGCCGACACCGAAGTCGACCGCTTCTTCGCCCCGCTCGGCGAGCGCGAACTCGGCCTCGCCCCACCCGTCTGATCCGCCCCACCGGCCGCCCACCAGGCGCGAGACGAAGATCACGCCTGGGGACGCGGTCTTGGCCGTGCCCCTGACACGCGGTACGGTCGGTCCGATATCGACGACGGCGAGACGGAAGCCGGTGGGAATCCGGAACGGTCGCGCCACTGTATGCGAGAGCCCCAGGGCTGCTCGTGAGTCAGACCCGTGGCCGTCGTCCTGTGCACCACCGAGTTGGGACGCGAACTCCCAGAGGAGGTCCTGCCATGGCGCAGACCGTCGCTCCGCCGACAGCCAACACCCCCGCCGTTCCCGCCAAGCTGCCGCTGTCCGCGATAGCTCCCTGGGCGGTCTTCTTCGGCATCCTGATGCTGATCCTGCTCTACTTCGTCGGCGCCGAACAGGGCGCCACCTCCGTGTTCAGCGGCACGGACGTCCACGAGTGGGTGCACGACGCCCGTCACCTGCTCGGCTTCCCCTGCCACTGACACGAGGGACGCCGTACCGCCCATGAACTCCGCAACGGTCCGGAACCTCCTGGTGCGGGGCATGCTCGCCGGCCTGGCCGCCGGCCTGCTCGCCCTCGTCGTCGCCTACGTACTCGGTGAGCCGAACGTCGACAAGGCGATCAGCTTCGAGGACGCCCACTCGCACGAGCACGAGATGGAGGTCGTCTCCCGCTCCCTGCAGTCCACCGCCGGCCTGGCCACCGGTGTCCTCGTCTACGGGGTCGCCTTCGGCGGCATCGCCGCCCTGGCCTACAGCTTCGCCCTCGGCCGCGTCGGCCGCTTCTCGGCGCGGGGGACGGCGCTGCTGCTGTCCGGCTGCGCCCTGGTCGCCGTGTACGTGGTGCCGTTCCTGAAGTACCCGGCCAACCCGCCGTCGGTGGGCGACCCGGACACCATCGGCAAGCGGACCACGCTGTACTTCCTGATGATGCTGCTCAGCGTGCTCCTCGCGGTCGCCGCCGCCATCCTCGGCAAGCGGCTCCGGCCAAGGCTGGGCACCTGGTGGGCGACCGTGCTCGCGGTGGCCGCGTTCGCCGTCGTCATCGGGCTGGCGTACCAGTTCCTGCCGGTCGTCAACGAGGTGCCGAAGGACTTCCCGGCCACCCTGCTGTGGCGGTTCCGGCTCTCGGCGCTCGCCATCCAGGTGGTGCTGTGGGTCGGATTCGGCCTGCTGTTCGGCGAGTTGGCCGAGCGCGTCCTCAACCCGAAGCCGGCGAAGGCGGCGGCCGCGGCGCGCACGGTGCCCGCTCCGCACTGACCGGTGCCGCGCCGCACCACGGCACCCCGAACGACACGAGAGGGCCCACCGGCACCGCCCGGGGGCCCTCCCGCGTTCGCCCACCTCCGCTCCGCGCGGCGGACGGACGACCTCGAACAGCGCGCGCCGGGTGCGGTACCCCTGCCGTGAACCGGCCGTGAACCAGCCGTGTCGTCGGCGCGCGGCCGGTGCCGTACTCGCGTTCGTGGCCGCTGACAAGGAAAGATGGGCGGCGAGCGATCGATCAACGACTGCGGAGGAAGTGGACTCATGCCGCATGAGCGAGCGGGCCGGCCGGCGGCTCCGGAGGACCTCGTCGACGTGGCCCGGCTGGTCACGGCCTACTACGCGCTGCACCCCGACCCGTCCGACCCCGGCCAGCGGGTGGCGTTCGGCACCTCGGGACACCGCGGATCGTCGCTGACGACCGCGTTCAACGAGGACCACATCGCCGCCACCAGCCAGGCCATCTGCGAGTACCGGAGCGGCCAGGGCACCGACGGCCCCCTCTTCCTGGGCGCCGACACCCACGCCCTGTCCGAGCCGGCCAAGGTCACCGCGCTGGAGGTCTTCGCCGCCAACGGCGTCACCGTCCTCGTCGACAGCGCCGACGGCTACACCCCCACCCCCGCCGTCTCGCACGCCATCCTCACCCACAACCGGGGCCGCACCACCGGCCTCGCGGACGGCGTCGTGGTCACCCCCTCGCACAACCCGCCCGCCGACGGCGGCTTCAAGTACAACCCGCCCAGCGGCGGCCCCGCCGCCTCCGACGCCACCTCCTGGATCCAGGACCGCGCCAACCAGATCATCGCGGGCGGGATGAAGGACGTGCAGCGCATCCCGTACGAGCGCGCGCTCGCCGCGCCGACCACGGGCCGCTACGACTTCATGGGCGTCTACGTCGACGACCTGCCCAGCGTCCTCGACCTCGACGCGGTCCGGGCCTGCGGACTGCGCATCGGCGCCGACCCGCTCGGCGGCGCCTCCGTCGCCTACTGGGGCCGGATCGCCGAACGGCACAGCCTCGACCTGACCGTGGTCAACCCGTACACGGACCCCACCTGGCGGTTCATGACGCTGGACTGGGACGGCAAGATCCGCATGGACTGCTCGTCTCCGTACGCGATGGCCTCGCTCATCGAGAAGCGGGCCGAGTTCCGGGTCGCCACCGGCAACGACGCCGACGCCGACCGGCACGGCATCGTCACCCGCGACGCCGGCCTGATGAACCCCAACCACTACCTGGCCGTCGCCATCTCCTACCTCTACCGCCACCGCGAGCAGTGGGCGGCGGAAGCCGGCGTCGGCAAGACCCTGGTCTCGTCCTCGATGATCGACCGGGTCGCGGCCGACCTCGGCCGTCGACTCGTCGAGGTCCCGGTCGGGTTCAAGTGGTTCGTGGACGGACTGGTCAGCGGTGCCATCGGGTTCGGCGGCGAGGAATCGGCCGGCGCCTCCTTCCTGCGCCGGGACGGCTCGGTGTGGACGACCGACAAGGACGGCATCCTGCTCGCCCTGCTCGCCTCCGAGATCACGGCAGTGACGGACAGGACCCCCTCCGAGCACTACGCCGACCTCACCGCCCGCTTCGGCGAACCCGCCTACGCCCGCATCGACGCCCCCGCGACCCGCGAGGAGAAGGCCCTCCTCGCCAAGCTCTCCCCGGCCCAGGTCACCGCCGAGACCCTGGCGGGCGAGCCGGTCACCGCCGTCCTCACCGAGGCTCCGGGCAACGGCGCGGCGATCGGCGGCATCAAGGTGACCACGGAGAACGCCTGGTTCGCCGCCCGCCCGTCCGGCACCGAGGACGTCTACAAGATCTACGCCGAGTCCTTCCAGGGCCCCGACCACCTGGCCCGGGTGCAGGAGGAGGCCAAGGCGGTGGTGGACACCGCACTCGGCGGCTGACGACGGGGGGCGGCCCGGTGCCGGGCCGTCAGGTCGCGAAGGTGCGACGGCGGGCCCGGTTCCGGGCCAGGTCCGCCACGGCCCGGCGGGCGTCGGCCGCGAGGTGGGCCGAACCCCAGGCGAGCGCGGTGCGTTCGGCCAGCGCGTAGCCCTCGGCCGCCGCCCGGTCCTCGCCGAGCAGCCGGTGCAGGTCGGCGAGGGCGTGCGCGAGCGGACGGCTCGCATACGCCGCGCCCGCCGCGCCGGCCAGCTGCTCCCGCAGCGGCCGCAGGTGCCCGAGGAGGGCGGCCGCCGTGCCGTGGTCGCGGTGGACCACGGCGAGCTGGGCGCGGAAGTCGAGCTCGAGGCCGTAGAGGTGGTCCCGCGGCGGCTCCGCGGAGACGGGTACGGCCAGGGCCTCGTCGAGTCTGCCCTGGCGCGCCAGGACCAGCGCCCAGGCCACCGCGACCTGGCCGGGCGCCGACTCGTACACGGTCCGCACCAGCGGTTCGACGTCGGCCGCACGGTCCTGGACGAGCCGCATGGTGATCAGCCCGAGGGTGCGCAGGCCGGTGGCGTGGTGGGCGCCCACCCGCTGCAGCAGGGTGTCGGCCTCGGCGTAGGCGGCCTCCGCCGCCTCGAAGCGCCCGGCCACGCAGGCCAGCATCGCGGAGGTCGCCGCGCTGAGTCCCTGCGCCCACACCAGCCGGTAGCGGCGGGCGAGGACCAGCCCCGCCACGGTGTGCCGGTGCACGGCCGCCGGGTCGTTGCGGGCGGCGGCGGTCATCGCGTCCAGGTTCTCGCAGACCCAGCGGTAGGCCGGCAGGTCGTGCGTCCGGGCGAGGCCGCGCAGCTCGGCGGTGAGCGCCGGCCGGGTGCCGGTCCGGTTCTCGTGCGGCAGCAGCTTCGCCGAGGTCATCAACGCGGCCGCCATCAGCCGGGGTTCGCCGTCGGCGCGGGCGAGCTCCAGCTGGGCGCGCGCCGCCTCCAGGGCCCGGGGCGGGTCCTCGGCGGCGACCGCGTCGACGAGGACCTGGAGGACCCGGGCCCGGGTCGGCCCGTCCAGCCCCGGATCGGCCGCGAGCCGTTCCAGGCGGGCCAGCGCCGTCCGGTCGTACGGTCCTTCGAGCCGGCTGCGCCAGGCGGCGGGCTCGGTCCAGGCCCCGTACACGGCCGCGACCAGGTCGCCGCGGTCGGCCTGCTCGGCGAGTTCCACCGCGCGCTGCCGGGTGCGCCGTGCCGCGTCGGTGGCGCCGGTGCGCACCTGCGCGCCCAGCAGCCGTACCAGCAGCTCGATCAGCCGGTCGGGCGGAGTGTCGTCGCCCGTGGTCGCGGTGCGGGTGTCGATCGCCTGCTGGATCAGGGTGACGGCGACGTCGTGGGCGTAGCGCCGCTCGGCGGCCTCGGCGGCGCGCAGCGCGTAGTCGATGGCGAGCGGAGCGTCGGCCGTGCTGCCGGAACGGGCGAAGTGGTGGGCCAGGGCGGTGAGTTCAGCGGGCCGGTGGTGGCGCAGCAGGCGCGCGACGCGGGCGTGCAGCCGGGAGCGCCGGGCGCCGGACAGGTCCGCGTAGACGGTGTCGCGGACCAGGGCGTGCACGAACCGGACCCGGCCGGGCCCGGGTTCGGCGAGCAAGTCGGCGGCGAGCGCCGCGTCGAGGCCATCCAGCACCTGCTCCTCGTCCGCCTCGGCGGCATCGACGAGCAGGGCGACCTCGGTCTCCAGACCCAGCACGGCGGTGAGCTGGACGACGGACCGGGCGGCGGCGGGCAGCAGGGCGAGGCGCCTGCGCAGCACGTCACGCACCCCCTGGGGGACCTCGGACACCGCGACCAGGGCGCCCTCGTCGGCCAGCAGCCGGGCGCTCTCCAGGACGTAGAACGGATTGCCGCCGGTGCGTTCGGCGAGCGCCGCCACGGTCGCCGGATCCACCGGCGCGCCGCAGACGGCGTCCACCAGAGTGGCGGTGTCCTGGAGCGGCAGGCCGCCGAGCGCGATCCGGTGCGGGGCGCCCGGGGCGAGGTGGGCGAGGGTCTTGAGGAGGTGTTCGCCGACCTCGGCGGGCCGGTAACCGGCGACGGTGAGCAGGGGCAGCCCGGTGACGGCGGCCGCCGCCTCGACCAGGGCGAGGGTCTCGGCGTCCGCCCGGTGCAGGTCCTCCAGCAGGACGGCGAGGGGCGCCTGGGAGGCCGCGGCGCGCAGCCAGTCGGCGAAGGCGCGGTGCATGCGGAAGCGGCCGACGCTGGCCTCGCCGTCCGGGGTGGGGGCCGCCGCGTCCTGCGGCTCCCGCAGCAGCACCGCCAGCTCCTGCGAACCGGCCGGCGGCACCTCGCGGGCGAGCTCGCCGAGCGCCTCCACCCAGGCCCAGGCGGGCGGTGCGCCCTCGTACTCGGGGCAGCGCCCGACCACCACCCGCCAGCCGGCCCCGCGCAGCCGGGCCCCGGCCCGGTCGAGGAACGCGGACTTGCCGGCTCCGGCCGCGCCCGTGACCAGCACCACTCCGCCGCCCGCGCGTGCGGCCCGGGCCACCCCGTCCAGGGCCCGCAACTCCCGGCCCCTGCCGACGAACAGACCGGGGCCGGTGCGCACGGGGGGTTCGGCGACGGGCTCGGGCACGGCCGCGCGCAGCGCCTCGAGCCGCCCGTTGAGCACGGCGTGCTCCAACTCCCGCAGGGCGGGCCCCGGATCGCAGCCGAGTTCGTCGCGCAGGACGGCGCCGGCCCGGCGCACCGCGGCGAGGGCGTCGGCCTGCCGGTCGCAGGCCCACTGGGCGAGCGCGAGCAGCCGCCAGCCCTCCTCGCGCAGGGGACTGTCCCGGACCAGCGACTCGGCGTCGGCCGCGGCCTGGGCCGCCCGGCCGGTGCGCAGGTCCGCGGCCACGGCCAGTTCCCGGGCCTCCGCGTGCAGCCCGGTCAGCCGGGCCACCTCGGCGGCGGCCCACTCCTCGTCCGCGTGCTCGGCGAAGGCGGGCCCCCGCCACCAGCCCAGCGCCTCGGCGAGCAGGCGCCGGGCCTCCTCGGCCGGGGCGGTACGGGCCCGCCCGACCCAGGTCTCGAACCGCCAGGCGTCCACCGCGTCCGCGGCCAGCCGCAGGGCGTACCCGGGCGCCACGGTGACCAGGACGGTGGCCGGCGCCCGCGGCGGGCGCCCCGGTTCCAGGGACCGGCGCAGGTTGGACAGGTAGGCGTGCAGCGACACACCGGCCTTGGCCGGCGGCTCACCCCGCCACAGCGCGTCCGTCATCCGGTCCACCGGTACGACACCGCCCCGGGCCGCGATCAGCAGGGCCAGCACGGCGCGCTGCCGCGGGGCACCCAACTCGACCGGTGTCCCGGCGACTTCGGCACCCAGCGGACCCAGGACTCGCAAACGCAGCACGCCGCCGGAATCTACCCGAGCGCCGCGTCGATCCTGTCAACAGACGTTAAACGCGGACTGGACGCGGCCGTGCCGCCGGACGCGGCCGTGCCGCCGGGCCGGCCGTCACGCACCGCCGAGCCGAGCGCCAAGCCGACCGCCAAGCGGACGCCAAGAGGCGTGGGCGACGGTGGGCGGCCGACGCAGACATCAGATCGCTGGAGCAAGCAAGCGTGTCCCTCAACAGCAACCACGGCGTCCCCGCCACCGCAGGGCGTCCTCACACCCACGAAATGGTCGTGGTCCACCGGGTCTTCCGCCGCGAGTCGGCGCTGCTGCCCCGGCTGGTGCGCGCCGTGCCCGACGGCGACCGGGCCCGTGCGGCGCGGGTCGCCGCCGCACTGCGCGACTACACCCTCGGCCTGCACCACCATCACCACGCCGAGGACGAACTGATCTGGCCGCTGCTGCGGGCCCGGGCCGCGCACGACGAGGCGCTGGTGGACCGGATGACCGCGCAGCACGAGGCGATCGACCGCACCCTGACCTCTGTCGCCGAGTGGACGCCCGTGTGGGAGGGGGCCGGCGACCGGATACCCGGCGAGGAACTGGCGCTGGCACTGGACGCGCACCGGATCGCGCTCCTTGAGCACCTCGACGAGGAGGAGCGGTCGCTGCTCCCGCTGGTCGCCGAGCATCTCACCGTCCCGGAATGGGAACTGGTGGGGCAGCGCGGCCTCGAAGGACTGCCGAAGAACAAGCGCATGCTGGCCCTCGGCGCCATCCTGGAGGAGGCCACCCCCGAGGAGAGCGCCTACTTCCTCGGCAGGGCCCCGCTGATCGGCCGGCTGCTGTGGCGGGCCGTCGGCCGCCGCCAGTACGCCGCCTACCGCCGGAGCATGCGTGCCCCGCTGGACGGAGAGTAGCCATGGCCCTCCTCGACTCCGCCCCGCTCGACGTCCTCGACGCCTACCGGACCTGCGAGTTCGCCACCCTGGGCCGGGACGGCACCCCGCTCGCCTGGCCGACGGCCGTGCGCCGCCGCCCGGACGGGACGCTGCTGCTCAGCACCTCCCTGGCGTTCGCGCAGAAGGCGCTGAACATCCGCCGGGACGGCCGCGTCGCCCTGCTCTTCTCCGACCCCACCGGCAGCGGCCTGGAGAAGGCCCCGCAGATTTTCGTCGGCGGCCACGCCGAATGCCCCGACGAGATCATGACCGGGCCCGAGGGCGCCGAGGACTACTGGCGGATGCTGTTCGAGCGGCAGCCGCACAGCAGGTCGTACGTCAGCGCGCCGATGCGGCGGGTGATGGACTGGTACTACCTGCGCCTGCTGATCACCGTCACGCCGCACCAGGTCCTGGTACGGCCACCGTTGCCGGTGTCCGACGTACCGGCCGCGCCGGCCGGCGACCTGGTCGGCGCCGCGCAGCTCGCCCGCTTCCCGACGGCGGTGCTCGCCGCCCGCGACGCCTCCGGCGCGCCGGTCCTGGCCCGGACCCGGCCGGTGCCCACGGGCGAGGGCTTCGCCGTGGACGTCCCGGCCGACTGCCCGGCCGCTGCGGGACCCGCCGCCCTGCTGGTGCACCGGCACGACGAGCGCCTCAACCACATGCACAACGCGCTCGTGCGCGGCGAACTGCGGACGGGCGGTGCCGGACGGGTGCTGGTCCCGGGCAAGGTGGTGGAGCCGATGGGGTCGGGCCGCGTGAGCGACGCGGTGAGCGTGCTCCGCAGCACGAGGCGGGCGACCGACCGCTACCTGAGCCGGCGCGGCCTGCCCCGGCCCCGGGTGCGGTGGGAGGAGTTCAGGGCGCTGGCACAGGACGCGCGGCGCAGGTGACGTCCGCCGCCGGCAGCGTGCCGGAGGCGAGGTACGCGTCGACCGCCGCGTCGGCGCAGGCACTGCCGTAGACCCCGAACACCGCGTGCTGGTCCGCGCCGCGCAGCGTCACCAGGCGGGAGCTGGGCCAGTCCCGGTGCACCGCCTGGGCGCCCGCGTACACGGTGCGCGGGTCACCGGTCGCGTTGACGAGGAGGGCCGGCAGGTCGTCCCTGATCGTGGTCGGGCGCTCGCGCGGCGGCTCCCAGAAGGCGCACGGGCCGATGTTGTTGGTCACGGGCCCGAACAACGGGTCCTGCGCACGGGCCCGTCGGACGTCACGCCAGTACGTCTCGGGGTCGCGGGGCGCGCCGACGTCCCCGCAGAGCACGGCCATCTGCACACTGCCGTACGCCGACTCCGAACCGGTCAGCATGAAGCCGAGCGTGTCGGCCAGCCACGGACTCGGGTCGACCGTCCTGCCGCGGGCCGCGTCACGCAGGTCGCGGACGGCCGCCGCGAGGTCGCCGTACGCCGCGTCGTCGTCCTGCGAGAGGCCGCTGAAGACGACCATCGGCGCGACGCCGTCGTCCACCCGGTAGCCGCCCACCCGCAGCGGCGCGCGCCCGGCGGCGGCCTGGATCCGGTCGACGACGGCCAGCACCGCGTCCCGGCTGCGGCCCAGGCCGTACGTCGTGTCGCGGGCGGCGGCCCAGGCGGCCCAGTCCCGCAGCGCGTGCCTGTTGGCGGGCTCCGAACCGCGCAGCAGGCGAGGGCCGTACCGGCCGGGGTCGGCCACGCCGTCCAGCACGACCCGGTCCGTGCGGTCCGGGAACATGGTGGCGTACACCTCGCCCAGGTAGGTCCCGTACGAGTAGCCGAGGTAGGAGATCCGCCGCTCACCGAGCGCCGCGCGGATCACGTCCATGTCCCGCGCGGTGTTCCGGGTGGTGACGTACGGCAGCACGTCGCCCTCGTACCTCCGGCAGTCACGGGCGAGTTCCTCGGCGAAGGCGGTGGAGCGGTCGAAGCCCGCCCGGTCGTGCCCCGGGCCGCGGATCCCCGACCCCGTGGGCCAGTGGCAGTCCAGGGACGTGCTGCGGCCGACGAAACGGGGGTCCACGCCGACCACGTCGTACCGCTTGCCGGTGTCCTTCATCGCCTCCCGCACCCACGGCGGGTCACCGATCGTCTGCCCGCCCGGGCCACCGCTGTTGAGCAGCAGCGCGCCGACGCGGTGGGCCCTGTCGGTGGCCCTGATCCGGGAGACGGCGACCGTGATCGTCCGGCCGCCCGGGTCGGCGTAGTCCAACGGCACGGTGACGTCGGCGCACCGGGCGCCCGCCTTCTCGAGGTCCTTGCCGGTGTCGTCGTCGGGGCCGAGCACGCAGCTCTTCCACGTGAGGTGCTGGTGGTGGTAGCGGGCCAGTGGATCCGGGGCGCCGGTGGCGGCCGGTGCGGTGCCGAGGGCGAGAGCGCTCGCCAGGGCCAGGGCGGCGGTGGCCGCGAAGCCGGTCATGCGGGGGTCCTTTCGCTGTCGCAGAGGGACGTGTCGACGAGGTCCTGGAAGTCCAGTTCGGCCCGGAGGCTGTCCGGGACCTGGTTCAGGGCGACGGCCACGCTGCGGCCACCGGGGCCGACGGCGACCAGCGCACGATGCCCGCCGGGCACGGTCCCGGCGTGTCCCCACCACACCCCGCCGCAGGACAGCGGCGACGAGATCAGCCCCAGGCCGTACCGGGCACCGGGCCACAGCCGGTCCGGGTCGGCGGCCACCGTCCGCTCCATCTCGGCGAGTCGTGCCGGGGACAGCAGCCGTCCGCCGAGCAGCGCGGTGGCGAACCGGGTGAGATCGCCCTGCGTGGAGACGAGCGCACCGCCGACCCCGCCGAGTGACATGTTCCAGTCGGTGCCGTCGGCGCGCCGCCCGTCGCCGGACGTGAAGTAGCTGTGGGAATGCGGCCCTCGGAGACGGGCCTCGTCCCTGGGCCAGTAGGTGTCGTGCAACCCGAGGGGCCGGATGACGCGGCGGCTGATCTCGTCCTCGGGAGCGTGCCCGGTGACCTTCCGGACGATCAGCCCGAGGACCAGGTAGTTGGTGGTGGCGTAGTGCCAGGACCCCCCCGGACGCGGGAGTTGCAGGGCCCGCGCGACCAACTCGCGTGCCTCGAAGTGGCGGTACCGCAGCCGCTCGGGGTGCTCCCACTCCGGTGCGTCGAGATAGTCGGGCAACCCGCTGGCGTGCCGCAGGAGCTGCCGTACGGTGATGCGCCGGCCGTCGTAGCCGTGGGCGTCGATCAGGCCCGGCAGGTAGCGGTCGACGGTGGCGTCGAGCGGGAGCCGGTGCTCGGCGGCGAGTTGCAGGACGACCGTCGCGGTGAGCGTCTTGGTGACGTTGCCGACCCGCAGCCGGTCGGTGGTGTTCATCGGGCGGCCGGTGCGCAGATCGGCCGTGCCGGCGGCCTCGGACCAGCGCCCGCACGGTCCTTGGCCGAGGACCGAGGCCCCCGCGATGTGGTCGTCGGCGGTCAGCCGGGTCAGCGCCCGGCGGACGCCGTCCTGCGGACCGCACCGTTCGGCCGGACCGTCAGGCGACGACCGTGCGAGGGCCGCCGGTGCGGAGGCCAGCACGAGCGCCGCCACCGATAACGCCAGGGTGGACTTCAGGGAGAACGTTGCCATGTGTCATCACGCTAGGGACGGCCCGCCCCGCGATCACTCCGGCGGGCTGCCGCATCCGGCGTGGGGGCAGCCCCCGGCCGGAACCTCGGGCGAACCCCCGGATGCCTACGCCGACCGGCACTGCGCGAGGCGCTTCGCCAGGAACCTGCGCTCCGCCGCGTTCTCCGCCAACTCCAGCGCCCGTGCGTACGACTCGGCCGCCTCCCGGGTACGCCCCAGGCGGCGCAGCAGGTCGGCACGGGTCGCCGGCAGCAGGTGATAGCCCGTCAGCTCGCCCTCCGCCGCCAGCTCCGCCACCAGGGCGAGCCCCGCCTCCCCGCCCTCGGCCATGCCCACGGCGACCGCGCGGTTCAGCCGGACCACGGGCGAGGGAACGTACCGCTCGAGTTCGCCGTAGAGGCCGGCGATGTCGGCCCAGTCGGTGTCGGCGGCGGTCGGTGCGGTGGCGTGGCAGGCGGCGACGGCGGCCTGGATCTGGTAGGGGCCGGGCCGCCCCCGGCGCAGTGCGCCTTCCAGGAGCGCGGCGCCCTCGTCGATCTCGGCGCGGTCCCAGGCCGTGCGGTCCTGGTCCTCCAGGGTGACCAGGTCGCCGGCCGCGTCCACCCGGGTGGCCCGGCGGGCGTCGTGCAGCAGCAGAAGCGCGAGCAGCCCGGCGACCTCCGGTTCGTCGGGCATCAGGCGGGCGAGCAGCCGGGCCAGCCGGATCGCCTCGGCGCACAGGCCGGTCCGCAGCAGGTCGGCGCCGGCCGTGGCCGCGTACCCCTCGTTGAACAGCAGGTACAGCACGCCGAGCACGCCCGTGGTGCGCTCGGGCAGCAGGTGTGCGGGCGGCACCCGGTACGGGATGCCGGCGTTGCGGATCTTCCGCTTGGCCCGCACCAGCCGCTGCGCCATCGTCGCCTCGGGGACGAGGAAGGCGCGCGCGATCTCGGCCGTGGTCAGTCCGGCGAGGGTGCGCAGGGTCAGCGCGACCCGGGCCTCGATCGGCAGCGCCGGGTGGCAGCAGGTGAAGACCAGCCGCAGCCGGTCGTCCGCCACGCCGCTGCCGTCACCCTCGCCGAACGGGTCGTACGGATCGAACGGGTCGTACGGCTCCTCGTCCCGTGCCGCCACCGCCGCCTCCCGCAGCTTCCTGGCCCCCACCGCCTCCCGGCGCAACACGTCAAGGGCGCGGTTGCGGGCGGTCGTGGTCAGCCAGGCGCCGGGGCGGCCCGGCACTCCGTCGCGCCGCCACCGTCCCAGCGCCTGGGCGAAGGCGTCCTGCGCGCACTCCTCCGCGAGGTCCCAGTCGCCGGTCACCCGGATCAGGGTGGCGACGACCTGGGCCCACTCCTCGCGGAACGCGGCCGCGACGGCCGCCTCGACCTCGTCCGTGGTGCTCACTCCCAGACCGGCCGGATCTCCACCGAGCCGCCGGCCAGCGCCGCGGGGTGCCGCGAAGCCAGCGCGATCGCCTCGTCGAGGTCGGCGACCTCGATGACGTCGAAGCCCGCGATGTACTCCTTGGTCTCGGCGAACGGCCCGTCGCTCAGCAGTACCTCGTCACCCTGGACCCGGACGGTGGTCGCGTCGGCGCCGGGCCGCAGCCGGGCACCGCCCCTGACGACGTCACGGCCGCGCACCTCCTGGATGTACGAGGTGAAGCGCGGGTCCTCGGCGATCTCGGCGGGGCTCAGCTCCTCACCGCCGACGGGCGTGCAGATGAACATGACGTACTTCATGACCGCTTCGCCTCCAGGGGCACCGAGACGTGTTCATGGGCGATCAGCCAGCCGAAACCGGTGTCCCGGTAGCCGGTGGTCGCACGCACCACCCGGTCCAGGGGCTCCCCGGTCACCCGGGTGCCCTGGATGCGGACCAGGGCGTGGCTGAAGGTGCTGCCCTCCCCGGGCCGCACCCGGAGTTCGAGCACCTCGCGGTGGACCGGCCCGGTCAGCGTCGCCAACCACGCCTCGGCCGCCTTGCGCAGCGCGCCGATTCCCGTGTGCGCCTGTGTACCGGCCGGCCCGAAGACCTCCGCGTCGGGCGCGTAGCAGGCCGTCATACGGTCGACGTCCCGGTCGTGGACGGCCGCCGTCAGTTCGGCGTCGAGACGGCGGACGGCCGTCTCCGCGTCCTCCATGAGCCCCTCGTCCCAGAACGGGCGCACCTCCATGGCCCCGATGGTGGCCACGGGGTGTGCGGCGGCGATCCGTACGGCTTCCTCCAGGCTGCCGCAGTCGACGACGTCGAACCCGGCCACGTACTCCTTGGTCTCCGCGAACGGCCCGTCGGTCCGCAGCACCTCGCCGTCCCGCACCCGCACGGTGACGGCCCGGTCCGGCAGCTCCAGCCGGTGGCCGTACAACCGGGCCCCGCTCCGGACCCCGTGCTCCTCCACCCAGGGTTCGACCGGTGCCATCCCGGACGCGTCAGCGGTGTCGTCACCGCAGACCAGCAGCATGTACTTCATCGTTCCTCCCGGTCCTCGAAAGCTTCCTGCACCCCACCGACGAACGGCACCCGGCGGGATCGACACCCCGGTGCGCCGAAATCTCCGCGACGCCGTTCACCAGCCCATGCCGTGCCCCCGGCCCAGGATGCCGTGCGGGTCGTGTCGGCTCTTCGCCTCGGCGAGAGTGCTCCACCGGCTGCCGTAGTGCTCCCGCCAGTCCGCTGGGGACATCGGCAGCGCGTTGGCCGGGTAGGCGACCGCGCCCTTCGCCCGCGCGTACTCGTACGCCGTGCGGTTGGCGGCCACCATCGGGCCGGCCGTGCCCGGGGCGGCGGTGCGCAGCAGGGCGAGGAGGTGGACGACCTCACCGGGCGGGCGGCGGAACAGCGGGGCCCGCAGGGTGCTGCTGAGGAGGGGGTAGAGCAGGACCAGGCCGTTGTCGCGCAGGTCCCGGAAGCCGGGGCCGGCGAGGACGTCGGTCACGACGGACGCGGCGGTGTCCTCGGGGAGCAGCAGGTTCAGCCAGGGGTGCGGGTGCAGCCACTCGCCGGTCGCGCGCAGGACCTCCTCGTCGACGGCGACCCGGTCGGCGAACTCGGCGTACGGGAGGTCCGTGCTCTCGCACACGGCGAAGGAGAGGCCATCGAGGAGGGCCCGGTCGTCGGGCGGAGCCGCTCCTTCGTGGGCGGCCACCGCCTCCACCATGTACGTCCAGCCGTCGGCGGTGTCCTCGGCGGGGCGGGCCTGGCCTTCGAGGTAGGCGAAGCGCCGGTCCGTCGCCAGCAGGCGCTGGTCGGCCAGGTAGGTACCGAGGCCGGGGTAGTACAGGCAGTAGCGGCGGACCAGGCCGGGCGCGGGCACCAGGCGCAGGGTGGCCCGGACGATGACGGCCACCTGTCCCAGCCCGGCCAGGACCGCGTGGAAAAGGGCGCCGTGCCGTTCCGGCGAACAGACCAGGTGCTCCCCGGCGCCGGTCACCACCTCCAGCTCCAGCACCGAGTCCGCGACCAGGCCGTGCCGGTGACTCGCGCCGCCCAGCCCGCCGACGCTCAGCACACCGCCGACGCCGGCACCGAGGTAGTCGGTGAGTACGGGCGGCGTGAGCCCGTACGGCAGGGTCGCCGCGAGCACGTCCCGCCACAGCGCACCCGCCTGCACCTCGACCCGGTCCCCGCTCACCGGACCGACCGCGCCCAGCTCACGCAGGTCCAGGACGATCCCGCCCGGCGCCTGCCCCTGGCCGTACATCGAATGACCGCCGGCCCGCGCCGCCACCGGGATCCCGCGCGGCCCGGCAAGTGCCAGCGCGTCCCCGACCCCGGCCGCCGACCGGGGCCGCAGCACGCCCAGCGGCGGTGCGCACACCAGGTGGCCGAAGTCCTCCGCGGCCTCCCGCAGGATCTCCGGGCGGGTGTCCAGCAGTTCCCCGAATCGTTCGGAGACACCATCCGACGGCGTCACGCGGCACGCTCCAAAGAGGGATCGGTCGGCACGGGCGCCACCCATCTTCGTGCCCCGGGCCCGGCGGACGGTCCGTGTTCGCCGCTCCGACGCCCGAACACCACGACGGGTTTACCCCGGCGGAATGCGGAGAGCAGCGTGACCGGAGTACCGCCCCGTCCCCGCCGCTCCCCGAAGCGCATGCCCCATGAGAGGTGTTCCGGTCTGTCCGGCTCCCGCGAATCAGCAACCTCGGCCGTCACGTCGTCGCCCGCCGACACGTCCCCCGAGCCCATTGCGGACCGCACATCGGTCCCGCCGCCCCGCCCGGCCCCGGCCGCCCGCAGCGGCCCCCCGGCGGCACGCCGGGACGCCTACTTCGACAACGCGAAGTACCTGGCGATCGTGCTCGTGGCCGTCGGGCACGCCTGGGAGCCGCTGCGCCCGGACAGCCGTACCGTCACCGCGCTCTACACGTTCGTGTACGCCTTCCACATGCCGGCGTTCATCGTCATCTCCGGGTACTTCTCCCGCAGCTTCGACGCGAGCCCGGCCCGGATCAGGCGGCTGGTCACCTCGGTCGCCGTGCCGTACGTGGTGTTCGAGGTCGCCTACACCCTCTTCACCCGCTGGAGCGACCACGCGCCGGACCGCGAGATCAGCCTGCTGAACCCGCTGTACCTGACCTGGTTCCTGGCGGCCCTGTTCATCTGGCGGCTGACCACGCCGATCTGGCGGCAGCTGCGGTGGCCGCTGCCCGTCGCGCTCGCCACGGCGATGCTCGCGAGCCTGTCGTCGTCCATCGGCACCGACCTCGACCTGCAACGGGTGCTGCAGTTCCTGCCGTACTTCGTGCTCGGCCTGAACCTGCGGCCGGAGCACTTCAGCCTGGTGCGCCGCTGGAGCGTGCGGCTGTGCGCCGTGCCCGTCGTCTGCTGCGCCCTCGCCGTGGCGTACTGGTCGGTGCCGCACCTGGGCTACCGCTGGTTCTTCCACCGCGACAGCGCCGAACAGCTCGGCGTGCCCGCCTGGTACGGGCCCGTCATGACCCTCGCCACCTTCGGCTGCTCCCTGGTACTGGCCGCCTGCTTCCTCGCCTGGGTCCCCGGCCGCCGCACCTGGTTCACCGCCCTCGGCGCGGGCACCCTCTACGGCTACCTGCTGCACGGCTTCGTCGCGCAGAGCGCCGGGCCCGCCCACTGGTACGACCCGGCCTGGATGCACGGCCCGCTGGGCGCGGTGACCGTCACCGTCGTGGCCGCCGTGGTGGTGACCCTGCTGTGCACGCCGCCGGTGCGCCGCGTCTTCCGGTGGGTGATGGAGCCCGGGATGGAGTGGGCGTTCCGGGCGCGGCAGGAGCGTCCGGGACGGCCCGCGCAGGAGCGTGCGGCGCAGGACGGCGGGCGAAACGCCGCGCGGGTCCTTTCCGGGAGCCGCTGAAGCGGCGAATATGCCGCACCATGGACATTCTGCTCGTCGCAAGCGCGTTCAACAGCCTGTCCCAGCGGGTCTACGCCGAACTGTCCGACCTCGGCCACCGGGTGGACGTCGTCCTGGCCGGCCAGGGCCCCGACGCCGTCCGCCGCGCCGTACGGGACCGGTGCCCGGAGCTGATCGTGGCGCCGATGCTCAAGACGGCACTCCCGGAGGACGTCTGGCAGCGGCACACCTGCCTGATCGTCCATCCGGGACCGCTCGGCGACCGGGGCCCCTCCTCCCTCGACTGGGCTCTCGCCGAACAGGCGGCCGAGTGGGGGGTGACCGTGCTCCGGGCCGAGGCGGCCATGGACGCGGGCGCGGTCTGGGCGAGCGAGGCCTTCCCGGTGGCACCGGTCGGCAAGAGCGACCTCTACCGCAACGAGGTCGCCGACGCCGCCCTCACCGCCGTCCACCGGGCCGTACGACGGTACGCGGACGGCTCGTACAAGCCGCGGCCGCAGAGCGATCCCGCGATCCGCGGCAAGGTCGTCTGGCGGGACGTCTTCCGGCAGGAGCGGCGGCGGATCGACTGGGCGGCCGACGACACCGCCACGGTGCTGCGCAAGCTGCGCGGGGCCGACTCGCAGCCGGGAGTGCTGGACGAACTCCGCGGTCGTGAGGTGTTCCTGCACGGCGGCCACCCGGAGGACGAACTGCGCGGCGAACCGGGCCGGTTGCTGGCCACCCGGGCGGGCGCGGTCTGCCGGGCCACCCGCGACGGCGCCGTCTGGATCCCCGAGCTGCGCCCGCGCCGGAACTCCGGCGACCGGGCCCCCTTCCGCCGCCCCGCCACCGACGTCCTCGCCGCCCCGGACCTCCCCGAGAGCCCCGCCCCGCTGGAACTGCCCCCGGACCGCCGCACCTGGACCGACATCCGCTACCGGCAGCACGGCGACGTCGGCCTCGTCAGCTTCTCCTTCCCCGGCGGCGCGATGAGCACCGACCACTGCCGGCGCCTGCTCACCGCCTACCGCTACGCCCTCGCCCGGCCCACCCGGGTCCTGGTACTCGGCGGCCGGCGCGACTTCTTCTCCAACGGCATCCACCTCAACGTGATCGAGGCCGCCCCGGATCCCGCCGAGGAGTCCCGGACCAACCTGGACGCGATGGACGACCTGGTCGAGGCCGTGCTGCGGACCACCGACCGGCTCGTCGTGGCCGCGCTCGGCGGCAACGCGGCGGCCGGCGGCGCCATGCTCGCCCTCGCCGCCGACGAGGTCTGGTGCAGGGCCGGTGCCGTCCTCAACCCGCACTACCGGCGGATGGGCCTGTACGGCTCGGAGTTCTGGACGTACTCGCTGCCCCGCCGCGTCGGCGCCGACACCGCCCGGCGGCTGACGGAGGAGGCCCAGCCGGTGAGCGCCGCGACCGCCGCCCGGATCGGGCTCGTCGACGGGCTGCTGCCGGTCCCCGCGCAGGGCTTCACCGCCGAGGTCGAGCGACTGGCGGCCGAGCTCGCGGGCACCGCGGAGCTCGACCGCCGGATCGCCGCCAAGGCCGCGGCGCGCCGGGCCGACGAGGAAGAACGGCCGCTCGCCGCGTACCGGAGGGACGAACTCGCCCGGATGCACGCCCTGTTCTTCGACCCGGACGCCGCCTACCACTCGCTGCGCTCCGACTTCGTGCGCAAGGTTCCGGGCGGTGTCCGGTGACGCGGCTGCTGGTGGCGGGCGTCGGCAACATCTTCCTCGGCGACGACGCCTTCGGCCCGGAGGTGATCCGCGCCCTGGAGCAGCGCCCGCTGCCGCCCGAGGCGCACGTCCGGGACTACGGCATCCGGGGCATGGACCTCGCCTACGAACTGCTCGACGGCTGGCCGGTGGCCGTGCTCGTGGACGCGGCGACCCGCGGCGAACGCCCCGGCACTCTCACCCTCGTCGAGCCGGAACTGCCCGTCGGCCGCCCGGCGGCCCCGCCCGAGGCGCACGGCATGGACCCGGCGAAGGTCCTCGCCCTCGCCGCCCACCTCGGCGAGGACGCCCTGCCCCGCGTCCTCGTCCTCGCCTGCGAGCCCGGGGAGCTGCCGCGCGGCGACGAGGACATCGCACCCGGGCTGAGCGCACCCGTCCGGGACGCGGTCGGCCGGGCCGTCGCCGCCCTGCACGTCATGGTCCCGGCGCTGCTCGCGGATCCCCTGGTCACACCCGCGTTGGACCGCCCGGAGGAATCCGCGGGCCCCGTCGCGGCCGGTCGCCCGCCGACAGCCGCCACCGGCGCGGAGGATCGCTGAGCGGACCCGGTGAAGCCGGCTGCGGAACCGCGCCCGGCAGGGGCGCGGGGCTGTGTCCGGCATGCGGCTCCGCCGCGTGGGCGCGGCCGGCACCACCGGCTCGCGACAGGCGAACGGCATGACCAGCGAAGCGCTCGGCGGACCAGGACGCGGACCACCCGCTCCACCGGTCCTGCCCGGGCGCGGTGACCGAGGAGCGGAGCTTTCATGTGTCAGTCGGAGGAGGTCACCCGGGCCGTCCTGGCCAGGAACGACGGCCTCGCCGCGAGCCTGCGCAGCGACCTGGCCGAGCGCGGCGTCGGTGTGGTGAACCTGCTCTCCAGCCCCGGCAGCGGCAAGACCGAACTGCTCGGCCGGGTGCTGGCCCGGGCGGGGGAGCGGGGCGTGTCCGTCGCCGCCTTCACCGCCGACCTCGCCACCGAGAACGACGCGAGGCGCCTGGCCCGTTCGGGAGCGCCGGTGAAGCAACTGCTCACCGACGGGCTGTGCCACCTGGAGGCCCGGCAGGTCCGCGGCCACCTGGAGGGCTGGCTGCCGCCGGACACCGCGCTGCTGTTCGTGGAGAACGTCGGCAACCTGGTCTGTCCGGCCTCCTACGACCTCGGCGAGCACCTGCGGATCGTGCTGATGGCGGTGACCGAGGGCGAGGACAAGCCCGCGAAGTACCCCACCGCCTTCGGCTCCGCGCACCTGGTCATGCTCACCAAGACCGACCTCGCCGGACCGGCCGGCTTCGACGAGACCGCCTTCGCCGAACAGGTACGGCGGGTCAACCCCGGGGTGGAGATCGTGCGCTCCTGCGCCCGCACCGGGGAAGGCGTCGACACGATCCTGGAGCGGGTGCTCGCCGTACGGGACGGCGCCCCGGCGCACCGGCCGCCGCTCGCCCCGCACCCGCACGGCCACGTCCACGCCCCCACCGCCTCGTGACGGCGCCCACCACGACGGCGGCGGTCCGCAGACGCGTCACGGTGCGCGGGACCGTACAGGGCGTGGGCTTCCGTCCGTACGTCCACCGCCTCGCCGCCGACCTGGCGCTCACCGGCTTCGTCGGCAACACGGCGAGCGGGGTCCTCATCGAGGTCGAGGGCACGGCGGCCGGCGTCGAAGGGTTCTGCGCGCGGCTCGCCGGGGAGGCGCCGCCGCTGGCCACCGTGACCGCCGTGGCCGTCGAGGAGGTACCGGCCACCGGGGCCGACGCCGGTTTCACCATCCGCGCCACCGAGCAGTCCGCCCCCGGCCGCACCCTGCTCCCGCCCGACACCGCGACCTGCGCCGACTGCCTGCGCGAACTGGCCGATCCGGCCGACCGCCGGCACCGCCACCCCTTCATCACCTGCACCCACTGCGGCCCGCGCTTCACCATCGCCACCGGTATGCCGTACGACCGCGCGGCCACCACCATGTCCGGCTTCCCCCTGTGTCCCGCCTGCACCCGGGAGTACCACGCCCCGGCCGACCGCCGCTTCCACGCCCAGCCGGTGGCCTGCCCGGAGTGCGGCCCCCGGCTGCGGCTGGTGCCCGCCGCCGGCAGCGGCGTGAAAGCCGCTCGCGACGGTGACGCCCTCGCCCGGGCGCGGAAACTGGTCGCCGACGGGCGGATCGTCGCCGTGAAGGGCGTCGGCGGCTACCACCTGGCCTGCGACGCCTCCGACGCCCGGGCCGTGGACACCCTGCGCACCCGCAAGGCGCGCGGCGACAAGCCGTTCGCGGTGATGTGCGCGGACCTCCCCGAGGCCGAGCGGATCGCCGAGGTCGGGACGGCTGAGCGGGCGGCGCTCACCAGCCCCCGGCGCCCCATCGTCCTGCTCCGCCCCCGCCCCGCCGCCGGGCTCGCGCCCGGCGTCTGCCCCGGCAGCCCGCACCTCGGCGTCATGCTGCCCTACACGCCCGTCCACACCCTCCTCCTCGGCCTCCCCGGCGACCCGCCCGGCCCCCGCGTCCTGGTCATGACCAGCGGCAACCGCTCGGGCGAGCCCATCGTCACCGACGACGACGAGGCGCTGACCCGGCTGTTCGGGCTGGCCGACGCCTGGCTCGCCCACGACCGGCCCATCGCCTCCCCGTGCGACGACTCGCTGCTGCGGGTCCGCACCGACGGAACCGAGCAGGTCCTGCGCCGCTCCCGCGGATACGCGCCGCGCCCGCTGCGCCTGCCGGTCCCGGTGCGGCCCGCGCTCGCGGTCGGCGGCGACCTCAAGAACGCGCTGTGCGTCGGCGAGGGCGACCTGGCCTGGTTCGGGCCGCACATCGGCGACATGGGCGACCTGGCCACCCTGGAGGCGGCCGTCCGGGCGGAACGCCACGTGCGCCGGCTGACCGGGATCCGCCCCGAAACCGTCGCCGCCGACCGGCACCCCGGCTACCACTCGTCCGCCTGGGCCCGCCGCCGTGCCACCCGGCTGGCGCTCGGCAGACCGGTGTTCGTCCAGCACCACCACGCCCACATCGCCTCCGCCATGGCCGAGGCGGGTCTCGACGGCACCACACCCGTCATCGGCGTCGCCTTCGACGGCACCGGCTACGGCGACGACGGCACCGTCTGGGGCGGCGAGGTGCTCCTCGCCGACTACACCGGCTACCGGCGCCTCGCCCACCTCGCCCCGGCACCGCTGCCCGGTGGGGACGCGGGCGTCGCCAACCCGTGCCGGACGGCACTGGCCCGGCTGTGGGCGGCCGGCCTGCCCTGGGATCCCGACCTGCCCAGTGTCGCCGCCTGCTCCCTCGAGGAACTGCGCCTGCTGGAATGGCAGTTGCCGGGCGGGGTCGGCTGCGTGGCCACCTCCAGCATGGGGCGCCTCTTCGACGCCGTGTCGTCCCTGGCCGGCGTCTGCCACCGCGCGGGGTACGAGGCCCAGGCCGCCCTGGAGCTGGAGGCGCAGGCCTGCGCGGCCTGGGGCGCGGAGACGGCCGCGTACCCCTTCGGTGACCGCTTCGACCCCGCCCCCGCCCTGTGCGCGGTCATCGCCGACCTGCGGCGCGGCACCCCCGTGCCGGTGATCGCGGCCCGCTTCCACCGCGGGGTCGCCCGGGTCGTCCTGGACCTGTGCCGCGGGGCACGCCGGGCCACCGGAGTGACCACCGTCGCCCTCACCGGAGGCGTGTTCGCCAACGCGCTCCTCGAAGACGCGAGCGCAGACCTGCTGCACGGCGCCGGATTCACGGTCCTGCGGCACGGCGAGGTCCCGCCGAACGACGGCGGACTGGCGCTCGGGCAACTGGTGGTCGCGGCCCACCGGCAGCGACCCGACGACGACCGACGCAAGGCAGTCAGCGACGAGACGGAGTGACCCATGTGTTTGGCAGTGCCCGGCAGAGTCGTGAGCATCGACCACACCGCCGATCCGCTCACCGGCCTGATCGACTTCGGCGGGGTGCAGAAGCAGGCGTGTCTGGAATACGTGTCGGACGTCGAGGTCGGCGAGTACGTCATCGTCCACGTGGGCTTCGCCCTGCAGCGACTTGACGAGGAGTCGGCCCTGGCCTCCCTCAAGCTCTTCGAGGAACTGGGGCTCCTGGAGGAGGAGTTCGGCGACGCCTGGCAGCAGGCGGCCCGGCATGCGGCTCAGGAGACCGAGGGGAGCGAGGCACGGTGAAGTACCTCGACGAGTTCAACGACCCCAAGCTGGCCCGCCGGCTGCTGGACGAGATCCGGGCCACCGCCACCCGGCCCTGGGCCCTGATGGAGGTGTGCGGTGGCCAGACGCACTCCATCATCCGGCACGGCATCGACCAACTCCTGCCGGACGAAGTGGAGTTGATCCACGGGCCGGGCTGCCCGGTCTGCGTCACCCCGCTGGAGTGCATCGACAAGGCACTGGAGATCGCCGCCCGCCCCGGCGTGATCTTCTGCTCGTTCGGCGACATGCTCCGCGTCCCCGGCACCGACCGGGACCTGTTCCGGGTCAAGGGCGAGGGCGGTGACGTCCGCGTGGTCTACTCACCGCTCGACGCGCTCCAGCTCGCCCGCCGCCACCCGGACAAGCAGGTGGTGTTCTTCGCCATCGGCTTCGAGACCACCGCCCCCGCCAACGCCATGGCCGTCCACCAGGCCAAGCGCCTCGGCCTGGCCAACTTCACCCTGCTGGTCTCCCATGTCCGGGTCCCCCCGGCCATCGACGCCATCATGAGCGCCCCCGCCTGCCGGGTGCAGGCCTTCCTGGCCGCCGGGCACGTCTGCAGCGTCATGGGCACGGCCGAGTACCCCGAACTCGCCGAACGGCACCGCGTCCCCATCGTCGTCACCGGCTTCGAACCGCTCGACATCCTGGAGGGCATCCGCCGCACGGTCCGCCAGCTGGAGCGCGGCGAGCACCGGGTGGAGAACGCCTACGCCCGCGCCGTGCGCGCCGACGGCAACCCGGCCGCCGTCCGCATGATCGAGGAGGTCTTCGAGGTCACCGACCGCTCCTGGCGCGGCATCGGCCGCATCCCCGCCAGCGGCTGGCGGCTGAGCGAGGCCTACCGGGACTTCGACGCCGAGCAGCGCTTCGACGTCACCGGCATCCGCACCGAGGAACCCGCCGAATGCCGCGCCGGCGAAGTCCTGCAGGGGCTCATCAAACCCACCGACTGCGCGGCCTTCGGCACCACCTGTACCCCGCGCACCCCGCTCGGCGCCACCATGGTCTCCAGCGAGGGCGCCTGCGCCGCCTACTACCTCTACCGCCGGATGTCCGAACCGGCGCTCTCGCGCGAGGAGATGAACCCCGTTGGCTGAGCAGACCGTCGTCGACCCCGCGAACTGGAGCTGCCCGGCGCCGATCCGCGACCAGCCGGTCGTGGTCATGGGCCACGGCGGAGGCGGCGCCCTCTCCGCCGAACTGATCGAGCAGATCTTCGCCCCCGCCTACGGCAACGCCTTGCTCGCCGGGATGACCGACTCGGCCGTCCTCCACCTCGGCGGCGCCCGCCTCGCGTTCTCCACCGACTCCTACGTCGTACGGCCGCTGTTCTTCCCCGGCGGCTGCCTCGGCGACCTCGCCGTCAACGGCACCGTCAACGACCTGGCGATGAGCGGCGCCCGGCCCGCCTACCTGTCCGCCGCCTTCGTCCTGGAGGAGGGCGTCGAGCTGGCGGTCGTCGAACGCATCGCCCGGGCCATGGGCGCAGCGGCCGAGACGGCCGGTGTCACGATCGCCACCGGTGACACCAAGGTGGTCGAGAGCGGCCACGGGGACGGGGTGTACGTCACCACCGCCGGCGTCGGGCTCGTCCCCGAGCGCGTCGACATCCGGCCGCAGCGGGCCCGGCCCGGCGACGCCGTGATCGTCAGCGGACCGATCGGCCTGCACGGCGTCGCCGTGCTCAGCGTGCGGGAGGGGCTGGAGTTCGGCGTCGAGATCGCCAGCGACACCGCGCCGCTGGCCGACCTGGTCGCGACCATGCTGGACGTCACCCCCGACGTCCACGTCCTGCGCGACCCGACCCGCGGCGGCCTGGCCGCCTCCCTGAACGAGATCGCCCGCGCCTCGGGAACGGGCGTACGGCTCACCGAGCGCGCCCTGCCGGTACCGGACGCGGTCGCCAACGCCTGCGGCTTCCTCGGCCTGGACCCGCTCTACGTCGCCAACGAGGGCAGGCTCGTGGCCTTCGTTCCGCCGACGGACGCCGACGCGGTGCTGGAGGCGATGCGCGCCCATCCGCAGGGGGCCGGCGCGACCCGGATCGGGGAATGCGTGACCGAACACCCCGGCATGGTCGTGGTGGCGACCGGACTCGGCGGCACCCGGGTCGTCGACCTCCCGCTCGGGGAGCAGCTGCCGCGCATCTGCTGACGGCACGGTCATGACTCCGCCGGTGCCCGGGGTGTCCCGGGCACCGGCGGAGTCAGTCGACCGCGGTGATCTCCAGTTCCCGGCCGCTGCGCAGCTCGGTGGAGGGACGGTCGCAGTGCGGGCACCAGAAGAACGGCGGCATGCCCACGGCGAACTCCTCGGCGCACGGCTCGCACCAGGCCCGCGCGGTCACCTGCTCGACCACCAGCCGGGCGCCGGCGAGCGCGGTGCCGTCGCGGGCCACCTCGAAGGCGAAGTCCAGGGCGTCGGGGACGACCCCGGACAGTTCGCCGACCCGGACGGTCACCGCACGGACGTGGTCCGCGCCGTCCGCCCGGGCCCATTCGTCGGCCTGCTCGACGATCGCGGTCGCGATCGACAGTTCGTGCACGACCGGCTCACGGATACCGGTGACCGGCGCGCAGCCCGCCGGCGATCCGCCAGATCTTCATCTCGCGCATCATGCTGGGGATCTCGGTGACGAACAGCGCCACCAGCAGCGCGCCCACGACGGCGATCTCGGCGGTCAGGACGCGCTGGGCCGCCGTGCCTGTTCTCTTGCGTTGCATCTTCATGCGGGGAAACTCCCTGTCGCTCTGGGTCGCTCTCGGTCGCCCTGGGTCATCCGGGCGGGATGTTCGGCATCACGTCCAGCAGCACGTCGTGCCGCTTCCAGCGGATGTTGGTCGAGCGCCGCGCGTCGGCGGTGCCGTCCGGGTGGTGTCCGGACTGCTTCGTGTTGGGGCCCTTGTTGCCCTGGTGCATGCCGGGCACGTGGGACGGCGTGTCGGGCCTCGCCTGGGCGCGGCCGACCCTGATGCTGCCCATCGGGTTCTCCTTCCTCGGGCCTTCCTGTGCTGCCGTTCCTCAAGGCCGTTCGGCTCAGGGCCGCTCGGTGAGCTCCTCGAAGAAACGCTCCACGGCCGGCCACATCCGGCCACCGCCGGACAGGCCGCGCCACTCCCGGCGGACGACGGCGAGCATGCGAAAGCAGTCGTCGACCGGGACGATCCAGTGGTGGTCGAGGCCGTGCACCGTGTTGACCAGCAGTGCCTCGACATCGGGGGTCATGCCGGCCAGCGGCGGGCAGCCGGCGACCGCCCGCTGCCAGGCCGCGGCCGCCACCTCCCAGCGCATGGCCCCGGCCGGGCTCGGCCCCTCCGCGGTGACCGAGCCGTCGGCACGCGGTACGAAGAAGACCAGGCCGACCGGGACCCCGAGGGCCGCGGTGTCGACCTTCGGGAGGCGGACCCGGCGGGTGGGGATCAGCCGGAACTGGCCGTCGCCCGCGCCGGTGCCCCGCCGGGCGTCGGCGAACAGCACCGAGCAGGCGCGGCAGGCACAGCGGACCTCGGCCCGCCCGGTGTCGTACAGATGCGGATGGTCCCCGGACAGCGGCTCGGCGCACAGGTCGCACGCCTCCGCCCCGGGCGCCGGCTGCCGGTCGGCCGAGGAACGGATGAGGCGGGCCAGGGCTCCGCCGGGCGGTGTCCGGGTGGTCACCGGGCCTCCTGTGGCCGGCGCAGGGAGTCCAGGGGGACGAAGGCGGGCGCCGGGGCCTCGGGCACCGGCTGCACGTCGGCCAGCTCGGGGGCCGCGGCGAGCACCGCCTCCCGGACGGCGTCGGTCACCTCCGTGGTACCTCCGCCGCACCCCGAGCCGCAACCGCCGCCCGCGGTCAGCCGCACCCGGCCCACCTCGCCCTCCACCCCGGCCCACTCGACGTCGCCGCCGCGGTCCCGCACGGCGGGGCGCAGCCGCTCGACCGCGCGGGCGGCCCGGAGCTCGGGCGCGTCCGGGTGGATGTCGTGCAGGACCATGAGGTGGTCGAGCAGCTCGTCGCCGGCGAGCCGCTCGGCCAGCGGTGCGTCCGCGTGGTCGAGGACGCGGGCGAGCGCCTCGCCGTAGACCTCGGTCAGCAGCCGTACCGCCTCGACGGCCGAGCCGCCGGTCGGTCCGGGAGCGGACTCCAGGCTCTCCAGCAGCCCGTCGAGCCGGGCCAGCCGGGACTCGACCGCCGGGCCGTCGAGCCGTCCGTCAGCCATGGTTCGCCCCGTACACCGGCGAGTGCGTGACGCTCAGTGTCTTGCCCTTGCCCGTGTACATGTGGACACCGCACGGCAGGCAGGGGTCGAAGCTGCGGACCGTGCGCATGATGTCGACGCCCTTGAAGTCGTCCGGGCCGTTCTCCTCGAAGATCGGCTGGCCCATGACGGCGTCCTCGTACGGGCCCGGGGTGCCGAACTTGTCACGCGGGCTGGCGTTCCACGGGGTCGGTGGGTACGGGTGGTAGTTGGCGATCTTCTTGTCCTTGATCACCAGGTGGTGCGAGAGCACCCCGCGCACGGCCTCGTGGAAGCCGCAGCCGATCGCCTCGTCCGGCACCTCGAAGTCCTCGAACACCTTGGTGTCGCCGGACCTGACCAGCCCCATCGCCTCGTCCAGGAACTGCAGCGCCATGGCGGCCGCGTAGGCGACGAAGTACGGCCGGGCACGGTCGCGTTCGAGGGTGTTCGACCACTTCGGGATCTTCCACTCCAGCGTGGTCTCCGGCAGGCTCGCCCCCTTGGGCAGCGAGATCCGCACGCTGGTGCCGGTGGCCTTGATGTACGGCGTGTCCACGAGGCCGCTGAGCGCGGTCGACCAGAGCCGGGCCAGCGGGCCGCCGCCGGTGTCCAGGGCCAGGTGGTCGCCGGTGCGCTGGTCGTACCAGCGGGGGCTCATCACCCAGCTGTAGTTGCCCTCGAAGTCCCGCTTCTGCGGCACCGGGAGGGTCGTCTGGTTCCACGGGTGGCGCATGTCGACGGGGTTGCCGAGCGGGTCGTGGGTGACGAACGGGTCCTCGTTCACCCAGTCCTCGTAGAACGAGCTGCCCAGCATGATCCTGAGGCCCAGGTTGATGTCGACCAGGTTGTTGGTGACCAGCTCGCCGTCGACCACGATGCCCGGCGTGACGTACATCGCCTTGCCCCAGCGGTCCATGTTCTCGTACCGGTAGTCGACGACCTTCGGGTCCTGCCACGCGCCCCAGCAGCCCAGCAGGACACGGCGCTTGCCGACCTCCTCGTAGCCGGGCAGCGCCTCGTAGAAGAAGTCGAAGACGTCGTCGTTCATGGCGACGGCCTTCTTCACGAAGTCGATGACGTGCATCAGCCGGCTGAGGTAGTCGGTGAACGCGGTCGGCGACGGCATGGTGCCGACCCCGCCCGGATAGAGGGTGGAGGGGTGCACGTGCCGGCCCTCCATCAGGCAGAACATCTCCCGGGTGGTCCGGGAGACCTTCAGGGCCTCCTTGTAGACCTCGCCCTCGAAGGGGTTGAAGGCCTTCATGATGTCCGCGATGGTCCGGTAGCCGTGGATGTCGCCGCGCGGCGCGTTGGTCTTCTGCGCGCGGGCCAGGACGCTCGGGTTGGTGGCCTTGACCATCTGCTCGCAGAAGTCCACGAAGACCAGGTTGTCCTGGAAGATCGTGTGGTCGAACATGTACTCGGCCGCTTCGCCGAGGTTGACGATGTGCTCGGCGAGCGGCGGCGGCTTCACGCCGTACGCCATCTGCTGGGCGTAGTCGGAGCACGTCGTGTGGTTGTCGCCGCAGATGCCGCAGATGCGGGAGGTGATGAACCCGGCGTCGCGCGGGTCCTTGCCCTTCATGAAGACGGAGTAGCCGCGGAAGAGGGAGGAGGTGCTGTGACACTCCACCACCTCCCGGTTGGCGAAGTCGATCTTCGTGTAGATGCCCAGGTTTCCGATGATCCGGGTGATCGGATCCCAGGACATGTCCACGATCTGCGCGGGCTTGCGCCCTTTCTGCCGGGCCTCGGTTGTCATCGGCGTTCGCTGACCTTTGCTGTGGGGGGACGGGGGGTGGGGGACGGGCCGTGGCGCGTCAGGGGCGCCAGCGCGGGGCGTAGCCGCTGGTGAGCTTGCGCTTGTTGTGGCGCCACTTCGGCTCGTGGTTGACCAGCTCGTTGGTGAAGCCGCGCAGCCTGCGGATGACCGCCCCGTACGGCTTGATCGCGAGCGAGGAGAGGGTGCCGCCGGGCGGCTCGTCCATGAACGGCATGAACGCGTCCGGGAAGCCCGGCATGGTGCAGCCGATGCAGATGCCGCCGACGTTCGGGCAGCCGCCGATGCCGGCCATCCAGCCCCGCTTGGGCACGTTGCAGTTCACGACCGGACCCCAGCAGCCCGTCTTGACCAGACACTTGGGCGAGTTGTAGTCCGTCGCGAAGGTCGCCTGCTCGTAGTAGGCGGCTCGGTCGCAGCCCTCGTGGACGGTACGGCCGAACAGCCACTGCGGCCGCAGCATGTGGTCCAGCGGCGGCGGGGGAGCGGTGCCGGCGGCGTGGTAGAGCACCCAGACCAGGGTCTCCATGAAGTTCTCCGGCTGCACCGGGCAGCCCGGGATGTTCACCACCGGCAGCCCGCCCTGCGACTTGAAGTCCCAGCCGAGGTAGTCCGCGAGGCCCATGGCGCCGGTCGGGTTGCCGGCCATCGCGTGGATGCCGCCGAAGGCGGCGCAGGTGCCGATGGCCACCACCGCCCAGGCCCGGGGCGCCAGTTCGTCGATCCAGTCGTTGAGGGTCTGCGGCTGACCGGTCTCCGGGTCGTTGCCGAAGGAGGTCCAGTAGCCGTCACCCTCGATGATGTTCTGGTTCGGGATGGAGCCCTCGATGACGAGGATGAACGGCTCCAGCTCGCCCCGCGCCGCCTTCCGGTAGGGCGCCAGGAAGTCCTCGCCGCCGAGGCTCGGCGAGAGCACCTTGTTCACCAGGTTGACCTTCGGGATCCCCGGGATCAGGCCCAGGACCAGGTCCTCGATGGAGGGCTGGTCGGCGGCGGTCACCGAGACGGTGTCGCCGTCGCAGCTCATGCCCTCGGAGATCCAGAGGATGGTGATCTCGTCGAACCCCTGGGGTTCGCCGGCCCGGCCGGCCTCGCCGACGACGGCCGTGGTGCCGTTCTTGCTGGTGCTCATGTGCTAGGCCTCCGATGGAGTGGGTCCCGGGGACGGCTCTTCAGCCGCCGCTGGGTCCGGGACGTCGGTGCCCCCGAGCGGCTCGACTTCGTCGGGCCGGAAGTAGTGGAAACGCCCGTACCAGCCGTGCAGTTCGGCTGCCGGGTCGTCGTCCACGGTGACGGCGAGGTGGGTGCTGCCGTCCACGTCGTGGAAGACGGCGGCCACCGTCGCGGTCCGGCCGGCCAGGAACATGTCCTGCGCGTCGGCGCCCCGGCCGCGCGGGCGCAGCCGCACGGGGCTGCCGCCGCCGACCCGCACGCCGCCGACCAGGACGGTGTCGGTGGCCGGGGAGAGCCCGTCGTCGCCGCCCTCCTGCCACCAAGCCGGACGCCCGGTGGGGGAGGCCGGGGAGGCCTCGCCGGACGGGCCGAGTGAGCGGATGGCGCCGTGCAGGCGCTCGAAGACCTCCGGCGGCATGGTGTCGACCCGGTCGAGGATCTCGGCGGCCCGCGGGTCGGTGGCCCGGGCCTCCCGCTTCTCCTCGTCCGTGAGCAGCATGGTCCGCAGGGTGAGGATCTCGTCGATCTCACCGGCGTCGTGCAGGTCACCGGGGCTCTCCGGCGCCACCTGCGGATGGTCGGGGAGGATGATCGGCGAGGAGAGCAGCAGGGGAGAGACCGAGCCGTCCTCGGGGGCGGTGGCGGGGGGAGCGCCGCCGAGCACCGGGAAGGTGAAGTCGTTGCGCAGGCTCCGGGTGGCCTCCTGGAGGGCCCGGCCCGGGTCGATCAGGGAGACGAACTCGGCGCCCTCGACGCCGAGGAGGGTGTGGGTGGCGATGAGCGCGTGCCGCAGGGCCAGGTCGCGCGGGGCGCGCGGATCCCCCACATGCCCGTCGTTCGCAGTGCGCACCCGGAGCCGGAAGAGGCCCTCGCCGAGCCGTTCGGCCTCCAGGACGGCGCTCGCCCGCACCTCCGCCCGGCGGCGTACGATCCGCCCATCGCCGGAGGGCAGTTCCTCGGTCTCGGTCGCGGCCGGGGAGCTCACCGCGAACCGGTGCTCACCCTCGTCCAGCGCGATCGTGAGGTCGGCCGCGCGGGCCACCGCCTCCTCGAAGGTCAGCTGCACGGTCCCGTCGGCACAGGTCAGCGACTCGACGGGCAGCCCGTCGGCGTCCTCGACCTGTTTGTGCTGGAGCTGCAGATACCGCACCCGTACCCGCAGCCGCACGGCCGCGTCCGGCCGGCGCATCCGAAGCAGGCACTCGGTCCGCTGGTACCAGGAGTCGGCCGCACCCGACATGCCCGGTCCGACCGGCCCGTCGGCCTCCACCCAGTCGCGGGGGAAGAGGACCCCGAACTGCCAGCGGGCACGATTCTTCGGCGAGGACCGCCGATAGGGGTAGAGGAGGTAGCCCTCGTAGAGCACGGCATCGGCGACGGCACTCATCGCCTCGAAGGTCGGCGCGGGGCGGCCGGAGCCCTCCACCAGGGCAGTGCGGGGCGCTCTGCCGTCGACCAGTCCGTCCGCCATGCAGCCTCCTCGGATCCGCGGGCGCGCCCATACCTTCCACCAAGGTCACACCGGTCACGCCCGCGCGCCTCTTCTGGAGGAGGGGGGTTGGGCCGGACGGGGGACGCCGGGGAGCGCGCCGGATCGGCCGGCGGAGACGGCCCGCGCGGACCGGGAATTCGATGGCGCCGGCCCGGGCGGACGGCGGCGAGGCCGGTGTGGCGGCGGCGGTGTCAGGGGGCGACGAAGAGGGCGGGGAAGCGGGGCCCGAGCCAGGGTTTGCGTCCGTAGGCGAGCACCTGGCCCCGGGCGATGGCGAGCCACGGGTTGCGGCGGCCGAGGGCGATGAGCAGGAAGGCGACCGGGTCGATGAGGATCGTGCAGTCCGGGCGGTCCGACGGCTCCGGGGTCACCCGTACGGCACCGTCGGCCAGGGTGACGCCGAAGGCGCCGCCACCGCGCAGCCGGATCGTGTAGCGGGCGGTCAGGCCGGCGGTGGCCGTGCCGTCCGCCACGGCCGGCATCGCCGAGAGCAGGAACGGCACGCACCACGCGACCCGTTCGGCGTCGATCATGTGCGGGCGGCGCACCGCACGGGCGAGGTCGTAGCCGTGGCCCAGCATGTGGGTGAGCAGATAGGAGGCGAGTACGGACCGGTCCATCGGGCCGAGCGGGGTCACCGGCGCCGGACCGTCGGCGGCTGCGGCCAGCGCGTCGGCGCAGCGCTCCGCCTGCTCGGTGATCATCGCCGCGAGCGGGGCCGCCCTGCGCTCCGCGAAGGCGGCCAGCGACTCGGCGTTGGCCGCCGCCAGGCTCTGCGGTGTGCCGTTCCCGTACGGCCGGTCCCGCCCCACGGCGAGGTCGGCCATCAGCTCGTTGGCGAGCGCGAGATGAGCGGCCGCCTCGCCGACCGTCCACAGCGACCCCGGTACGGCGGCATCCGTGTCGGCGACGCCGTCGAGCACGGCCGTGATGTCGGCGGCGGTCTGCCGTATCGCCTGTCCGAGTCCCGCGGGCAGCGCCCCGTGGACGTCCTGCCGTGCCGCCTGATCCACCCCGGTCACCCCTGTTCTGTCGCGCGGTACCCAATCAGACGCACGGGCGCACCACAACCCCCCGGCGATCACCGCGTCCCGAGACCTCGCAGAAAGGTGTCGACGACCGTGTCGGCGGCCTGGGCCGCGCCGAGTCCGGGCAGTTGCTGCGCCGCCAGGTGCATGAGCTGCGGCAGCAGTGAACTGGCCCAGGCCGGCGGCAGGTCGTCGCGGAGCAGCCCCTCCTCGGTGGCCCGCCGCAGGAAGTCGTCCACCTCCCGGACCAGGGCGTCGCGCCGCTCCCGGATCGCGTCGTCGGCCCGCAGCCGGGTGAGCTCCACGGGCCACGTGCGGTTGACGGCGATGATCTCCTCGACGTACCGGTGCAGTGCCACGGCGACCGGGGCCTCCCGCAGTCTGGCGTGCTCGACGGCCCGCTCGACCGCGTCGTACCGGGCCTCGTAGATGGCCGCCAGCAGTTCCTCGCGGGACGCGAACCGCCGGTAGACGGTGCGCCGGTCGACACCGGCCTCGGCGGCGATCGCGGCGATGCTCGCGCCCGGATCGACGGCGAGCATTCGGGCCCCGGTGGTCAGGACGGCTTCCAGATTGCGTGCTGCGTCGGCTCTCACGGCCCAGAGCATATCCGGAGGTGTGGAACCTGTCTCACCTTCCGCAACTCAGCTGAGACCTCCATGAAGGTAAGTGCTACATTGAAGTGACAGATAACAGGGTCACTTCCCTCGGATCCTCCGGAGAGAGCACATGATCACTTACGACCGTCTCTACGTCGCGGGCTCGTGGACGGCGCCCGGCGACCCGGAACTCCTCGACATCCGCTCGCCGCACGACCAGACGGTCATCGGCCGTGCCGCCCAGGCCCGGCCCGCCGACGTGGACCGCGCCGTCGCCGCCGCCCGGGCGGCCTTCGACGAGGGCCCGTGGCCGCGGACGCCACCGGCGGAGCGCATCGCCGCCGTACGGCGCCTGAACGCCCTGCGGGAGGCCGACGCCGAGCGGATCGCCGACCTCATCTCGGCCGAGAACGGCTCGGCCCGCTGGTTCACCGGGGCCGGCCAGCCGGGGCTCACCCGGCAGGCCGAGGCCTACCTCGGGGCGGCGGAGGCGTTCGGCTGGGAGGAGACCCTGGATTCCGCGTCGGGGGTCCGGACGGTGGTGCGCCGCGAGCCCGTCGGTGTCGTGGCCGCGGTCATCCCCTGGAACTCCCCGTTCTCGGCCGCCATGGCGAAGATCATCCCCGCGCTGCTGGCCGGCAACACCGGCGTCCTCAAGGTGTCCCCGGAGAACTCGCTGAGCATGGGGGTGCTCGCCGAGCTGCTGGAGCGGACCGGGCTGCCGGAAGGCGTGATCAGCGTCCTCCCCGCCGACCGGGAGACCAGCGAGTACCTCGTCTCGCACCGCGACATCGACAAGATCGCGTTCACCGGCTCGACCCGGGCCGGCCGCAGGATCGCCGCCATCGCGGGCGAGCAGCTGAAGCGGGTCAGCCTGGAACTGGGCGGCAAGTCGGCCGCGATCATCCTCCCGGACGCGGACCTCGGCCGGGCGGTGCCGGGACTGAAGTTCGCCTCCCTCCTCAACAACGGCGAGTCCTGCATCGCACAGACCCGCGTCCTCGCGCCGCGCGGCCGGTACGAGGAGGTCGTCACCGCCCTCAAGGACCTCGTGGAGTCGCTCAAGGTCGGCGACCCGGCCGACCCCGACACCTTCATCGGCCCGATGGTCCGCCGGGACCAGCAGCAGCGCGTGCGCGACTACATCGAACTCGGCATCCGGGAGGGCGCCCGGCTCGTCACCGGCGGCCCGCAGGTCCCGCCGGGTCTGGAGAACGGCAACTACGTCACGCCCACGGTGTTCGCCGACGTCGACAACTCCTCGCGGATCGCCCAGGAGGAGATCTTCGGCCCCGTTCTCGTGGTCATCCCCTACGACGACGAGGACCACGCGGTGCGGATCGCCAACGACTCCGAGTACGGCCTCTCCGGCGGCGTGTGGTCCGCCGACGAGGCCCACGCCCTCGACGTCGCCCGCCGGCTGCGCACCGGCACGGTCACCGTCAACGGCGCACCCATCTCCTTCCACGGCCCCTTCGGCGGCCACAAGGCCAGCGGCATCGGCCGCGAGTACGGCGCGGTGGGGCTCGCCCAGTACGTCGAGTACAAGTCGGTCACGCTTGGCCACGCGGTCCGGAACGACTGACCCCCCCAGAAGGCGCCAGAACCTCAGGGACCGCTGGTGCGCCCCGGCGCAGGGAGGTCGGTTCTCCGGCGGCCGCCCGGCGAGGGCACCCTGCGTCGCGGCCCAGGAGGCGAGCAACTCGCGGACCTCCTGTCGGTCGTCCGCCCTCAGACCGTACGTGCGGCGGGCCGCACGAGGGAGGTACTGCCGGTACACCCATCGACGGTGACTGGCAGGCGGCCACCGGGGGCGGTTACCTGGAGGAGGTGGCGCGTCCCCGGCCCTCCGTCGGCGGGGTCGAAGCAGCCCACCCTCGGCGCGCGGACACCGCGCGGCCCGGGGCCGGGCCCCCGCGACCGCCCCTCAGCGGTCCGGCTTTCGCGAGCAAAGAAGTGGCTTCCGCAACCGCACAGCAGCAAGGAACGCCTTCCGTGGGACCCGCCACCGGCGGCACCTGAGCCGCCGGTGACGGGGCCGGATCCGATGTGGTGTCGCCTGTGACAACATCAGGCGGGGAGCGTGTCTGAGCAGCAGGACCCGGACGACCCGGCCCCACCCCGGCCCGCCGCCGATCCACCGGAGGTCACCCGTGTCGAAGCCCCGTTTCGCCGTGCTCGGCGCCGGCAGCATCGGCTGCCATCTCGGCGGCCACCTCGTCGCCGCCGGGTACGAGGTGGTGTTCATCGGCCGGCCGTCCGGCATGCGGGCACTGCGTGAACGAGGGCTCACCCTCACCGGCTCCGCCCGTCCACCCGTCCACCTCGCGCCCGACCGGCTGACCCTCGCCACCGGGACCGAGGCCGCTGCCGACGCCGACTACGTACTGGTCACCGTCAAGACCGCGGGCACCGAGGCCGCCGCCGAGGACCTCGCCGCCCACCTCGCCCCCGGCGCCGTCGTGGTCAGCTTCCAGAACGGGCTGCACAACCCCGCCACCCTGCGCCCCGCCCTGCCGGGACACACCGTGCTCGCCGGCATGGTGCCCTACAACGTGGTCCAGCCCGAACCCGGCACCGTCCACCAGGGCATGCCGGGCACGCTCATGACCGAGCCCGACGACACCCTGCACGCGGCCCTGCGCAGCGCGAACCTGGCCGTCGCGGCCCGCACCGACATGGCCGCCGTACAGCACGCCAAACTGCTGATGAACCTCAACAACGCGGTCAACGCCCTGTCCGGGCTGCCGCTGCGCGACCAGCTCGGCCAACGGGCCTACCGCCGCTGCCTGGCCCTGTGCCAGCGCGAAGCCCTCGCCGCCTACCGCGCCGCCGGCATCGCCCCCGCCCGCCTCGGGCCGACCTCGCCGCGCCTGACCCAGTACGTACTCGAACTGCCCGACGCCGCGTTCCGCCGGGTGGCCGCGGCCTCCCTCCGGATCGACGCCCACGCGCGCTCGTCGATGTGGGAGGACCTGCAACGCGGCCGCCCGACAGAGATCGATTCACTCCAGGGCGAGATCGTCGCCGTCGCCCGCAGCCACGGACACCGGGCCGCCGCCAACGCCCGGCTCGCGGCCCTGGTGCACGAGGCGGAGGCCACCCCGCGCACCTGGACCGGGGCGGAGCTGTACGCCGAGCTGCGCGCCGCGTCCTGAACCCTGTTCCTCAGGGTGGTGGCCCCGGCTCAGAGCAGTCGCCGGATGTCACCGCGTACCCGGTAGAAGCCGCCGGCCGCGGTGTGCAGGGAGTCCACGACATAGCGGGCCCCGGGCTCGCGTATCGCACGGGGGAACTGCACGTTCAGCTGGTCGTAGCCGTCCGAGACGACGTGCACCCGGACCTGGCCCGCCTCCTGGACGCACTCCACGACGATCGCCCCGGTGGGCGCCTGCGCGACGGTGGTCACCGCGGCCACGGTCGTGGCCGGCGCGCAGGCCGGCATCGCCGCGGCCGCCTTGACGTCCCGCGGCACCGGCACCGAGCCCTGCTGGGCCGCCGCGACGGCCGCCTCGCTCGCGTCCACGCAGACCAGGGAGCCGTCGGTGGTCACCAGGTAGAGCCGCTCGTCGTGGTACTGCATCGACAGCGCCGAACCGCCGCCCGTGCCCAGCTTCCACAGCCGGGTGCCGTCCCGGTCGAAGCAGTAGACGGACGAGGCCGCGTCACCGGCGAACACGAACCGCCCGCCGGGCGAGGTCGCGCACGAGTACACGGCGCTGTCACAGGTGTACGTCGCCTCGATCGCGCCGGTCGCCTTCGACAGCCGCTGGACCGCCTTGTGGGCGGTGCCCGCGTACACCACGTCGCCCTCCTGCCAGCCGAACAGCACCCCGCCCCTGGTCGGCGTGTGCCACAACTCCCGGCCGCCGTCGGGGGCGTAGGCGGTGACGCCCCTCGTGTGGCCGTGGTACACGGCCCGTTCGTCGGCGCGGACCATCCAGGCCTGCTCGCCCGGGCTGCGGCGGGCCCACTGGTGCTCGTCCTCGTGGTCGATGACGGTGAGCCGGCCGTCGCGGTCGGAGACGTCCAGCACTCCCTCGTGGATGTCCAGCCAGAAGATGTCGACGTCCGCCGCGATGTCGTAGGCCACGAACGGCAGCTTCGAGGACAGGTCGTACACCTTGCCGTCGTCACAGCCCGCGTAGATCCAGAAGTCGTCGGCGACCAGGCACTTCACGCCGTCCGGGAGACTGAAGCGGGCCAGCACGCCGCCCTCATGGTCCAGGGTGTACACATCGCCCGACTGGTTGCCGACCCAGCAGCGGTCGTCGTCGACATGGATGCCGAACGCGGCGGAGCCGGTGCGAAAGCGCCACAGCACGGGCGCGGCGGAGCGCGCGGTGGAGGGGGCCGACGCGACCTGACGCCGGGTCACCGAGCGGGGCGCGCGGGCTCCCTGCACGGCCGGGGCGTATCCCTTGCGCACCTTCTCGCCGACCTTCTTCGCGGCGGCGGCCCGTGCCTTCTCCACCGTCGCGAACGTCGTCGTCTGCGTCTGCCCCCCGGCGCCGATCCGGCCGTACCGCACGGTCACGACCAGGCCGGCGACGGAGACCTCGTAGAACTTGTGCGCGGCGCCGTCCTCCTGGGACAGCTCCAGACACGTCGTCGACCCCGTGGCAGTACCGGTGGACATGGCAGACCAGACCCCTCCCCATACGGATCCGCCGTCCGTCCGGGGGATCCACTGATCAGAACGTAGCCCGAGCCACTGACAACGGCCTTCGCCGGCCGCCCTGCCCGCGGCTGTGGATAGGGTCGAGGCGTGGACCGCAGCAGCAGGCAGCCGGACGACGTACTCGGCGGGGAAGCGGGGGACGAGCCGTCGCCCCGCGCGGCCCGGGCCCTGTGGTGCGGGTCGGCCGCTCTGGTGCTCGCCGTCCTCGGCACCTCGGTGCTCGTCACCGGCACGGACCACGCCGGACGACTGCCCGCGGCGCTGGCGCTGGTCCTCCTGCAGTCCGTCGCCCTGAGGTGGGTGGTGCGCGCCCCGGCCGCCGTACTGGCCGCGACCGCGGCGGCGGGGCTCGCGGTGTGGGCGCTGCTGCCGGCGGTGACCTTGACCGGCGCCCTGCTCGCGGCGCAGGTCGCGTTGTGCGTGCTGTCGGCGATCAGGCCCCGGCGGGTGTCGGCGCGGGCACTCGTGGCGATGTGCCTGCCGGCGCCGTCGGCCTTCGTCACGGGCGGCCCCGCGGGCCTCGCGGTCTTCCTGCTGACGGTGGTGCTGGCGTGGACCGCGGGGCAGTGGCGCAGGGCGCAGCGGGCCCGGACGAGGTCGGAGACGCGCCGGGCCGTGGTGGAGGAGAGGGCGCGGATCGCGCGCGAGGTGCACGACGTCGTGGCGCACACCCTGTCGGTGATGGTCGTCCAGGCGGGTGCCGCCGACGACGTGTTCACCCGGCAGCCCGAACAGGCCCGGGAGGCGTTGCGGGCCATCGAGACGGGTGCCCGGTCGGCGCTCGGCGAACTGCGCCTGCTGCTCCGCGCGTTCGGGCCCGACGCGGCTGAGGAGGAGACCGGGGAGCTGCGGCGGCCGGGGCCCTCGCTGGCGCGTCTGGACGAACTGGCCGGCACCGTGCGGGCCACCGGGATGTCCGTGCACGTGGACCGGGACGGCATGACCGACGGACTGCCGGCCACGGTGGACCTGGCGGCCTACCGAATCGTGCAGGAAGCCCTGACCAACACCCTGCGCCACGCGGCGGGCGCCGACGAGGTGAGCGTGCGGGTGCGGGTGGATGGGAAGTGGGTGGAGGTCACCGTGGCCGACAACGGCCTTACGGCACAGGGGCGTTCGGGCACGACGGGAGCGGGGCGCGGGCTCGTGGGGATGCGGGAGCGGGCGCGGCTGGTGGGCGGCAGTCTCCGTGCGGGCCCGCTGCCCGGCGGCGGCTTCGAGGTGGCGGCGCGGCTGCCGGTGGAGCGTGTGTGATGACGCTGCGTGTGATCCTGGCCGACGACCAGGCCCTGGTCCGTACCGGATTCCGCATGATCATCGACGCCCGGGACGACCTGGAGGTGGTCGGTGAGGCGTCCGACGGCGGCGAAGCGGTACGGCTGACCCGGGAACTCGCGCCCGACGTGGTGCTGATGGACGTACGCATGCCCGTCGTGGACGGCATCGAGGCGACCCGGCGGATCGTGGCGGACGGCAGCCGGGCCCGGGTGCTCGTGCTGACCACCTGGGACGTGGACGCGCACGTGGTCGCCGCCCTGCGGGCCGGAGCCTGCGGTTTCCTGCTGAAGGACATCCGCGCCCCCGAACTCGTCGACGCGATCCGTGTCACCGCGCGCGGTGACGCGCTGCTGGCGCCCACCGTGCTGAGCCGGGTCCTCGACCGGTTCCTGCGCACCACGCCCGGCCCGGCGCCGCCGCCCTCCCTGCGGGACCTCTCCGGCCGCGAGCGGGAGGTGCTCACTCTGATCGGGCAGGCACTGTCGAACGCGGAGATCGCCGAGCGGCTGCGGCTGTCGGAAGCCACCGTCAAGAACCACGTCACCGCGGTGCTGCGCAAACTGGGCCTGCGCGACCGCGTCCAGGCCGTCGTCGCCGCCTACGACCACGGCCTGGTACGACCGCGCCGCCCCTGACGGCATCGGCACCGGGCCCTCCTCCTCACGGAGGAGACCGGGCCGCCGTCCTCCCCCGCTCCCGGTGGCGGTCCCTCCTGGCGGCCGATCCGCGGCCCGGGCGACCGGCCCTAGCGTCGAGACGAGACCGACGACCTGGCCTGCCCTGCTCGCCCAGGACGACGCGACCGACGGCCCGTACGGGGGAGACGATGACCAAGCACCGCACCTTGACCGCCCTGACCTGCGCCCTGACCGCCCTGCTCGCGCCGGCCCGGGCGCCGGCGCCGCCCGCCGGGCCCGCCGTCGCCACGACGGTGCACACCCGCGAAGGCCTGGTGCGGGGTGCCGCTCACGACGGTTACCGCACCTTCGAGGGCATCCCCTACGCGGCACCGCCGGTCGGCCCGCTGCGCTGGGCGGCGCCGCACCGCCCGGCCGCCTGGACCGGAGTACGGGACGCGACCCGGCCCGCGAGCGCCTGCCCGCAGCCGGCCGGCGAGGTGCCCGGCGGCAGCACCGACGAGGACTGCCTCCATCTGAACGTCACGACCCCCGACGGCGCGGCACCGGCGCGCCCCCGGCCGGTGATCGTGTGGCTGCACGGCGGCGGTTTCACCACCGGGGCCGGCAGCTCGTACGACGCCCACCGCCTGGCCACCCGGGGCGACGTCGTGGTCGTCACCGTCAACTACCGCCTGGGGGCCCTCGGTTTCCTCGCCCACGCGGGCCTGCCCGGCTCCGGCACCTTCGGTCTGGCCGACCAGCAGGCGGCGCTGCGCTGGGTCCGCTCCGGCATCCGCGCCTTCGGCGGCGACCCGCACAACGTGACGCTGGCCGGCGAGTCGGCGGGCGGTTACGGCGTCTGCGCCCAACTCGCCTCGCCCGCGGCCGCCGGACTCTTCGATCGCGCGATCATCGAGAGCGGTCCCTGCACCGGCAGCCCCGACCGCCCCTTCGCACCGTCCGCCGTCCCGCCGGCCACGGCACGTGGCGCGGGCGCCGACCTCGCGGCGAAGGCCGGCTGCGGCTCCTCGCCTGACGTCCTCGCCTGTCTGCGGCGCGTGCGCGTCTCCCGGCTGCTCGCGGTGCAGGAGACAGACCAACAGCCCGCCTACGGCACTCCCTTGCTGCCCGGTGATCCCGCGGCGGTGATCGCCGCCGGCCGCTTCCACCATGTCCCCGTGCTCATCGGGAACAACCACGACGAGGGCAACGGCTGGGCCGCCGGCATCATCCAGTCCGGCAACCCCGTCACCCCCGCCACCTGGCCCGACGTCGTGGCCGCCTTCTTCCCCTCCCCGGGGCAGGCGAAGGCGATCGTCGACGAGTACCCGGTGCACGGCACCGACGGCGGCCCGGTGTTCGGCGCGGTCATCGGCGACGCGGACTTCGCCTGCCCGACGGCGCGCGCCGCCGGCCTGCTCGCGGCCCGGGTGCCGGTCTGGCGCTACGAGTTCGCCGACGAGCACGCGCCACCCCTCACCCCGGGCACCCCGCCGTTCCCGCTCGGCGCGCCGCACGCGAGTGAACTGCCCTATCTGTTCGACCTGGGCGGCCGCCCCCGCGAGCTGACCCCGGCACAGCACCGCCTGGCCGACACCATGATCGGCTACTGGGCCCGTTTCGCCCGCACCGCCGACCCGAACGGCCCGTCGTCGCCGCGGTGGTCCCGGCGGACGGTGCTGTCCCTGGCTCCGGACCACGTCGTCCCCACCCGCACGGCGATGTCCCGCCACCACTGCGCGTTCTGGAGCGCGCTCAACTAGCCGGGGCGAAGAACGCCGCACGGTCCGCCCGCCGGGACGGCGCCGGCCCACGGCACGGGTCCGTGGTCCGGTGCTGTCGGGTCAGTCGCGCGCCGGGGGAGTGTAGAAGTCGCCCACGGATGTCCAGACGCCGTTCTTGACCTCCACCTTCTGCACGCTGCGGGTGCCCAGGTGGTTGCTCGCGCTGAAGCTCATGACCGGCGACACCCCCGGGTCCACCTCGGCCGCCTTCTGGTAGGCGGCGGTGAGGGACTGGGCCGTGACGGGCCCCTTGACGGTCCTCGCGATCTCGGCGAACACCTTGGCGTTGCTCCAGCCCCACAGGGCGAGGAAGCCCGCGGTCTGGCCGGGCTCGTACTTGGCCATCGCGGTCCGGAACTCCTTCACCGCGGGGTCGTCGTCCGAGGGCGCCTTGACCAGCTGGACGGCCTTGAGACCCTCGGCGGCGTCCTTGGCCAGGGCGATCGTCGACTCGGCCGCCACCGGGGCGTAGGCGTACGTGGGCAGCGAGAGACCCTGCAGCTTGGCCTCCTTGAGGAAGGCGGCCGCCTCGGGGGAGGTGAGGATCAGGACGACCGCCTGCGGCTTCGCCGACTTCACCTTGCTGATGACCGGGGTGTAGTCGGTGGTCTGGTACTTGACCGGCAGCCGCTCGACGTCGACCGAGGGGTCCAGCTTCTTGGCGACGGGCGCCACCTGCTCGGCCACGTTCACGAACGCGGCCGGGTCGCTGTGCACGACGAGGATCTTCTTCGCGCCGTCCTGCACCGCCCAGGCGGCGACCGCCGCGGCCTGGTCCTCGTAGAGGGTCTGGGTGCCGAACAGGCCGGCGCGCGGCGGCTTGTACCAGTTCTCGGCGCCGCCCACCTCGTTGAGGACCGGCACCTTGGACTGTGTGAGGACGAACGGGAAGGCCGCCTCCGCCTGGGAGGTGCCGTTCGCGTTGACGATCGCCACGACCTTGTCCTGGCCTACCAGTTCACGTGCGATCTGCACGGTCTGCTGCGGATCGGCCGCGTTGTCCTTGACGGTCCACTCGACCTTGCGGCCGTTGACGCCACCCTGGGCGTTGAGCATCTTGAAGTACGCGTCGGCCCCCGCCTTCTCGGCCACGCCGTACGTGGCGGTGGAGCCCGTGAGGGGCAGCCACGCGCCGATGTGGATCTCGGAGGAGCTGCCGCCCGCCGATGCCGAGTCCTGACCGGCACAGGCGGTCGCGGTCAGTGCCAGTACGGCGAGCACGGCTGTCGCTCCCGCCGCACGGCGGGATCTGCTGATTGTCCGGAACACGGTCCACCTCGTTCACAACGGTTGGTACGGGCGCATGGGGTGCGGCAGGCGCAACGGATGTCACTGCACCGGGGAGGTCCGGGCGGTGGCCGCCGCGGTCGTGGCGGGCCCCGGGCCGCCGCTGAAGTAGGCCGACTCCGCCAGCGCGGCGAACTCCGGTTCGCCCGGCCGTCCTTGGGCGGCGACGGCGCCCTCGTGCAGGACGGCCACCTGGTGGCAGACGGACATGGCCCGGCTGAGCGACTGCTCCAGCAGCACCACCGTCAGGCCGTCGTGAGTCAGCCGGATCAGCCGGTCGTAGACCTCGTCCACCAGGGCGGGGGCCAGCCCGAGGGCCGGTTCGTCGACGATCAGGACGTCCGGCCGGGCGATCAGCGCGCGGGCGACGGCGAGCATCTGCTGCTCGCCGCCGGACAGCCCGGCGGCCGGGGCCGACAGCCGGTCACGCAGCCGGGCGGGCAGCCACTGGACGGTCTCCTCCAGCCGCTCGCGCAGTTCCGCGCCGGTGATGCCGGCCGCGTACGCAGCGACCTCCAGGTTCTCGCGCAGCGACAGGGTCCGGAACAGCCCGCGGCCCTCCGGAGCCAGGCTGGTGCGGACGGGGCCGTCCGACTCCCGAACGCCGTGGGTGGGCCGGAGCGAGCCGTGCAGGATGCCGGCGAGGGTGCTCTTGCCGGCGCCGTTGGCCCCCGCGACACCGAGCACCGTTCCTGCGCGGACGTCGAGGTCGACGTCCCGCAGGGCTGCCACACCGCCGTACGAGTGACCTGTCCCGCGCAGCCGGATCAGGCTCCGGTCGCCCACGGCGTCCGGCAGTTGGGCCCGGCTGCCGACCGTGCCCAGGTAGGACGAGCGCACCTTCGGATCCTGGAGCACGGTGTCCGGGGTGCCGTCGCCGATGGTGCGGCCGAAGTCGAAGGCGAGCACCCGGTGGGCGACGGAGAAGAGGTCGTCGAGGACGTGGTCGATGACAACCACGGCGGTGCCCTCGGCATTCAGCCGCCTGATGTGCTGGGCCAGCAACGTCCGTTCGCCGGTGTCGAGACCGCCGAAGGGCTCGTCCAGGATCAGCAGCCGAGGCCTCTCGGCCATCGCCCGCGCGAGGTCGAGACGCTTCTGCAGGCCGAAGGGCAGCTCCGCGGGACGGCGGTCCGCCACCTCCGCGAGGCCCACGGACCGCAGCAGCCGGGCGACGGCGTCCCGGTCGCGGGCCGTGACGCGGCGGCGGGTGCACAACACGTTCTCGGCGACCGTGAGTTCGGAGAACACCTCCGCGTGCTGGAAGGTGCGGCCGATCCCCAGCCGCCGGCGCGCGGTCGCCCGGGCGGTCAGCAGCGGCCGTCCCGCGAAGTCGGCCGTGCCGCTGACGCGTCCGTTTCCGGTCAGCCCGGACAGCACGTTCAACAGGGTTGTCTTACCCGCCCCGTTGGGCCCGATGACGGCCAGGATCTCGTCCTGCCGCACGGACAGCGAGGCGTCCTCCAGCGCCATGAGTCCGCCGTACGCCACGGACACGTGCTCCAGGCGGAGGAGGTCGGGGGCCTCGCCGTCCGCCCCGGACGGGTGACCGGCGCCCAGGAGTGGCGGGGAGGGCTCGGAGGACGGCGGCTGCCCGGTCTCCGGCCGTTCCGTGGAAGGCTCGGGGGACGGCGGCCGGCCGGTCTCCGCCCGTAGCCGTACGCGCCGCAGGATGCCCCGCGCGGGCGCGGCGAGGGACGGTACGACTCCCGCGGGCAGGAAGAGGAGGATCGCGATGAGGACGACGCCCTGCACCACCGGCTGGGGCAGCCCCACGGTGGAGGAGAGCGAGGGGCTCCAGGTGAGATAGATGCCGCCGGCCACGGCGCCCAGGACGGAGCCGACCCCGCCCAGCACGCACGCGGCGATCAGCGAGATGCCGAAGGCGAGCGAGAACGGGTCCGGGCTGACGAACCCGGTGATCAGGCCGAGCAGCACGCCCGCGAAGCTCGTGCACGCCCCGCTCACCGCGAACGACAGCGACGACTGGGCCTCCGGGGCGATCCCCACCGTACGGGCCGCCATCGGGTGCGACTTGGCGGCGACCAGGCGCATCCGCAGCGCCGAGGCGCGGGCGGGCACGGCCAGGGCGAGGACCACGGCCGCCGCGCCCACCGCGAGGTACTGGGCCTGGGTGCCACCGCCCGCGAACGTGCCGAGGCCCAGGTCGCTGCGCAGCTGGAGCACCGGTACGCCCTGGTCGCCCCCGGTCACGCCGCTCCACCTGTTGACCAGCTCCAGGGTCACCGTGGTGAAGGCGAGGGTCAGCAGCGCGATGTAGAGGACCGAGAACCGGGCGCCCGCGTATCCGAGGAAGGCACCCAGGGCGGCACCGACGGCGACCGCCGCCAGGACCACCGCCTCCAGCGCCCAGCCGTGCGCGCTGCCGTACGCCGCGAAGTAGGCGCCGAGGGCGAAGAACGCGGGGTGGCCCACCGACCAGATGCCGGACCAGCCGGCGAGCAGGCCGACCGACAGGACGACGATCGTGTACACGGCCGCCAGGGCCACCGAGTACATCTGGTACGCCGGGATCGCGCCGGCCGCCATGAACACCATGAGCACCGCGCCGGCGGCCGGTCCCAGGGCGGCCCTCGCCAGGACGGAACGGTTGAAGACCATGGATGCGACCCCTCAGACGCGCTGGAAGGTGCGGGTGCCGAACACGCCCTGGGGGCGGATCAGCAGCACCAGCACGGTGAACGAGAACACGAACGTGTCGCGGAAGCTGGCGGAGACGTAGTTCGCCGCCAGGTTGTCCAGGACACCGATGGCCAGCCCGCCGGCGACGGCCCCGTACATGCTGGTCAGACCCCCCAGGAAGATCCCCGCGAAGGCCCGGAACAGCGGTGCGGTGAGCGCCGTGGTCGCAAGGCCCGAGCGCGGCGCGTACAGGCACGCGGCCAGCGCGGCGAGGCCGAGGCCGAGGGCCCAGGAGATCCGGGCGAGCCGCTGGGCGCCGAGGCCGACCACCCGGGCCGTCTCGGCCGACTCGGCCACGGCACGCATGGCCGAGCCGAGCGTGGTGCGCGAGAACAGGAAGCCCACCAGCGCCATCGCCACCGCGGCGACACCGATCGTCACCAGACTCTGCACCGGCAGCGCCGCGCCCGACCAGCGCACGGTGCCGTCCACCAGGCTGGGGAAGTCCCTGGGCTGTTCGCCCCAGACCGACCCGGCCAGGTTCTCGGCGATCAGCGAGACCCCCATGGTCACGACGAGCGCGGAGAACAGCTGTCCCTGGCCCAGCGGCCGGATCACGGTCTCGCGCACCAGCAGGCCCGCCGCGACGGTGACCGCGACGGCGGCGAGGACACCGAGCGCCGTCGCCACGCCGCGGTCGTGGAGCGAGACCGCCACGTACAGGCCCAGGGTCGCGAGCGAGGCCATCGCGAAGTTCACGACGTCCGTGGCCCGGTAGATGATGACCAGCCCGAGGCCCATGAGGCCGTACACGGCTCCACTCGCCACACCGCTGACCAGGACAAGCAGGAACTGACTCACAGTCCCTCCCTCGGGGAAGAGCGCGTTTCACGCCACGCGTGCGGGACGTGCGGGCACCGTGGCCGGCACCAAATCAAAGTGAACTCACTTCAGTACGCTAGGCACCGTGGTGCCGGGCGGGCAAGACTCGTGCACGGGATTTGTGCGGGCCTCCCTGGGCGGCCTCCCTGGGCGGCCTCAGCGGTCGTCGGAGGCGGGTTGCCCGGCGAGCGCGGTACGGGCCGCCGCCAGCCCGAAGACCAGGGCGGGGGCGAGGCCGCCCGCGTAGGCGCGCCGGTACAGCCCGCCCGCGTCCGCGCCGGCCGCGAGCAGCCCGGGGACCGGCCGGCCTCCGCCGGTCCCCGGGCCGCCGGGCCCGGACAGGACGCGGGCCGCCGAGTCGATCAGCAGGCCGCCGAAGGCGAACGTGACCGCGGGCGCGGCCTCGATCACGTAGAAGGGCGGTTCGTCCAGCGGCCGGGGGTCCAGCAGGCGGCCGGGCGCCGGGGCCCCGCCCGAGGCCGCGGTGGCGTTGAACTCCCTGATGCGGTCGCGGATCACGGCGCCGGGATAGCCCCACTCCTCGGGCATCGACGCGAAGTCCGCCAGCTCCTCCGCCACCGCGCAGCGGGCCCCGGCGCGATGGCACAGCTGGAACTTGTCGACGCCCGGGATGCCCTCCACGTACGAGGCGCTGATCCACTCCCGGTGCACGCGCGCGTCGGCGACCAGCAGACCGCGGGCCCGGGGCCGGTCCAGCAGGGCCATGGCGCTGAGATGGTCGCCGGCCGTCTCGTCGACGAACCGCTCACCCGTGGTGTCGAACAGCAGGGCGTGCTCGCTGTAGTAGAGCGCGAGGTCCACGAAGCGCGCGGGGTCGGCCAGGGAGACGCCCGCCGGCATCAGGTGGCCGTAGAAGCCGGCGTCCTTCGCGCCGAACTGCGCCCCCACGGCCCGGCCGAGCGCCAGTCCGTCGCCGCGGCTGTGCGGGTTGGCCCGCAGCGCGACGTCCGCGGCCTGCGGGTGGAGGTGCTGGGCGCGCAGCGCGGGATCGCCCTGGAAGCCGCCGGTCGCGAGCAGCGTCCAGGCGGCCTCGACACGGCGTGCCGAGCCGTCCGGCAGGAGGCATTCGGCCCCCGTCACCCGGCCGTTCTCCGTCAGCAGGGTGCGCGTCCAGGTGCCGGTCAGCACCTCCTGGCCCCGGTCCCGGAGGAGCCGTTCGCAGGTGTCGAGGTAGTGGTCGGTGTCGACCTGGTGCCCGCGGCCGAAGCCGAGAACGGGCACCGGCGGTTTGCATGCCACGCCGAGCGACCGGACCCAGGCCACCCCGTCGGCGAATCCGTCGACCAGGGCCGCGGCCAGCTCCGGATCGCCGTCCGGATTGACCCGGCGCAGCTCCTCGACCGTCGGTGCGGTCCAGATGAAGCCCGCGAAGCGGGCGGACCCGCCCACCCGGTCGGCTTTCTCCACCAGCACCACCGAACCGCCCCCGGCCGCGACCCGGGCGGCGGCCGAGAGCCCCGCCATGCCGCCCCCGATCACCAGCAGGTCCACCGTGTCCGCGCCCATGGGCAGTCCTCCGCCTCTGTGTCACCGAGTGGGTCACGACGCTAATTGAACTCACTTCTGTAGTCGAGGGGTCGGTATGGGTGTGCTGAGGCGGTGCCCTTTCGGCCGCGGGTCGGTTGCCGCGGCCGTGAGGTCGCCCGGCGGAAGGCCCGGGAGCCGGCTGCCGGCTCAGTCGGGAACGACGACGGCGCGCCCCCGTACCGCGCCCGCGCGCAGCCTCTCGAACGCCTCCAGGGCGCTCGACAGTCCGTACCGCTCGACCTCCACGCGCAGGGCGCCCGCGCGGGCCAGTGCGACCACCCGTTCGAGCTCCGGCACGGTTCCCCAGAAGGGCAGTGAGATCCGCGTTCCGGGAGGGAGCGCGCCGGGCTTGCGGACCGTCAGTTCGCCGCCCCCGCTGCCGACGACGACCAGTTCCCCGCCGGCCCGCAGGACGGCCACGGCGAGCCCCAGGCTGGAGCGGCTGCCGACGAAGTCGAGCACGGCCACCGCTCCGGTCCCGCCGGTCCGGGCCCGCAGCACCTGGGCGGTGTCGGGCCGCGGCAGCGTCGCGAAGTGCGCGCCGCAGGCGCCGGCCAGGGCCAGCGCCTCCTCCCGTACGTCCACGGCCAGCACCTGCGCGCTCGTCGTGGCCCGCAGGATCTGGACCGCGAGGTGGCCCAGCCCGCCGACGCCGAGCACGACCACGCTCGTGCCGTCGGCCGGGGGGCGCCCCAGGGCGGTGACGGCGTGGTAGGCGGTGAGCCCGGCGTCGGTCAGGGGCGCCGCCTGGAGCGCGTCCAGGTCGCCCACCGGGACCAGCAGCCGTCCGGACGGCACGAGCACCGTGTCGGCCATCCCGCCGTCCCGGCCCAGCCCCGCCCCGGTGCCGGCCAGCTCCCGGTCGAGCTCCGGTCGGCGGTCGCAGTAGTTCTCCGCGCCCGCACCGCAGTTCGCGCAATGCCCGCACCCCCACGGCCCGTACACGACGACGCGCTCTCCGACGGCCGGACCCACGGCCGACGGGCCCCGCTCCAGCACCCGGCCGGCGATCTCGTGGCCGAGGGTGAACGGAACTCGGTAGGGGAGGCCGCCCGGAGCCGCGTCCACGACGTGGAGGTCCGACCGGCACAGCCCGGCCGCCTCGACCCGCAGCAGTACTTCCTCGCCCGTGGGTGCCGGCCGCGGCAGTTCGGTGAGGACGGGCGGTCCGCCCCGGCGCGTCAGCCGGACCGCTCTTGTGCTGGCTGTTGACATGGCTGAGACGGTAACAAAAATGAAGTCAGTTCAGTAGTGGAGAAGAGGGTGGAGGGAGAGGTGACCGCCATGAGTGACGAACGCGGTGACGGGAGGGCGGGCCGTTTCGGCGGACGCATCGCCCTGGTCACCGGTGCGGGTTCCGGCATCGGCGCGGCGGTGGCCCGGCGGCTTGCGGAGCAAGGTGCGGAGGTCTTCGCCGCCGACGTCGACGGCACCTCCGTCGCGGCCGTGGCCGGGGGACTTTCCGGCGCCCACGCGCTGACCCTGGACGTCGCGGACCCCGCACAGGTCGACCGGGCGTTCACGGAGGCGACGGCGGCGCGCGGACGCCTGGACGTGGTGGTGCACGCGGCCGGTGTGGACGACCCCGCCGCCAAGGAGTGGATCGCCGAGGCGCTGCTCGAGGACCGGCCGCCCGAGGTGACCGCGAGGCTCGGCGACGACGCATGGCGGCGCGTGCTGCGGGTCAACCTCGACGGCACCTTCCACGTGCTGCGCTCCGCGCTGCGCGTCATGGTGCCCCGCGCGGCCGGGGCGGTCGTCACCGTCGGTTCCTCCTCGGCCTTCGACACCCTGGCCGGTTATCCGCACTACGCGGCGTCGAAGGCCGGCGTGCACGCGCTGAGCCAGGCCGTCGCCAAGGAGGCGATCGCGTTCGGCGTCCGCGTCAACACGGTCGCGCCGGGGCCGACGGAGACGGGCATGGCGGCGCGCACGCCCGCGGTGCTCCGACGGGGCTTCGCCGAGCCACGGGTCCGGCCCTACGCCGCGCCGGAGGAGATCGCCGACATCGCCCTGTTCCTGGCGAGCGAGGACGCGGCGAATCTCGTGGGCGCGGTCCTGCTCGCCAACGGCGGACGGTTCACGGTGTGAGGGAGGTTCGGATGGTCCGGCTCGATGCCGATCCCGCGCTGCTGCTGGAGACCGAGGAGCGGCGCCAACTGCGGTCGGTGCTACGGGATGCGCTCACCGATTCCTGCGGGCCCGGGGAGGTCCGCCGGCAGGTCGCGAGCCCGCGCGGGTTCGACCGGGTGCTGTGGGACAGACTCGCCGGCGAGATCGGCGTGCACGGCCTCGCCGTGCCCGAGGAGTACGGCGGCGCCGGCTACACCTACGCCGAACTCGCCGTCGCCCTGGAGGAGACGGGGCGTGTGCTGTGCCCCGCGCCGCTGCTGCCGACCCTCGTGCTGGCCGGGGAAGCCCTGCTGGCCGGCGGGGACCCGCGGGCCTGCGAGCGCTGGCTGCCCCGGATCGCCTCCGGCGCCCGCACGGCCACCGTCGCCGGAGTGCTGCACCCGGCCAGGGTCACCGCCGAACGCGGCCCCGACGGCTGGGTGCTGCGCGGCGCGGCGGACTTCGTGCCCGACGGCGAGGACGCCGACCTGCTGCTGGTCGCCGCCCGCGCCCCGGACGGGGAGCGGCTGTTCGCCTGCGTACCCGACGCCGCGACCTGCCGTCGTACGGCGCACCGCGTCCTCGACCCCACCCGGCGCCAGGCGCGGGTCCGCTTCACCGGAGCCGCGGCCGATCCGGTCGGCGAGCCGGGGCAGGCCCCGGTGATCGCCGCCGCCGTGCTGGACGCCGGACGGGTGGCACTGGCCGCCGAGCATGTGGGAGGCAGTGCCCACGCGCTGGACGCGACCCTGGACTACGTGTCCCACCGAACTCAGTTCGGCAGGGCCATCGGATCCTTCCAGGCGATCAAGCACCGGCTGGCCGACCTCCTCGTCGCGATCGAGGGTGCCCGCTCCGTGTCGTCGTACGCGAGTGCCTGCCTGGCCGCGCGAGGGCCGGACCTGCCGGTGGCCGCGAGTGCCGCGGCGGTCGCCTGCACCCGTGCCTATCGCCTGGCCGCCACCGAATACGTGCAGCTCCACGGAGGAATCGGCTTCACCTGGGAGCATCCGGCCCATCTCTACGTGCGTCGCGCCAGGGCCGACGAGGCGCTGTTCGGTACCGGGGACGACCACGGCCTGCGCCTGGCCGGGCTGCTCGGCCTCACCGGCCGGGGCGACTGACCGCTCGTCGGCGGCCGATCTTCCGGACCATTGACAGGGGCATCAACCGACCCCAGAATCGAACTCAATTCAGTTCAGTTTGGAGGAGCTCATGGCAGTCGAAGACGAGATCCAGTTCGAGCGGGACGGGCAGGTGGCGCGGGTCTGGCTGAACCGCCCGCACAAGAAGAACTGCGTGACGGTGCCGATCCTCAACCGCCTCGACGAGATCATCACCGAGGTCGACGCGGACCCCGAACTGCGCGTGCTGGTGCTGCGCGGGCGCGGCAACACCTTCTGCTCCGGGTTCGACCTGGACAGCCTCAAGGCCGACTTCGTCGGCAGGTCCAACGCGATCGACGTCGCCGTGCTGTCGGCCAAGGTCTGCGACCGGCTGTACTCGATGAAGACTCCGTCGATCGCCGTCCTCGAAGGGCATGTCACCGCCGGCGGCTTCGAGTTGATGATCTCCTGCGACTTCGCGATCGCCGCGGACGACGCACTGATCGGCGACTTCCACATCCGCCGCGCCCTGTTCGGCGGAGCGGGGCCGATCTACCGGGTCCCGCGCATGATCGGCGTCCGCAAGACCAAGGAGCTCATGCTCACCGGCAAACTGCTCACCGGGGTCGAGGCCGCCGCGTTCGGACTGATCAATTCCTCGGCGCCCGCCGACAAACTCGACGCCACCGTCGAGGAGTTCGCCGACCAGCTCGTCGACAAGAGCCCCTTCACCATGTGGATCACCAAGATGACCATCGACCGGAGTCTCGACGCGGACATCCAGTCGTTGATGGTCATGGAACACCTCGCCGTCGGCGTGATGCTCAACTCCGAGGACGCGGCGGAGGGCGTGGCGGCCTTCCTGGAGAAGCGGGAACCGCAGTGGAAGGGCCGCTGAGCGCCGCGGCGGAGGCCGGGAGCCGGCTGCGCGGCTCCCGGTGCGCCGACTGCGCGGTGGCCGCCTACCCGGCCCGCCCCGGGTGCCCCCGCTGCGGGGGACCGGCCGAGCCGGTCGTGCTCTCCGCCACGGGCACGCTGTGGACCTGGACCGTGCAGCGGTACGCGCCCAAGTCGCCGCCGTACCTCCCACCCGCCGCCGGATTCACGCCGTTCACCGTCGGATACGTCGAACTCCCCGAAGGCGTCCGGGTGCTGGCCGCCCTGGACATCCGGCCCGAGGACGCGGAGATCGGCATGCCGGTCACCGTCACCGCGGGGGACGGGGTGCCGAGGGCCACCGGAGCCGTCGGATGAGCGGCGGGGACGTACTCGTCTGCGGTGCCGGGATCACCTCCTTCGCCCGGACGGCGGCGAGCGGCCGGGAGCTGGCCGTGCACGCCGTGCGAGCCGCTCTCGAGGACGCCGGACTGCCGTGGTCACGGGTGCGGGCCGCGTACGGCGGCAGCGACGCCGCCGGCAACGCCGACACGCTCGTCGCCGAACTCGGCCTGACCGGCGTGCCGTTCACCAACGTCCGCAACGGCTGCGCCACCGGCGGCAGCGCACTGGTGGCGGCGGTCGGCGCGATCCGGTCGGGGGCGGCGGACGTCGCCCTCGCCGTCGGGTTCGACAAACACCCGCGCGGCGCCTTCGACCCACGGCCCGCCGACTGGGGGCTCGACGAGGCCTACGGCCGCGACGGGCTGATGGTCACCACACAGTTCTTCGCGATGAAGATCCAGCGGTACATGCACGACCACGGCATCAGCCCCCGCACCCTCGCCCTGGTCGCCGAGAAGGCGTACGCGAACGGCGCGCTCAACCCGCTCGCCTGGCGGCGCAAGCCGCTCGACGCCGACGAGATCCTCGCCTCCGGCATGGTCAACGACCCGCTGACCCGGTACATGTTCTGCTCGCCCGGCCAGGGCGCGGTCGCCCTGGTCCTGTGCAGCCGCGCCGTGGCTCGCGAACTCGGCGGCGCACCGGTCACGCTGCGGGCGGCCGTCGTGCGGACCCGCAGGTTCGGCTCCTTCGAGGTGTTCAGCCCCTGGGCACCGCCCGGGACCCCGACCAGCGTGAGTGCGGACGCCGCCCGCCACGCCTTCGAGGAAGCCGGTCTGGGACCCGCAGACATCGACGTCTGCCAGCTCCAGGACACCGAGAGCGGCGCCGAGGTGATGCACCTGGCCGAGTGCGGGTTCTGCGCACACGGCGAGCAGGAGTCGCTCATCCCCTTCGGGGCGACCGGGATCGGCGGCTCGCTGCCCGTCAACACCGACGGCGGCTGCATCGCCAACGGCGAACCCATCGGCGCCTCCGGGCTGCGCCAGGTCCACGAGGTCGTACAGCAGTTGCGCGGCCGGGCCGGCGAGCGCCAGGTGCCGGGTGACCCCGCGGTCGGCTTCACCCATGTGTACGGGGCGCCGGGCGTCAGCGCCTGCACCGTGCTGACCCGCTGAGCGCACCGAGACGCATCGGGACACCGAGGACAGGAAGGGAGGTCGGAGGAGCATGAGCGGCATTCCCGAGCCGGCGGAGTTCCGCGCCGAGGCGCGGAACTGGCTGGCCGGCGTGGCGAAGAGGCGCGCCGCGCACCAGGACTGGGGCCGCGGCGACGACTCGGTGGCGGTCTTCGAGAACCGGACCGAAGCGGAAGAGCGCGCGCAGACCGAGCTGATACGGCGGTGGGAGCGCACCCGGTACGACCAGGGCTGGGGCGCCCTCGACTGGCCACCGGAGTACGGCGGCCGCGAACTTCCCTCGTACTACGAGCAGTTGTACCGGGCCGAGGAGGCGGCCTTCGACGTGCCGCGGCGCACCGAGGTCTTCCCGGTGACCCGGCAGCTCGTCGCCCCGGCCGTCCGCATCTGGGGCACGGACGAACAGAAGCGGCGCTGGCTGCGCCCCATGCTGCGCACCGACGAACTCGCCTGCCAGCTCTTCTCGGAGACCGAGGCCGGTTCCGACCTGGCCGGCGTCCGCACCCGGGCCGTGCGGGAGGGCGACGGCTGGGTGGTGCGCGGACACAAGGTCTGGACGTCCGGCGCCCGGGTCGCCACCTGGGGCGTCGCGGTGTGCCGCACCGACCCCGGCGCCCCCAGGCATGCGGGCATCACGGTCCTCCTGGTCCGGATGGACGCGCCCGGCGTGACCGTACGGCCCATCCGGCAGATGACGGGCGGCGCCAGCTTCAACGAGGTCTACCTGGACGACGTCTTCGTGCCCGACACCGACCGGCTCGGCCCGGTCGGCGAGGGCTGGCGGGTCACCCTCACCGTGCTCGCCGCCGAACGCCTCGACTCCGGCGGCCTCGGCCTGGACAACGCCGAGCGCGCCCTGGAGCTCGCCCGGCACCTGCCCCGCCCGCTCACCGGCGCGGAACGGCAGCAGGCGGCCGAGCTCTACGTCCGCACGTTGGTGCAACGGCTCACCGGACTGCGGGTGACGGCGGCCCTGGCGGCCGGTCGGGAACCGGGCGCCGAGGCATCGGTCGGCAAACTGCACGCCACCGCGACCATGCGCGCCACCACCGACCTCGTCCAGCAGCTCCTCGGGCCACGGCTGGCCGCCGACACGGGGGAGTGGGGCACCTTCGCCTGGACCGAGCACCTGCTCGGCGCCCCCGGCTACCGCATCGCCGGCGGCAGCGACGAGATCCAGCGCAACATCCTGGCCGAGCGCGTGCTCCGGCTGCCCAAAGAGCCGAAAGGGACGAGCAGTTGAGTACGACGACCGAAGTGGCCGAACTCGCACGGCGGGTCCGCGCACGGCTCGTGGCCCGGCACCCGCACGAGCCGCCGGGCGACCTGCGCACCCTGCCCGGCGGCCACTCCGGCCTCACCTACTCCGTCACGGCGGGAGAGGTGCCGTACGTCGTGAAGGCCGTGCCACCGGGACAGCGCGCCGTCGGCCGCAACGACGTGCTGCGGCAGGCCCGGATCCTGCGTGCGCTCGCCGGGTCGCCGGTGCCCGTCCCGGCCGTCGTGGCCGTGGACGAGACCGAACCGGCCTGGTTCGCCATGGAGTTCGTGGACGGCGAGGCCGTCGAGCCGGTCCTCGACGAACACCGCCTGGATCCCGGACTGTGCCGGACCCGCATGCTCGCCCTGGCCGGCGTGCTCAGGGACCTGCACGGGACGGCGGGTCCCGAGGCCGCCGAACCGCTCGACCCGGCAGCGGAGTTGGAGCGGTGGAGCCGCACCATGCGAGCGGTTCCGGACGGACTTCGCCCCGGCTCCGAGGAAGTCCTCGGCGCACTGGCCGCGGGCATCCCCGACAGCACGGCCCCCACCCTCACCCACGGCGACTTCCGGCTCGGCAACGTCCTGTGCCGGGGCGAGCGGCCGGCGGCCGTCGTCGACTGGGAGATCTGGGAGTACGGCGATCCCCGCATCGACCTCGCGTGGTTCCTGCTCTTCACCGACCACCGCAACTTCCCGCGCCTCGGCCGCGCGGTCCCGGGTCTGCCCACCGAGGAAGAGCTGCTCACCGCCTACCTCGACGGCCGTCCCGAACCTCCCGACCTCGACTGGTTCCGCGCTCTGGCCCGCACCAAGATGGCGGCGATCATGGGGCACAACCTGCGCAGGCACCGCGAGGGCAAGCACCACGACCCGGACCAGGAACGGCTGCCCCCGACCATCGCGGCGATGATCCGCACGGCCGCCGACCTCCTCGCCGCCACCCGGCGAACCCGACGGCCCTGAAGGAGCCACCCCATGGATTTCGGACTCTCGCCCAGGGCCGACCAACTCCGTTCCCGCATGGCCGCGTTCATGACGGAGCACGTCCTGCCCGCCGAGCCCGTCCACGACCGCCAGCTGGCAGAGGCGGACGACCCGCACCGGCTCCCGCCGGTCATGCGGGAGCTGCAGGAGAAGGCGCGCGCCGAGGGGCTGTGGAACCTCTTCCTCGCCCACGGCGACTGGGGCGCGGGCCTCACCAACCTCGAATACGCCCCGCTCGCCGAACTGGCCGGGCGCTCCGTCATCGGACCCGAGGTGTTCAACTGCTCGGCCCCCGACACCGGCAACATGGAACTGCTCGCCCTCTTCGGCACCCCCGAACAGCAGGACCGCTGGCTGCGACCGCTGCTGACCGCCCGGATCCGTTCGTGCTTCGCCATGACCGAGCCCGAGGTGGCCAGCTCCGACGCACGCAACATCCGCACCCGGATCACCCGGGACGGCGACGAGTACGTCGTCAACGGCCACAAGTGGTACACCTCCGGGATCCTGGACCCGGACTGCCGGCTGATCGTCCTGATGGGGGTCACCGATCCGGACGCACCCGCCTACCGGCAGCAGAGCATGCTGCTCGTCCCGCGCGAGGCCCCGGGCATCACCGTCCTGCGCGATCTGCCCATGTTCGGCTACACCGACCGCTGCGGCCACGGGGACGTGCTCTTCGAGGACGTGCGGGTGCCGGTGTCCGCGCTGCTCGGAGGCGAGGGCGAGGGATTCGCGCTGGCCCAGGGGCGGCTGGGGCCCGGCCGCATGCACTACGCCATGCGGGCGGTCGGATTCGCCGAACGCGCCCTCGAGCTGATGTGCCGCCGGACCCTGACCCGTACCGCCTTCGGCGGCCCGCTCGCCGAACAGGGTGTCGTGCGCGAGTGGATCGCCCGCAGCAGGATCGAGATCGAGCAACTGCGCCTGCTGGTACTGAAGTCGGCCTGGCTGATGGACACCTCGGGCAACGCGGCCGCCCGCACCGAGGTCGCCGCGATCAAGGTGGCCGCGCTGGAGGTGGCCCACCGGGTGGTCGACCGGGCGGTCCAGGCGCACGGGGCGGCCGGGGTCAGCGACGACACCGTGCTGGCCCGCCTCTACGCCATCACCCGGGCGCTGCGGATCGCGGACGGCCCGGACGAGGTGCACCTGCGCACCGTCGCACGCCGCGAACTGGCCCGGTACCCCGAGGAGTCGGCATGAACGCACAGGTCCTGGACGGAAGGGTGGCCGTGATCACCGGCGGTTCCCGGGGGATCGGGCTCGGCATCGCGAAGGCGTACCGGGAGGCGGGTGCCCACGTGGTGATCGCCGCCCGCAAGCCGGACGGACTGGCCGCCGCCCGCGCGGAGCTGCTGCGGGTCAAGGGGGACGGCGAGGTGCACGAGGTGGCCGCCCACGCGGGCCGGCCGGAGGACGCCGAGCGGTGCGTCGAGGAGACCATGAGCCGGTTCGGCCGACTCGACGTCCTGGTCAACAACGCGGCCACCAACCCCTACATGGGCCCCCTCCTCGACCTCGACCCACCGCGCGCCCAGAAGACCGTCGAGGTCAATCAGTACGGCATGGTCGTCTGGACCCGGCACGCCTGGCGGGCCTGGATGCACGAGCACGGCGGAGCCGTCGTCAACATCGCCTCCGTCGGCGGGCTGGTCGTCGATCCGCACATCGGCTGGTACAACGCCACCAAGGCGGCGATGCTCCACCTGACCCGGCAGCTCGCCTACGAACTCGGCCCGCACGCCAGGGTCAACGCGATCGCGCCCGGCCTGATCAAGACCGAACTGGCGCGGGCCGTATGGGAGCCGAGGGAGCCGATCCTCACCGCGAAGCTTCCCCTGCGCAGGCTGGGAACGGTCGAGGACGTGGCGAACGCGGCGGTGTTCCTCGGGTCCGGGGCCTCGTCCTGGATGACCGGTCAGACGCTCGTCCTGGACGGCGGGGCGACCGCGCTGCCGATCGGGGTGGAAGCGTGACCGGCGCGGCGGACCTGTTCTCGCTGGAAGGCCGGACGGCCGTGGTCACCGGAGCCTCGTCGGGGCTGGGCGCGCGCTTCGCCACGGTGCTCGCCGCCGCCGGGGCCACGGTGTTCGCGGCGGCCAGGCGACCGGACCGGCTGAAGCAACTGGCCGACGGCGAACCGCGCATCCACCCGGTCGTCTGCGACGTGGCGAGCGAGGCGGACCGCGTCCGGCTCGCGGAGACCGCCTTCGCGCACGGCGGCCGGCTCGACGTCCTCGTCAACAACGCGGGGGCACCCGGCGCCGTACGCGCCGAGCACGAGAGCCCCGGCGACTTCGCGGACGTCCTGGCCGTCAACCTCGTGGCACCGTTCCACCTCGCCCGGCTGCTCGCCGAGGCACGGAGCGATCACGACCGTACGAGATCGGTCGTCAACGTCTCCTCCGTCCTCGGACTCGTGGCCGGTGCCCCGCTCGGCGGGGCCGCCTACGCCGCCTCCAAGGCGGGGCTCCTCGGACTGACCCGCGAACTGGCCGGGCAGTGGGGAGAGGCGGGGGTGCGGGTGAACGCCCTCGCACCCGGGTGGTTCCGCTCCGAGATGACCGGCGGCCTGTTCGCCGACGAACGCTCCCGGCGCTGGGTGGAGCGCGGCACGATGCTGGGGCGCGGCGGCGCACCGGGCGAGCTGGACGGAGCGCTGCTGTACCTGGCCTCGGACGCGTCCTCGTACTGCACGGGCCAGGTGCTCACCGTGGACGGCGGGTGGACGGCGCGATGAGGGTCACGGTCGGGGTCGACGACGCCGGGGTGGCGCACGTCGAGATGTGCCGCGGCTCGGGCAACGCGATCGACCTGGCGACGGCCGAGGGACTGCTGGAGGCGGCCCGGGAGTGCGAGGCGGCCCGGGCACGGGTGGTGCTGCTGACCGGGCGGGGGTCCTCCTTCTGCGTGGGCGGCGATCTGAAGGAGTTCGGCGCTCTGTCCGGGGAGCGGCTGGCCGGGCATCTCGCCCGCGTCACCGGCGCACTGCACGGTGCGCTGCGGATCTTCGCCGGTCTGGACGCTCCGCTGGTGGCGGCCGTGCAGGGAGCGGTCGCCGGGGCCGGACTCGGGCTGGCCATGGCCGCCGACCTCGGGTTCGCCGCCGCGGACGCGCACTTCACGGCGGCGTACACCGCGATCGGCTACTCGCCGGACGCCGGGGTGAGCTGGCTGCTGCCCCGGCTCGTCGGCCCCAAGCGGGCCCTGGACCTCCTGCTGACCAACCGGAGGGTGTCCGCCGCGGAGGCCCTGGAGATCGGGCTGGTGGGCAGGGTGGTCGCGCCGGAGCTGCTCCGGGCGGAAGCCGAGGGCGTCGCGCGGAGACTGGCGCACGGGGCCACCGGGGCGTACGGCGTGACCCGGCGGCTGGTCGCCGGCGCGTTCTCGGCCGGGCTGGACGAACAGCTCGACGCTGAGGCCCGCCTGCTGGCCGCGGCCGCCGTGTCCGGGGAGGGGCGGGAGGGGATGGCCGCGTTCCTCGGCCGGCGACGCCCGGACTTCACGCGTGCGGCAGCGCGGTGACCGGGGGCCGCCGCCGCACCCTCACGTCCCGCCGATTCGAAGCCAACCTGAACTTGGGTCTACTCTCGGACGACCGGACGGTGATCGGAACCGGCCGTGGAGCAGAGGGAGAGACGATGGCAAGGGCGCGGATCGTGGATCCGGAGGAGGGGCCCAGGTCGAAGCGTGCGGCCATCCTGGTGGCCGCCGTGGAGCGGTTCGGGGAGGACGGCTACGAGAGCACCAAGTGGTCCGAGGTCGCCGACCGGGTCGGCATCGGGCAGACGGCGCTCTACCACTACTTCGAGTCGAAGGCCCACTGCCTGCTCACCATCATGCGCCTGGAACTCCAGCGCTCCCACGACCAGTTCGTCGAGGCCACGAAGGACGTGACGGAGCCGGTCGAGGAGGTGCGCGCGGCGGTGCGCTCCGCCTTCGCGGTCACCGAACAGGAGATCCGCCAGATGCGCATCCTGCAGGCGAACATGTCCCTGCTGGCCAACCCGCGCAAGTCGAAGCGGGAGGAGACCGAGCGGGTCGCGGCCCGCCAGCTCGTGCAGATGGTCGAACGGGACTGGACCAACCTGCTGATGCGCGGCATGTCCAAGGGGGCCTTCCCGCTGCGTGACGCCCACACCCTCGGTCTGGCCGTGCTCGGCATGATCGTCAGCGTCTGGCGCTGGTACCGCCCGACCGGGGCGATCCCGCTCTCCGAGATCAGCGAGATGATCGAGGGATGCGTGGTACGCATGGTCGCCGAATGACTTCCGGGTCCGTCCCGCCTCTTGCCGGGGCGGCCGTCCAGGGATCAAACTGAACTGAACTCAGGTCGTGGAAGTGTTCTGTAGCTCGATGTCCGTAGGGAGAGCGATCGGCAATGGTGCTTCGCGAATACATGGCCCGTATGGACGGCCAGGATCCGGAGAAGGCCCTGGAGCTGGTGGAGCCCGGATTCCGTTTCCTCATCGCCCTGCCCGGCGGCGAGCGCAGCGGGACCTCGCGCGACGAGTTCGCCGCGTACATAGCCGGGCGCCGGGCCGTGGACCGTACCCATGAGATCCAGAGGTACGCGGTCGACGGCGACGTCGAGACCGCGTACGGCTTCGTCGTCGAGCACGGCGTGACCACGGGGGCGTTCCTCTCCGCCGTACAGGTCTCGCCCGCCGGGCTGATGGCCCGCTACCAGTCCTTCTTCACCACCGGCTTCGACCTGGTGGACCGGCCGTGACCGCCCCGGCCGCGCAGTCCACCGCAGCGTTCCTGACCCGCTGGTTCGCCATCCTCGACAGCGAGGACGCGGACCGCGTCCTGGACCTGATCAGCGACGACTTCTCGTTCTCCATCCTCTTCTCGACCGGCGCCGGCGGTGCGACCGACTTCCACGGCGGCCGGGCCGAGATGGCGGGCTACCTCGCCCAGCGCCAGGTGGGCGTCCGCACCCACCACCTGCTCACGGCGGGCACCGTCGGCCGGGACGAGCTGTTCCTCGGCGAGGTGCGGCGCTCCGGGGTGCCGGAGGCGACGTTCGTGGCCGGCGCGCGGCTGGACGAGACCGGCCGGCTGCGGCGGCTGATGATCGGGCGCTCGCCCGAGGTGCTGTTCACCTGAGATGCCCGAGGAGGCGCGATGTACAACCTGGTCCTGCTGGCCGCCCGGCCGCCCGAGTGGACGCACGAGCGGTTCATCACCTGGTGGCGCGGCGAGCACGCCGAACTCGCCCTGGCCCTGCCCGGCCTGCGGTCCTGGCGGCACACCGACATCGACACGGCCCTCGAACCGCGCTCCGAGGGCTGGGACGGGGTCTCCGTCCTGTGCTTCGACACCGCCGAGGACCTGCGCGGGGCACTGGACAGCCCCGAGTGGGCGGCCGCGGTCGCCCAGGTCGGCGACATGAGGGGCCGGAGGATCGCCGTCATGGGCGGCGAGCTGGAGATGTACCCGGGCTGAGCGCGCCCGCCGGAGCCGGACAGCCACCACCACCTTTCGCGCGACGAGGCGAGGAAGCAGCGGATGCGACAGACAGTGCGGGAGTTCCAGCGACGCGCGGAGAAGGCCGACTTCACAGCCGTCGTCGACGACACGGGCCGGCACGGCGCGCGCCGCCTGCTGGCGCACGCGGCCGAACTGGCCGGCGCCATGGCACCGGACGGCTCGCCCGGCGGGACCGTCCTGCTCCAGGCGGACAACTCCTGGCGCACCGTCGCCGCCACCCTCGCCGTGGGAATGACCGGTGGCGTCCTGGCCCTGGTCAACCGGCACACGACCCGGGCCGAGTTCGCGGCGGCCCTGGAGGACATCCGCCCCGACACCGTCGTCGCCGAGCCGTCCGCGGCCGGGGGATGGCAGGCGCGGGAGGGAATGCGGGGTGCGCGGACGGCCGGGGTGCTCGACGGCTGGCAGGCGCTCGTCGGCCAGGGCCCGCGCGAGGTCTCCCGCTGGTCCGGCGGCGCGCTCATCGGCCTCACGTCCGGCTCGACCGGCCGGCCCAAAGGAGTGGTCCAGTCCGAGACTGCCCTGCGCTACGCGTGCGCCCGCACCGCGGAGATCAACGGGCTGCGCGACGGCGACGCGGTGGCCGCCGTCGTGCCCCTCTCCTCGACCGCCGCCTACTGCTTCGGCGTGGCCATGGCGCTGATGCTCGGCGGCCCACTGGTCCTGAGCGGCCGCTGGGACCGCGAGGAGGCACTGGCGCGGATGTCCGCGAACGACGTCCGATGGACCATGTGCGTGCCGACCATGGCCCTGCAGATGGGCTCGGCGGCCGCCGGATCACGGGTCCTCGAAGGCGTCCGCTCCATCACGGTCGGCGGTGGTCCCATGGACCGCGGCGCCCTCGCCCGTGCCGAACGCTCGCTCGGGACCCGGATCCTGCGCGTCTTCGGCATGTCCGAATGCCTCGGGCACACCTCCCCACGGCCCGACGACCCGGAGGAGATCCGGCTGGGCCGCGACGGACGCCCGTTCCCCGGGACCGAGTTGCGCGCGGTAGCCGCCGACGGCACCGTCCTCGGCCCGGGCACGACCGGCCGGGCCGAGGTCCGCGGTCCTTCCCTGTTCGTGGGGTACGCCCGCGACGGCCGGGTCGAACCGCCGGACCTCACCCCGGACGGCTTCTTCCCCACCGGGGACCTGCTGGTCACCGGCGACGACGGGACGGTCACCGTCATGGGCCGGGAGAAGGACGTCATCATCCGGGGCGGCCGCAACCTCGACATCACCGAGATCGAACGCGCCGTCGCCGCCCACCCGGGTGTCGCCCGAGCGTGTGTGGTGCCGGTGCCGGACCCGCTGCTCGGCGAGCGGGCGGCCGTGCTCGTGGTCCCGGAGGACGGCCACGACGGCATCGGTCTCGACGACATCACCGCACACCTCGACCGCACCGGCCTGTCCAAGGCCAAGTGGCCCGAGTTCGCCTTCACCGTGGCCGAGTTGCCCCAGACCACGGTGGGCAAGCTCGACCGCCCCGGAGCCCGCAGGCTCGCACACGAACTGCACACCCGGCCCGCCCCGGAGCCGGTCCCGCAACCGCACCGGGAACCTCACCAGCAAGGAGACGCATGACCTCCCCCACGACCCGCACCCCTCGCTTCGACCGCGGCCGGTGGGCGGAGGCCGGCGCCGAGACCGTACGGCCCGGCGTCCACCGCATCCCGCTGCCGCTGCCGGACGACGGACTGCGCGCGGTCAACGTGTACGCGCTGGAAGGCCTGGCGGAGGGGCTGGTCCTGGTCGACGGGGGCTGGTCGATCCCCGAGTCTCTCCAGGCACTTGAGGACGCGCTCGCGGACCTGGGCCACGACCTCGGCGAGATCAGCCACATCCTGGTCACCCACATCCACCGCGACCACTACACGCAGGCCGTCGCCCTGCGCAGGCTGCTCGGCTCCCGGGTCTACCTGGGCTCGGGCGAGCGCCGGGGCCTGGAACTGCTCGGATCGCTCCGTACGACGCAGCCGGCCGGTTCGCTGGAGACGCTGGCCCGGGCCGGTGCGGGCGAACTCGCCGAACGGGTGGCCGCGATGGACCACGGCGACTTCGACCCGGACGTCTGGGAGGCCCCGGACCGCTGGCTGGAGGCGGAGGAACTCCGTTTCGGCGACACGAGGCTGCAGGTCGTCCCGACCCCGGGCCACACCCGGGGGCACGTCGTCTACCTCGACCCCGCCCGGGGCCTGCTGTTCTCCGGGGACCACGTCCTGCCGCACATCACCCCGTCCATCGGCTTCGAACTCGGCCCGTCTCGGCTGCCGTTGGGGGACTACCTCGACTCGCTGCGCAGGATGACGGCGCTCGCGGACGCCCGGCTGCTGCCGGCGCACGGCCCGGTGGGCGACAGTGTGCACGCCCGGGTCGGCGAGTTGCTGGCCCATCACGACGACCGGCTCGCCCAGACCCGGGCCGTCCTCGGCGACCGCACGCTCGACGCCCACGCAGTGGCCGGAGAGCTGGGGTGGACCCGGCGCAAGATCGCCTTCGCCGAGCTGAACGCCTTCAACCAGATGCTCGCGGTCAACGAGACCGCGGCCCACCTCGACGTGCTGGCGGCCCGCGGTCACGTCCGCCGCACACGGTCGGCCGACGGCGTCGACCACTACACCGCGCACCCTCGCATCGACGCCGGAGAACAGGCCGGGTGAAGTCAACCGCGGTTCGGCGGCGCCGCAGAGGGACGCGGGGAACCGCGCGACCAGCCACTACGGCACCGCGGACGCCGGACGACCCGACGGGGCACTGCCGGCGGAGCGCTCAGCGCGCCGTCCAGCCTCCGTCGACGTACAGCTCCGAGCCGGTCATGAAGCTCGCGTCGTCGGAGGCCAGGAACGCCACGGCCGCCGCGACCTCCTCGGGGGTGCCGAGCCGGCCGAGCGGGGTGCCCTCGAGCATCGCGGCCAACCGCGGTGTGCCCCGCCACAGTTCACGGGACCGGGGCGTCTCGATGAAGCCGGGGTGCAGGGAGTTGACCCGGACGCCGCGCCGCGCCCAGTGCAGCGCGGCGTTCTTCGTCATGAGCCGTACGGCGCCCTTGGCCGCGTGGTACGAGAACTGGGAGCCGAAGCCGCCGACCGTACCGAAGATCGACGCGACGTTGACGACCGAGCCGCCGCCGGACCGTTCGATGGCCGCGCCGGCGTGCTTCATGCCGAGCCAGACACCGGTCTGGGTGACCGCGACCACCTGGTCCCAGGACTCCCGGGTCTCCGTCTCGACGGTGCGCATCGCGGCGATGCCGGCGTTGTTCACCAGTACGGACAGGGAGCCGAGCCGGCCGGTCACCCGGTCCACGACGGCCTCCCAGGCCGACTCGTCGGTCACGTCCAGGGCAAGCCCGACGGAGCCGCCGCCGGCCTCCCCGGCGAGCTTCTCGCAGCGCTCCGCGTCGACGTCCGTCACCACCACGGTGGCACCTTCGGCCGCGAACCGCCGTACGACGGCGTCGCCGATGCCTCCGGTCGCGCCGGTCACCAGGGCCACCCGGCCGGCCAGCCTCGTCTCCATCACGCCCGTCCTTCCTCAGTCCCTGACACCGCGCCAGGCCAGCGCGCCGCCGTCGATCACGCAGGCGGCGCCCGTGATGAACGCCGCGTTCCCCGAGGCGAGGAAGCAGGCGAGCCGGGCCACCTCCTCCGGCCGCCCCAGCCGGTCCACCAACTGCGGGGCCAGCAGCGCCCGTTCCGTGGCCGCGCGATCCTCGGCCGCGGCGAAGTGGTCCTGCGTCAGCCGGGTGTCGATGACGCCGGGGCAGAGGCAGTTGCAGCGCACCGGGGCCAGGTCGACCGCGGTGACCTTGGTCAGGTGGATGACACCGGCCTTGGTGACGCCGTAGGCGGGGCAGTCGGGGAAGCCGACCAGGCCGGAGACCGAGGCGGTGTTGACGATGGCCGGGCCACGTGTGGAGCGGCGCAGATGGGGTGCCGCGAACTTGGTCGTCAGCCAGACGGCCTTGAGATTGACCTCGTAGACGACGTCCCAGACCTCCTCGGGGAGCGAGGCGACACCGTGGTCCTGGCCGGCCGTGAACGCGGTGTCGATCACTCCGGCGTTGTTGACCAGCACGTCGAGGCCGCCGAAGCGCTCGGCACACCGCGTCACCATGGCCTCGATGTCGTCACGCGCCCGCAGGTCGCACCCGATCGCCTCGGCCTTCGCCCCCTCGGCCCGCACCATCGCGGCGGTCTCGCCGGCGGCCGCCTCGTCGAGGTCGGCGACGGCCACGGCCGACGCGCCCTGCCGGGCCAGCTCCACCGCGACGGCCCGGCCGATGCCCCCGCCGGCGCCGGTGACGAGAGCGATCCTCTCCACGAGGGAACCATCCATCGTCCGCTCCCTTCCGCCCGCGACAGCTCCTGAACTGAACCAACTTCAGTTCATGCCGGGAGTCTAGGTTCCCGCGGGGGAGAGCGACAAGGGGTGGACCGCCGTCGAGGCGCCTCAGGGCCGGTAGACCATCCCGGGCTCGGGCTTGGCGGGGGCGAGCAGTTGCGACACCGTGACGACGGTGTAGCCACGCTCCTCGAGTGCGCTGAGAATGCCGGGGACGGCGGGCACGGTCCCCTTGTGCAGGTCGTGCAGCAGGATGATGCCGTCGCGGTGGGTCTGGTCGAGCACCCGCTTGGTGATCAGGGCCGAGTCGGTCGTCTCGTAGTCCTTGGCCGTGACGCTCCACAGCACCTGCGCCAGACCCAGCTCCCGGCAGATCTTCTCCACCTTGCGGTTGGTGCGGCCCTCCGGCGGACGCATCAGGACGGGCCGGGTTCCAGTGATCTTCTCGATGGCGTCCTGGGTCCGGGTCAGCTCCGCACGGGCGCCGGCCTCGTCGAGGTCCGTCAGTCTCGGGTGGGTCCAGGTGTGGTTGCCGATCTCGTGCCCCTCCTCCGCGATCCGCCGCAGGATGTCGGGGTACTTCGAGATGTGGCCCCTGCCCTGCACGAAGAACGTGGCGTGCAGGTGCCGCTGCTTGAGGATGTCCAGCAGCTTGGGGGTCGTCGCGCTGGGACCGCCGTCGAAGCTGAGGGCCACACACTTCGCCTTGCGGCAGTCGACGCCTCCGGTCACCGATCCCGATGCCTTGGCCCGGGCGGCGCGCGGCGAGGTGTGGTCGTAGGTCGTCACCGTCAGGGCCAGGGTCACGGCGACGGCCACGACGGCGGCCGCCGCCGTCGCGACGGCGATGAGTATGCGGGACCGTCTGGTACGTGCGTTGAAAAGCATACGAGTCCTTTCTTCGGTGGAGGCGCGGGGTTACCGCGTGTGGGTGAGGGCGGGCCGCGCGGAGAGGTCCCGCGGGCGCATGTCGAGCGTCAGGCGGTGTCTCAGACGGCGTCCGAGCCGACGCTCCACCAGCCTGTGGACCAGCAGGGAGAGCCCCAGCATGCAGACGACGGACAGCGCCGTCGCAGGCAGCGGCCCCAGCCACGGGAACGCCCGGACCAGGCCCTTGGCCAGGGGGATCCCGAGGCTCTGGTGGACGAGGTAGAAGGGGTAGGTGAGCGCCCCCGCGGTGACCGGCCAGCGCCATCGCAGTCCGGTGAGCGGGCCGATTCCGGCGAGGGCCAGCAGCCCGAGGCAGCCGGTGAGCACGGCCGCGCAGACGGCCCAGGAGGGCCGGCTCTCGCCGGGAGGTACGGCGGCGTGGTCGGCCACCCTGAGTTCGAGCACGGTGAGTTGGTAGCACCAGGCGAAACCGAGCAGCAGCCAGAGCAGAAGACTCTGTCCGAATCTGTGCATGAGGTAGAGCACGATCCCGGCGACGAACAGGCCGGTGTACCGGGTCAGGACGAACTCGTCGAGCAGGGGTGAGTGGAGTTCACGGGCGAGGACACCGGCCAGGAGCCAGGCTCCGCAGAAGGCCACCACCCGCCGGTAGGAGAGGCCGAAGACGAGGAGCACGGCCATCAGCAGGTAGAAGCGTGCCTCCACCCAGAGGGTCCAGCTGACCCCGTCGACCGGATCGAGTCCCAGTGGCCCGGGGGCCATGGTCAGGTTCCCCAGGACCGTTCGCGGGTCGATGCGCGTGGCGGCGGGCCACCGGCCCAGCCGTGAGACCAGGACGAGCAGGACGACCAGGAGCACCGCGCACCAGTAGGCCGGGAAGAGCCGTGAGACGCGGGAGACGGTGAACTGCGCCGGGGTCCGTCCCCAGCAGCTCATGCAGATCACGAAGCCGCTGATGAGGAAGAAGAACTCGACGCCGAGCCAGCCGTAGGCGCTGATCCCGTGCAGGAGCGGGGCGGAGTCCCGTAGCTCGGTTCTGCCCCAGAAGTGCGGCGTGGGCGTGCCCAGGAAGTGGTACGCGGCGACCATCAGCGCTGCCACCAGGCGAAGCCCGTCGATCGCGACGAGGCGTGACGGCCCGCTGTGGGTTTCGGGGGAGGGCATGTCGGAACCGGTCCGGGTCAGCAGACGGCGGGCAGCGAGCGGCCGGCGCATATGGCGGCGCGGCTGGGGCGCGCTTTCTTCGGCGACCTGGTGCGGGCGGGCATGGCGAAGCGACCTCCGTACAGGAAAGGAAAGAGGGGAAGGGGAGCAGAGGGGAAGAGGGGGGAGGGGAGACCGGGTGGGGCGGCGGTGCGGCGGCGACGTCAGACGCGGCGGCGCAGGAGCAGCACCGTGACGACCGTGAGCAGGACGGCCAGGCCGCCGAGGACCGCGGTGTCGGTCCACTGGAAGGTCCAGTAGTCACCGGCCGGGTTGGCCTCGTAGAAGCGGGCCACGTATCCGTGTGCCGTCATGCACTCCTTGAGCCGGGCACCCGACGGGTAGGCGCAGTTGAACACGGAGTCGTGGCGGCCGGAGGCCGTGATCAGGCCGTAGTCGCCGGTCGACCACTTCTCGCCCATCGGAGCCTTGGGGGTGCTGCCGGCGCTGACGTAGGTGTGCGGCGGCACGAGGAGCCGGGTCCAGTGGGTCCACTCCAGCAGGAGTGCCGTCGTCCCCGTCACCAGCAGGGTCAGGCCCATGGCTGCCAGGACCCGGCGGGCCAGCAGGCCCAGCAGTGTGCCGGCTGCCAGGCCGAACAGGGCGGCCGCGACGACCCGGGGGCCCGAGCCGCTCAGTGCCGTGGTGTCGTACCAGAACAGGCCGTAGCTGCGGTCGGCGGCCGGCCGCCACCACCAGGCGAACACTCCGGCGAGCAGGCCGGAGAGGGCGGTGGTGGTCACCGCGGCCAGCGCGAACCGGGAGGCGAACCACTGACCGCGGCTCGGGCCCTGGGCGAGGACCAGGCGATGGGTGCCCAGTTCCCGGTCGCGGCCCAGCAGCGGGGCGCCCCAGAAGACGCCGATGACGACGGGCAGGACGATGTTCAGCGCGCCGAGGTACTTCAGCGGCTCCACGTCCAGCAGCAGTGGCAGGCCGGTGTCGGACCGTGTGCAGTACAGCGGCCCGGTGGCGCAGTGGTCGAACAGCCCGCTGTGCAGGGCGTCCAGCATGTCCGAGCGGTAGTACGCGGCGATCGCCGCGGTGAGGAGCAGGGCGGCCGCGCCGATGCCGGCGGCGACGCGCTGCTGGCGCCAGGCGAGCCAGAGGGAGCCTTTCACGCCGCCGCCTCCGTCCGCACGCCGACGGCGGGCCGGCCTGGCTCGTCCCCGGTCTGGAGGTAGCCGATCAGGATGTCCTCCAGCCGGGGCCGTGCGGCGTGCCAGTCGCCGCGCAGTGGTCCGTGTCGCCGCACCAGGGCGGTCACCTGCCGGCCGGCGGTACGGCGGTGTACGACGGTGTGCTGTGCGGCCAGGGCGTCGGCCCGGTCGGCGGGGCCGGTCAGTACGGCGTGGCTCTCGCGCAGCGTGTCGGTGTCCTCGCTCAGCTCGGCGCGGCCGTCGCGCAGCACCAGCACCCAGTCGCAGGTCTCCTCCAGTTCCGGCAGGACGTGCGAGGAGAGCACGATGCTCGTGCCGCGCTCGGCGGCATCGGCCATCAGCTCCGCCATGATCTCGCCGCGTGCCACGGGATCGAGGTCGGCCAACGGCTCGTCGAGCAGCAGGAGTTCGGGACGCTTGCCGAGAGCCAGGGCGAGCGCGACGCGGGTGCGCCGGCCGGGCGAGAGTTCACCGACGCGGGCGTGGAGCGGGATGCCGCCCTCGCGGACGATCCGCTCGGCGGCCGTCCGGTCCCACGAGAAGTTCAGCTTCTCGCCCATCAGCAGAGTGTCCGCCACGGTGAAACGGGGGTAGAGCGGCTTGTCCTGGGTGAGCAGGGCGACCCGGGTGCGGGCCTCGGTGGTGCCGGGCGCGGCGCCCAGCACCCGCAGGTCCCCGGAGCCGGCTCGCAGCAGGCCGCCGGCCAGGTGCAGCAGGGTGCTCTTGCCGGCGCCGTTGCGTCCGACGAGGGCCGCTATGCGACCGCCGGGTACGGTGAACTCGCAGTCCCGCAGGGCCCAGCCGCCCCGCCTTCGGTACCGGAATCCGAGTCCCGTGGCGCGCAGCGCGGCCGGCGCGTCAGGCCCGGTCATGCGTCCTCCTTCCTGCGTTCCCGGTCGCCCGGGGGTGGCTGTCGTGTTCGTTGTCGTGGGCGTCCAGGGCCGCCGTGACCATGGCGAGGACATCGGCCCGTTCCAGGCCTTCGGCCCGGGCGCGTGCCACCCAGCCGGTGACCTCCCGGCGCAGCGGCGAGTCGTCCTCCGCGCCGGGCCGGGCGAGTGAGCGCGTCACGAAGGTTCCGAGGCCGCGGCGCAGTTCTACCAGGCCGGTCTGCTCCAGGTCGCGGTAGGCCCGGAGCACGGTGTTGGGGTTGATGGCGGTCGCCGCCACCACCTCCTTGGCCGTGGGCAGCTTGTCCCCGACCTTGAGGAAGCCCATCCGGAGCGCTCGTTCGGTCTGCTCGACGATCTGCACATAGGCCGGTACGCCGCTGCCGCGGTCGATCCGGTAGTCGATCACGTCGTCTTCCTCGGTTCCACCATGCTTGTGCTAATGAATTAATGGAAGCATGGTGGATGTCCGGTCGCGCTGTCAAACGTCTGTGAGCCCGTGAGCGGGGACGGGGTGCCGCTGGGGCCCTGCCGGCCGGGTGGGGCGCGAGGGGAATCAGGCGGTGCCGGGCTCCTCGTACGGGATGCGGTTCAGGTGCAGCACCTCGCCCAGGGTGCCCCATTCGTCGCCGCCGAGCTTGGTCAGGGGGCGCAGCAACTCGCTGCTGGGGCGGCCGCCGGCGAGGTAGTCCTCGTCGACCGCGGCATGGAGCACCCGGCCGAAGACGAGGGTGCAGTTGCCCATCCGCAGGGTGGTGTGGGAACGGCACTCCAGAGCCACGTGCGCGGCTGCCACCCTGGGCGGGCGCACGCTCCGGCTGGCCTCGCGCTCGATGCCTGCGGTGTCGAACTCGCTCACCGAGCGCGGGAAGTCGACGGCCGTGGCGTTGATCAGTTGCAGGAGCGGTTCGGACGAGAAGTTGACGACGAACTCCCCGGTCTCCTCGACGTTCCGCAGCGAGTCCTTCCGGCCGATCGAGGTGAACTGGACGATCGGGGGATCGGTGCTGGCGATGCTGAAGAAGGAGTGCGGGGCCAGGTTGTCGGTCCTTCCGTCGGGTGTGACGGTGGAGACCCAGGCGATCGGCCGGGGAATCACGACCGATGTCAGAAACCTGTAGAAGTCCGTGCTGCTCATCGCCTCAGGGTCGTATTCCACACGCATGGACCGAGTATCGGACCGGCATACCTGAGCCTTCCGCAGCCCGCCGGGTGTGTCGTGCGTGCCGGCTCACCGTGCGTCTGCCGGGCTGGCTCAAGCCGCTCGCCTGCCCGCGGGCGTCGGCGTCCGCGCGCTGGACGGGATCACCTACTTCCACCACGACGGACCGACCACCGGCGTCGTGGTGCTGTCCACCTGGATCGCGCTCTGCGTGGCGGGTCTGTTCCTGCTGGACCGGATCGCCGCATCGGCCGGGATCGTGCACGCCGCGAGATCGTGAGGCCGCCGTGTCACACCTTCTGGCCCTGCCCTGTCTAAGGGGTGTCGAACAACCAACAGAGGGTCTGATGCGCGAAATTGTGATCGTCGGTGGCGGCTACGCAGGCTTCTACGCCGCATGGGGCCTGGAGAAGAGGCTCAGTGCGGCGGAGGCGCGGGTGACGGTGGTCGACCCCCGCCCCTACATGACGTACCAACCGTTTCTTCCAGAGGTGACGGCCGGATCGGTCGAGGCCCGGCACGCCGCCGTGTCGCTCCGGCGGCACCTGCGGCGCGCCCGGCTGATCGCGGGAACCGTGACCTCGATCCGCCACGCGGACCGGACGGTCACGGTACGGCCCGTCAACGGAGCGGACTACGAACTGCGTTACGACACCCTCGTCGTGACCGCCGGTGCCGTGACCCGCACCTTCCCCGTCCCGGGGCTCGCCCAGCACGCGATCGGTCTGAAGCACGTCGAAGAGGCGGTGGCCATCCGCGACCGGCTGATGACCGCGTTCGACCAGGCGGCCTCCCTGCCTCCCGGCCCCGAGCGGCGACGGCTGCTGACCGTCACGTTCGTGGGTGGCGGGTTCTCCGGAGTCGAGGGCTTCGGGGAACTGCTGTCGCTCGCGACGGCGATGCTCAAGTCGTACCCGGAGCTGAGCGCCGACGAACTCTCCTTCCACCTGGTCGAGGCCCGGGGCCGCATCCTGCCCGAGGTGGGGGACAAGCCGGGCGCCTGGGTGGTGCGCTCTCTGGAGCGCCGTGGCGCACACGTCCACCTCGACACACAGGTCCGCTCCCTCGCCGACGGCCGGGTGGTGCTCTCCGACGGGGAGGAGTTCGATTCCGCGCTGGTCGTGTGGACCGCCGGCAACGCCTCCAACCCGGTCGTGCACAACCACTCGGATCTCCCGATCGACGAACGGGGCCTGCTCGTGGTCCGCCCCGACCTGCGCGTGGGCACCGGCGGCGAACTCGTCCCGGACGCCTGGGCGGCCGGTGACGACGCGGCCGTACCCGACCTGGCCTCCACGGTGCCGGGGGCTCACACGGTGCCGAACGCCCAGCACGCCGTACGGCAGGGCAGACGCCTCGCGAAGAACATCGTCGCCGACCTGCGCGGGCGACGCATCAGGAACTACCGCCACAGCAGTCTGGGAGTGGTGGCCACCCTCGGGCTGGGACGGGGCGTCTTCCAGTACAAGCGGATCGTCATCAAGGGACTTCCCGCCTGGCTGATGCACCGCGGCTACCACGTCCTGGCCGTGCCCTCGTGGGAACGCAAGATCCGCGTCCTCACCGTCTGGCTCACGGCCGCGGTCTTCGGCCGGGACCTCGTCTCCCTCGCCTCCGTCCAGCATCCACGGGACGCCTTCGTCACGAGCGGCGATCCGCAGCGCCCCGGCGACCCCGGCGAGAGCCCGACGAGTCACCGCACGGCCGCCTGACGCGGAGCACGCCATGAACACGAGCAAGGAGGCCGCGCGCGGCCTGACCGACATCGAGACCTTCCTGTACCGGCACGCTCATCTGGAGGCGGCGCGGCGGCGCGTCGCCCACTTCACCACGCGGGTGCCCGGACTGACCCGGGAGCAAAAGGCGGACATCGAGGGCTGGTACCTCAGGGAACAGACCTACGTCGCACGCATGGTGACGGAACACATCGCGGCGAACGTCAGCGAGGCGCAGCAGCGGCACCGCGACCGCTTCACGCGCTGGCTGCGAGGAACGCTCACCGCGATGATCCTGGTCAGCGTGGCCATGACCCTGTGCTTCGCCGTGCTCCTGAAGTCGCTGGGCTGAAGTCGCTGAGCCGAGCCGCCGGAAACGCCGCCTCCGGCCCGCGGTGCCCCTGCCGGTGGGCCGGCCCGGTCGGCATCACCAGATCATGCGATGCGCCCCGTGCGTGCACCGGGCCACTCCGGCTGTTCGGACCCGCCCTGACGCGGTGCCCGCGGGCCGCGCGATCAGCTGCCCGTGCCGGTACCGGCCGAATCACTCGATCATGCGATGCGTGCAGGCATCGCCGTGACCCAGTCTGGCCTTGTTCGCGAAGAATGCACTCATCACCTGAGCAGAGTCCTGATGTGAGCCGAGGGGCGGACCGCGAGACCGCGATGCCCCCGCCTGACCGCCGTCGCTCCGGCAACAGCCCACGGCACTCCCATGGGCCGGTTCCGCCGGCGCGGCGGGGCCGCTCCGGATCTCTGGTTCAGCTGCGATTGGACCACAGGATCATGTACCTCAAGCCGTCCCCTACCACGAGTGACCTCGACGAGGCCGTCTCCGACTTCGTGCAGTACCGGGCGCGCCTCTTCGGGATCGCCTACCGCGTGCTCGGCAGCGTGGCCGAGGCCGAGGACGTGGTCCAGGAGGTGTGGCTGCGCTGGCAGAAGACCGACCGCTCCGTGGTGGTGAGCCCCGGGGCCTTCCTCTCCAGTGCGACGACCCGTCTGGCCATCAACGTGGCGCAGTCGGCGCGGGTGCGCCGGGAGACCTACATCGGGCCGTGGCTGCCGGAGCCCGTCGACACCAGTTGTGACCCGGAGGTGGGCGCACAGCGGGCGGAGGCTCTGGAGTTGGCCCTGTTGCTCGTGCTGGAGAAGCTGAGCCCCACCGAGCGGGCCGCGTACGTCCTGCGCGAGGCGTTCGACTACTCCTACCCGGAGATTGCCGAGATCCTCCAGCTCAGCGTCGTCAACGTCCGACAGATCGTGAGCCGTTCGCGCAAGCGCCTGGCGGGCGAGCCGCGCGGGAGTGTGGACGCGCTGGAGCATCGACGCCTTCTGGACGCCTTCGTCTCGGCGGCGCGCACCGGTGATGTGGCCTCGCTGGAAGCCGTCCTCGCCCCTGACGTCGTCAGCCTGTCCGACGGCAACGGTATCCGGGGGGCCGCCCGGATACCCGTGGTGGGCCGTGCGCGTGTGGCCAACCTGGCCACGGCCACGCCGCGGTTCTGGCAGGGGACGGACCCGCGACCGGTCCAGGCCAACGGCCGTACGGGCGTGATGATCTACCGCGACGGTTCCCCCACCACGATCCTGACGATCGCTGCTTCTAGGGACGGCATCCATAGGGTGATGTGGTTGTTCAACCCCAGCAAGATCGCCGCGTTCCTGGACTCCGGCGCCCGGGCAACTGCGCCCGGCCTCGCGCCGGTTGACGGGTGAGCCGCACCCCCGGTCTCCTCAGCCGGACTCGACCGTCGCGGTGCGGTACATCTCGGCCGCGGTGACGGGTGACGGAGACGGGGACGCCGAGCTCGGCGGCGACCGCCGTGATCGCGCTCCCGCCGACCGCGAGGTCGGCCTGGCCGGCGTCGGTGAAGTACGGCGCGATGAACGTCTCGTAGTGTGCTCGGGCCTCTTGCGCGGTCTGTCCGCCCAGGAAGGTGCGGATGTGCCGCAGCGCGGTGCCGGGGTCGTCGCGGATCACCCACAGGGCACGGCGGTGCGCCCGTACGACGACCTGGACCGCGGGGTCGTCGGGCGGGACGTGGGTGGGGTCCACGGCCATGCCCACGGTGGGGATCCGGAAGCGGGTCGCCGACCCAGGCGAGGAGCTGCCAGCCGTGCTCGGCGGCCACCGCCTCCGGCGCCATGGTGCTCCCCACGCAGGCGGCGTCGATGCTGCCCTCGCGCAGCCCGCGCAGGTCCAGGCCGTAGTCGCCGGGCGCACGGACGGCGGTGCTCCGTGCGCGCCGGACGGCGGGTGCGTCAGTACATCGTCATTCCGCCGTTGACCACGGCGGTGGTGCCGGTCATGAAGGAGTTGTCCTCACCGGTGTAGAAGGCGATCGCCTGGGCGACGTCGGCCGGACGCGCCAGGCGGCCCAGCGGGGTGGCGGCCACCTGCCGCCGCTTGACCGCGTCGTCGGTCACGCCGGCCATCCGGGTGTCCTCCACCGCACCGGGCGCGACCACGTTGACCGTGATGTGGTGCGGACCCAGTTCCTGGGCGAGATAGCGGGCCAGCGCTTCCAGCGCGGCCTTGGCCGTCCCGAGCGCGACCATGCCCGCCCGGGGGCGGCGGCTGAGGCCGGTACCGAGGAAGACGATGCGTCCCCAGTCCTGTTCGGTCATGTGCGGCAGGACCGCCTTGGTGACCGCGAACGCCGCGTGCATCTCGGCGTCGAGCTTGCCGCCCAGCTCCTCCCACGTCATGTCCTGGAACGACCTGACCGCGTACGGGACGAGCGCGTTGTGGACGAGTACGTCGACGCCGCCCCACGCCGCCCGGACCTGCTCGACCATGTCCCCGACCGCCGCCGCCTCCCGCACGTCGGCCTGCACGGCCATGGCCTGTCCGCCGGCGCCCTCGATGCCGGCCACGATCTCCTTGGCCGCTTGGGCACTGCTGAGGTAGTTGACCACCACGCGCATCCCCCGTGCGGCCAGGAGCCGTGCGGTGGTCGCCCCGATTCCGCTGCTGGCGCCCGTCACCAACGCCACCCTGCCGGGTGTCCCGGTCATGAGCCCGCCTCCTTCACGTCGTCTCGTCGTCTCGTCGTCGCGGGCCGTGGGAAGGGCCGCGCGGGGTCACCGGTCGTCGATGGCTCTCGAACCCCGCGCCGGCAGCGGCATCGCACCGTCCTGGTCCGCGGTGGCGAGCCCGATGAGCAGCAGGGCGATGTCGTCCGTCCTGGGGGCGGTCCATCGTGCGTGGTCGATCAGGGCCGTGGCGAGCCCCTCCATCGGCTGGAACCGGGCCCGGGCGAGCTGGGTGGCGAGTCCGGACATGGCGTCGTCCAGGTCGACCCCGGGCGTCTCGACGAGTCCGTCGGTGTACAGGGCGAGGACGGTGCCGGGTGTCAGCGGGATCTCGGTGACGGGATAGTCCGTGTCGGGGTCGATGCCGAGCAGCAGCCCGGGCGGCAGGGAAAGTACCTCGGCGTGTCCGTCCGGGCGGCGCAGGACCGGCGGGGGGTGCCCGGCGGTGGCCAGGACGGCACGGTTGCGCGCGAGGTCGAGATGCGCGTAGAGACAGCTGACGAAGCGGCCCGCGTCCAGGTCGACCAGCTGACGGTTCGCCTGCGTGAGAGCCTGCGCCGGCGTGGTTCCGGTGGCGGCGTGGGAGCGGAGGGACGGGCGGATCCGGCCCATGAGCGCGGCGGCGGTGACGTTGTGGCCCTGGACGTCGCCGATGAACGCGGCCGCGGTGGTGTCGTCCACCCGGACCAGGTCGTAGAAGTCGCCGCCGATGTCCATGCCACGGGCGGCGGGCAGGTAGCGGGCGGCCGCGTCCAGGCCCGGGACGTCGGGCAGCGAGTCGGGGAGCAGGGCGGCTTGCAGGGTCTGCGCGAGCTCCTTGCTGGCGTCGTACAGGCGGGCGCGTTCCAGTGCCTGTGCGACGAGTCCCGCGAGTGCGGTGAAGACGACCCGTTCCTGCTCGGAGAAGGTGTGCGGGCGGTCGAAGGCGAACACGCACGAGCCCACCGGGCGCCCGGAGGTGATCAGCGGCAGAAAGACCCAGGCGTGCAGGTTCTCCTGCCGGACGGCGGGCGGGTAGGCGCGGGACAGTTCCTCGAACGTGGCGAAGAAGGCGGGCCGGCCGGTGGCGAGGACCCGCACCGGGGGCGCCAGGCAGGTCAGCGGTGCTCCGTCGAACAGTTCCAGGAGCCCGGGGTCGTATCCACGACGGCCGATGACACGCATTCTGCCGTCCTCCGCCGCGAGCAGGGCCACGGTACGGGCGCCGAAGGCCGGCAGCATCTCCTCGGTGATCAGATCGACCACGTCGCGCACGCCCACGGCCTCCGAGAGGGCGGCGGCCAGGTGGAGCACCTGGTAGACCTCGCCCAGGGGGATCGACTCGCCCAGGAACCTCCCCGCCCGTGCGGGCCCGGCCGGTGCGGCCGGACCCGGGCCGGCCGGCGAGATGCGCAGGCTCACCCCGGATGCGTCCGGGTAGAGCTGGAAGGCGAGCCAGTGGTCCGGCGGGCGCAGGGCGGTGAAATAGGCGGGCCTGCGGCTGACCAGCGCGCCGCGGAAGCATTCCTTGAGCGGCGAGTCCGCGCACCAGGGCAAGGAGCGCCAGGGGCGGGTGCCGGTCAGGTCGCGGACGCTGCCGCCCAGCAAGGTCGCGGCGGTGGCGCTGACGTAGGTGAACGTGCCCTCGAGGTCGAGCGAGCAGTTGCCCTCCGGCAGCCGTTCGACGAGGTCCGCCGCGGCCGGCGCCCCGGCCGGATCCCGGCTGCGGGCCGGAGGCCGCGGCAGGGTGCGCGGTGCCGGTCCCGGACGTACGGCGTCGCCGGTGCCGACGGCGTCGTGCAGGAACCGTCCCAGGCGGCGACAGGCGGCGGCAACCCGGTCGGGTCCCGGACCGGCGGCCCCGGCGATGTCGGTCCCGGGCCACAGGAGCAGCAGCGTGCCCCAGGCCGTGGTGCCGGTGACGATCGGTGCCGCCGCTGCCGCGCAGTGGTAGGGAAGTGCGATCGCCGTACGCGGATAGCGCCGGGCGAACTCCTCCGGATCGCTCAGCCAGACCAGCCGTCGCCGGCGCAGCGCCTCCGCAACCGCCACGGGGCTCGACAGCGCCACTCGGGACCAGGGCGTCAGATACTCCGCCGGCAGCCCCGCGGTCACCTCCAGCCGCAGTGTCTGCCCGTCGGGCGCCAGCAGGAAGACCGCACCCGCGAGCACCCCCGTGTCGCGCACGGCGGACTCCAGCAGCCGGTCCAGCTCCGCCCGGCGCGCCGGCCCGGTGGCAGCCGGGGACGGACGAGGCCCGTAGCGCGGTACCGCGCCGTCTTCCCGCATGGCGCACATAACAGCACCGTACGTCCGCACCGGCCGGCCCCGCGCGGGAGAGCCGCCGGCCCCCCTTTCGCCGCAGTGGCTCCTGTCACAGATCAAAGTGCCGCCCTGTCAATGGTCTGAAAAGCGACAAGTGGGGGCGCAATCGCGCTCAAGTCCGAGACCGGAACCGACAACGGCGACGAAGCCCGGCGTACCGAAGGTGCCTGCCTCGCCGTCACCTATCCGAGGACGACGATTCGATGATCAGCACAGACACAGCGGTACCCCGTACACAGCCGAGCATCCGTGAGCCCTCGGAGTCGGCGATCGCGATGCTCGACGAGCAGGGGACGGTGGTCGGATGGACGCGGGCCGCCGAGCGGCTGGTCGGGTACTCCGCCGCCGACATGGTGGGCCGGTCGGCCTCGGCCGTTCTGCCGTACCCCGAAGAAGCGCCGACGACCGCCGAGTTCGTCGGCCGGTGCCTCGCCCGGCGCGGCTGGTCGGGCACGACGACGGTACGGCACAGGGACGGGCACGGGCTCGACGTGAGCCTGCGGGTCTCGATGCTGTCGGGGCACGGCGAAACGGTCCGGTGGCTCGTCTCCGTGACCGACATCGGGGAGGCCTCCGGGGAGACGACGAACGAACTGGTGCGGGAGTCGCTGCTCGCCCGCGTCCCCATGGGCATCGTCGTGCGGGACCCGCACCTGCGGTGCACCTGGGTGAACGACACGATGGAGAGCCACGACGGCATCCCCCGCGACCGCCGGCTCGGACGGCGGTTCAGCGACGTGCGGCCGGGGGCCGAGGCCGAAGCACTCGAAGAGGCGATGCGGGAGGTGATGCGGGGCGGGCCCGCGCAGGTCCACGACCACCGGACGTGGCTGCCGTCGAGCCCGCACCGGGAGCACACGTACGCGGCTTCGGTCTTCTGCCTCCAGGACGCCGACGGCCAGGTGCTGGGGGTGTGCGTCATCAGCGTCGACCTCAGCGGGAGCCGGCGGGCGCGCGATCGCCTGGCCATCCTCAGCGAGGGCAGTACCCGCCTCGGCAGCAGTCTGGACGTGATGCGCACCAGCCAGGAACTGGCCGACCTGGCCGTGCCGCTGCTCGCCGACTACGTCGCCGTGGACCTCGAACAGTCGGTCCCGTTCGGCGAAGGGCCCCCGGTCCACATCGGCGCCTCGGGCCGGCGCCTCCCGGTCTTCCGGCGCGCCGGTCTGGCGTCGATCCGCCAGGGGGTCCCGGAGTCCCCGTGGGCGCACGGCGAGGTGGTCCCCTGGCCGCCCGCCTCACCCTTCACCGAGGTCCTGCGCACCGGGACGTCCCACCTGGAGCCGGTCCTGGACACCGCTGCGGGCACCTGGATCGACCAGGACCCGGCGCGGGCGCGGACGATCCACGAGAACGGCACCCACTCCCTGATGCTCATCCCCATCCGTGCACGGCGCGTCCTGCTGGGCATGGTGCTGTTCATCCGCACCTCGGCCCCGGGGCCGTTCCAGGAGGTCGACGTGCTCCTCGCCGAGGAACTCGTCAGCCGCGCCGCGCTGGCCCTGGACAACGCGCGCCAGTACGCCCGCGAGCACACCGCCGCCCTCGCCCTCCAGCGGAACCTGCTCCCGCACCGTCTGAAAGGGGGCGCGGCGGTCGACACGGCGTCGCGTTACCTCCCCGCCGACATGGATCACGGCGTCGGGGGCGACTGGTTCGACGTGATCCCGCTGTCCGGCGCGCGCGTGGCCCTCGTCGTCGGCGATGTGGTCGGACACGGGATCAACGCCGCCGCGACCATGGGCCGGCTCCGCACCGCCGTACGCACCCTCGCCGACATGGAGTTGCCCCCCGACGAACTGCTCACCCACCTCGACGACACGGTCCGGCGGCTGGCCGAGGACGACGCCGACGCTCCGGAGCAGTACTCCCCGGCCGTGGGCGCCACCTGCCTGTACGCGGTGTACGACCCGGTCACCCGCAGGTGCACCATGGCGCGGGCCGGGCACCCGCCGCCCGCGGTCATCGACCCGCAGGGGCGGGTCGCTTTCCCCGACCTGCCCACCGGAACCCCGCTGGGCATGGGCCTGGGCGTCCCCTACGAGGCGGCGGAGCTGGAACTGCCCGAGGGAAGTCTCCTCGGCCTGTACACCGACGGCCTCGTCGAGACCCGCGAACACGACATCGACGTGGGAATGCGCCGCCTCGGCAGCGCCCTGGCACAACCCGGCCGCTCCCTGGAAGAACTCTGCAGCAGCGCGATGGAGACCTTCCCGGGGCAGGCACCCCCCGACGACCGCACGCTGCTCCTCGTCCGCACCCGTACGCTCGACCCCGCCCAGGTGGCCTCCTGGACGCTGCCCAGCGACCAGACCGCCGCCCGCAGCGCCCGGCACCTGGCCGCCCGTCAGCTGACCGAATGGGGCCTGGGGGACGTCGCGGACGCCACGAAGCTGATCGTCAGCGAACTGGTCACCAACGCCGTCCGCCACGGCACCGGTCAGATCACTTTGCGCCTGATCCGGCACCAGGTCCTGACCTGCGAAGTGTTCGACTCCAGCGCCTGCGCCCCACGTCTGCGCAGCGCATGCACCCATGACGAGAACGGCCGCGGCCTCTTCCTGGTCGCCCAGCTGTCCCGCAGATGGGGTTTCCGCACCGTGCCGGGCGGCAAAGTGGTCTGGGCCGAGGAGGACCTGGCCCCCGCATCGTCAGACCCACGGGAGCCCGGGGTGCCACCTGTAGTCGCGGAGCGGCCCGTCCTCGTCTCCGCGACGGCGGGCTCCGGTGACGTCGCGGGACGCCGGCCGTTGCCGTGGTAGTGCGTACGCCGCGTCGCGCGCTCCTGGTTTGTGAGGGCCGCCGACAGGATGCAGGGTGGATCGTGGAGCAGCAGTGCCGGACCATCCGTTCCGGGCCGGCCTACGGAGGTGCAGCAATGTCGGCACAGGACTCGGCGACCGAGAGCGCCGCACAGGACAGCGAGTACGGTCCCAGGATGCTGGCGGACGTCAGGCCGCCCTTCGTTCCCGAGGGTGCTTCGGGCATGACCGTCCTCGTCGAGTGGCCGCCGGGCGACCCCGGGACACCTCCGCACCGTCACTCGGGGCCGTGTTTCGGCTACGTCCTCGAAGGCGCGGTCCGGTGGGAGCTCGAAGGCGAGCCGGAACGTGTGATCAAGGCAGGTGACACGTTCTGGGAGCCGGGCGGTGAGGTGATCCACTACCAGAACGGCAACGCCTCCTCGGAGGAGCCGGCCAAATACATCGTGTTCATGATGTGCGCGCCGGGCCAGCCGATGCTCACCCTGGTCGACGACGAGGAACTGGAGAAGCGGGCCCACCTGCGCGCCCCGCGCCCCGCGGAGTGATCCGCCGGCTCACGACGAGGGTCGCGGCCGGCGAGGCGGGGGACCGGCGTTGAGGGCACCTGTGGCCTGCGGCATGCTTGCCCCATGCGCGGCACAGACCCCACGGGCCACCTGGACCCCGGGCGTGGGAACCAGGCCGGGACCGGGCTGCGCCTGCGGGGCCGGGACCGTGAGATCGCGGCCGTCCGCGAGGCTCTGGTGGCGGTGCGCGGCGGACGGGGCGCCTGCGTCGTCGTGGAAGGCGCGCCCGGCGTCGGCAAGAGCCGGCTCCTCGCGGAGCTGGACGAGCGGGCCCGGCGCTGCGGGTTCGACGTGGTCCCCGTAAGGGCCGACGAGTTCGATCAGTATGCGGCAGGAGCCGCCCTCCAGTCGGCCCTGCAGGCCCACGACGGTTCTCCCCGGGCCGCCGCGGGCCTGGACGACCAGCGCCTGCGGCTGCTGGACGGCATCGCGGACGCGCTGGAGGACCGGGCCCAGCGTGCCCCGGTACTGGTGCTCGTCGACGACGCGCAATGGTCGGATCCGGCCACGCTCTTCGCGCTGCGCACGCTCCCCGGACGACTGGCTGCCTCGCGGATCCTGTGGGTGCTGGCGGTACGGTCGGAGACCGAGCGCCCGACCGTGGCCAGGGTGCGGGAGGACCTCGAGCGCCTCGGCGCCCGATGGCTGACCCTCGGCCCGCTGCCCCAGCGGGAACTGGAACACATCGCGGCCGACGTGCTCGGGACGGAACCGTCCCCCGGTCTGGCCAGGATGCTGCGAGGCGTCGCGGGCAATCCGTTCCTCGCGATCGAACTGGTGCGCTCTTTCCCCGGCCCGGACGCCGCCGAAGCAGAGGCGGGTGCGGCGGACCGCCTGTACCGCGACATCCCCGTCGCCTTCCGTCAGAGAGTCGCCGCACGTCTGCACCAGCTGCCGGAGGACGCCGTACGCCTCGTCCAGATCGGCTCCGTCCTCGGCCGCGAATTCGACTTCGGCACCGCCGCCCGCATGCTCGGCAGGCAGGTCGGCAGCCTGCTCTTCGGCGCGGAGGCCGCCCTGAACAGCGGCCTGCTCTCGGCGGACGGCCCGCGACTCGCCTTCCGCCACGACCTCCTGCGCCAGGCCGTCCACGAGAGCCTGCCGCCTGCCGTGCGGACCGCGCTGCACCGGGAGGCCGCCGAGAGCCTGCGCGCCGACGGGGCACGGTCGGCGGAGGTGGCCTGGCATGTCGTCATGGCGGGCGGCCCGGTGGACGACGACGCCGTGACCAGGCTGCACACCGCCGTACGGGAACTGTCGTCGACGGCCCCCGACGCCGCCGCGGACCTGGCCCGGCGGATCGCCGGCCTGCTGCCCCCGCGCGACCGGCGCCGCGTCGGTCTGCTCACCGACGCCGCCGAGTACCTCGGCCGGACCCGCCGGGTCCACGAGGCGCTCGAACTGGTCGACGCGACCCTGTCGGACGGTCTGGAGCCGCCGCAGGAGGCGAACCTGCGCCTGGTGGCCGCCGAGATACACCAGGCCGCGGGCGACGACGCCGCCGCCATGACCCACCTCCAGCAGGCCCTGGACCTTCCCGCGCTGCCGCAGGACCTGCGGGTCCTGCTGCTGAAGACCCGGGCGACGGGCCATGTGCACCTCGGGAACATCACGGCTGCCGAGCAGACGGACACCGGCCTGGTCGCGGCCGCCTACCAGAGCCACGATCCGGCCGTCGTGGTCAGCGTCATGGTGTTCCAGTCGCAGACGTCCTTCTACCGCGGGCGCCTCGGCCGAGCGCTGGAGCTCGCCGAGGCCGCCACCGCACGCGCCTGTGCCGAGCCCGCCGTGCCCTACCTGAGGCCCCCGCGCATTCCGGCGCTGTGGCTGGCCACGGTACTGACCAGCACCGACCGGCTCGCTGACACCGAGCGGGTGCTGCGTGAGGGCCAGCACGAAGCGGAGGCGCTGGGCCTCGGCTGGTCACTTCCGCACTGGCACGCCCGCCGTGCCTGCGCCCTGCTCGAACAGGGCGCGCTGGACGACGCGGCCGTGGAGGCCGAGGCCAGTCTGGCGGTGGCGGGCGAACTCGAGATCACCCAGCCGGATCCGCAGGCCCGCGCCGTGCTGGCGCTGGTGGAGATCAGGCGCGGCGACCTCGCCAGGGCGGGGGAGCATCTCCGTGAGGCCGAAGCCGTCCCCGGCACGAACGCCCGGCGGTACGCCTTGTGGGTGTCGCTCGCGCGCGCCTGTCTGGCGGACGCGGAGGGCAGGGACCAGGCAGCGGCAGCGGCGCTCGCCGGGACCGTCGAGGACAGCGAGCCGACGCGGCTGCTCACCCTCCCGCCGTCACACTGGCCCGCCATCGCGCGTATCGCGCTGCGCGGCGGGGCGCCGTCGGTCGCGCAGGCCGTGTCCGGCGCACTGAGTACCCTGACCGCCCGGGACGACGGCCAGTTGATCAGCGCGGCCGTCCGTGCCCACGTGGACGGGCTGCTCCACGGCGACCCGCGTGCACTCACCTCCGCCGTCGCCGGCTACCGGAGCACCGGCAGGCGACTGGCTCTGGCCGCGGCCTGCGAGGACCTCGGCGAGCTCATGGCCGCCTCGGCCGATACGGCGCAGGCGATCCGCTGTCTGGAAGAAGCGGGCCGGCTGGCGTCGGCCTCGGGAGCCGTGGGCGATCACGAGCGGCTCGTGCGGCGTCTGCGGCAACTGGGCGTGCGCGCGGGCGCCCCGCGGCTGGGCAAGGACATCTCTCCGGGGTGGGGGAGTCTGACCGGATCCGAGCGGAAACTGATCCCGCTCGTCGTGGAAGGACTCACCAACCGGGCGATCGCCGACCGGCTCCACGTGTCCGTGCACACCGTCAACACCCACATGAGACACATCTTCACCAAGCTCGGGATCAACACCCGCGTCGAACTGACCCGGCTGGCGGTCGAACGGGGCGGTGTCGCCGACGGCACCGGGTGAGCGGCGCCCCGGCTCTGGATGCGCTGCCGACGGTGCCGAAGTCTCTGCCCCTGGTCTACAACATCGTCGGCCGTGCCCTGCAGGGCCACGCGGACGTGGACGACGTGGTCCAGGAGCGATGCCGAAGGTGGCCAACGGCACCTCCGGGCTGCGCGGTCCGGCGGCGTTCCGATCCTGGCCGGTGGCGGTCGCCGTACGCGAGGTGCGCGACAGCGCGAGTCGGCGGGGTTCCGAGAAGACCCCGATCGGCATGCCGCGCCCGGAACTGCCGGACTCCTGCCGGACTTCGTCGGCCACCTGGAGGTCTCCCCGGTGGTGCCGATGCACGGCACCGCCGTGGCCGAGGCCGGCGCGGCCGTCCAGGAGACCGTGGTGGCCGCGGGCTTCCTCCCGCAGATCGGCGTGCCGCCGGTGGGCGCCCGGGCGGCGGCCGTCGGCACGGCCATCGGCTTCGACAAGAACGAAAGAACGACAAGAACGACAAGAACGACGCGGACGCGGTGAAGGCCGCGGGTGGCCGCCGCGCACCGGGTCGTGCGGGAACTCGGCCCCATGGGGTACGTCGCCTACCGCGCCCACCTCGACCTGATGGACGACGCGGCCGGGCTGTGCTGTCCTTCGACGACGGCGCGTCCCACCGGTTCCCGGCGAAGCCAAAGGACGCGGTGGACCCGGGCGGCGTGCTCTCGCCGGGCCGTTACGGCGTCTGGCCCGGCGGCGCCGATCACCTCAGGTGACGCGGTCGAGCCCGAGCCTGGCCGACAGGTCCTCGGCGCTGGTGCCGTACGTCTGAAGCATCCTCACCTCGCCGCCGGCGAGGTCGAAGATCCCGTGGTCGGTGTAGACCCGGCTCACGCAGCCCCGGCCGGTGAGCGGGTAGGTGCAGGCCGGCACCAGTTTGGGGGAGCCGTTCTTGGCGAACAGCGTCATCATCACGTAGACGTCCTTGGCGCCGATGGCCAGGTCCATCGCACCCCCGACGGCGGGGATGTCGCCGGGGCGGCCGGTGTGCCAGTTGGCCAGGTCCCCGTTGAACGCGACCTGGTAGGCGCCGAGCACGCAGACATCCAGGTGGCCGCCGCGCATCATCGCGAAGGAGTCGGCGTGGTGGAAGTACGACGCGCCCGGCAACTCGGTCACCGGCACCTTGCCCGCGTTGGTCAGGTCCGGGTCGATCTCGTCGCCGGTGGCGGCCCGGCCCATGTTGAGCATGCCGTTCTCGGTGTGCAGGACGACGCCGGAGTCCGCCGGCAGATGGTCTGCGACCTTCGTCGGGTGTCCGATGCCCAGATTGACGTAGGAGCCGGCCGGGATGTCGCGGGCGACGACGGCGGCGAGTTCGTCGGGGGAGAGTGCCATCAGCGGGCTCCTCGGGTCAGGTACTGACGCTGCCGGACCGGCACGATCCGGTCGACGTAGATGCCCGGTGTCACGACGGCCTCGGGGTCCAGGGCGCCGACCGGCACCACCTCGGCGACCTGGACGACCGTGAGGGTGGCGGCGGTGGCCATGACGGGCCCGAAGTTGCGGGCCGTCCTGCGGTAGACGAGGTTGCCCATGCCATCGGCGCGGTGCGCCCCGACGAGGGCGACGTCGCCTCTGATCGGGTACTCAAGGACGTACTCGCGCCCGTCGATGGTGCGGACCTCCTTGCCCTCGGCGAGCGGAGTGCCCACCGCCGTCGGGCAGAAGAACGCGCCGATGCCCGCACCGGCCGCGCGCAGCCGTTCGGCCAGGTTGCCCTGGGGGACCACTTCGAGTTCGACCTCGCCTGCCCGGTAGAGCTCGTCGAAGACATAGGAGTCGCTCTGCCGTGGGAAGGAGCAGATCACCTTCCGCACCCGCCCGGCCTTGAGCAGCGCGGCCAGGCCGACCTCACCGTTGCCGGCGTTGTTGCTGACGATCGTCAGGTCCCGCGCGCCCTGCCGGATGAGCCCGTCGAGGAGGTCGAAGGGCATACCGGCCATCCCGAAGCCGCCCACCAGTACGGTACTGCCGTCCTTGATTCCGGCCACCGCGTCGTCGACGCTCTCGAGCACCTCGGCCCGGCTCAACGGGTCACCTCCACGTTCTCCAGCACCACTGCCAGCGCCTGTCCCACCCCGATGCAGATCGCCGCCACGCCGTACCGCTCGCCGCGCTCGGCCAGCACCTTCGCGAGCGTGCCGAGGAGGCGCGCCCCGGAGGCGCCGAGTGGGTGCCCGATCGCGATGGCGCCCCCCTTGACGTTCACGATGTCCGGGTCGATGCCCCAGGCGTCCACACAGGCGAGGGACTGCACGGCGAACGCCTCGTTGAGCTCCACCGCGCCGACCTGGTCCCACTTCACGCCCGCCCGGGCCAGGGCCCGATCGGCCGCCTCGACCGGCGCGAAACCGAAGGCCTGCGGCTCCAGCGCGTGCGCACCGCGACCGGCGATCCTGGCCAGCGGAGCCCGCCCGATGGCGTCCGCAGCCGACTCGGAGCCCAACAGCACAGCCGAGGCACCGTCGTTGAGCGGCGAGGAGTTGCCCGCGGTGATCGTGCCGTCCTTGCGGAACCACGGCTTCAGCGCGGCCAGTTTCTCCGGCGAGGAGTCCGTACGGATGCCCTCGTCGCGGGCGAGGTCGATGCCCTCGACGGGGACGACGAGATCGTCGTAGAACCCTTCGTCCCAGGCCGCGGCGGACAGTCGGTGGGAGCGGAGCGCGAAGTCGTCCTGACGCTCGCGCGAAATGCCGAACCGCTCCCGCAACTGCTCGTTGCACTCGCCGAGCGAGACCGTCCACTCCGCCGGCATCCGGGAGTTCACCAGCCGCCAGCCCAGCGTGGTGGAGACCGCGGTGACGTTGCCGGCCGGGAAGGCGCGGTCGGGCTTGGGGAGCACCCAGGGCGCCCGGGTCATCGACTCCACCCCGCCGACGAGTACGACGTCGGCGTCCCCCACCTCGATGGTGCGCGAGCCGATGATCGCGGCGTCGAGCGAGGACCCGCACAGCCGGTTGACCGTCGTGGCGGGCACCGAGACCGGGACCCCGGCCAGCAGGGCGGCCATCCGGCCGACGTTCCGGTTGTCCTCGCCGGCCTGGTTGGCGTTGCCCCACACGATCTCGCCGATCGCGGCGGGGTCGAGGCCGGGGGCCTTGGCGAGTACGCCGTTGATCGCGGTCGCCGCGAGGTCGTCGGGACGGACGTCCGCGAGAGCGCCGTTGAAGCGCCCGAACGGCGTGCGGGCTGCGGCATAGACGAAAGCTGTCATGGCGACCACGCTAGGCACGAACCTTGATACAGTGAAGGACCGATATCCCACCCAATTGAGATGTTGAGAGTCTTAGTGGTGAATCTGCGCCACCTCACCTACTTCGTCGCCGTCGCCGAGGAGCGCCACTTCGGCCGCGCCGCCGACCGGCTGCACATGGCCCAGCCGCCGCTCTCCCAGGCGATCCGCCAGCTGGAGGCCGAACTCGGCGTCGAGCTGCTGCACCGCACCACGCGCCGCGTCGACCTGACCGAAGCGGGCCGCGCCTACCTCGCCCGGTCCCGCGCGATCCTCGCCGACGTCGACGAGGCCGCCCACGAGGCCCGCAGGGTGGCGGCCGGAGCCGTCGGTCACCTCGCGATCGGCTGCGTCGGCTCGGCGACGTACAGCCTGCTCCCGGCACTGTCCCGCCACCTCGCGACCGAATTGCCGGGCGTGGACTTCGCCTTCCGCGGCGAGATGCTCGCGCCCGACCAGGTCGAGGCCCTGCGGGCGGGTGAGATCGACATCGCGCTGCTGCGGCCGCCGGTCACGGACCTCTCGCTCACGGTCACCCCGCTGCGGCGCGACCGGCTGGTGGTCGCGCTGCCCGCCGACCACCCGCTGGCCCGACGGAAGCAGATCCGCGCGGCCGACCTGGGGCGCACCGAACTCATCGTCCACTCCGCGGACCGGCGCTCGGTGATGTACGGCGTGGTGCTCGGGCTGCTCCGGGACGCCGGCCTCGACCCGCACGTCCGGCACGAGGTCGGCGAGACCTCCACACTGGTCACCCTGGTGGCCGGCGGCCTCGGCGTCGCGGTCGTGCCCGAACCGGTGACCGCACTGGCCCTGGCGGGTGTGACCTACCGACCGCTGGTCCGCCCGGCCGCCACCGTCGAACTCGCCGTCGCACACCGGACCGACCGGACGGAGCCGCACCTGGGCCGGACGATCGACGTCATCCACCGGATGCTCCGGCCCTGACCGACCGTCCTTGTCCCCTCCGCCGGCACCTGAGCATCCAAGCCATGGGTTCAGCGAACAGACGGGCATTGATCGAACAATGGCCTGTGATGCACACCGCAGTCCGGAACCCCCACGCCGGGCCGGACGCCGTCCCCCGGCGCAGCATCGAGCACTCTTCATCGCCTTCTACGTCCGACGAGCCGGGCCTACCCTGAGAGTCATGCAGCCCGCACCCGCAGCACCCCGCCCGGCGCAAGCCTTCTCGACGGCACATGTGCCGTCGGCGGAACGGCTGCGGGCCTGGGAGGAGCACAACGCCAGCGCCCTGATCGCCCTGGAGTGCCGTACGCCGGGCGGCGAGGACTTCCGGGCGCGCGAGGACAACCTCGGCCTCGGGCGGGTCCGTCTGGCCAGGGTCCGTACGACGGCCCACGTGGTGGAGCGCCCCGCCGATCTCATCGAACGTCGGCCCACGGGATCCCTCGCGATCTACGTCTCCCTGCGCGGAGAAGCGCAGTTCCGGCAGGCGGGCCGGTCGCAGATCATCCGGCCCGGCGACGTTCTGGTCTGTGACGCGGACGGGAGCTTCGTCCGCGGGTTCGGCCACGGGCTGGACGAGCTGGCGGTGCGTGTGGACCGCCGTGCGCTGCCGGACGGCGTGCGGGCCGGGGAACCGCTCATCGTCCGCCGCGGCGAGAAAAACCCGTACGCTCGCGCGATCGCCCGCCTTGTCGGACGCGCCGTCGGCGTGGAGACCCCCACCCGGCCCGACGAGCAGACGGTCATCGATCTCGCGTCCGCGCTCGTGGGCGACGGCATCACCCGGCCACCGGTCGTACACCGTGCGCTGGCCTGCGCCCACGCCGAGGACCGGCTGCACGATCCGCGCCTGTCGGCCTCCGAGGTCGCCGAAGCCGTCGGGATCAGCGTGCGTCAGCTCACCCGCGTCTTCGCGGACGCCGGCACGAGCTTCCCGCGCTACGTCCTCGGACGGCGCCTCGAACTCGCCTACGGTCTGCTGACCGGCCCCGGCGCCGGTTCGGCCCGTACCGCGACCGTGGCGACCGCCTGCGGTTTCAGCTCGGTCGCCCACTTCTCGCAGACCTTCCACGCCCGCTTCGGCATCACGGCGGGCGCGTTGCGCCGTACGGCCGCGAAGCGCGGCTGAAGAACCGCGGCATACGGATTTCGGCCGTCCGCCGCCCCAACCCGCCGTGTACCACCGGGATGGGGCGCACGCTGCCTTCAGAACCGCGCGACAAGAAGGTGAGCGGCCCCATGCCCGACTTCAACGACGGTCAGCAAGAGACCGCACTGCCGGCATCGGCACAGGTGGAGACCGATGTCCTGATCGTCGGCTCCGGCCCGGCCGGCGCCTCGGCGGCCCTGTTCCTGTCGACCCTGGGCGTCGACAACATCGTGATCACCAAGTACCGGTGGACCGCGAACACCCCTCGGGCGCACATCACCAACCAGCGGGCGATGGAGATCTTCCGCGACATGGGGATCGAGGACCAGGTACTGGCCGACGCCACCGAGCACGGCCTCGTCGGCGACACGGTCTTCTGCACCGCCATCGCGGGCGAGGAGATCGGCCGTATCCACACCTGGGGCACCCGCCCCGACCGCGAGGCGGACTACCGGCTGGCCTCGCCCTGTCTCACCGTCGACATCCCGCAGACGTACCTCGAACCGATCCTCGTCAAGAACGCCACCGTCCGCGGCACCCAGACCCGCTTCTCCACCGAGTACCTCTCGCACACCCAGGACGACACCGCCGTCACGGTCCGGGTCCGCGACCGGCTCACCGGCCAGGAGTACGACATCCGGGCGAAGTACCTCATCGGCGCCGACGGCGCCCGCTCCCGGGTCGCCGAGGACATCGGCCTGCCCTACGAAGGTGCGATGGACATCGCCGGATCGATGAACATCACCTTCAAGGCCGACATCGCCTCCTACGTCGGCCATCGCCCGTCGGTCCTGTACTGGGTGATCCAGCCGGGCGCCAACGTCGGTGGCATCGGCGCCGGCCTGGTCCGGATGGTGCGCCCCTGGAACGAGTGGCTCATCGTCTGGGGCTACGACATCGCGGGCGAGCCCCCCGTGGTCGACGAAGCCGAGGCGATCCGCATCGTGCGCCAGCTGCTGGGCATCCCCGACCTCGACGTCGAGATCACGGGCACCAGCCTCTGGGGCAACAACGAGATGTACGCCACCCACCTCCACAAGGGCCGCGTCTTCTGTGCCGGCGACGCGATCCACCGGCACCCGCCGAGCAACGGCCTGGGCTCCAACACCAGCGTCCAGGACTCCTACAACCTGGCCTGGAAACTCGCCGCGGTCCTGCGTGGGCAGGCCGGTCCTTCGCTGCTGGAGACGTACTCGCAGGAGCGGGCACCCGTCGCGAAGCGGATCGTCACCCGCGCCAACAAGTCCAGCCGCGAGTTCGGCGACATCTTCCAGGCCCTCGGCGTCCTCGGCGCCAAGGACGAGGACGAGATGCGGGCCCTGATCGAGGAGCGGAAGGCCAACACACCCGCAGGAGCAGCCAAGCGGGCCGCCCTCGTGACGGCGATGGAGACCAAGAACTACGAGTTCAACGCGCACGGCGTCGAACTCGGCCAGTTCTACGAGTCCGCGGCTGTCGTCTCCGACGGCACCCGCCCCGCCCCGAGCGAGGACGAGGACCTCTACTACACCATGTCGACCAGCCCCGGCGCGCACCTTCCGCACGCCTGGGTCGGTGACAACATCACCAAGCACGCCATGATGGACCTGGCGCCGTACACCCGCTGGACCCTCATCACCGGGATCGCCGGCGAGGACTGGGCCGACGCGGCCGAGAAGGTCGCGCAGGACCTCGGCATCCCGCTCGGTACCGTGGTGATCGGCCCCGGCCGCGAGGTGACGGACCTCTACTACGACTGGGCCAAGCTGCGCGAGGTCGAGGAGTCCGGCGCGATCCTCGTACGCCCCGACAAGCACGTCGGCTGGCGCTCGGCGAGCCTCGCCGACGACCCCGAGGCGGCCCTGCGCGACGCCCTCACCCGGATCCTCGGAAAGGCGTGACCGTGCGGTTCCTCCACGAGACGCTCCCGCAGCGCGTCGTCTTCGCCCCCGGTGACGCACCGGCCGCGGTCGCCGCCGAAGTGGCGGCGCTGAAGGCGTCGAAGGTGATGCTCATCGCCGCTCCCGCCGAGGCGGCCCACGCCGACCGCGTCGGCGCGGACCTGCCGGTCGCGGTGCGCCACGACGAGGTCGTCATGCACGTACCGGTCGACGTGGCCGAGCGTGCCCGCAAGGCCGCCGCCGAGGGGGCCGTGGACGCGCTGGTGTGCGTCGGCGGCGGCTCGACGACCGGCCTGGCCAAGGCGGTGGCGCTGACCACCGGCGTGCCGATCGTGGCCGTCCCCACCACGTACGCCGGCTCGGAGGCGACGAACGTCTGGGGACTGACCGAGGGCGACGTGAAGACCACCGGCGTCGACCCCCGCGTCCTGCCGCGCTCGATCGTCTACGACGCCTCGCTGCTGCTCAGCCTGCCGGTCGGGCTGTCCGTGGCCAGCGGCCTCAACGCGCTGGCCCACTGCGTCGACTCCATGTGGGGCCCGCGCGCCGACCCGGTCGACCGGGCGCTGGCGGGGGAGGGCATCCGGGGCCTGGCCCAGGGGCTGCCCGCCGTGGTCACCGACCCGACCGGGCTCGAAGGACGCGAACAGACCCTGTACGGCGCCTACTTGGCCGCTGTCGCCTTCGCCTCCGCCGGCTCGGGCCTGCACCACAAGATCTGCCATGTGCTGGGCGGCATGTTCAACCTCCCGCACGCCCAGACCCACGCCGTGGTACTGCCGCACGTGCTGGCCTTCAACGCCCCGGCCGTGCCGGAGACCGAGCGGCGCATCGCGGAGGCCTTCGGCGCCCCGACGGCGGTGGGGGGCCTCGCCGCACTGCGTGAGACGCTCCACGCCCCGCGGGCGCTGCGCGACCACGGCATGCCCGAGGCCGGCATCGCCCGGGCCGTGGCCCCCGTCCTCGCCGCCGTCCCCGCCGGCAACCCCACCCCCGTCACCGAGGAGAACCTCACCGCGCTGCTGCGTGCGGCCTGGGAAGGAAGTGACCCCTCATGACCCACCACGTGTCCTCGGAGCAGACGGCCCGCGAGGAGGACCTGATCGCACGAGTGCAGCGCTCCTTCGACTCCTGCGAGAACGCCCGGCTGAGGGAGCTGATGCAGGGGATCGTCAAGCACCTCCACGCTTTTCTGCGCGACGTCCGTCTCACCGAGGAGGAGTGGAGCCAGGGCATCGAGTTCCTGACCGCCGTCGGCCACCTCACCGACGAAAAGCGCCAGGAGTTCATCCTGCTCTCGGACACCCTCGGCGCCTCGATGCAGACCATCGCGATCAACAACGAGGCCTACGGCGACGCCACCGAGGCCACCGTCTTCGGCCCCTTCTTCGTCGAGGGGTCCCAGCGGATCGAGCCGGGTGGGGACATGTCCTTCGGGGCGGCCGGGGAGCCGTGCTGGGTCGAGGGAACCGTCCGCGACGCCGACGGCGCCCCGATCGCCGGGGCGAAGATCGAGGTGTGGGAGGCGGACGAGGACGGCTTCTACGACGTCCAGTACGGCGACGACCGGACCGCCGCCCGCGCCCACCTGTTCACGGAGGCCGACGGCAGCTACCGCTTCTGGGGCGTCACGCCGACGCCGTACCCGATCCCCTACGACGGTCCCGTGGGCAGGATGCTGGCGGCGACCGGCCGCTCGCCCATGCGGGCCTCGCACCTGCACTTCATGGTCGAGGCGCCCGAGTGCCGGACGCTGGTGACGCACATCTTCGTCAGGGGCGACGAGCTGCTCGACTCCGACACCGTCTTCGGCGTCAAGGACTCCCTGGTCAAGGACTTCGAGCAGCGCCCGGCCGGCACGCCGACGCCCGACGGGCGGGACGTGGACGGCACCTGGACGCAGGTCCGTTTCGACATCGTCCTCGCCCCCGCCGACGGCCGAGGGTGATCCGTGTCCGCGGCAGGGTCCGGCCTGCCGCGGACGGCCGTGGCCGGGCCCTTGGCGAGCACCTGGACGCTGCGGGCCCGCCCGGCCGTCCACTCTGCCGTGAACACGGAGTTGGACGAGCCTCGCCTGGAGCAGCTGGAGAGGGCCATCGCCGTCCTGCGGACCTTCGACGCGGAGCACCCACGGCTCACGGCCGGCGAGGTCGCGCAGCTCACCGAGAGCACCCGGGCCTCCGCGCGCCGCATCCTGCTGATGTTCAAGTCCCTCGGACACATGCGGTCGGACGGCCGGCACTTCTCGCTCCCCCCCGCATCCTCGAACCGGGCTGGAACCACTTCGCCTCCCTCGGCGTCGACGAGATGGCGAAACCCCTGATGCGCGACCTGGCCGATCAGGTCGACGAATCCTGTTCCCTGGACACGCTCGACCTGCCGGACATCGTCTACGTCGCCCGGGTCCGCACCAGGCGGGTGATGACCATAGGCGGCCGCATCGGATCCCGCCTGCCCGCCCACGCCACCGCGTCGGGCCCGGTGCTGCTCGGCAGGCTCCGCGACGACGAGCTCGACGAGTACCTCACGGCACCGCTCCAGACGTACACCCAGCACACCACAGGGCTGTCAGGCCGTACCCGCGGAGCTTCTCGCGGGAGGGTGCGGCCTTGCGCAGTATCTTGCGTTCCTCCTCCGCGAGAAGCCTCGTCGCGGTAGAAGTCGGCGCCGAGCAGGTCGTCGGACAGCGCAGGGGGAGTGGTGGTCATGTCGTTCTCCTGGAGGAAGTCGGTTTCCGTCAATGGGGCATCAGCAGCATGACCAGCGTTCCCATGGCCGTCGCTCCGTCCCAGAAGCGGCGGCAGACACTGCTGAGGCTGGTCGAGTCGGCCACCGTGCCGGTGGTGGTGCGCAGTGCGGGCATGCCGCGGGTCAGCGAGTGCAGAGCACATGTGAGCAGGTACAGCGCCAGCACGCCTGTCACGATGCTGTCGGCCGTCGATCCGCCCATGGAGTGGCCGACCTGCATGGCCTGGTGGGCCGGCGGGACGCCGTCGGTCATGGTCCGGTGCGCATGACCGGTCGCGCGGTACGACATCCAGGTCATCGCCGCCATGCCCACCGCGTAGGGCAGTCGCCTCACGGTTGCCGGCAGCCGTCCCTCCTGGCCGCTCCTGACGGCTGTCAGCGGGAACCACAGTGCGGCGGCGGCGAAGAAGACCGACTGCGGCAGCGCGGGCAGGGCGCCGCCCCAGCTCCACGGCATCACCGCCATGGCCAGGGCCATGGCGGCGTGCAGCAGGTGGTCGACGCGGTTGCGCCAACCACCGGTCCGGGGCCGGACGCTCAGCCGGAGCGCCCGGACAGCGGCCGCCGCGAACAGGGTGGTCAGCATGCAGTGGACGACTTCAGTGGCACTCATGCCGAGGTGCACCCTCCCACGGAGCGGTCGGCATCCGTGTCGAACAGCGGCGTGTGGACGGGCGGGTGGTCAGCCGGTGGGGCGCGGGGCGCGCAGGTGGGCCCGTTCGGCCAGTTCCTGGTCGCCGACGAGTTCGAGCATCGGCTTGCCTGGCGCGCACATCATGGTCACGACGAACCTGGTCCGCGCATCCGCCAGCGCGTTGCCGTCCTGGTAGTGGATCACATCACCACCCGGCTCCCAGAACGTCCCGCCGGCTTCGACGACGCGCTCGGGCTCGCCCTCGAGCTCGAAGCGGACCGCTCCCTCGACGACGTACCCGAAGGAGGGGCCCGAGTGGCGGTGCGGCGGGGTTCCCGGGTCGCCGGGCTCCCACTCGACCTGAATGGTCATCGCCGACGCACCCTCGGGAATGGCGAGCGGTGCGGCATCCTGGAGCACCGTCACCGCCGTCTTCCAGCCTTCCGATTTCTCCGGCATCGTCTTGCACCTCCGTAGATCTGCTGCGTCCTGAGCCAGACATACCGGGCGACCGGAACATCTCCGGACAGACATGCCGTTGGCCGGCCGCGTGTTCCCACGTCCTGGTTCCGCGCACGTCTCGCAGTGATGACCGGACGCACCGTGGGTCCGTGACACGCGCAGCCGTGCCGCGATGTCACACCATCGGCGTGAGCGCCGTACCGGGCTCCGGCGCGAGGGCGACGCCCAGCAGTTCCCCGAGTCGCGTCCTGGTGTCCTCTGCGCTGCGATGCAGAACAGTGGCCATGCCCAGGGCCTCGGCGGGCGGCAGGTTCTCCGCGTTGTCGTCGACGAAGACGCAGTCCTCGCCGGGCACTTCGAGCATCGTGAGGAGCAGCCGATACGCCGCCGGCTCCGGTTTGCGCACGCCGTGCCGCCCGGAGACGAGCGCCGCGTCGAAGGCCGCGTCGATGTCGAAGCCCTGGTACATGTTCCACGGCGCCAGGCCCATGCTGTTGGACAGCAGACCAGTCTTCAGGCCGCAGGAGCGGGCCCGGGCCGGCACCGACACCATGGAATCGTCGAGACGGGAGTCCGCGAAGATCCGGCCCAGCAGGTCGGTGCTGTCGATGCCCAGCGTCCGGCCCAGGTGCCGGTTCCAGTCGGACTGAGTGGCCCGGCCACGTTCGAGGTCGTGGGTGAGCGCGACCATCGCCGGGTTCCGGTACCAGCCGTGCGCCACCGCCCCCTCGGAAAGGCCCTCGCGGGCCTCGAAGCGACGTACCGCGTCATCGAGTGACGTGGTGAGCACACCGCCGAAGTCCACGATGAGACATGTTCTCGGCACAGTCTTCCGAACCTCTCTCCCACACCGTCCGCCGACAGCCGGGCAGCACGGTCACACACGGTGGTTGTCGGTGATCTCCCGGTACTCCTGCGGAGTCGGCTTGGGGACCTGCGAGCCCTCGCCGTAGAGGGCGCGGCTGAACCCGGCCCGCAGGCGCCGGGTGAGACGGGCGCCGGCACCCCCGCCGTTCGCACCGGGCGCGATCGGCGTGTACTGCTCGTGCTGGGTCAGGAGGTGCAGCTCCGCCCGGCCGAGAGGCTCGTCGACCTCGACGAACTCGCCGTGCGGCAGGCGCTTGACGACGCCCGTCTCGCGACCGTGCAGCACCTTGTCGCGATCTGTGCGCTGCAGACCGAGCGCCCACCGCTTGGCCACCGCGTAGGCCGCGACCGGCACGACGAACAGGCCGATGCGGACCGCCCACGTCACTGATTCGACCGAGAGGTGGAACCGGGTGGCGATGATGTCGTTCGCCGCGCCGACGAGCGACACCAGGTAGAAGCCGATCCAGGCGACACCGAGGGCCGTGCGCACGGGGCGGTTGCGCGGTCTGTCGAGCAGGTGCTGCTCACGATCGTCCCCGGTCACCCAGGACTCCACGAACGGATACGCGCCCATGGCCAGGAAGAAACCGACGCCCACCACCAGCGGAATCAGGTTGTCCAGGGCCAGGGTGTGGCCCCAGAGGGCGATCTCCCAGCCGGGCATGACGCGCAGCAGTCCGTCCGCCACGCCCATGTACCAGTCGGGCTGCGATCCGGCCGAGACCTGGTCGACGCGGTAAGGGCCGTACAGCCAGATCGGATTGATCTGCACGAGTGCCGCGATCGCGAGGACGACACCGGCGACCAGGAAGAAGACGCCCGCGGACTTCACCGCCCGCACCTTCAGCGGCGGGCCCACCAGGTTCCTGTTGTGCCGTCCCGGGCCCGGATACTGCGTGTGCCTGTGGTGGAGCAGCAGGATCAGGTGGGCCACGAGCAGGCCCACCATGACGGCCGGGATGACCAGGACATGGATCGCGTTGAAGCGCGCCACCAGTTCGCCGCCCGGGAACTCGCCTCCGAAGAGAAACATCGAAAGGTAGGTTCCGACGACCGGTATGGAAAGGATCGTCCCGTTCACGACGGCGAGCCCGGTGCCGGACAGCAGGTCGTCCGGCAGGTCGTATCCCGTCAGCCCTCCGAACATCCCGAGGACCAGCAGCAGGAAGCCGAACAGCCACTGGAATTCACGGGGTTTGCGGAAGGCGCCGGTGAAGAACACGCGCAGCATGTGGACGAGCGCGGCCCCGATGAACACCAGGGCCGCCCAGTGGTGCGCCTGCCGGATCAACAGGCCGCCACGGACGTCGAAGGAGACGTGCATGGTGGAGTCGAACGCCTCCGACACCGTCCGCCCCCGCAACGGCAGGTAACTGCCGTCGTACTGCACCTCTTTCATCGACGGATGGAAGTACAGGCTCAGGTAGATCCCGGTCACGACGATGACGAGGAAGCTGTAGAGACAGATCTCTCCCAACAAGAAGGACCAGTGGTCGGGGGAGGCCCTGCGCGCTCTGGCCCGCAACAGGCCGTACGGGCCGAGGCGTCCGTCCGCCCAGCGGGCAATGCGCTCCCCACCGCCTCCTTCGGCCGCTTCTTCCTTCTGGCTCTGATCATCCATGCCCCGGCAACCATTCCTCACCCGGCCCGCAAAGGGACGCCGTTGACGACATGAGCCCGCCCTGCAGCCGGACAGGGAACGGATACGGCAGGTCGGTCGCTGATCGTGGGCAGAACCGAGTCAGCGGGGCGCCTGATCTGCGCTCCCTGGGCGAGCAGGCTCATGACTGCTTCCACCCGTATGACCGTGCAGGAGGCGTGGATGTGACATGCGTGGCCCCGAGGTGGTGCTCGGCGCCGTCGCGCCGCCTCATCAGACGGCGCTCGCCTTCCGTCGTCCCACCCCAGATGCCGTCCACCTGCTCGACCCGCATGGCCCAGCCGAGACACTGCTCCATGACCGGGCACCGACGGCAGACGGCCTTGGCCTCGGCGACCTGAACGTGCGTCAGGCCGCCGTCGCCTATGGGGAAGAACAGATCGGGGTCGAGGCGCACGCAAGCTCCCTGTTCACGCCAGTGCGTGGCGTGGTCGCGTTGTGCAGTAGCCATGGCAGAGAAGACCTCCAGGGGTTGTCATCTGAGACGGGGCACCTGGCCGGCGTGTGACAAGGCGGTGCGCACCCGCTCAGACCACGATCTTGCGGGGGTTGAAGTTGCCGCCCGGGTCGGCGGCGCCGAATAGCCCCGACATGATCGCGACACCCTGGGGCGAGATGTCCTCCTCCAGCCAGGGCGCGTGCTCCAGGCCCACCCCGTGGTGGTGCGAGATCGTGCCGCCGGCGTCGACGAACGCCTGCTGGATCGCGCGCTTGACGGTGTCGTACTCGCCGAGCGGGTCGTCACCGAAGACGAAGGCGAAGGTGAAGTAGAGGCAGGCTCCGGAGTGGTAGGAGTGCGACAGGTGCGACATGGTCCAGCCGGCGCGGCCGATCCTCTCGTAGGCGAGATCGGCCGCCTCGTGGACCGCAGCGTGGATGCCGCGGAGCTTCGACCACGGGCCCGCGGTCTCACTCACGTCGCCTGCGGCGCCGCGGTCGAGCAGGAAGTCGCGGATGTACGGGGTGTCGAACTTCTTCTGGTCGTAGAGCGCACCGGGTCCCGTGCCGACGCCGATGCCGTGATGCCTGCGCACGATCCGGTCGACGACCGACTTCTGCCGCCTCACGTGTGCCTTGTCGCCCTCGAAGCCGATGAAGGAGAGGCACATCTCGTCGAGGTTCCAGCCACGCCTCCTCAGGTACGCCATGAGGCCGGCCTGTGCCGCCTTGCGGATGCCCTTCGACTCCTTGCTCGTCGCCAGGGAGAAGGCCGTCTCGTGCGCGTCCGAGACACGGGTGACCGAGGGCGAGACGTCGCTCTCCGCGATCTCCTGCATCGCCGCGAGACCGTGGTCGAGGCTCTCGAAGAAGTAGGCGTGGATCGCGCGCTTCGCGGGAAGGCGGTGCACCTGCACCGTGACCTCGGTGATGACGCCGAGCCGCCCCTCGGAGCCCACCACCATCTCCCGGACGCTCGGCCCGGTCGACGCGCTCGGCACGGCACGGACCACCAGGACCCCGCCGGCCCGCACGACACGCAGCCCCTTGACGATGTCCGCTATGTCGCCGTACTTGTCCGACTGCATGCCGGAGGAGCGGGTGGCGACCCACCCGCCCAGGGTCGAGTGGGTGAACGAGTCGGGGAAGTGCCCCATCGTCCAGCCTTCCCGGTTGAGTTGCGCCTCCAGATCAGGCCCCAGTACCCCGGCCTGGACCCGTGCCAGGCCGGAGTCGGGGTCGATCTCCAGCACCCGGCCCAGGCGGCCGAGGTCGAGGGAGACGACCACCCGGGTTTCGTCCGCGTGCGGCTCCAGGCTGCCCGCGATGTTGCTGCCGCCCCCGAAGGGAATGATCACGGCGTCCGCTTCGACGGCCGCGTCGACGACGCTCCGCACCTCCGCCTCGTCGGCCGGGTAGACGATCACATCGGGACTGCGCGCGATTTCGCCGGCCCGGATGCGGACCAGGTCACGCAGGCTCTTGCCGTAGGTGTGGACCACCCGGGACAGGTCGTCCACGAGGACGTTCCCGGCTCCGACGATGCCGGTCAGCAGCGCGACGAACCCCTCCGGCGCCGTCGAGGCCGGCACCTGCAGCCGCGCGACGTCGGGCCGTTCCGGGTCGCGCTCGCCCGCGCGCAGGTCGAGGCCGATGGCCCTCTGCACGAACGGCGCGAAACCAGGTTTGTCCTCGTGTCGGAAGCCGACACCTTCCACGCCCCAGCCCCACCACTTCATGTGTCTCACATCAGCGGTGGGCGTCGCGTCGGTGCGGCGGGCGGATTCGGTCACGAGCGGTCTCCTTCGGGGATACGGCGTGAGGTCGTCCGCACGCCGAGGATGCGGTCGGAGTTCTCCTCGGTGAGGGTGAGGATCGCCGAGCGGACACGTTCGGTGAACTCGCTCCTCGACTCCCCGGGAAAGGCAGTGAGCGGTTCGCCGAAGACGACGCCGACCGGCAGCCGGCCGGGCTTCGGCCAGTTCGATCCGCGAGGATGCGCCGCGTGCGCGCCGATGACGGCGACAGGGAGCACCGGCACCCTGGCCGACGAGGCGAGCGCCGCCGCCCCGGGCTTGAACGCTCCGAGTGAGCCGTCGCGTGATCGGGTCCCCTCGGGAAAGATCAGGAGCGGCACTCCCCGGTTCAGCAGGGCCTTGGCGCTCACTCCGCGTGCGTTCGTTCCGGTGCGGTCGACCGGGAAGGCGTTGAAGAAGAGGGCCGTGAGGCCGCGCCGCCGCCACACGTCGAAGAAGTAGTCCGCGGCGGCTCCCACCGCGAGGTAGCGCGCCAGCCGGCGCGGCAGCGCGCCCATGATGAGCGGCGTGTCGAGGTGGGAGGTGTGATTGGCGACGACGACATACGCGTCCTCGACGTCCGCCAACCGCTCGCGCCCGAGTACCGTGACGCTGGTCAGGCTCCAGACGAGGGGCTTGAGCAGCCCCCGCTGTGCGATGAAACGCGCCGCAGCGTGTGAGCGCGAGGTGAAACGGCCGCGTGTCGCCGCAGGCATCCGCTTCCTTTCCGTGCGGGTTCGCCCGCACTGATTCCTTCAGTGAGTGAGACTGTCGTTGCGGCCGGACGAGATCCGTCGCGAGATCCACCGCACCGCGCGGCGTGGAAGACGGCGTGTGCACCAGATCAGCAGCCGGTACCGGAAGCTCGGTACGGAGATCACCCGCCCGCGGCGCACGTCGCGCAGCGCCGTCTCGACGACTCGCCGGGCGTCCAGCCAGAGGAAGTCCGGAATGCGCGACGACCCGATTCCGGCCCGCGTGTGGAATTCGGTGCGGACCCAGCCCGGACAGAGTGCCGTCACGGTGACGCCCGTTCCGTGGAGCTCGTTCGCCAGCCCTTCGGAGAGCGAGGTCACGAAGGCCTTGACGGCCGAATAGCTGCCCATCGTGACGAAGCCGGCCGTGCTCGACACATTGACGACCGCACCGTGCCCGCGCACGCGCATGGCCCGGCCGGCGGCGCCGGCGAGCACCAGTACCGCACGCCCCATGACCTCGATCGCCCGGTCGTGCGGCGTGCTGTCGGCCGAGGTCATCGGTGCGCGCACGCCGAAACCGGCGTTGTTCACGAGCATGTCCACCGGACGGGCGGAATCCTCCAGCCGGGCTGCGACACGCGCGACGTCGGCACGCTCGGCCAGGTCGGCGGGCAGCACCTCGACGGCACGGCCCCGGAACTCGGGCTCGGCGGCCATCCGGCCGAGCCGCTCCCTGTCGCGCGCCACCAGGACCAGGTCCCATCCGCGGTCCGCGAGGGCGCGCGCGAACGCCGCCCCGATCCCGGACGTGGCACCGGTGACGAGCGCGACCCGCGGACGGCTCAGCACGGGCTCACATGCCCTCTGCCGGGCATCCGGGATGCCCGCCCGCCCGGCCGCCGACCGGCTCCGACAGCCGAACCAGGTGACTTGTCTCGTGCAACGGCAGATGGCTGAGTCCACGCGCCTGACACACCTTTCGTTTCCGGGGTCATCGCTTAGACCGGGCACGCCTCCGCCTTGTGACACGAGGGTCCGCACATGACGAAGACGAGTGGTGTCACACATGTGCCGGTTACGCGGTCTCATGTGTCGGTCCCCGACGGCTTTTCGCAGGCTTCGGGACCGCTGCAGAGTTCCCCCGCTCCCGCCCAGAAAGCCCGTGCATGACCCCGAACAACGAGACGACGACCGTGCCGCCCGAGACAGCGGGCTTCGACGTGCGTGAGTTCGCCCGTACGGCACATGGCAGCCGTCGCGGAACGCTCGCCCTCGGGCCGCTCGCCGAAGACCCGCTCGACGCCGACTCCGTCCGGCTCGTACGCGCGCTGCGCGACATGGAACGTACGACGCTGCGGCGCGTGCGCGACCTGCTCGTCACGGCGACACACAAGGACGCCCGGGTCACCGCGTTCCTCACCACGTGGATGTTCGAGAGGTTCTGGACGGCCGACGCCCTCGACGCCGTCCTGGACGCCTCTCCCGCCGCCCGCGACCTGCCGACGAGCGCCGGTCCGGCACGGCGGGTCCCCGCGGAGCGCCGTGAACGCCGTGGCCCGGTGCGCCGCTCCCTCATCGCCAACGTCACCGGTACGCAGATCGTCGCCGTACACGTGACGACGGGCCTCGTGGACGAGTGGATCACGCAGGCGGCCTACCGGCGTCTGGCCGGCGTGTCCCCCGCCATGGCGTCGATCGTCAACCCCGTGCTGGAGACCAAGCACCGTCACGTCCGCTTCCTCGCCGAGGAGGCGGAGCGCCGGCTCCGTGGCTCGGCCCGCGCACAGCGCCTGACCTGCCGCGCCCTCCGGCACGCCGCCTGGCCGCTCGGCTCGGTCGACCGCTCCGGGCACGAGCGCACCTTCTTCGAACGTCATGTCTTCGGCGACCAGCGCGGACGGGCCGAGGCCCGCCGTGTCCGGGGGATGGTCGCCGCGCTGCCCGGCATCCGCCCCGGTGTCGCATCCACCGTGGAATCGAGGCTCCTTCCGTGACACCGCACCACGCGAACACCGGACTCGGCGACGCGCACGTCCTGCTGACCGGCGCCACCGGCTTCGTCGGGCAGGCCGTGCTCGAGCGGCTGCTCAGCGACCACCCCGGCACCCGTGTCTCGCTCCTCGTGCGCCGCAAGGGCAGCCAGAGCGGGCAGGACCGGCTCCGGCAGCTGCTGCGCAAACCCGTCTTCCGGCGCTGGCGGGACACCGTGGGCGCCGAAGAGGCCGAGCGCATCGTCCGGGCGCGGATCGCCGTGCTCGACGGCAGCATGAGCAGCATCCCCGATCTGCCCTCCGACCTCGACGTCGTCATCCACGCGGCGTCGACCGTCTCGTTCGACCCGCCCATCCACGAGGCGTTCGACACGAACGTCAACGGCGCCGTGGGCCTCTACGAAGCCCTGCTCGCCTCCGGATCCGACCCGCACGTCGTCCATGTGTCGACCTGTTACGTCGGAGGGCTGCGCCGTGGTGTGGTGCCCGAGGCCAGGCTCGAACACGACGTCCTCTGGCACACCGAGTGGACCTTGGCCACCCGGACCCACGAACAGACCGAACTCACCTCGCGGGAACCGGCGATGCTGGAGCGGTTCATGTCCCGCGCCCGCGGCGACCACGGGAAGGAAGGCCCGATCGCGGCGGCCCGCGCGAGCGAGAACGCGCGGCGCGCATGGGTGCGTTCCCAGCTCGTCGCCGCCGGCCGGCGGCGCGCGCAGAGCCTCGGGTGGACCGACGTCTACACCCTGACGAAGGCACTCGCCGAACGCGCCGCGGAAGACCTCTGGGGCGAGGCCGGCCACCGGCTCTCGGTGGTCCGGCCCGCGATCATCGAGAGCGCGCTCCGGCACCCGTTCCCCGGCTGGATCGACGGCTTCAAGGTCGCCGATCCGCTGATCTTCGCCTACGGCCGCGGCCAGCTGCCCGACTTCCCCGGGCTCCCCGACTCGATCCTCGATGTCATCCCCGTCGACTTCGTCGTCAACGCCATCCTGGCCGTGGCGGCCAACCCGGCCCCCGTCGACGAGCCGGAGTACTTCCACATCGCCTCGGGCGCGTCGAATCCGCTGCCCTTCCACCGCATGTACGAGAACGTACGCGACTACTACACGCGGCACCCGATGCCGAAGGACGACGGATTCGTCGAAGTGCCGGCGTGGAAGTTCGCGGGCGAGCGCAGGTTCAACCGGAACCTTCGGCTGGCGAAGGCGAAGGCCGACCTGTGGGACGCCGCTCTACGGCTGATGCCGAACGACGAGCGCAAGCGCGCTCTCGCGAACGGGAACGCCAGGTTGCGCGCCGGCATCGCCACCCTCGGCAACTTCACCGACCTCTACCGCGCGTACGCGCAGACCGAGATCGTCTTCGACGACCGCAACGCCCGCGCGCTGAACAGCGCCCTTCCGGACGAGGTGCGCGAGGACCGCGGCTTCGATGTGGAGCGGATCGACTGGGAGGAGTACCTGCAGAAGGTGCACCTGCCCGCCCTCGGCGAGCTGACGGCGGCCCACCGCCGCCGGAAGACAGCGGCCGCCCGGCCGGAGAAGGCCCGTCCGAAACGCGCACTGCCGCGGCGTACCGACGTGGTCGCCGTCTTCGACCTCGAACGGACCGTCGTCGACTCCAACATCGTCGAGCAGTACCTCTGGGTGCGGACCGCGGGCTTCCGCAAGGCGGCCTGGCCGAAGGAGGTGGCGGACCTGCTCGTCTCGCTGCCCGGCTACCTCCGCGCCGAGCGACGTGACCGCGGCGAGTTCATCCGCGCCTTCCTGCGCCGCTACCGCGGCATGCCGGTCGCCCGCCTGGAGGAGGTGGTGCAGCGCGGCTACGCCGACACGATGCTGCGGCACACCAGCGCGGACGCTCTGGCGCGCATCCGTGAGCACCGCGCGGCAGGCCACCGCACCGTCCTGGTCACCGGCTCGGTCGCCCTTCTCGCCGCTCCGCTCGCCGACCTGTTCGACGAGGTCGTCGGGAGCTCCATGCACGTGCGGGACGGGGTGCTCACCGGCTACCTGGCGAAGCCGCCGCTGGTGGACGAGGCGCGGGCCACGTGGCTTCGGCGGTACGCCGAGGAGGGCGGCTACGACCTCGCCGCCTCCTACGGCTACGGCGACAGCCACGCCGACCTGCCGTGGCTGTCGCTGCTGGGCAAGCCCTCGGCGATCAACCCCGACGCCGAACTGGCGCGCGCGTCGCACAAGAGGAACTGGGACATCCACCGCTGGAAGAGCGGCGGTTCGGGGGTGCGCCGCGAGGTCGTCACGGCCCGGGCGGCGCATCCGGCGCGCACCGACGGGAAGAGCGGCTGATGGCCTTCGACATAGACAAGTACACGAAGAACTCCACCGGCGTGCAGTGGGCCGATCTCGACTTCGACGAGTTCGAGCGCAACCCGCTGCCCGAGGAGACGTTGCGCACCCTGCGCTACATGTGCGACATCGAGTACCACACCGTGTGTTACCTGCGTGATCTCCTGACCACCCCGTCTCACGACGAGCCCGCGGTGGGCGCCTTCATGACGATGTGGAACCGCGAGGAGTTCTGGCACGGCGAAGCGCTCGCCGCCGTGCTGGAGCGCCACGGCCTCGGAGTCGACTTCGACGAGCTCAAGGCGACCCGTCTGAAGCTCGGCTGGCGGGACCGCCTGGGGACGGTGAAGCAGACGGTGATCGGCCGGCTGGTCGGAAACGACTTCGTCGCCGTGCACATGGCATGGGGGGCGGCGAACGAGTGGTCGGCGACCGCCGCCTACCACCGGCTCGCCGCGCTGGAGAGCCACCCCGTGCTGGTACCGCTGCTCAAGCGGATCGCACAGCAGGAGACGAAGCACGTCGCGTTCTACGCGTCGCAGGCGCGCGACCGGCTCGCCGCGAGCAGGAAGGCCCGCGTGGTCGCCCGCCTGGCGCTGGAGAAGGCCTGGGGCCCGGTCGGCTCGGGCGTCATGCCCGAGGCCGAGGTCACGCACGTCATGACGCACCTCTTCGCGGGCTCCGAGGGCCGCAAACTCATCCGCGACATCGACTCGCACATCGCGAAGCTGCCGGGCCTGGACGGGCTGCACATAGTCGAGGACGCCATGGACAGCCGCGGCATCGCTGCCTGAGACCGTCGTCGGAGTCCTGGGCGGCCGGGACGCCGTCGCGTTCGACACAGACGCGGGGACGGCGCCGACGCGGTACGGCGGTGGCTGTGGACTCCGGCGGTCCCGAACGCCCGCCGGGGGCCGGTCAACGACCGGCCGGGCCCAGGGGAACCGCCTGGTCGCCGACGAAGGTGACCGTCTCGGCGAGCGGTGCGCGGCCTGTACGGCTGTAGGGCACGGTGGTGTCTTCGAACCCGATCGACATCCCGCAGAAGAGGATGAGGCCGTCGGGAGGCGACAGGACCTCCGCGACGGTCCTGCGGTAGACCGACCACGCCATCTGCGGGCAGCTGTGCAGGCCTTCGGCGCGGAGCAGCAGCATCACGGTCTGCAGATACATGCCCACGTCGGACCACTGGGGCCGGCCCAGACCGCGGTCGATGTAGCAGAACAGGGCGGCGGGGGCGCCGAAACAGTCCCAGTTCGCGGAAGCGGCCCTCTGGCGCGCCTCCCAGTCCTCGCGTTCGATGCCGAGTGCGCTGTAGCGCTCCGCGCCGAAGGCGGACCGGCGCTCGCGGTAGGGGGACTTGAGTGTCTGCGGGTACATCTCGTATTCCCGCTCGTCCCAGGGATCGTGTGCGGTCACACGCCCGCCGGCGAGCTTCTTGAGTTCGTCCAGCGGCCGGCCGGTCAGCACGTAGACGTGCCAGGGCTGGAGGTTCGACCCGGAGGGCGCCCAGGCCGCCGCGGCGAGCACCCGCTCCAGTACCTCCCTCGGGACGGGGCGGTCGATGAATCCACGTGCGGCTCGTCGGCTCGTCACTGCCTCGTAGACATCCAAGATCATCAGCCTCTCTCGCCCGATATTCCCTTTATCATGCGAAAGATCTTCTTGTGTAACAAGATGCACAAATTCAGGAAGTCGTGACGGAACCCGAGGCCGGCGCGGGGTCATCGAGGGTGGCGCGGCGGGGCCGGTCGATCGGATGCCGGTGAGTCGATGGCCGGAAGGTGGTCTTCGGCCCACAGGAAGAGAACGGCCAGGGGGATGAGGAAGGCGTTGCCGTGCGGAGAGAGCGCGTATCGGGTGCGCGGCGACATCCCGGGCCGGACGTCCTGGGTGACCAGGTCGATCGCGGTGAGCTCCTGGAGCCGCCGGCTGAGCATGCGGTTGCTGATGCCCGGGACGCGCTCGCGGATCTGCGCGGCGTCGGCCGGGCCTTTGGCCAGAGCCATGAGGATCAGGCCGTTCCAGCCCTTGCTGAGCAGGGCGAAGGCCCGGGTGATGGCCGGCGAGGCGTCGGCCGACTGCGGATTCTCGGTCCGGGGTGCCGGCCGGGGGTTCGGTGGGGTGGGCATGGTCTGTGTCCGTTCCGGTACGGCGCGAGCCGTCGCTGCCGGCCGCGCCCGCGGTGCGCTGCCGACGGGGGCAGCGCCTTGTTCGCCCTCACCGCCAGGCCGGCGTTCCTGTCGGCCGAGGCCTGGTGGTGCGCATGAAGGGCGCTGGATCAGTCGTCGCCGTCATGGCGGCGTGCGTGGGCGTGTGCGTGCCGCCGAACCGCCACAGCGGTGCCGGACCCCGGCAGGGCCGGGAGCAACTCCCCGGAGGCAGGCGCACCGCTCTTCGTGCCGCGGCCTTCCCTGATGACCCAGTGGCCGAACATGACCGCCGTGATCCCGCAGACGCTCCACAGGGCGAGGACCGCGAGGTGGCCGGCGTCGGCGGCGCCGTCGAAGTAGGTGGTGTCGCGCAGCAGGCTGGCCCCGGCGCCCGGGGGCAGCCACTGGCCGACGTGGTCCACGCCCTCGGGGAGCATTTCCGGGGCGGAGGTGGCGCCGGAGAAGGCGTTTCCGACGAAGACCATGAGCGCGGCGCTGAGCCCGAGGCCCACCGGCCCGAGGAGCCGGATCACGCCGGCGGCGGTGGCGCTGACGGAAAGCAGATCGAGCGACAGGATCGCCCACGTGGCCACGGGATGATGGGGCAGTGCCCCGAGGAAACCCTGGGCCACGAGATAGACGCCGAAGGCCGCGACGGCGCAGGCGACGAGAAGGGTCAGCACGCGGTGGCGCGGGCGGGCCAGACCCCGAGCCATCGTGACGAACGCCCCGATCAGGATGCCGCAGATCGTGAGCGGGAAGACCGATGAGCTGAACACCACGCCCCGGGGATCCGCCGCGGCGACGGGCACCACGTCGACCCCCTTCACGAGGACCTTGGCCGGGGAACCGGCGTGCACGGCTGCCTGTCCGGCGGCCGCCTGCTTGTGGGCCTTCGCCGGGGAACGCGCACCGTCGGCCTTCTCCTCGGCCTTCTGTTCGGCAGCCTTCTGCCGGGCGGCCATCTGCTGGGTGGCCTTGTCCGCCAGTTGCTGGCCGACATCGGTCAGCAACTGTGCCACGGAGGGGCTCGCCGCGGTGGCTTTCAGTACGGTGATGCCGGCGCCGGAGACGGCGAACGCGCCGTAGATCTCCCGGTTCCTGATCGCCGATCGCGCGGCCTGCTGGTCGGGATAGAGGCGGAAGTCGAAGGCGCCGGGCTTCTGCCGGGTCAGTCCTTCCACCGCGCGCTGGCTGGCCGACCCCGTGCCCACGATCCCGACCGGGACGTCGCGGGGCGAGATCCGCCCCGCCGGCCAGGCGAACGCCATCACGGCCAGAGCGATCGCTATGGGCAGCGCCACGGCGGCAATGAGCACCTCGCGCCATGCCCGATGTCCTGACAAGGGGTTCCTCACGGTCTGCTGCCCTCTCGTAAAAAAGAATGATCGTTTTTCTTGAGTCCCCAGTCTGGCCTGCCGTGTTCGTAAACGTCAACACGAATGTTCGTTTTCTTTGGTAAACTGAGCTCATGCCCAAGGTCACCCAGCAGCACATGGACGCCCGCCGCAGGCAGATCCTGGACGCGGCGCGCCGTTGTTTCCTCCGGGACGGGTTCCACTCCACGTCCATGCAGGACCTGTTCGCGGAGGCGGGGCTGTCCGCGGGTGCGGTGTACCGCCACTTCACCAGCAAGGACGAGATGATCCTCGCGATCGCCGAGGAGAACATGAGCGATGTCCTCGACATCACGCTCGCCGTCGCCAAGCACCGGCAGGGTCAGTCCATGGGGGCGGTCATGGCGGAACTGCTCGACGTGATCAGGGTCAAGTCGGCCGAGGAGGACGTGGCCGGCCTCGCGGTCCTGGTCTGGGGAGAGGCCATGCGCAACCCTTCGCTGGCGCGCAAGCTCGACCACCTCATGGGCCGCATACGCGCCAATCTCGTCACCCTGGTCCGTGACCACCAGGAACGGGGCGGTCTGCCCACGAGCGCGTCGGCCGAGGGGATCGCCTCCACGATGCTCTCCGTGCTCCCCGGCTACATCCTGCAAGTGGCTCTGCTCGATCAGGCCGTGGTGGCCGAGGTGCCGGACGCGGTGCGGGCCCTGTGGCCGGGGCCGGCCGGCGAGCGCTGAGCGGTCTTCGCATCATGGACAGCCGCCCCCGACGGTGTCGTCGGGGGCGGCGCTTCTTCTCTTTGACGTGTCCCGACCCGCGGCCGCGATCGGCTGCGTACGGATCAGCTGGTGCGGGACGCCGTGGTGATGAGCTTGACCACGGCGCCGGGGTGGGAGACCAGGGAGAGGTGCGAGGAGTCGATCTCCTTGATGGTGGTGTGCGCGACCTTCGCCGCCACCTCCTGCGCGGCCGCCGGAATGATCTTGTCCTGGCGTCCGATCAGCGCCCACGAGGGGATCGTCTTCCACGCCGGCTCCCCCGACGGCTCGGTGACCGCGGAAGCTGCCAGCGGGCGCTGGGCCGCCACGATCTGGTTCTGCTGTGCGGCGGAGAGGGCCTGCGCGAACGAGGAGCGCACGACCCGCGGCTTCAGGTAGAGGTCCGCGTCCCCCTCCGATGCGCCCGGGAAGGGGACGAGGTCGAACACCGTCGTCGGATCCCGCATGATCACTGCTGAACCGGGCTCGGAAGCGGCGATCTCCCCCGCGGACTGTCCCTTCGCGGGGATGAACGCGTCGATGTACACGAGCGCCTTGACCTCGGTGTTGCCGAGGGCGGCGTTCGTGATGACCATGCCGCCGTACGAGTGGCCGACCAGGACGATCGGGCCCTTGACCGTCTTGAGGTAACCGGCCAGGTAAGCGGAGTCGCTGCGCACACCGCGCAGCGGGTTCGGCGGGGCCACGACGCGGTATCCCTGGCTCCGCAGCCGGGTGATGACACCGTGCCAGCTCGATCCGTCGGCCCAGGCGCCGTGAACGAGCACCACAGTCGGCTTGCTCGCGGTGCCGGACCGGTCGGGCGAGGCGGCCGGGGACGGCGAGCCCGACGCATTCGCCGGACCGACCGTGGTGAACAGGAGAGCGGCTCCGACGCTCACCGTGGCCAGGACGGCGAGCGGGGTGCGGATACGTCGGTACACAGAACGGTGGTTCACAAAAGCCCTTTCGAGGCGTGAGCTGGATTTCGGCCGTTTCCGGAGAACCGGAACGGCAGGCGGGCGCGGGCCCGGCGTTATTCGGCGAGTTTTCCGTCGGTCGAGACCTCTGCCATCAGAGAGGAAATCTCGTCGGGGATGCCAGGGATGCTCTCCCGGGTGATTCCGGTCGTGGGCGACCACACGAGGTTGACCTGCTGAGCGGGGTCCAGGTGGGGGTAGTCGCTGCGGTTGTGGCAGCCACGGGTCTCGCGGCGCTCAAGTGCCGCTTCGAGAGTGGCCCGGGCCGCCAGCGCCGCGGACTTGAGGTCGAAGGCGTGCGCGAGATCCTGGAAACCGGCGATGTCCGGGTGCACACCGACGTCCTCCATGCGCTTCTCGATCGCCGCGAGCTCAGCGAGCCCGGCGCGCAGGCCCTCTTCGTCGCGTACGACTCCGGCGTGCTCGGTCATGGTGTTGCGGATGGCTCGCTGCAGGGCGCGGACGTTCTCCGGTCCGTCGGCCACCAGCAGTTCGTCGATCTCCGCGCGGGCCTGTGCGACAGCCGACGCCGACCGCGGCTGGGCGGTCAGCGACCGCGAGTAGGCGGCGGCCGCCTGGCCCGTGATACGGCCGAAGACCAGCAGTTCGATGAGGCTGTTCCCGCCGAGGCGGTTGGCGCCGTGCAGGCCGCTCGACGCCTCACCGATGGAGTAGAGGCCGCGCACGTCGGTGCTGTGGTCCTCCGGGCGTACCCACACCCCGCCCATCGAGTAGTGCGCGGTGGGCGCGATCTCGATCGGATCGCGGGTGATGTCGAGCATCTGCAGGTCCAGCAGGGTCTGGTAGACGCGGGGGAGACGCGTCATGATCGTCTGCCGCGGCAGGTGGGAGACGTCGAGCCACACTCCGCCCTTGGCCGTGCCCCGCCCCTCCTTGATCTCCGTGTACGAGGCCAGGGCCACGCGGTCGCGGGTCGACAGCTCCATGCGCGCGGGGTCGTAGCGGTTCATGAACCGTTCGCCGAGCGCGTTGCGCAGGATGCCGCCCTCACCGCGCGCGGCCTCGCTGACGAGGGTGCCGGCCGCGTTCTCGGGCTCGATGATCCCGGAGGGATGGAACTGCACCAGCTCTGGGTCGCGCAGCCGGGCGCCGGCCTCCACGGCCAGCCGGAACGAGTCGCCCGTGTTCTCGTCGCGCCGGGAGGACGTCCGCCGCCAGATGCGGGTGTGACCACCTGCGGCGAGGATGACGGCGTCGGCGTGGATCAGGTACCGCGTTCCCTGGGTGAGATCGAAGCCGTAGGCGCCGAAGACGGCGCCGTCGTGGACCAGCAGCCGGGTGATGTAGACACCGTCGAGCACCGGAATGTTCAGCTGGCCCGCGCGCCGGATGAGCGTGCGCTGGATCTCCAGGCCGGTGTAGTCGCCGGCGAACGCGGTCCGCCGGAAGGTGTGAGCGCCGAAGAAGCGCTGGGAGATCCGTCCGTCCTTCTCACGGGCGAAGGCCATGCCGTAGCGCTCCAGGTCGCCGATGCCCCGGGCGGCGCCCTGGGTGACGATCTCCACGGTGCGGGGATCGGCGAGCAGGTAGCTCTCCTTGAGCGTGTCGGCCGCGTGCTGCTGCCAGCTGTCCTCGGGATCCATGGTGCCGAGGGCTGCGTTGATGCCTCCGGCGGCAAGCGCCGTGTGCGCGTCCTCCTTGGGGCGCTTGCCGACCGCGAGGACGTCGACGCCGGCCTCGGCCAGTTCGATCGCCGCGCGCAGCCCGGCACCTCCGGTTCCGATGACGAGCACCGTGGCGGAAATGCGTTGTTCCGTGATTGTCACGACCTACTCCGATCGCCGTGGGATTGTCACTCACCAGGACCGGGCCGTCCGGGAATCTGTGACAGCTTTCCTGTGCGCTCGGATCAGGCGCCGGCCGTCACAATCTCCTCGGCTCCACGGTCATACCTCCGGTGATGGCGTCCTCGGCGACGGAATGAGGGTGTGAGACGGAATGAGGGTGTAAGTGCGAATGACCGTTCGATCCGAGGGTCGGGCGTCCCGGCCGGGCTCCGCTTCCGGCGGCACGGAACGCCTCGGCCTCCGGGCACGCCACGAGCGGCTGGTGTTCGCCAGGCTGCGCACGTCGCAGGACCGGTTCGCGGACGCGATCACGGCCTTCGCGGGCACGATGGGCTTCGTCTACGTGCATGCCGTCTGGTTCGCGGTGTGGATCGCCCTCAACCTCAGGCTGTTCGGCGCCGCAGCGGTCTTCGACCCCTACCCCTTCGGGCTGCTCACCATGATCGTGAGCCTTGAGGCCATCTTCCTGTCCACCTTCGTCATGGTGAGCCAGAACCGGCAGGCCGCACGGGAGAACGTCCGGGCCGATCTGGATTTCGAGACCAATCTGCGTGCCGAGATCTGGGCCGTGCACACAGGCAAGGCGCTCGGCCTGAATCCACAGGAGATCGAGCTGCACGTCCAGGAGATCATCAGGCAGAGCAGGAGCGCCCTGGAATCGGGCTCCGACGTTCCGCCCGTGGCCCCGGATTCGCTGTGAACGCTGCCTTCCGACGGCCGGCATCGGTGGGGCTCCCGTTTCCGACGGCTGTCGTGTGCCGGCGCGAGGCACCCGACAGCCGTCGAAACGGCGTACGGCCGTGCAAGCAGCCGATCCCGTCGGCTATGAGGCCAGCCTGATGCTCGTCGGTGTTCCCCGCAGGGCCATCTTCGTGTAGGGGCAGAGCGAATCGGCCTTCTCCACGAGCGGGGCGGCGACGGCGAGGTCGATGTCCGGCCACTTGACCTCGAGGTCGACATGCAGCAGGTAGCCGCCGTCTTCCGGGTCCCGTCCGAAAGCCACGGTCGCTTCCACGGAGATCGCTGCGGGGTCGTGGGCGGCCTGCCGCGCGACCAGACTCAGTGCACCGTGGAAACAGGCGGCGATACCGGCGGCGAACAACTGCTCCGGATTCGTCCCCCGGCCGTCTCCGCCCAGTTCCGCGGGCATGCGCAGGTCGAGATCCAGGACGCCGTCGCCCGAGCGAGCCCTTCCCGAGGCCCGCCCGTGACTCGCCGTCCCCCCGCTCACCGTCACGGTGGTGGTGTAGATCGGCGCGAAGGCCTCTCCGTCGAAGTCCTTGTCGGTGGACAGACCGGGGCTCACGCTCGCCGACCCTTCTGCAGGGGCAGAACCCGAGGGACTGGTGATGTCGAATGCCATAGGTGGGGCACCTTCGCGTGTGGAGGGTTTCCAGATGCGGACAGTCAGTTGACCGACAGAGCCCCGCCGCTGTGACATCCGCGGTCGCGGCGGGTGCGGGCGGACCGCTCCGCGGCTGACGGAGGCTGTCGCGCACTCGGACATGCGTCCGAGCCAAACCCTTGGCGTCCGCATATAGTGACTTATGCCACGTTCCAGACACGCTTCCGGCGGAAGGGCATGTCATGAAGTTCGCGGTCATCGGCGGTACGGGACTGATCGGGTCGCAGGTCGTGAAGGACCTGAACGCCGCCGGGCACGAGGCGGTGCCGCACTCGCAGTCCACAGGAGTAGACATCATCACCGGTCAGGGGCTGGAAGAGGCGGTCAGGGGAGTCGACGTCGTCATCAACCTGACGAACTCCCCGACCTTTGACGACGCCTCCCTCGCGTTCTTCCAGACCTCGATGGACAACCTCCTGACGGCGGCCGACAAGGGCGGCGTCGGCCACTTCGTCATCCTGTCGATCGTCGGCACGGACCAGGTGCCCGAGCTGGACTACTACCGCGCCAAGGCGCTCCAGGAGAAGATCCTCGCGGACGGGCCGATCCCCTATTCGATCGTCCGGGCCACGCAGTTCATGGACTTCATGGATGCGGTGCTGTCCTGGACCGCCGACGCGGACAGCGTCCGGCTTCCCGCCACGCCCATTCAGCCCATCGCCTCCAAGGACGTGGCGCAGGCGGTGGCGGAGGTCGCCGCGGGCCCCCCGCTGAACGGGATCCGCAACGTCGCCGGCCCCGAGATCTTCCCCCTGGACGAACTGGGCCGGATCACCCTGTCCCACAAGGGCGACCCGCGTACCGTCGTCACCGACCCCACCGCCGGAATGTTCGCCGTGGTCAAGGGCGACGTCCTCACCGACAAGAACGCCCACCTCGCACCCACCCGCTACACCGACTGGCTTTCCTGACGCAGGCGCGGTGCGGGCGTCCCGTGGCACCGAGCGTCCGCCAGGGGCTGCCGTGCACACGGCGGCACCGCCATGGCGAGATCCATGGCGGTGCGCAGGCGGGAGCTCAGTCGGTGGGGCGCGGGGCGCGCAGGTGGGCCCGCTTCTCGAGTTCCTCGTCCTCGACCAGGGTGAGCATCGGCTGGTTCGGCGCGCACATCATGAACACGATGTACTTGGCCGGCTCCTCCGAGGAGGCGTTGCCGTTCTGATAGTGGATCACGTCACCGCCCGGCTCCCAGAACGTCTCGCCGGCCTTGATCACGTGCTCCGGCTCGCCCTCGAGCTCCCACCGGAGCGCCCCCTCGATGACGTAGCCGAAACACGGCCCGGAGTGGCGGTGCGGAGGAGTCCCGGGGTCACCCGGAGCCCACTCGACGAGGACGGTCATTCCCGAAGCGCCCTCGGGAACGAAGGGCGGCTTGACGTCCGCCAGCATCTTCGGTCCGAAACCGTCCTCTGAGTGCATTTCGTGCATGGTGCTACCTCCGAATACCGGCCCGGAACGGCCGAGTTCGCGTCGGCGGTTCCAGGCTCACAACGAGTTGATTCACAGCGAAGACAGAAGGCGGCCGGGCCGGCGCTCACCCGCCACCGTTCGGCCGACCACGGCTTGAGCCCAGTCGGCCGGCGCCCGGACGTCGTTCTGCGTGCCGAAGGCGTCGATGGCGGGACCGGGGATTCTCCGTACCCGGCTGCGTCCCGGCCGGCCTCCGGCCCCCGGCTTCCGGTTCAGCCGAACATGCCGACCTGGTAGCCGCCGGCCGGCTGCTGGGTGATGATGTTGATGCGGTTGTAGGCGTTGATGATGGCAATCAGGCTGGTCAGCGCGGCGAGTTGGTCCTCGTCGAAGTGCTTGGCGGCGTTCGCCCAGGCCTCACCGGAGACACCGCCGGCCGCGTCCGCCACGCGGGTGCCCTGCTCGGTCAGCTCCAGCGCGGCGCGCTCGGCCTCGGTGAAGACCGTCGCCTCCCGCCAGGCGGCGACGAGGTTGAGCCGCACCGAGGTCTCCCCGGCGTGGGTTGCCTCCTTGGTGTGCATGTCGGTGCAGAAACCGCAGCCGTTGATCTGGCTGGCGCGGATCTCCACCAGGTGCTGGACGGTGGCCGGCAGCGTCGAGTCCGACAGCGCCTTGCTGGCCGAGACGAGGTGCTTGAGCACCTTGCCCGCGACGGGATTGCCGTAGTAGTTGAGACGCGCGTCCATGGATCCTCCTTGCGGAATTGCTGGTACGCACTACTGACCGCGCAGCCCGCCGAGGTGTGACACCGAGGCCTGGTGTGACCCGGGTCGCAGTTGTCATGTCGTCACAGCGCCCGGTCCGGGGGTTGCGTGCTGTGCGCCGAAGGCGGTCACAGAAACCGCACGCGTGCGGTCCCAGGTGTCGTGGCCGGCTGACTTCCCCGCGGCGGCAGCCGGTCCCTCCCCGCCCGCGCTGTGCCAGAAAGGCCGCCATGGCTGTGCCAGAAAGGCCGCCATGAGTGATCCGTCCCGGCCCACCGAGTTCTCCGAGACGAGCGAACTGGACACCAGATACCCGACAGGGACACCGAGGAGACCGCCGAATGGCAGGCATCCCTCGACGCCGTCGTACGGAACGCAGGTCCGGATCGAGAGCAGCTATTTCCCCGTCGACGCCGAGTCGATCGTCATCGCCGCCCTGGACCGGTTGGCGCGGCAGGGCGCGATCGCCTCGGAGACCGTTGCCGAGGCTCGTGATCGCTACGGCCGTCCGGGGCGTCCTGCCGGTGCGTGAGCGGTGACCGAGAGCGCGGCCGCACGCGCGCAGCGGGTGCGGCCTGGTGCCTGTGCTCACGGGAGGCGGGCCCGCCGGTCTTTTGTGTCAAACGCTACCGTATTGGGTGAGCGGACAGCTGATAGCGTGGAGCCGTGACAGCCGACACTCCTCACCCCTCGGCGGCCTCGCGTGCGACCGACCGTCCCGGGGACGCCTCGCCCTTCGCTCTCGGCCTGCTGTTGCGGCGGGCGCATGGGCGGGTGGCCGGGGTGATGACGGAGGCGCTGCGTCCGCTGGGTATCGAGTTGCGGCATTTCGCGGTGCTGCTGGTGCTGGTCGACCGGGGGCCCACGGTGCAGCGGGACCTGGGT
>NZ_JAEKKT010000162.1 GCF_019510245.1 Streptomyces sp. | reverse complement strand
CGGCCGGTTCGGCCGGGGAGGACGCGCACGTCCCCGTACGGCCCGTGGCCACGCTGCTCATCGGGCTGGTGGGCGGGGTGATCGTCGGGATGACCTCGGTCGGCTCGGGCTCTCTGATCATCGTGATGCTGATGCTCGCCCACCCCCGGCTCAGGGCCAACCACCTCGTCGGCACGGACCTGGTGCAGGCCGTCCCCATGGTGGCCGCGGCCGCCCTCGGCCACCTGCTCGTCGGCGACGCCGACCTGGCGCTCGCGGCGACGCTCCTGATCGGTGCCGTGCCGGGGGTCGTGCTCGGCTCCCTGGTCTCCAGCCGGGTCTCGGGCTCAGCGGTGCGCTGGGCGCTGGTGGTGCTGCTCACCGGCTCCGGACTGTCGATGCTGAAGGCGTCGTCCACCGTCGTCCTGCTCGGCTGCCTGGGCGTGGCACTGATCGGCACGCTCACCGCCGGACGCGGCCGGCGCTCCGCCCGCCCCGCGACGGCGGAACCGGCGCCGGAGGGAACGGGCGTCCCGGCCTCCAGGTGACCGGGGGACTCTCCCGGCCTCCGCTCGACTCGCGGGCGTCACCGCTCGCGCGCGACCATGGTCACAAGTCGAGTCGCGCCCTTATAAGGAGCGGGCATGAGACGGAACCGACTGCTCACCGCGGCCGCGCTGCTGGGCGCGGCCGTCGCCCTGGGCCCGGCGCTGCCCAGCACCGCGGCGGCCGCCTCCGGCCTGGCCTGTTCCTACGTGGCGACGGGCTACCGGCCGACGCTCGCGTACGGCGCCACCGGAGCCGCGGTCAGGCAGGCGCAGTGCCTCAGCAACGCGTGGGGCGGCCAGCCGCCCAGACTCACCACCGACGGGGTCTACGGCACGGTCATGCAGAAGAAGATCGAGTGGATCCAGACCTGCCACGGCCTGCCGGCGAGCGGGGTCGTGGAGGGCCGCACCTGGCACGTGCTGTACCACCCCGCCCTGGACTGCTACGTCCCCTACCCGTCCTGACCGCTTCGCCCCCGCCCGGCCCGACTCCCCCGTCCGCCCCGGCTCCCCGTTAGGGTGTTGTTAAAGAAAGAGCAAAGAACCAGCGGGACGAGACGACGAGACAGGGGAGACAGCCTTGGGGGCTCCACGCCTGAGTAGGACGCCGTTGCCGGGAATCGGGGTGCGTTACGACCTCGCCACGCGCGAGCAGGGCCGGGTGTCCGTGGTCGCGCACCGGGACGGTTCACGGATTCTGAGCGCCTACCACCGGGACGACCCCGACGCCTGCGCCCTGTCGGTGCGGCTGTCCTCGGGGGAGGCGGCGGCGCTCATCGACGCGCTGATGCCGACGCACCACAGCCCGAACCTGCTCTCCACCACCGACCTGGGGCTGGTGGCCGAGCGGATCGAACTCTCCGCCACCTCGTACTGGAACGGCCGGCTGCTCGGCGAGACACGGATGCGGACCGAGACGGGGGTGTCGATCGTCGCCGTACTGCGCCGCGCCGAGGCGGTCCCCTCCCCCACGCCCGGTTTCCGCCTGGCGGGCGGTGACACGCTCATCGTCATCGGCACCCGCGAGGGCGTCGACGCGGCCGCCGCGATACTCGGGCGGGAGTGAGGCCGGCGTGCACGACTCCGCGGTCTTCCTGATCGAGTTCGGTGCGATCATCCTCGGCCTCGGCCTGCTCGGCCGGCTCGCCGGACGCCTCCGTTTCTCACCCATCCCCCTCTACCTGCTGGCCGGGCTCGCCTTCGGCAAGGGCGGGCTCTACCCGCTCGGCACCAGCGAGGAGTTCGTCGCGATCGGCGCCGAGATCGGCGTCGTACTCCTGCTCCTCATGCTGGGCCTGGAGTACACCGCCAGCGATCTCGTCTCCAACCTCAGGACGCAGTACCCGGCGGGCCTGGTCGACGCCGCGCTGAACGCGCTGCCCGGCGCCGCGATGGCCCTGCTGCTGGGCTGGGGTCCGGTGGCGGCCGTGGTGCTGGCCGGTGTCACCTGGATCTCCTCGTCCGGGGTGATCGCGAAGGTGCTCGGGGACCTGGGACGGCTCGGCAACCGGGAGACCCCGGTGATCCTGAGCATCCTGGTCCTGGAGGACCTCTCCATGGCCGTCTACCTGCCGATCATCACCACGCTGCTGGCCGGCGCCGGCCTGGCGGCGGGCAGCCTCACACTGGCGGTCGCCCTCGGGGTCGCCGGACTGGTCCTGCTGATCGCCGTCCGCTACGGCAGGCACATCTCCCGGTTCGTCTCCAGCGACGACTCGGAGAAGCTGCTCCTGGTGGTGCTCGGCCTGACCCTGCTGGTCGCGGGCATCGCGCAGAAACTGCAGGTCTCCGCCGCGGTGGGCGCCTTCCTGGTCGGCATCGCCCTCTCCGGCGAGGTGGCCGAGGGCGCCCACCACCTCCTCGCGCCCCTCCGCGACCTGTTCGCCGCGGTCTTCTTCGTCTTCTTCGGCCTGCACACCGACCCGTCGAGCATCCCGCCGGTGCTGCTGCCCGCGCTCGCCCTGGCGGCCGTCACCACGCTGACGAAGATCGCCACCGGCTACTGGGCCGCGAAACGCGCCGGGATCTCGGCCAGGGGCCGCTGGCGGGCGGGCGGCACCCTGGTCGCTCGCGGCGAGTTCTCCATCGTCATCGCGGGCCTCGCCGTCACCGCCGGCATCGAACCCTCCCTGGGCCCCCTGGCCACGGCCTACGTCCTCATCCTCGTCGTCCTCGGCCCCCTCACCGCCCGCTACACCGAACCACTGGCCCGCCGCCTCACCCGCCGGACGGGCACCGAGCAGCCCCTCGCCCTGCCGGCCCCGGCCGCCCCGGTCGACGACCAGGACACGGTTCGCCGGACGTGACCGGGGACCTGTGGGGCCGGTGCCCGAGCCGGCCGGCTAGGTCGACGCCCCGGTCACTATCCCCAGCAGGGTGAGCGCGAAGAAGGTCGTGCCCCAGGCCAGGGCCAGGCGTATGCAGCGGTACTTGGTCCAGGTGATCCGGGACAGGGCGGCCAGCTGGGACAGGTCCCGGGAGAGGGGGTCGGTGCGGCGGACGGTGCGTTCCAGCTGTGCCGCCGACCTCGCCAGCCGCACGTCGCCGAAGTAGTGCGTGCGGGTGTGGCGGGGACTTCCCAGCCGTGGGGCCACGGCCAGGCCCAGCAGCACGAGGGCCGGCACGCAGGCGGCGGAGCCCGTCCAGATGAGCAGCTGGGGGACGACCGGGTAGAGACGGGGGACGATGATGCCGCTGCCGACGGCGCCCAGCAGGGCGGTCAGGGCCGCGCCCAGGGACGCCAGGAGCAGGCCTGCCTTGTTGTCGGCCCGTACGAGCTCCTCACGTGCCTCGGACAGCAGGACTCTGGCGAGTGCCGCGCCGCGGTCGGTGGTCGCGGTGCCGGTGCCCGGGTCCGGGACGGCGCCGCCTCCGGATGTGGTCATGGTCCCCCTTCTGTTCCGTCGGTCCTGCTGAGTCGGTTCTGCTGAATCGGTCCTGCTGAGTCGGCCCTGCTGGGTCGGTGCACTTCGGTGCCGGACGGCCGCCCCGGGGTCCGGGGCGGCCGTGGTGCCGGGTGCGCGACGCGGGTGCGTCAGACCGTCGACGAGCGGCGGATCTCGTCCTCCAGCGCGTTCACCGCCTGGCGGACCCGGATGTTCATGGCCGCCGTGTGTTCCCGGAAGGCCGCCTCCGACTCGGCGCGGTGGCGCCGGACCTCCTGCTCGATGGCGTCCTGGGCGATCTCCAGGTCCGCGAGTGCCCGGCGCTCGGCGAGCCGCACCTGTTCGCCGTGAATTTTGACCGCGCTGTTGCTCTCGCCGGTGAGCATCCGGTCGTACGCGGTCTCGCCGGTCAGGTACTTCACCAGCACGGGAAGCACGTCGATGAGGACGAACAGCAGGCGGACCAGCCAGATGCCCACGAACAGCACCGGGTTGCCGCCCGCGAGTTCGTCGAGGGCCCGGATGCGTTCGAGGACCCCGATCTCCTTCTGCTTGGCGCGTTCCTCGGCCAGCCGCTGCGCGATCCCGTCGGCCCGTGCCTTGAGGAACGCGCTCCGGGACGAGGTCAGTTCGCCCTCGATCTTCGAGATGCGGGTGTTCATGCCGGCGAGCCGCTGCTCGTTCTGGGCGGTGCGGTGGGTGGTCCAGTAGTCCCGTGCCTGGTCGCGCAGCCGCAGGCATTCGGACGTCCGCTGGTAGAGGCCGGTCGCGGCGATCCGGACCAGCCGCCGGCACTCGTCCCGCACCTCGGAGTCGATGGCCTCCAGCCTGGTGGTGTCCTGGTCCACCCGCTTCTGCAGGGTGGCGGCGTCCGAGCGCAGGGCGGTCAGTTCGTCGACCCGGCCGCCGGGCGTCGCGCCGAAGGAGAGGACGTACCTCGTGTCGCAGCCCGCGGGGGCGACCGCCCGCGTCGTGGCCGGCACGGGGTTGCAGCGCACCAGGTCGGTGCGCAACGCGTCGACGGTGCCGGTGCGTTCGTCCTGGACGCGTTCCTCGATGGCCGTCTGGAAGATGCGCAGCACCAGCGGCTCGGCGATCACCGCGCCGAGCATCAGGGCGACCAGCAGCCGCATGAGGAGGGGGCCGAGCCGGCGCCGTGCGTTCGGCTGCGGTGTGACCAGCCAGCGGTCCAGGTTGAGCACGAACAGCATCCAGATGACCGTCGGCAGCAGGGCCACCACAGAGATCCTGCCGAGTGCCTCGGTCGCGAAGTTCCACATGGAGAACGCCGCGATGACGGAGGTGCCGAGCACCACCCCGCCCAGCGCCGTGTACTTGCTCCGCTCGTACCGGACCCTGGACAGCAGCTCCTCGTCGACGCCGGTCAGGGTCCGCAGCCCGCGTGCGGCGTCGAGGCCGATGCGGTGTCCCGGGAAGTCAGTCAACGAGATCGTCCTCGTCCTTGACGAAACTTCCCTGCGGGTCGTGCTCCCGGCCCGCCGCCGCGCGATGGGGACGGGCCTGGCCCGACTCGACCATGCGGGCGGTGTCCGCGGCGGCCCCGACGCCGGGTGCGGCCTGGCCGCCCATCTCCCGCAGGACCTGGTCCAGCATCTGGTGGTAGTCGACGTACTCGCTGCCGGCCGCCTGCCGCAGCAGGGTCAGCAGCATCTCGCGGCGGAGCTGCGCGTCCGTCGTCTCCAGCAGCCTGGCGTGCGCCCGCTCCTCCGATTCGGCCTGGTGACGGCGGGCCGACTCCTCGCCGGTGGCCCGGTGGATGCGGGCCGCCACCTCCGTGACGTCGATCTCCTGGCGGGCGATGCCGAAGGCGTCCACGTGGTCGGATCCCTGGGAGAGCAGCTCCGCGATCCGGCGTGCGTCCTGCGTCTCGAAGTCGCGCTGCCCCTTGCGCAGTTCCCAGGAGCGCCGCTCGTCGCGGAGCCTCTGCTCCCAGTCGCGCAGGTCGTCCGAGGCGTACACCTCGGCGTTGACGAACTCGACGCTCATGCCGGCGACCCGCGGCGGCACGATCGCGCTGTAGGCGGTCATCCGGTGGCCGGCCTCGGTGCGCACCGCGTTGATCTCCTCCACGCGGTGCCCGGCGCTCACTCTCGGCAGGTCGCTGTCGCCCAGCAGGTAGGCGCGCAGCGGAACCGTGACGTCGATGATGCCCTGCCGGGCGATGACGGTCGGGTCGGTCACCTGGCAGGTGAAGGACGCCCGCATCGTGAAGTTGTCCGCCTCGCTGACCGAGGGCAGCGGGCGCTCCACGTCGACCAGGCGGGCCCGGGTGTCGACGATGCTGACGGAGGAGGCGTCGAGCACGTCCGGGTGGGAGGGGTCGAAGACCATGCCCTCGTGGAAGGTGCGGTAGTTCCCGCCGACCCTGAAGACGTGGACCGCGCCCGGGGGCAGCGGCGGTACGTCGTCGCGGCGGCGGCGCCGAGACCACCAGGTGCCCTGGACCGTGGCCAGGATGTGCTCGGCTATGACCGGGTAGTTCACTTGCTTCGGCCTCCTTGGGCGGAAGTGAGGGGATGGGTGGACGTGAGGGGCGCGGTGGCGCGCCGGTCGCCCGGTGGCCGGACGCGCAGGGCGCCGATGAGCACCTGCGCCAGCTGCTGGGCACCGGGGATCGCGTGGTCGGGGTGGCGCAGCGCGATGGACAGGTGGCGGCCGAGCGCCGCCCACTGCCGTGCGGTCATGGCGTTCCGCATGACGTCGCCGAGTTCGCGGACGGTGCCGGTGACGGACGGGTCGTCCCGCAGCTGCACCAGGGTCCGGCACAGCGCGGTGACCGCCCGGCTCCGGTTGCTGCTGTGCAGGACGTCGGCCCACAGGGATCCCAGATGCCGGACGCTGTCCGGGACGGTGCGCAGCAGTGCCGCGGTGACGGGCTCGTCGGCGGCCTCCAGCCGGCTCGCCTCCAGGAGCTGGACGGCGGCCCTGAGGGCGATCGACCGCTCCCGGGACCCCGGAGCGGACTTCACGAGGACGGTGCGGACGAACCGGAGGATCAGCAGCGCCCGCCCGGGATCGGCCTCGGCGGTCTGCAGCAGCAGGACCAGGGAGCGGCGGGCCGAGAACGCGACCCGTTCGCCGCGGTTGGCCAGGAACCACAGCGTCTTGAGCGCCTCCAGGCGGTAGAGCGAGCCCAGCCTGCCGGTCAGCGCCATGGCGGCCGTCACCGCACGGCCGGGGCCCCGGTTGTCCACCCAGCTGATGACGGTGCTCAGGGCCTGCGGGGCGAGATGCTCGACGTCGCACATGAACTGGAGGGTCAGCGCGGCGGTCACCCGCTGGCTGGTGATGCCGTCGGACCACACCGTCAGCAGGTTCTCGTCGACTTCGACCAGCGCGTACCGGGCGAGGAGCGCCACGCCCCGGGCCACCTCGGTCCGGGTGTCCAGGTCGCCGTGCAGGGCCAGGTCGCCCAGCCACTGGCGCAGCGGGTACCAGAGTTCGTAGCCGTAGAGGTCGTACAGCTCCGCGATGACGAGCTCGCGGATCCGCGGCGAGGTGAAGACCACGCACCGCTCGCTGCGGCCCGCGCCGCGGCTCGGTCTGAGCCGGAACTCGGTCGTCACGAGCCCCACCGCGCGTTCCCGCCACCGGGCCCGGGACTGCCGGGCCACGGCGCCGGTCAGCGGCGCGGCCGCCGGGCCGGCCTGTTCCGCGGCCGGTGTCTCGCCGCTCTGCTCCCAGTTGCGCACCTGGGCGGCGAGCGCGGCGCACTCCTTCTCCAGCGTCCGCTCCGGGATGCCCTCCAGGAACGCCAGGGCCGCGAGCGCGAGCAGGTCGTCGGCGTCCGGCCGCCGGCCGAACCATTCCCGGACCTGCTCCCGGCGCCGGTCCCGCAGGATGTCCAGCGCCGCCTCGGCGCCCGACCGGGACAGGGCCACGGCCGCCGCGACGACGTCCGCCGGGCGGCGCTGTTCGCCGACCCGCTCCAGCAGCTCCCTCTCGGTGTCCGGCGCGAGGCCGGCGTGCGGCAGCCGCGCCCTGCATTGCTCGAACAGCTCCCCGGGGTCGGGGGCCTGCCAGGGCACGCAGTGCTCGCGCAGCGCCAGCCGCCGGCTCGCCGCGTCGCCGGCCGTGATCACGAGGTACGACCCCTTGCGGCCGAGTTCCTCGCTCAGCCGCCCGATCTCGTACGTCTGCACGGCTTCGGGGCGCAGCTCGCCCACGTAGTCGAGGATGACGTACCCCTGCCCCGGCCTGAGCTCACGCGAAGTGGCCAGTTCGGCGAGGGCGTTGGCGGGTGACAGGCTGCGCAGTCCGGCCTCCTCGCCGAGGACCGTCCGGAGCAGGGCGAGGGCGCCCGCGCCGCGGCCGCAGTTGTCCTGGCCGGTCAGCACGACGAGGGCGTTCTCGCGCAACGTGTCGAGTGCGTCGTCGAAGCAGGGCCGCGGCGGGACGTAGTACCGCAGGACCCGGTCCGCCTCCCCGGGCTCGATGGTGCCGGGCGAGAGGCCGGGCGCCGAGGCGGCGCCGAAGCCGAACGCGGCCCCCGAGGCGTCGACCACGCCGTAGAAGTTGTTGTTGACGAGCTGCTGGACGCGGCGCAGATCGTCATAGCCGCGGTCGTCCTCCTCCCGCTCGTCCTGCTCCCTGCGCCCGGCGGCCGCCTCGTCGCCGCCGGGCTCCGCGCGGAGCGGCTCCTTCGGCGCCTCAGGCGCCTCGAACGCCTCTCGCGCACCGCCGCCCGCGCCGTCCGGGAGGGGCGGTACACCGTTTTCGCCGACGGGCGGTACGGCGGGCCCGCCGTCGGGACCGGGCAGGTCAGCCACCGGCGCTCCCGAAGCCGAAGACGGCGCCCCGGGCGTCCACGGAGCCGGTCATGTGGGTGACGTTGACCTGGTGCGCCCGGTACTCGTGGGTGACGCCGGCGCCTGCTGTGCCCGCGGCGGCCGTACGGGGCCGGTCCGCCGCGGGCTCCCCCGGCACCGGAACCGCGGGGTTCCCCGTTCCCGCGGTTCCGGGTTCCTGTGAGGCGGCGGCCGTGGTGCCGAGCGTGGGCACGCGCAGCCAGGCCGAGGCCTCGTACTCCTTCACCTGGACGGTGACGTGGGTGAAGTCCGCCGTGGTCAGGGTGGTGTGACCACCCGCCACCACGGACCGGTAGACGTCGTCGGAGAGCAGCAGCGCCAGGTCCGCTTCCGGGTGCGCGGCCAGGGCGTCGTAGAGCGGGCGCGCGGTCAGCAGACGGGCCGTGGCCACCACGGCCGAACCCGCGAAGCCGTTTTCGGCCAGCTCCACCAGCCCCTGGTGGATCACGGCGCGCAGCCGCATCCGGGCCTCGGGCACCCGCTGGGCGTTGTGGTGGCGCAGCTCGGCGACGAGATGGCGGACGTAGTCGTCGACCAGCCGCGGCTCGCTGCCGTCCTGCCGGCGCACCGCGAGCTGCTCGTCGCCCGTGCGCTGGATCTGCCACTCGGAGCGGTCCAGGCCCGCGCCCCTGGCGGCGCGGTCCAGGAGCCTTGGCAGCTCATGCTGGAGTTCGGACTGGTTGCGATCGTTCTTGCTGCCGTAGGCCTGTGCGTCGACGGCTATGCAGGTACAGGGACGGAATCCGGGCCACTCAGCCACCCGATCATTTCCTCTCTCGGCAGGACATGGGCGGACACTGCCCACGAAGTGCTGTCCGAGAGGCTAGGAGAGAGCGCGCGAGGTGATCCCGTACCACTACGGGTTGTCGGCAACGACTTTGGCGAATTCAAGCAGTTTCGGAACGTCACAGATGGTTATGTTGCGGTAACTGCGCTCCACCAGTCCCATGGCCGTCAGAGTTGCCAGATTCTTTTCGGCCGTGGTGAGCCGGAGGCCGGCCAGGGACGCGAGTTCCGTCTGGGTGAGCGTCACCCCGAGGTCGCACCGCTTTCCGTCACCGTCCGGCGTGGGCTGCGCGTAGGCCCGGCTCAGCTCGGCCAGCACCCGGGCCAGCCGGGTCAGGGAGTCGTAGGCCTGGAAGTCGATCCGGCGCCCGTTGGCCCAGCGCAGCCGGGCGCAGAGCATGTGCAGGATGGCCCGCATGGCGTCCGGGTGCCGGGTGAGGAAGGTCTCCAGCGTCCGCACCTGGACGATGTGCGCGGTCACGTCGCTGCAGGCGATCACGGAGCCGGAGCGGGGGCGCTCCTCGAAGGCCGCCATCTCGCCGACCAGGTCGCCCGCTATCCGGACGGCGAGCAGCATGTCGTAGCCGCTCTCCGCGCTGGCGACGACCTTCACGACACCGCTCGTGATCAGCAGGACGTGCCGGCTCTCGTCGCCCTGCTGCAGCAGGGTGCGGTGTGCCGGGTAGCTGATGGGAGTGGACTGCGCGAGCAGATCCGCACGTGTCGTGTTCCGTAACCGGCCGAGAAAAGTGGACGGCGCCCACCCGTGATTCACCAGCAACCCCCGACGATCCCGCTCCGTGACGCGGCGCCCTGTTCAAGCGCCCGACCATGCTGCCGCCGAGGGGTGTCGCGGCCGACGGGCATGACAGCATGTGGCCTGTTTTTCGCGTGTCACAACCGGAATTGACCGAATGGGCATTACTTAAAGGCGAGATATGGTCGCCCGTGGGCGTCAGTTGTTCCAGGTCTCGTCGTACGGGTCGGCCGGGGTCGGGATCGGCTTGGCCTCGGTGACCTGGAGGTACGGGATCGGGCCGTTGTTCACCGGGTCGCGGGTCTCGCGGGCGGTGTAGGTGCCCGTCACCTGGAGCCAGGCGTCCGGCTGGAGGACCGGGGGGATCTTCCCGGTCAGGGCCACCTTCACCGGCTGGGCGTCCGCCGCGCAGCAGTTCAGCGCCATCCGGACGAGATACGGGGTGCCGGCCGAGTCGACGGCCACGAAGCCGGCGATCCGGACCTGGTGGCCGGCCAGCGAACGCCCGTGGTCGTAGACGGCGCGCCCAGCGTAATCGACCAGGTTGAGCGGTATCGGGTCGGACGTGGGCAACTTGTTGTAGCCGTACGGCTGTTGCAGGGCGGTACCGGTGCGCATCGCGCTGTAGGAGCCGAGTGCGGGCGGCGCGATGAGGATCAGGGCGAGGAGCGGGAGCACCAGCAGCCAGGAGATGCGGGGTTCGCGGTGGACGTGCCCCTCGGACGCGGTCTCGGGCACGGCCTCCGGCACGGCTTCCGGCACGGCCTCCCGCGCGGCCCGCTTCCGGCTGCGGGCGCGCTTCCACTCGTACCACGCCGTCGCCAGCGCCGAGACGATCAGGACCGCGCCCGCCGCCAGCAGCAGCGGCTGCAGGCCCGCCTTGACGTAACGGAGATAGAGGTCGGTCATGCCCGCGTGCAGCAGGGCCGCGCCCACCAGGAACATCACCGCCGCCTGCGCCTGCCGGTTCACAGCAGCACCGCCCCGGTCAGTACCGCGCCCACGATCGCCGCCGCGAAGGTGGCCGGGGCGAAGCGCAGGGCGAAGCCGCGGCCGAAGGTGCCGGCCTGCATCGCGAAGAGCTTGAGGTCGATCATCGGGCCCACGATCAGGAAGGCCAGCTTCGCGGTGAGCGAGAACTGGGTGAGGGAAGCCGCCACGAACGCGTCCGCCTCGGAGCAGATGGACAGGAGTACGGCCAGGACCGACAGGGCGAGGATCGCGACCACCGGGTTGGCGGCCGCCGTGCGCAGCCACTCCGCCGGGGCCACCGCCTTCAGCGTCGCGGCCGCCATCGCGCCGAGCACCAGGAAGCCGCCCGCCTGCATGGTGTCGTGCCGGACCGAGGACCAGAACGCCTCCCCCTTGGTCTCGCCCTCGTGGTGCGCGTGCGCCGGCAGCCGCAGCCAGTCGGTGCGGCCGAGCCGCTGCCACAGCCAGCCCATCGCGCACGCCACCAGCAGGCTGCCGGCGAACCGGCCCACCACCATCTCGGGGTTGCGCGGGAACGCGACGGCCGTCGCCGTCAGCACGATCGGGTTGATCGCGGGCGCGGAGAGCAGGAAGGCGATCGCCGCGGCCGGGGTGACACCCCGGCGGACCAGGGCGCCGGCCACCGGGACCGACGCGCACTCGCAGCCCGGGAGTACGACACCGGCCAGCCCCGCGACCGGTACCGCGAGGGCGGGATGGCCGGGCAGGGCGCGGGCGAAGAAGGAGGGCGGGACGAAGACCGCGATCGCCGCGGAGAGCAGCACGCCGAGGACGAGGAACGGGAGCGCCTGGACGACCACCGCCACGAACACCGTCATCCAGCTCTGCATCACCGGCTTCGACAGCGCGCCGCGCACCGGGCCCTGGAACACCACGACCAGGAGGAGGAGAAGGGTGAGGGCCAGGGGGGAGCTGAGGTGCCAGCCCTCCCGGTCGGGCGGGGCGCCGGTGCCGTCGGCGCCGGGGGTCCCGTTTTCGGGCGCGGCGCCGGGCGGGGCGGCTTTCTCGGTGATGGCCACGGGTCGGATACCTCCGGCACTTCGGTCAGATCCGGGATTATGCTCCCTCTCCCTCCGTACGGGAGGCCGGGGGCGGCTGTTCATCTCGTTGCTGGAACCATGCGTTGCGTTGAGGCAGTCTTTTCCCTCGTGGCGAGCGTTCCGTATCAGGGTGGTGGGACCCCGGCGTCCATGGTGGTGTGCGGGGACGACGGGCTCGCGCACCGGCTGGCCGCCGAGTTGCGCACGGTCTACGGCGAACAGGTCACCCTCGTCGTACCGCCGAACGTGCGCATCGCCCGGCCGCCGGTCGTCGGACGCGCGCGGGCCGCCTCGGCCGCGCTGTTCGACCGGGTGGTCAGTGCGGCCGTGGGCCGGACGGGCGGCAACGGCGGTGGGGGTGGTACCGGTGCCGGTGCGGTCTCCGGTGGCGGTGAAGGGCCGCGCGGTGAGCGGGTCCTGGAGGCCGACGAGACCAGTGAGGCGGTGCTCGCCGAGGCGGGGGTGGAGCGGGCCGCCGCGCTCGCGCTCGTGTACGACGACGACGAGACCAACATCCGGGCCGCCCTCACCGCCCGCCGGCTGAATCCGCGGCTGCGGCTGGTGCTGCGGCTGTACAACCGGCGGTTGGGGCAGCACATCGAGGAACTCCTCGACCAAGCTGCCGCGTTGGCGATCGGGGACGCGGACGGCGGCGGAGGCGGCGCGGTGGGGGACGCCTCCACGATCGTGCTCTCCGACGCCGACACCGCCGCCCCGGCTCTCGCCGCCACCGCGCTCGCCGGGCGCGGCAAGGTCATCCACACAGACGGCCTGGTGCTGCGGGCGGTGGATCTGCCGCCGGATGCCGGTGCGGGACAGGACGCCGTCGAGCGCGGGCTCTTCCCGCTGGCGCTGCTCTCGCCGAACGGCACCGTGCCCGACGAGCCTGCCGGGGGCGGCCGGGAGCGGGGGCCGCGGCTGCTGCCGGACGACGAGCAGGTACGGGCCGCGGGCGAGCGTGGCGTGATGGTGCTGGAGCACGTGTCGTCGTCGGCGGGGGCGGCGGAGCCCGCCGGGCGCGGGGTCGGGGTGGTACCCCCGCTCGCCTCGCTGTTCTCGCGGCGGCTCAGGTGGTCGCTGCTGGGGAGTGTGGGGTGCGTGGTCGCGCTCGCGGTCGCGTTGTCGGTGGTGACGCACATGCATCCGGTACGGGCCTTCTACTACACGCTCCTCGACCTGTTCGCCATCGACAACCCCGCGATCGGGGCGCCGCTCGGGCGGCAGATCCTGCAACTGCTGTCGGGGCTGGTCGGGTTGCTGCTGCTGCCGGTGCTGCTGGCGGCGGTGCTGGAGGCGCTCGGGACCTTCCGGACCGCGTCCGCGCTGCGCAAGCCGCCCCGGGGGCTGGGCGGGCATGTGGTGCTCCTCGGGCTGGGGAAGATCGGCACGCGGGTGCTGACGCGGTTGCGCGAACTGCACGTGCCCGTGGTGTGCGTCGAGGCCGATCCCGAGGCGCGCGGGCTGGCGGTGGCGCGGCGGCTGCGGGTGCCGGTGGTGCTCGGGGACGTGACCCAGGAAGGGGTCCTGGAGGCCGCCAAGATCCATCGGGCGCAGGCGCTGCTCGCGGTGACCAGCGCGGACACGACGAATCTGGAGGCCGTGCTGTACGCGCGGTCCGTGCGGCCCGAGCTGACGGCGGTGCTGCGGCTGTACGACGACGACTTCGCGACCGCCGTGTACCGGACGCTGCGGGCGGCGCATCCGGATGCGATCACCCGGAGCCGGAGTGTCTCGTACCTGGCGGCGCCGTCCTTCGCGGGGGCGATGCTGGGGCGGCAGATCCTCGGGGCGATCCCGGTGGAGCGGAAGGTGCTGCTGGTGGCGGTGGTGGAGGTGCGCGGGCATCCGCAGCTGGAGGGGCGGACGGTGGCGGGGGCGTTTCGGGCGGGGGCGTGGCGGGTGCTGGCGCTCGAGGGCCGGCAGGGGGTTGCGGCGGGGGAGTACGTGTTGCGGGGCGGGGACCGGGCGGTGGTGGTCGCCACCCGGAGGGGGCTGGCGGAGCTGTCCGGCCACGTGGCCTCGCCCACCCACCCGCACGACGCCTGAGCGCGCAGTTCCCCGCGCCGTGGTTCAGTACCGCGCCGTCGTGGTTGCTCGCGCAGTTCCCCGCGCCCCTGACGGGGCGCACCCCGCACCGTGATTCCCTGCCGCGCCACCGTGGTTGCTCGCGCAGTTCCCCGCGCCCCTGACGGGGCCCACCCCGCACCGTGATTCCCTGCCGCACCACCGTGGTTGCTCGCGCAGTTCCCCGCGCCCCTGACGGGGCGCTTCAGAACCGCATCTTTGGGAGTAGCCGGGCCCTCAGTCATGGCTCGGCGTGAGTGAGGGCCTCGCTGGTCAGTGGGGCGGGTGGGAAAGCGGGGTCAGTCTGTCGGTGCTGTCGCCGTAGGCGTGAGGTGGCGTTCGGCGAACTCCATTTCCAGGCGGAGTTGCTTGATGCGTTCGTCGACCACGAGGGAGCCGTGGCCCGCGTCGTAGCGGTAGACCTCGTGGACGGCCGAGCGGGCCGCCAGGCGGTTGACGTAGTTGTCGATCTGACGGATGGGACAGCGGGGGTCGTTGAGCCCGGCCGAGATGTAGACCGGGGCCTTCACGTCGTCCACGTAGGTGAGGGGGGAGGACGCGGCGAAGCGTTCGGGGACCTCTTCCGGCGTGCCGCCCAGCAGCGTGCGGTCCATCGCCTTCAGGGACTCCATCTCGTCGTGGTACGCCGTGACGTAGTCGGCGACCGGGACGACCGCGATGCCCACCGCCCAGGAGGCCGGCTGGGTGCCCAGGCCGAGGAGCGTGAGGTAGCCGCCCCAGGAGCCGCCGGTCAGGACGAGCCGGTCGGGGTCGGCGAGGCCGGACTCGACCGCCCAGTCCCGTACCGCCGCCACGTCCTCCAGCTCGATCAGGCCCACCCGGTGCTTCAGCGCGTCCGTCCAGGCCCGGCCGTAGCCCGTGGAGCCGCGGTAGTTGATGCGGACCACCGCGTACCCGTGGTCCACCCAGGCCGCCGGGCCGGCCGCGAAGCTGTCGCTGTCGTGCCAGGTCGGACCGCCGTGCAGGTCGAAGACGGTGGGGAGGGGGCCCGTCGCTCCGGCCGGTTTCTGGATCAGAGCGTGGATGACACCCCCGGGGCCCTCCACCCACGCGTCCGAGACCGGGACCGACGGTGGGCACTTCATGCCGGGCGGGTCCAGGACCACCTCGCCGGTCGTCGAGCGGACCACCGGCGGCTCGGCGGCCGAGGACCACAGGTACTCGACGGTGCCGTCGGGGCGGGCGGTGGCCCCGGAGACGGACCCGGGCAGAGTCGGGATGCGCGCCAGTTCGCGCGTGGCCAGGTCGTAGCGGAACAGGTCGCTGCGGGCCTTGTGGCTGTGCGCGATGAGCAGCGCGCTGCCGTCCGGGTACCACTCCGCGCTCACGTCGCCCGGCAGGTCGAGGGCCAGGTCCGTCTGCGCGCCGGAGACCACGTCCCAGACCAGGGGCTCCCAGCGGCCCCGCCTCTGGTGGCCGATGAGCAGGCGCGGGTCGCCGTCGACCGGGGCGAAGCCCAGCACCTCCAGGCCCAGCTCCTCGCTGCCGCCGTCGGTGTCGTCGAGCTCGGCGACCGTCGTGCCGTCCGGGCGGACCACGCGCAGCGCCGAGTGCATCGCGTCGCCGTGCTCGGTGTGCTCGATCGCGATCAGCGAGCCGTCGTGGGAGAGGTCGCCGACCCCGGCCGACTCGGCGTGCCGGTAGATCTCCAGGGGCTCCTCCCCCTCTCTGACCAGGTAGATCGTCGTACCCTCGTCGTCCGTCGAGCGGCCCACGACCGCCGTGCGGCCGTCCCGGCCGAGCGCCAGCCCCGAGGGGTACGACGGCTCCAGGCCCGGCGTCGCCTCCTCGTCCGCGCCGCCGCCGAAGGGCTGCCGGCGCCAGACGCCGAACTCGTCGCCGTCCTTGTCGTCGAACCACCAGATCCACGCGCCGTCCGGGGAGAGCAGCCCGTCCGTCGTGCCGTTCGGCCGGTTCGTCGCCTGGCGCTGCTCACCGCTCGCGCGGTCCCAGGCGTACAGCTCGTACGTCCCCGTCGCGTTCGACACGAACAGGGAACGGTGGGGGGCGTCCTCCGCCCAGTCCGGCAGGGAGACCCGAGGGGCGCGGAAGCGCTTCTCCCAGTCCGGCATGTCGCTCTCACTCATGGCCGCAGTCATGGCCCCATACTGCCCGTCCCCGCCCACAATGCGCCGAGGAGAGTCCACCGCCTGTGGATAACTTTGCGAACCTCCAGGTGGCCGTCCGGACCGGGACGCGCCCACCCCGCCCGTAAACCGTCATGAACCGCCCCGTACCGTGGACGGCGTGTACCGCTTTCTGCTGACACCCCGTTGGTGGGGCATCAATGTCTTCGTGCTGCTCGCCATCCCGTTCTGCATCTTCATGGGGTCGTGGCAGCTGAGCCGCTTCGAGGCGCGTGTCGACGCGCATCGCAGCGCCGACGAGCAGGTGCAGACGGCGAAGACGGAGGCGGCCCGCCCGCTGGCCGACCTGCTGCCCGTCGACCAGTCGACCTCCGGCAAGCGGGCCACCGTCACCGGCCGGTACGCCAAGCAGCTGCTCGTGCCCGACCGCCAGGTCGACGGCAAGAACGGCTTCTACGTCCTGACCCTGCTGCGCACCGACTCCGGCAAGGCCCTGCCCGTCGTACGCGGCTGGCTGCCCGGCAGGGCGGACGCCGCCGAGGCGCCCGCCGCGCCCACCGGCGAGGTCACCGTGACCGGCGCGCTCCAGGCCTCCGAGACGCCGGGGGACAACGGCGTCAGCAACCAGGGCGGGCTGCCGTCCGGGCAGACGGCGGCGATCAGCGCGGCCTCGCTGGTGAACCTGGTGCCGTACCCGGTGTACGACGCCTGGATCACCCTGGACAAGGCCGACTCGGGGATGACGGCCGTACCGGCGACCGCGCCGGACAACTCGGGGCTCGACCTGAAGGCGTTCCAGAACCTCGGTTACACCGGTGAGTGGTTCGTGTTCGCGGGGTTCGTGGTGTTCATGTGGTTCCGGCTGGTGCGCCGCGAGGTGGAGTTCGCCCGGGACGCGGCGCTCGGCCTGGTCCCGGACCCGGAAGAGGAAGCCCAGCAGCCGACCGCCGTGTGACGGCCCCGGCCGGTCCTGCCGTACCGTCGGTCATCCCGGTCCTGCCGGTCACTGTGCCGCCAGGACCCCGGTCCAGTAGACCGTCCCGGCGCACGCGTTCGTCACCGTCGCCGACCCGGTCGGGGACCCGGCCTGCGGGGTGTACGAGACCGCGACGCTGCCGTCGGCCGTGCCGCCGTCCTCGGTGAGCAGCTGGGTGGTGGTGCCGTCCGACCCGGAGGTGGTCGTTCCGGCGCTGCTGCTGGCCCCCTCGGAGGGGCTCGGGGAGGCCGTGGAACCGCCGGTGGAGCCGGTGGAGCCGGTGCCGGTGGAGCCGCCGGTGTCGGAGCCGCTGGTCGGGCAGGTCTCCGAGGGGACGAAGCCGAACTTCTCCTCGTAGGCCGCGCCGGGCGCCAGGACCAGGCCGGTGAGCTCGGCGGTCGGGTCGGGCAGTCCGGCCGCCGCGTCGCCGGAGGCGTGCCGGGCGGTGAGGACCTTGGTGGCGTCGGCCGCGCCCTGCGCGAGGACGCCCACGCTGCCGGGGCCGCCGACGGTACAGCTCGTCGTCGAGACGTTGACGACGCGGAAGGTGCCGTAGACGACGCCCGTCGAGTCGGGGGCGCCGACGGTGGAGGTCGGGGTGCCGAGCTGGGCGGAGGTGCAGACGGGGGCGCTGCTGGCGGCACTGGCGGTGGGGACGACCTTGGTGCCGGAGGCGGCTCCGGTGCTCTCGCTCTTGCCGCCACCCTTCCCGCCGCCGGGGCTCTGGTCGGCGGCCTGGCCGCCGCTGCCGCCCGCGGTGCCGACGCCGCCGTCGGGGTTCTTGCCGCCCGTGGCACCGCCCTGCGCCTGGGAGGCCTGGCCGGCCATGGAGGTGTTGGGGTCGGTGCCGCCGGAGTTGGAGACGTGCAGCAGGGCGGGGATCGCGGTGCCGATGAACAAGGCCGCGGCCGCCATGCCGACGGCGGCCTGCCGCTTGCGGGCGCGGCGGGCGGGCACCGCGCGGCGCAGGTGGTCGAGGCTGCCGTCGCGCGGCGCGAGGTCGTCGACCGCGGAGTGCAGCAGCCGGCGCAGGGCCAGCTCGTCCGTGCCGAGCCCGTCCAGGGTTTCGGGGTCGGCGGCACCGGCCCCGAAGCCGAGCCCGTTCCGAAGCCCTTCAGGGCCCTGTTCCAGGCCCTCGGGGCCCTTGTCGTCGGGGCCGTGGTTCACAGTTCCGTTCCCAGCGTGCGATTGCGTGTGCTCTTGCTCGTGGCGTCGTTCTGGTGTCGGCTCGTGCCAGGCGTAGGGCTCGTGGCGATCATGCGAGTCGCCTCCCTCGGGGCTGTCCGTCATGCCGCCGACTCCATCGCCACCCGTAGTGCCGCGATGCCGCGCGAGCCGTAGGCCTTCACCGAGCCGAGCGAGATGCCGAGCGTCTCGGCGACCTGGGCCTCGGTCATGTCGGCGAAGTAGCGCAGGACGAGGACCTCGCGCTGGCGGCGCTGCAGGCCCTTCATCGCCTTGATCAGGTCGCGCCGCTCCAACTGGTCGTAGGCGCCTTCCTCGGCGCTGGCCGCGTCCGGCATCGGCTTGGAGAGCAGCTTGAGGCCGAGGATGCGGCGGCGCAGCGCGGAGCGGGAGAGGTTGACGACCGTCTGGCGCAGGTAGGCCAGGGTCTTCTCCGGGTCGCGGACGCGTTTGCGGGCGGAGTGGACGCGGATGAACGCCTCCTGGACGACGTCCTCGCAGGAGGCGGTGTCGTCGAGGAGGAGCGCGGCGAGGCCGAGGAGCGAGCGGTAGTGCGCCCGGTAGGTCTCGGTGAGGTGGTCGACGGTGGTACCGGCCGCCGTCGCCGTCTCCTCCGCGCCGTCGCGCTGGCTGGGTATGCGGGTGGGCCGCGCTGCGGGCATGGGCGCGATCACCGGCATGCCGCCGGGCGTACCGGGCATGCGGGGGCGCAGGCCGGCGCGGGGCGGCCGCAGGGCCGTCGCGCCGCCGGGCGCACTGAGTTCGAGTACCTCTGCCACGCAAGTTGGACACGTCTACCCCCGGCGGGGTTGTACGTGCCGGGTATCACTTTTGCATCGGGCCTGCCGGACGGGCGCGTGGCGAGCCCGCTGGACGGGCGCACGTCGGCTCCGCAGGTCGCGCGCAGGCCGGGTCCGCCGGTCACGCGCGGGCCGGGAGCGCCGACCGCGCGCACGCCGGGGCAGCCGGGTGGGCCGGCCGGCGCGGTCGGCACCGTTCTGTGCGCGTCCGGCAGCACACCCGACGGTGCGTCAATTGCCGCCATGCGTCCCGCTCTTCCCTTATATCCCATTATGAACGGGCGTCCCCACGCCCCGATCACGGCGTCCCCACGCCAGGATCATGCGTCCCCGCGCCCCCAAGGCCCGGTTGCGTAAGCGCCCGGTAAGTGGGCGACCGCAAAGACGCTCCCCGCCGTCCGCATGGTTGCGGAGGACGGGGAGGAAAATCTTCGAACGCGGACCGGTCCCGGTACAAGAGGTTTGGACCATGCTCCGGGACACATTTTTACGTGGAGCCTACCTGTGGGCCCGCTCCCATCTGGGGCGCATCCGGTGCATTTGCCGTGGTCACCGGGTGTTCACACGAAATCCGCCATACCTGAACGGCCGGTCAGTTCCACCGCCACAAGCTCGGCGATCTGCGCGGTGTTCAGAGCGGCCCCTTTGCGAAGGTTGTCCCCGCACACGAAGAGCTCCAGCGCGGTCGGGTCGTCGAGCGCCCGCCGCACCCGCCCGACCCAGGTCGGGTCGGTGCCCACCACGTCCGCGGGGGTCGGGAACTCCCCGGCGGCCGGGTTGTCGAAGAGGACCACACCCGGGGCCGTGTCGAGGATCTCCCGGGCCTTGTCGACCGTGACCTCGCCCTGGAAGCGGGCGTGCACCGTCAGGGAGTGCGTGGTGACCACCGGCACCCGCACGCACGTCACCGCGACCGGCAGCTTCGGCAGCCCGAGGATCTTGCGGGACTCGTCCCGCACCTTCATCTCCTCCGACGACCAGCCGTCCTCCCGCAGCGACCCGGCCCACGGTACGACGTTGAGCGCGACCGGCTCCGGGAACGGCCCGGTCAGGTCCCCGACCGCCCGCCGTACGTCACCGGGCTTGGTGCCCAGCTCCGTACCGGCGACCATCGACAGCTGGGCCCGCAGCGTCTCCACGCCGGCCCGCCCGGCCCCGCTGACCGCCTGGTACGACGACACCACCAGCTCGCGCAGCCCGAACTCGGCGTGCAGCGCGCCCAGGGCGACGATCATCGACAGGGTGGTGCAGTTGGGGTTGGCGATGATCCCGCGCGGCCGGTTGCGGGCGCAGTGCGGGTTGACCTCGGGGACGACCAGCGGCACCTCCGGGGCCATCCGGAAGGCGCCGGAGTTGTCCACCACGACGACGCCCTTGGCGGCGGCGACCGGCGCCCAGCGTGCGGACACCTCGTCCGGCACGTCGAACATCGCGACGTCGATGCCGTCGAAGGCCTCCTCCGACAGCGCGACGACCTCCACCTCCGCCCCGCGCACGGTCAGCTTGCGGCCGGCCGAGCGCGGGGTGGCGATCAGGCGGATCTCGCCCCAGACGTCCGCCCGCTGGGACAGGATCTGGAGCATCACCGTGCCGACCGCCCCGGTCGCACCCACGACCGCGAGCGCCGGCTTGCCGGTCATCGGCCGGTGCCCCCGTAGACGACGGCCTCGTCGGTGTCGGAGTCCAGACCGAAGGCGGTGTGCACGGCGCGCACGGCCTCGGGCACGTCGTCGGCCCGGGTGACGACCGAGATGCGGATCTCCGAGGTCGAGATCAGCTCGATGTTGACCCCGGCGTCGCTGAGCGCCTCGAAGAACGAGGCCGTGACCCCCGGGTTGGTCTTCATGCCCGCGCCGACCAGCGAGATCTTGCCGATCTGGTCGTCGTAGCGCAGCGAGTCGAAGCCGATGCCCGACCGGTTGCGCTCCAGCGCGTCGATGGCCTTGCGGCCCTCGGTCTTCGGGAGCGTGAAGGAGATGTCCGTCAGGCCGGTGGCGGCGGCGGACACGTTCTGCACGACCATGTCGATGTTGATCTCGGCATCGGCGATGGTCCGGAAGATGGCGGCGGCCTCGCCCGGCTTGTCGGGCACACCGACGACCGTGACCTTGGCCTCGGAGGTGTCGTGCGCGACACCGGAGATGATGGCCTGCTCCACCTTCTTGTCCCCAATCGGCTTGCTGCTGACCCACGTGCCCTGAAGTCCGCTGAAGCTGGACCGGACGTGGATCGGGATGTTGTAGCGGCGCGCGTACTCCACACAGCGGTGGAGCAGCACCTTGGAACCGGAGGCGGCGAGCTCCAGCATGTCCTCGAAGGAGATCCAGTCGATCTTCCGCGCCTTCGTCACCACGCGCGGGTCGGCGGTGAACACACCGTCGACGTCGGTGTAGATCTCGCAGACCTCGGCGTCGAGCGCGGCGGCCAGCGCCACGGCCGTCGTGTCGGACCCACCGCGCCCCAGCGTGGTGATGTCCTTCTTGTCCTGGCTCACGCCCTGGAAGCCGGCGACGATGGCGATGTTGCCCTCGTCCAGCGCCGTCCTGATCCGCCCCGGCGTGACGTCGATGATCCGGGCTTTGTTGTGGACCGAGTCGGTGATGACGCCTGCCTGGCTGCCGGTGAACGACTGGGCCTCGTGGCCCAGGTTTTTGATCGCCATGGCCAGCAGTGCCATGGAGATACGCTCTCCGGCGGTCAGCAGCATGTCGAACTCACGCCCGGCAGGCATCGGGGATACCTGCTCGGCGAGATCGATCAGCTCGTCCGTCGTGTCGCCCATCGCGGAAACGACGACAACCACCTGGTTGCCGTTCTTCTTCGCTTCCACGATCCGCTTGGCGACGCGCTTGATGCCCTCGGCATCGGCAACGGAGGAGCCTCCGTACTTCTGCACGACAAGGCCCACGTGCGCTCCTCGCTCGGTTCGTTTGTGTCGGCTCAGTTTAACGAGCGTCCGAATTCCACCAGCCTGCTCCCGCATGGTGAGACCGGCGGGACCTCGCCGCTCGCGACCGGAACCTGCCCAGCAAGCGGCACCCCACGCGAAAAGTGCCCTGCCTCACATCGCACCCCGTGCGTGAAGTTTCAAGAATTAAGGTACGGGGCGTGCGCCGCGGAATCACTCCGGCGCGGCCTGAAGCGGTACGGCTTCGAGGTCGAGTGGGTCACCACGGGCGCCGCCGCGCTCGCCCACCCTGGCCCTGCGCGGGCGGGGCTCCGGCGGCGACGTGCCGATCATCGTGATCAGCGCCGGCAGCGGCGAGACGGACCGGGTGGTCCGCGAGGTGATCGCCCGGATCAGGGCGGTACTGCGCCGGACGCAGCCCCGACCGCTCCGGCTCCCGGCTCACCGTCGGCCGCAAGGCCGCCCGCGTCCGCCTGGACAGCGCGGAGGTCCCACCGGCCCCCTTTGACGATGGTGCGCTTCTTCTCACCCACCGGCTTGTTGTGCAGGAAGTGCTCGAAGTAGTCGACGATGCCGGCGTGGTCGGTGCGGATCTCGTTGCTGACGGTCGGCAGCAGCACCGCGTCCTTGGCGTACAGGTCGGCGACCTTCTCCAGGTCACCGGTGCGCAGGGCCGCGTTCCACCTGTCGAAGAGGCCGGTGATCTGCTTCTTGCCGGGCTCGTGCGGGGTCCGCGAGCCACCGGTCTGGCTCACCCCCACGGTCACCGTTGCGGCGACGACGGCGAAGCGCATGCGGTTCGTTCTGGTCGTGGTCAACGCCCGTGCAGCCGATGTACAGCGCAGGTGCAGGGCTCGGCCAATGTCCTCAGGTGCGCAGGAGGCTGACGCCGGCGCCGAGCGACACGACCCCCATCCCGACGGCCGTCAGCACGCCCTGCGTGCCGTCGACGACGAACGGCGCGACGGCGGCGACGACGAGGTTGAAGAGGAAGAGGAACCACAGGACGGGACGGGAGGAGAGCAGCGGCTTCACGGCGGGATCCTTGTTTCTCGGCTGGGCTGAGCTGGCGAGATCAACACTCCCGTCTCCCGGCGGCCGCGACGAGGAAGCGCACTCCCGAACGGTTGGTGTAGGCAGGTACACCATGACGGCGCTGATCCTTCTCTCCGGCATCGTGCTGCTGGGCGCGGGCGTGCAGTGGCTGACCGGCATGGGCTTCGCGCTCGTCGCCGTCCCCGCTCTGATCCTCCTCCTCGGCCCCGCCGAGGGCGTCGCGCTCGCCAACTGCGCGGCGGGCGCGATCAGCGTGGTGGGCCTGGCGGGCGGCTGGCGCCGGGTCCGCCCGGCCGCGATGGTCCCGCTGTGCGCGGCGGCGGCCTGCACGGTCCCGGCGGGCACCTGGCTGACCCGCCAACTCCCGCCGCCCTTCCTCCTCCTGACCATGGGAGCCCTGGTGACCGCGGCCGTGCTCCTGGTGATGCGGGGCGCCCGTCTCCCCGCCCTCGGCGGCCGGGGCGGCGCGTTGACGGCCGGCGCGGTGGGCGGCTTCATGAACTCGGCGGCGGGCGTGGGCGGCCCCCCGATCTCCCTCTACGCCCTCAACGCGGGCTGGACGGTACGCGAGTTCGTCCCCAACGCCCAGTTCTACGGCGTCGTCGTCAACGCCTTCTCCGTGACGGCGAACGGGGTGCCGGGGCTGAGCGCGGCCCAGTGGACGGCGGTGGCCGGCGCCATGCTGACGGGCGGGCTGATGGGCCGCGCGGTCGCCGACCGCACCCCCGAACACCAAGCCCGCCGCCTGGTCCTCCTCCTCGCCCTGACGGGCGGGGTCACCGCGGTGGCGAAGGGGGTGTGGACGCTGTGACATTCGCGGTACGACCGCTCAGCCACGAACTCCTTGAGGGGCTCCGTGTCGAGGGTGATGTTCACCGGTTCCGGAAGCTTCACCGCCGCTCCGAACGGCAGCTTCTCCTCGTGCCGGTAGCGGCCGTTCTCGGGCTGGTTGAACACGACGACCGAGCAGTCGTCGGGGTCGATGAGGAGGTGGACGGGGATGCCTGCGGCGGCGTAACCGTCGGGCTTCTCGACGCGGTCGCGCTGATTGGTGTCGGTGTCGAACGAGGTGATCTCTCGCCGGACATCTGCGGCTGGTGCTCGGTCCTGGGGGTCATGGCGTCGCCTCCTCGGCTCCATACGGCCCCGACCGGCACCTCCTGCACGCTCACCGCAGCCCGGCCGCGCGGCGCAGCGCCTCGACGCGCTCGGTGACGTCGATGACCCCGTCGGTGTCGGTGCCATGGACGACCGTAGGCACCGCTCAGGACTGGCCCCGTCCTGCATGACTGACGTGGCCGTCCCGGACGTTGCGCTTCAACTCACCAAAGGATCAAGGAGGTTGCTCTACGCTGATGGGTCCCGCACGCGCATGAACTCGGGGGACGAGCTTTGATCGTGCAGTGGTGTGTGAAGGGGATGGCGCTCCCCGACGACGACGTCGCCAGAGGACTGATCGACAACAGGTTCGGGATCGCCTGCCGCTGGTGGCAGCGGATCGATCCCCTGCCGCACGGCGACGTCGCCTCGAAACTGACGGCTCAGAACCTCAATCTCCACGTGAACCATTTCGAGAGCACCGACCCGGCAACGGGGCTACCGTTCTGCGAGGAGACCCCTTTCATCTCCCTGTCGTGCGGGACGGTCGAGCGGGACACGGCGGCGAAGACCAACTTCGTGCACACCGCCCGGCACACGGCCCTCTGGTTCGGAACCGGCTTCGGCCGGGAGCCGGTCGCCTATCTCTACTTCTGCTGGGTCATCCTGGCCCCCCGCTCCGCGGTGGCCGTACAGGGCGTCGCCGAAGAGGTCCGGGACCTGAACACCTACCGCAGATACTCCGCGTACCAGGTCGAGGGCGAGGTGGCCGCGAAGATCCTCGTGCCCGCGAACCAGATCAGCCGGTGCGAGCGATGGGAGTGGAACCGCGAGAGCAGGACGATCCGGAAGACGTGGACTCACTCCAACCCCCATTTCGTGCGGCCCGAAGCGCTGAGCAACGTCAGGGAGATGCTCTGAGATGACCTCTCCACCGCTCGACCCGCTGCAACTCGATGCCGGCCAGGTACAGAGCGCAGCCGACTTCCACGAGGCATACGCGCAGTTCGTGATGCGCAACGTGGAGGCGGAGTCCGGCGACCTCGAGGCCGCCCTCATCGAGGCCGCATCGGCTTACCGCCTCGCGGGCCAGTGGCGACTGCTGGTCGACAGCGACGGCGGAGTCGCTCTACTGCTCCGCGCCGCCTCGCTGTTCTCCCGGGCGGGACTCACGTACGGCGCCTACCTCGAAGCCTCACTGGTACCGGACAGGGTTCGCGACCGCCGCGATGCCTGGAGGGCCCTGCTCCTACGCACCGACGGGCAGCCACAGCACGCGACCGGGCCCGCGTTCGAGGAACACCGGGCGGACAAGTTCCTCGGTCACGTCCAGCAGCAGACCTATCTGCTGCTGGCCTGCGCCGCGCTCACCACACCCGGGAGCGGACAGGCGGAGGAGCTCAGGTCCTTCGCGAGCCGGTCACCGCACCGGGACGGCGTCGTCCCCATGGGGTCGATGGGGGTGCCGGTGCGGACTCTCTGGGGCCTGGCGCTGGACATGCTCTCCCCCGACGCAGAACCGGCCGCCCGCAGGTACGCCGGCACACTCACCGAACTGTCCCGCGCCTACGCCAGGACGGTCGACCTCGCCATGGCCAACACCCTGACCTGGTTCAACGGCGCGGCTCCGATCGACGTGGCGGACCTGGACGTGATCGGCACGATGGCGATGGGCATCCAGCACTTCGGCCGAGACCGGATGCAGGACCTGCTGGACACCACCGAACTTCCCGACGTCGCCCGGGTGCCGCTGGACCTTGGCATGGAGGTGGCGCCACCTGGAACGGACGACGGACCGATCCTGGACGAACTGGGCCCAGATGGGACAGAACCGGGATGGACAGACCTGAACGGACCCGACGACGGCCCCGACCTGAACGGACCAGGCGGAGGGAGGTTATAGTGAAGGACGCGACGGAGCTGATCCGGGCGCTGACCGGGCTGGCCTGGCCGCTGTTCGCTGCCTGGGTGGTGTGGAAGTTGCTTCCGGAGATCCGGAACGTCGTCAGGAACCGGGCCTTCAGCCTCAAGGTCGGCAACAACGAGCTGACGGTGCAGGAGTTCACGAACCAGGTCGTCGAGACCACCGCGGAGCTCCAGCAGCAACTCACGGTCCGGACGGATCGGAGCCGGCCCGGACAGGAGCCGTCGCCACCGTCGCGACGCGTCCTGCACAGGGTTCTGTGGGTCGATGACAACCCCTCGAACAACGCCTACCAGACGGCCCAGTTACAGGCGATGGGCGTGGAGGTCGTACAAACCGAGTCCACGGACGAGGGCCTGCGGGCCCTGCGGAGGGCATCGCGGCCCTTCGACGCCGTGATCTCCGACATGGGCCGCGCCGAGGCCGACGGGTTCGACCCCGACGCCGGCCTCAAGCTGATCCGGAAGATCCGCGAGACCGACGCCATGACCCCGGTGTTCGTCTACGGAGGCGCCGGTGCGGCCGCCCGCCGGGACCAGGTGGCCGACGCCGGGGGCAACGGTGTCACCCAGTCCCCGGCCGAGCTGTTCGTCCTGCTGGGCCAGGTAGGACAGTTCCCGAAGACGGCTACTTGACCGACCGCGCTCCCAGCGACCCGCCGATCTCCTGCTCCATCACCCGGCCCGCTTCGAATTCCAAGGTCTCGTCGCCCATCGTGTCCTGGTCGGTGTCCAGGCCGTCCAGTTCCTCCAGGGGCTGGTTGAGGCGGACGTGGATGAGGACGGACTGGAGGGCGCGCAGGACGGCGGAGGCGGTGGGGCCCCAGTTGGAGAAGTAGGAGAACTGCCACCACCACAGGGCCTCCGTGATGCGGCCCGCGCGGTAGTGGGCCATGCCGTGGCGGAGGTCGGCGACGATGTCGGCCAGGTCGTCCGAGATCCGGGCCGGGACGGGCGCCTTGCGGGGCTCGTACGGGTCGAAGACCTCGGAGTAGACGTCGATGGGGTCGAGCAGGCGCCCGAAGTTCTCGCGGAGCTGGTCGACGTCCGGCTCCGGGCCCAGGTCCGGCTCGTAGCGCTCGTCGGGGACGATGTCCTCGTGCGCGCCGAGACGGCCGCCGGCCAGCAGCAGCTGGGAGACCTCCAGGAGGAGGAAGGGGACCGCCGAGTCCGGCTCGTCGCCCTTCGACACCTCCATGACGGCCACCAGGAAACTCTCCACCTGGTCGGCGATCTGGACCGCGAAGTCGTCGGGGTTCTGCGCGGTCGCGTGCAGCGTGGCGTCAGACATCTAGGAGTCGTCTCCCCTCGAAGGCGCGGCCGAGCGTGACCTCGTCCGCGTATTCCAGGTCGCCACCCACCGGGAGGCCGCTGGCCAGGCGGGTGACCTTCAGGCCCATGGGTTTGATCATGCGGGCGAGGTAGGTGGCGGTCGCCTCGCCCTCCAGGTTCGGGTCCGTGGCGAGGATCAGCTCGGTGACCGTGCCGTCGGCCAGGCGGGCCAGCAGCTCCCTTATCCGGAGGTCGTCGGGGCCGACGCCCTCGATCGGGCTGATCGCGCCGCCGAGGACGTGGTAACGGCCGCGGAACTCACGTGTGCGTTCGATCGCGACGACGTCCTTCGGCTCCTCCACGACACAGATCACCGTCGGGTCGCGGCGGGTGTCGCGGCAGATGTTGCACAGTTCCTCCTGTGCGATGTTGCCGCAGGTCGCGCAGAAGCGGACCTTCGCCTTCACCTCCAGGAGAGCCTGCGCGAGACGCCGTACGTCCGTCGGCTCCGCCTGCAGGATGTGGAAGGCGATCCGCTGCGCGCTCTTCGGACCGACGCCGGGCAACCGCCCCAGCTCGTCGATGAGGTCCTGGACCACGCCTTCGTACAACGGACTGCCCTTCCTGGAGTCTTTCGGTACGTACGCTAGTTGGCTACCGCCTGTCCTAGGAAGGCGGTGCGGGTGTCGTGCGGGCGACGAACATCAGAACGGCAGGCCGGGGATGCCGCTGCCGCCGCCCAGACCCTGCGCCAGCGGGCCGAGCTTCTGCTGCTGGAGCGCCTGGGCGTTCTCGTTGGCCGCCTGGACCGCCGCGACGATCAGGTCGGCGAGGGTCTCGGTGTCCTCCGGGTCCACCGCCTTCGGGTCGATCTTCAGCGCGCGCAGCTCGCCGGAACCGGTCACGGTAGCCCGCACCAGGCCGCCGCCCGCCTGTCCGTCGACCTCCGTGCTCGCCAGTTCCTCCTGGGCCTGTGCCAGGTCCTGCTGCATCTTCTGGGCCTGCTGGAGCAGCTGCTGCATGTTGGGCTGGCCACCACCGGGGATCACGATCAGCTCCTGGGTCGGGTCCGGAATTTCTCTGTTGTGCATGAGCCTACGTGGTTGACGCAGCCATCGCCCCGCCACTCTTTCGAGTGAGATTCACTGCTGCCCTATACCTGATCAAGACCCACTTCCGGGCGGAAAAGAGACGAAAGTACAGTCTTCGCCACCCATTGGGCGGTAGGAAGGGTTCCCGTCGTCAGCATCCATTGTCAGGTCCAGTGCCGGGGCCGGTGCCAGGCCCGACGTCAGGTCCGATGTCGGGTTCGATGTCACGGAACGTGACCGGTCGGGATCAGTAAGGGAGTGCCGGGTGGGTCAGCCGGAGATGCAGCCCGAGGGACCGCCTCAGGACGGGCGGGGCGGCGAGGGCGCGGCCGGACTGCGGCCGGGTGATCTGACCGGGCGGGCGTTCCCGCTCGGGGACTGGGGTGAGCCGGCCGAGCGGCTCGACGAGCTGTACCGGTGGGTGGAGCGCGGGGCGCTGGCGACGGCCGCATGGTATCTGGCGGACCGGGTCTGGAAGCGGCGCGGGGCGCGGGCGCTGCGGTGCGGGGCGGCCGTGGGGGCGGTGCTGGGGGCCGCGCTGCCGCTCCTCGACCTGACCGGGGTGGTGGGCGGGGTCGCGCCCTGGGGGTATCTCGCGCTGCTGCTGGCGGTGTCGTGTGTCGGCATCGACCGGTTCTTCGGGGTGACGTCCGGGTGGATAAGGGACATGGCGACCGCGCAGGCCGTGCAGCGGCGGCTGCAGGTGCTGCAGTTCGACTGGGCGTCGGAGAGTGTGCGGGAGGTGCTGGGGCCTGCGGAGGGGACGGCGAGCGAGGCGGCCGAGCGGTGCCTGGGGGTGCTGCGGAGGTTCTCGGAGGACGTGACCGAGCTGGTCCGCACGGAGACGGCCGACTGGATGGTGGAGTTCCGGACGGGGCCGGCGCCGCTGGGCATGCAGGCGACGGTGACGGCGGGGCCGCGGGCGGATGCGGGGCATCTGAACGGGCGGTTTCCGCTGCCGCCGGGGACGAACGGGGCTCGGCCGAACATGCCGAGGCAGCGGCCACCGGAGCCTCGCTGAGCGGGGGTGCGCGCCGACGGTCCACTGCGGCACCGCGGGGCTGTTCGCGCAGTACCCCGCGCCCCCAGGAGGGCGGGACTTCGCACCGTGGTTCACTGCCGCGCCATCGTGGTTGCTCGCGCAGTTCCCCGCGCCCCTGACGGGGCGCCGGAGTGGGCGGCGCCGTAGACGCGCCCCGTAGGGGCGCGGGGGAACTGCGCGACCAGCCACGGCGGACCCACGGCCGACATCGCACGCCGACAGGCGGGGTTGTACGGACGCCCGAATGTCTTGACATTTTTGGAAGCGGCGCCGCATCGTGAGCACGCAGGCACTGGACGGTCCAAGGAGGGGCAGCCCCATGGTGCGTACGCTCGGCGTCGCCGTCGTCGGATTCGGGTGGATGGGGCGGGTGCACTCCCAGGCCTACCAGCGCGTGGGCCACCACTTCCCGCAGCTGCGCGTGCGGCCCGACCTCGTGGCCGTCGCCGAGGAGGTGCCGGGGCGGGCGGAGGAGGCCGCCGAGCAGTTCGGGTTCGCGTCGACCACCCGCGACTGGCGCGAGGTCGCCGCCGACCCCCGGGTGCACGCCGTCAGCATCACCGCACCGAACTTCCTGCACCGCGAGATCGGCGTCGCGATGGCGGAGGCCGGCAAGCACATATGGATCGAGAAGCCGGTCGGGCTGACCGCCGAGGACGCCCGCGCGGTGGCGGAGGCGGTGGCCAAGGCCGGGGTGCGCGGCACGGTCGGCTTCAACTACCGCAACGCGCCCGCCGTCGCGTACGCCCGCGAGCTGATCGCCTCCGGCGACCTGGGCACCGTGACGCACGTCCGTATCCGGCTGTTCAGCGACTACGCGGCCCACCCGGACGGCGCCCTGACCTGGCGGTACGAGCGGGCCCGGGGCGGCGGCGGGGTGCTGGGCGACCTCGCCTCGCACGGCGTCGACCTGGCCCGCTTCCTGCTCGGCGACATCGAGTCGCTCGCCGCCGACACCGCCGTGTTCATCCCGGAGCGCGCCCGGCCCACCGGCGCCACCGCCGGCCACACCCTCGCGACCGGCGGCGAACTCGGCCCCGTCGAGAACGAGGACTACGTCAACTGCCTGCTGCGCTTCGCCTCCGGCGCCCGCGGTGTGCTGGAGGCCTCCCGGATCGCGGTCGGCGAGCAGAACAACTACGGCTTCGAGGTGCACGGCACCAAGGGCGCCGTCTTCTGGGACTACCGGCGGATGGGCGAGCTGGGCGTCAGCCTCGGCACCTCCTACCAGGACCAGCCCGTCTCCACCGTCTTCGTCGGCCCCGGCCACGGCGAGTACGGCGCCTTCCAGCCCGGTGCCGCCAACGCCATGGGCTACGACGACCTCAAGGTGATCGAGGCCCGCAACTTCCTGCGGTCCGTCGCCGAGGGCACCGCCCACGGCCCGACCCTGGAGGACGCCGTGCACAGCGCGACCGCCCTCGACGCGATGAGCCGCTCGGCCGCGCAGGGGAGCTGGGTGAGCCTCGGCTGACCCGGGCGGTCGGCGGGCGTCACGCGCAGAGCTTCATGCCCACCGGCGTGCAGCAGGCCGCATGGCCGTACGAGCGGATCACGTCCTCGCCGTCCCCTTCTCGACGGTGTTGTTCGCCGAACGTTCAACTTCCCCAAGCGCGGCGGCAGTTCACTGCTTGCTGTAGGTCAGGCTCTCGTCGCCGCCCTTCGTCACGCGCTTCAGCCTGCCGCCCGGGAGCAGGGTCACCTCGGTGGCCTCTCCGGCGGTGCACGACGAACGGGGCTTGCCCGCCGTGACCGTCGACGGGCCGATCTCCAACGGGCCGTCCGCGCCCGGCTTCTCGGCGAGCTTCGCCGCGAACTCGCAGTGGTAGCCGGGGCCGTCCGCGACCAGGGTGAGGACCGTGTCGCCCACGGCGCCCTGGCGGATGGCGAGTTCGCGGGTGTTGTGGCCGGTGTCGTTGTCTATCGAGGTGGCCCAGGTGCCGAGGAAGCCGCTCGGCACGGTGCCCTTCGGAGCGGCCGAGGAGGAGGGCGACCGGCTGGGCGTCGACTCCGCGGAGGCGGTCGGGGCGGTGGCCGACGAGGTGGGGGTGCCCCGGCCGGCCGCCTTGTCGTCCGCGCCGTCGTCACCGCCGCTGTTCATGAGCCCGTAGACCGAGCCGCCCGCGGCCAGCAGCACGATCAGGGCGATGGTGACGAGGAGGGCGGTGGAGCGGGTGGTGCGGCGGGGCTCGTCGGCGGGGAGGGGGTCGTACAGCGGGGGCGGCGGGACGGGTGGGTAGATCTGGGTGGGGTCGGGGGCGGGTTCGGGGGCGGTCGCGGTGTACGGGTTGTACGGCGCCGACTGCGGGTGCTGGTGGGGCTGGTTCGGGTAGCCGTAGGCCGGGTGGGCGGGGGCGTGTTCCGGGGACGACGGGCCGGGTGTCGGCTGCGGGTAGGTGGGGGCAGGCCGCGCCCCCGCGGCGGCAGCCGCAGATTCAACGCCGCCCCGCGCCCCTGGGTCTGCTGACCGTTGCGTCTCGTGAGGTGTCACCCCTTGCAACGCCCCGTGGAGCGTCGGGTCCTCCACCTCCAGCAGCTCCACCGCGTGCCGGCCCAGTTGCGCCACCAGCGCCCCCGGCAGCCACGGGTCCCTGGACCGGCCCTCCCAGACCGTGTCGCCCGCTCCCGTCCGGGACAGGATCGCGTCCAGCGACGGACGGGCGGCCGGGTCCTTCCGCAGGCAGTCGCGGACCACGTCGGCGATGTCCTCGGGGAGGCCGGAGAGGTCGGGTTCGTCCTGGGCGATCCGGAACATCAGGGCGTGTGCGCCGCCCTCCGTGGAGCCGAAGGGAAGCCGGCCGGTGGCCGCGTAGGCGAGCACCGAGCCGAGGCAGAAGATGTCGCAGGCCGGGGTGATCCGGTCGCCGCGCACCTGCTCGGGGGCCATGAACCCGGGCGAGCCGAGGAGCGAACCGGTCTGGGTGAGCCCCTCGCCCGGCAGCGTCTCCAGCGCCCGCGCGATGCCGAAGTCGATGACCCGGGGCCCCTCTATCGTGAGCATCACGTTGGACGGCTTGAGGTCCCGGTGGACGATCCCGGCCGCGTGGATGTTGCCCAGGGCGTGCGCCAGCCCGGCGGCGAGGATGCGCACCGACCGCTCGGGCAGCGGCCCGTGGTCGTGCTCGACGACCCGATGGAGGCTCGGCCCGGCCACATAGCCGGTGGCCACCCAGGGCACCGCGGCCTCGGTGTCGGCGTCGAGCACGGGCGCGGTCCAGAACCCGCCGACCCGCTGGGCGTTGCGGACCTCCTGCCGGAAGCGCGCCCGGAACTCCTCCTGCGCGGCCAGCTCCGCCCGCACCAGCTTCACGGCGACGGTACGGCCCCGCTCCGACCGGGCGAGGTACACATGCCCCATGCCGCCCGCGCCCAGCCGCGCCAGCAGCCGATAGCTCCCGATGTGCTGCGGATCCCCCGGCCCCAGCTTCTCCATGGCAGATCCGCCCCTCGCTCACACTTGTGATCGAGCCGAGAATAATGCGGCCCTTCCGGGGATCGCGCAGCGCCATGTCTACGGTTACGTAACAGGGACCGACCCGGGAGCATGTCCCCAGGCTGTGGACAATCTGTCGCGGAATCCCCCTGGCCACGGAACAGGTCGCCGATACCGCTCCCGTACCGGTTGCTCCTACGCTCCCCCGCATGACCCCTCAGCCCAATCCCCAGGCCGGTGCCGCCGTGCAGGCGGCCGATCGCGCGCATGTCTTCCACTCCTGGTCCGCGCAGGACCTCATCGACCCGCTTGCCGTGGCCGGCGCCGAGGGGTCGTACTTCTGGGACTACGACGGCCGGCGCTACCTGGACTTCACCAGCGGGCTCGTCTTCACCAACATCGGGTACCAGCACCCCAAGGTCGTCGAGGCCATCCAGGAGCAGGCCGCGAAGATGACGACCTTCGCGCCCGCCTTCGCCGTCGAGGCGCGGTCGGAGGCGGCGCGGCTGATCGCCGAGCGGACGCCCGGGGACCTGGACAAGATCTTCTTCACCAACGGGGGCGCGGACGCCGTCGAGCACGCCGTGCGGATGGCCCGGCTGCACACCGGGCGCCCGAAGGTGCTGTCCGCCTACCGCTCGTACCACGGCGGCACCCAGCAGGCGATCAACATCACCGGCGACCCGCGCCGCTGGGCCTCCGACGGCGCCGCCGCCGGGGTCGTGCACTTCTGGGCGCCCTTCCTCTACCGCTCCCGCTTCTACGCGGAGACCGAGGAGCAGGAGACCGCGCGGGCGCTGGAGCACCTCGAGACGACCATCGCCTTCGAGGGCCCGGGGACGGTCGCGGCCATCGTGCTGGAGACCATCCCCGGCACCGCCGGGATCATGGTGCCGCCCGCCGGGTATCTGGCCGGTGTCCGGGAGATCTGCGACACGTACGGGATCGTCTTCGTCCTGGACGAGGTGATGGCCGGGTTCGGTCGGACCGGTGAGTGGTTCGCCGCCGACCTGTTCGGGGTCGTACCCGACCTGATGACCTTCGCCAAGGGCGTGAACAGCGGGTACGTGCCGCTCGGCGGTGTGGCCATCAGCGGGAAGATCGCCGAGACCTTCGGCAGGCGGCCCTACCCGGGTGGGCTGACGTACTCCGGGCATCCGCTGGCGTGTGCCGCCGCCGTCGCCACCATCAACGTGATGGCGGAGGAAGGGGTCGTCGAGAACGCGAAGCGGCTGGGGGCCGAGGTGGTCGGGCCGGCGCTCGCCTCGCTCGCCGAGCGGCACCCGAGCGTCGGCGAGGTCCGCGGGGTCGGCATGTTCTGGGCGCTCGACCTGGTGCGGAACCGGGAGACCCGGGAGCCGCTGGTGCCGTACAACGCGGCCGGGGAGGCCAACGCGGCGATGGCCGCCTTCGGCGCGGCGGCGAAGAAGCAGGGGCTGTGGCCGTTCGTGAACATGAACCGGACGCATGTCGTGCCGCCGTGCAACGTGAGTGAGGCGGAGCTGAAGGAAGGGTTCGCGGCGCTGGACGCTGCGCTGAGCGTGGCCGACGAGTACACGGTGTAAGGGCCGCCGTTGTCGGGTGCCGGCCGGTGGGGCCGGTCGCGCAGTTCCCCGCGCCCCTAAAGGGGCGCTAAAGCACCGCCCCTCACAGGTGATCCACAGGATTCGTAGAAAAGACCCACGGGTAGCTTCGTGGACACGGAAGGAGTACGCGCGGAACCCGAACGCGTAAGGTGGCGTGCTCGTACATGTACGTGTAAGCGAGCACGTCACCCGAACGCGTGAGGAGAGGCACCCCACGATGCCCGGCAACGGCGCTGTGACGCGCAGTACCCTGCGCCAGCAGATCGCGGACGCGCTCCGTGACGAGGTGCTCGCCGGGCGGCTGCAGCCGGGCCGGGAGTTCACGGTCAAGGAGATCGCCGAACAGTACGGGGTCTCCGCCACGCCGGTCCGCGAGGCGCTGGTCGACCTGTCCGCGCAGGGCATCCTCGACGCCGACCAGCACCGCGGCTTCCGGGTGCCGGAGTACACGCTCGCCGACTACCGGGGCATGATCGAGGCCCGCAGCCTGGTCACCGACGGCATGTTCCAGGCCCTCGCCGACGGCCTGCACCCCGCTTTCAAGGACCCCGAGGAGCCGAGGGTCTCGGCCGCACTCGCGACGGTCCGGCGGCGTGGCGAGGAGGCGCAGCGCGCCGCGGCCGCCGGTGATCTGACCGTCCTCGTCGGCTACGACCTCCGGTTCTGGCGGGAGCTGTCCGCCCTCTTCGGCAACCCCTACCTCGCCGACTTCCTGCACCGGCTGCGCGTGCAGTCCTGGGTGTGCGCGGTACGGCACCTGCGCAGGCTGCCGGATCTACGCGGGTATCTGTGGTCCCGGCACACCGAGTTGGTCGACGCGCTCGCGCGCCGGGACTCGGAGGGCGCCCGTGGGATCGTCGCCGCGTCCAACACGCACTCCCTCGCCCTGATCGAGCGACTGGCGGAGAAGGACGGATGACCGCGCCCACGACCGTCGAGCTTTCCGTCGTCATCCCGGCGTACAACGAGGAGGAGCGGCTCGGCCCGACCCTCGACGCCGTCACCCGCTACCTCGCCGACAACGAGAGCCGCTTCGGTTCCTGGGAAGTGATCGTCTCCGACGACGGCTCGACGGACGGGACCCGCGAGGTCGCGGCCTCAAGGCACCCGCAGGTCCGGCTGGTCGCCGCCGACCGCAACCGGGGCAAGGGAAACGCCCTGCGGCTCGGCGTCGCCGCCACCACCGGCGCCCGGGTGCTGGTCAGCGACGCCGACCTCGCCGCGCCGATCGAGGAGCTGGAGCGGCTGGACAAGGCGCTCAGCGAGGGCGGCGCCGCGGCGATCGGCTCGCGCGCGGTGCCGGGCGCGGAGATAGCCGCCCACCAGCACCGGCTGCGCGAGCTGCTCGGCCGCGCCGGGAACCTGCTGATACGCGCCACCGCCGTGCCGGGTCTCAAGGACACCCAGTGCGGGTTCAAGCTCTTCGACGGCGACCTGGCCCGCGAGGCCTTCGCCGGCTCCCGGCTGGACGGCTGGGGCATCGACGTGGAGGTCCTCCAGCACCTGCACCGCGCCGGCCACCCCATCACCGAGGTCCCGGTCCGCTGGAGCCACCAGCCCGGCTCGAAGGTGGGCCCGCTGGACTACCCGAAGGTCCTCGCCGACCTGGCCCGGCTGCGGCTGCGCCGGCTGCGCCCGGCGGACCTGCTGGTCACCGTCCTCTTCCTCGTCCTCTCCATCACCCTCTACTCGGGCCGTTTCTTCGACCCGGACCACCGCTACCTCACCGACTCCATCCAGGACCAGAACCAGTGGGAGTGGTTCTTCGCGGTGACCGCGGACAACCTCGCGCACTTCCGCAACCCGTTCTTCTCCGACTTCCAGAACTTCCCCGACGGCGTCAACCTCATGGCCAACACGGTCATGCTGGGCCTGTCGGTCCCCTTCGCCCCGCTGACCCTCATAGCCGGTCCGGCCGTCTCGCTCTCCGTCTGCATGGCACTGGGCCTCGCCGCGACCGCCGTCGCCTGGTACTGGCTGATCGTCAGACGGGTGGTACGGCAGCGGGGTGCCGCCTTCGTCGGCGCGGCCCTCGCTGCTTTCGCGCCGCCGATGGTCAGCCACGCCAACGCGCACCCCAACTTCGTGATCCTGTTCATGATCCCGCTGGTCATCGACCGGGCCCTGCGCCTCGCCACCGGCGCCCGGGTCCGGCGGGACGGGATCGTGCTCGGCCTGATGGCGGCGTACCAGGTCTTCCTCGGCGAGGAGCCGTTCCTGCTGGCGGCGCTCGGGATGACGTTGTTCGCCCTCGCCTACGCGGCCGTACGTCCACAGGTGGCGCGGGAGGCGTGGCGCCCGCTGGGCAAGGGCCTGCTGATCGCCGGGGCGGTCTGCCTGCCCCTCGTCGCGTACCCCCTCTACTGGCAGTTCACGGGGCCGCAGAGCTACCACAGCGTCCTGCACGGCGACAACGCCGGAAACAGCCCCCTCTCCCTCCTCGCCTTCGCCGAACGCTCGATGCTCTACGGCGACGCCGGCCGCGCCAACGAGCTCTCCCTCAACCCGACCGAGCAGAACGCCTTCTACGGCTGGCCGCTGCTCCTGGTCGCCTTCGGGATCGTCGTGCGGTTCTGGGAACGGCCGCTGGTCAAGGCGCTGGCCTTCACGTCGGCGGCCGCGGCCGTGCTGTCCCTGGGCCCGGAGATCCGCATCCCGCTGACGGAGACGGTGTACCCGGGGCCCTGGGCGCTGGTGCGGAAGTTCCCGCTCTTCGAGTCCGTCATCGAGGGCCGGGTGGCGATGATCTGCGCCCCGGCCCTGGGCATCCTGCTCGCGCTCGCGGCCGAAAGGGCGCTGACCAGCCGCCGCCCCGCCGCCCAGTACTTCGGCCTGCTGGCCGTCGCCCTCGCCCTGCTCCCGATCGTCCCCGCCCCGCTCAAGTCCGAACAGCGCGAGGCGGTCCCGGAGTTCATCAGCAGCGGGATGTGGAAGTCGTACGTGGGCAAGGGCGAGTCCCTCGTCCCCGTCCCGCTCCCGGACCCCGGCTACGCCGAGGCCCTGCACTGGCAGACCAGCGCCGGTCTCGGCTTCAAGCTGCCCGGCGGGTATTTCAACGGCCCCTACGGCGCGGACCGCATCGGTATCTACGGCGCCGTCCCGCGCTACACCTCCAGCATGCTCCGGGACGTCCGCTACTCCGGCAAGGTGCCGGTGATCGGCAAGAACTGGCGGGCGCAGGCGAAGAAGGACTTCGCGTACTGGAAGGCGGGGGTCCTGGTGGTCGCCCCGCAACCCAATGACGAGAAACTACGACAGGCGGTGGAGGCCCTGACCGGAAAACCCGGTAAGTGGACCGGTGGGGTCTGGGTATGGGATCTGCACGAGGGGAGCTGACCGGCGCCGCACGGACTACTCTTCCCTGACCACCTAGCTGAGCACTCGCTGTGAACGCGCTGACATGAGGAGCCCTCTTTGGCCTGTGACCTCTGGCTGGTACCGCTCGTCGACGTGTTGTGCCACACCCCCGACAATCCGTTCGCCGAGGAACTCGCGCAGTACAACAAGGTGCTCGCCGAGGCCGGGCTGCCCCCGGTGCCGGTGTACCAGTACATGCCGGGCCTGTCCGGCGAGGTCGCCCCGGTGGCCGGCTTCGACTACGACGCGCTCCACTTCCTCCGCCGCGCCTACCTCCTCCAGGTCTGCGGTCTGCCCGTCTCCCCCGTGGACGACCTCGGCGGCGACTACGAGCAGCTCCTGGAGATGTTCGAGTCGACGGCCCAGCAGTCGCACCTGGTCTGGCACTACGACCACGCGGGCGCCTACGTCCCGGTCGACTTCCCGCGCCCGCTCTCCAGTGACGAACTCCTCGCCAGCGGCGGCCCGCTGGGCTCCTCCCACGCCCTGCTGCGCGAGCTGGAGTACGTCGCCCCGTCGATCGGCATCGACCCGGCGAACCCCCCGGCCCCGCCCCAACCCCCGGCCGCCCCGACCGACTTGGAGGAACCGGCGGTCCCCGCCCCCTACGACCCGAGCCCGTTCGCGCGGGAACGGCACGTGTGGCTCGGCCTGCACGCGGCGGCGACCCGCAGCCTGGCCCAGGGTTCGATGATCGTCTTCAGCTGACGGCCGGTCACGCTGACGACCGGTCACGCTGACGGCCGGTCACGCTGATGACCGGTCACCCGGATGCCGGTGTCCCCATATGGCTCCTCCGAAGAGCGCGGCGCGAGATGTCGATCTAGCCTCAGAAATGAGCGCTTATCAGTTCATATGTCCGCGCGCTCCCACAGCTCGAGGAGGAACATGCGCAAGCTCCACAAGGCGGCTGTCGCGATCGCCATCGTCGGTGGCGTCGGCTTCATGGGCACCGTCCCGGCCACCGCCCTGCCGGCGCAGCAGCACGCGTACGGCGGTCACGGCGGTGGCTGCCGGTCCCACGACCTGAACCTCGACATCCTCGGCGAGGTGGGCCTCATCAACGGCCTCGGCGGCAACCTCATCAACGGCGAGGGCAGCCCGGGCGCCCAGATCACCGACCTCGGTTCCGACTGCGGTCGCGGCGGCTGGTAGGCACCGCTGAAGCGGCCGTGAGCCGCGTGTTCATCTCTGTGTGAGTGAAAAGGGCTCCGGACCGTTTCCCGGTCCGGAGCCTTGGGGTGTGCCCTCAGTCGACCGGGGTCACCTCTGCTTCGGAAGCCTGATGGTGCGCACCAGCGGCATGTCGGCGTAGCGGTCGGGTTCGACGGTCACGACGTGACGGCCGTCGGGCCAGTCGAGCGTGGGCCGCGAGAGATGGACGGCGTGCCCGAGCCGCCACTCCACGCCGTCACGCAGCAGTGCGCCGACCGTGGAGGCACCGGCGAAGTCCAGCTCGACGATCTCGATGGCCGGAAGCGCGCCGACGTGCTCCGCGAGCCCCTTGCGCATGCCGTCGGCGGCGGCCAGGCAGAGCGCCGGGACATAGACGTGCCGGGTCGGCCCGTGCTCCGTGTTCGACACGAACTGGGACGCCAGCGAGTTCCCCGAGCCCAGCGCCAGCAGGGCGGACTCGTCGAAGACAACACCGGTCGAGCCGGTCCTCATCGCACTCACAGGCTGTCAACCGGCCGACCGGCCTCCAGGTCCTGCCAGATCTTCTCCACCCGGTCGTGGTCCTCCTCGGTGAAGGTCACGCCGAAGTGCGTCTCGCAGTACGCCTTGGTCTCCTCGTACCGCTTGCGCAGCTCCTCCTGCGTGGGCGTGGCCCCGGCGAGTTCCGCGATCAGGTCACGCATGGTCATCCCCCGCTCCCGGGCGAGCACCATAAGGCGGTCACGGACAGCGGGGTCGACCTTGACGGTGGTGTCAGCCATGACGCAAGTATACCTCCGGTATACCGACTCGGGCCGTTCAAGCAACGTAGTCATTTCGCTCCTTTCTCCTCGGAGCTAGGCCGCCACAAGGCGAACTCCCGGTCATCTCCGCGAGCCGGTCGGCGAGCCGCCGCCCCCGCTCCCGGCGTCCACCCGCACGGCGTCGAACTGCGCATCGGCTTTGCGGAGTTGAACGCCGACGGCCGGGAGCCAGCCAAAGCTTGACTGGCCACTTTGCGTATTCATGGGACCAGTGTCGGCACCTGCGGCTACCGTCGCCACAACTCTGAGTCCACCACTGAATACGGTCGGAAATCGGGGTGCGTCGGTTGTGACCGGTTGAGTTCGGTTGAGTTCGGGGGTGACCGCCAATGGCGCGGGCCGAGAACAAAGAGGAAGCGGGCGGTGCGGCACAGATGGTGGCCGCCCTGGCGAAGGCACTGCGTGAGCAGCAGGAGCTCACGCAGGAGGAGTTGGGGCGGCGGACCGGCTACACGGCGTCCGCGATCAGCGCCATGGAGACGTGTGCGCAACTCGCCAGCGACAAGATGCTCGTGGCACTGGAGGAGGCCATCGGCAATGGGATGGGGGTCTTCGAGAAGGCCCGCAAGTGGATGCTGCTGGAGAAGTACCCCGCCCGGTTCCGGGGCTTCTCGGAGCTGGAGGCCGGGGCGGTCACGATCTCGTCGTACGCAACGCTCGTGATCGACGGGCTTTTCCAGACCGAGGACTACGCGCGCGCACTGATCGGGGGCAGCTTTCCGCCGGTCTCCGAGCAGAAGCGGGAAGAGCTGGTAGAGGCACGGCTGGCCCGCCGGGCGCTGTTCAAACGGGAGCCTGCCCCGATGATCGAGATCATCCTGGAAGAGAGCGTGCTGCGCCGGCCGTTCGGGCCTTGGGAGGTACTTCGCGGACAATTGCGCTCGCTCGTCGAGGACGCGCAGCGGGACAATGTGTGTCTGCAAGTACTCCCGATGGAGCGGGGATTGCGGGGCACGCATGCCGGCGACCGTGGCGCGATGAAGATGGTGGTGACCGCGGAGCACGAGTACGTCGTCTACATGGAGATCGAGGACCAGGGCATCCTGGTCAGCGAACCGGAGGAAGTCTCCCAACTCGCCAACCGCTATGCGGAGATCCGCGCGCAGGCTCTGAGTACCGACGACTCGGTCGGCCTCATCGAACGGTTGGCAGGAGAGAAGCGATGACCCGCACCGGAACCCTGCGATGGTTCAAGTCCAGCTACAGCGACGGCGGGGGCGGTGACTGCGTCGAGACCGCCTACACCTGGCGCAGGTCCTCCTACAGCGACGGCGGCGGGAACTGCCTCGAAATATCTCCCTGCCCCCACGCCATCCACGTCCGCGACTCCAAGACGGCCCCCGCCGGCCCCCACCTCACCCTCTCCCCCGCCACCTGGGCCGCGTTCCTGCAGTCGGCCGGGTGAGGGCCCGCGCTTCCGTGGACGCCGACGCCCGATCCCGGGCCGCTGCAGCGCCCCGTAAGGGGCGCTGGGGGTCCCCTGGCCGAAGGCTGGGGGAGGAACTGCGCGACCAGCCACAACGGCGCCGCGGACGATCGACGGCGCGCGTCCCGGCCCTTCCGGCGAAGCGCCTAGCCGAAGACGGTGAACAGGGCGAGCGCGGGACCGGCCGCGTAGACGAGGACGCCCAGCGCCAGGGCGGTCCAGGGCCGCCGGGCCTGCACCGCCCCGAGCACGACCGTGACCACCGCGGCGGCCAGCGCGACCCACGGCCCGAGCATCGCCACGAGAATCCACCCGCCGGAGTCGTCGCAGAACCGCGCTGTTCCGGCCGAGGTGCCACAGCTGTCACCGGCGAAGGCCATGCCGAAGAACAACAGCCCGTTGACGGCGACCGCGACCGCGAGCAGCAGTCCGGCCACGACGGCGAAGGCCGTCCTGAGGAGCCCGCCCTGCGAGGGGCGCGGCGGTGGAAGGCTCATGCTTCCAATCTCTTCCCCGACCGTGTGTCTCCGCCTGAGTTGAGCTACTCAACCGGGGCTGAGCTCGTGGCCGGGGTGAGTCACCAGGGCACCTCCCCGTCGTCGTCGAAGAAGCGGCCGGTCGGGCCGTCGTCGGGGAGTGTGGCGAGGCGGATCGCGGTCGCCGCGCCCTGTTGCGGGGTGCGGTGGCCCTGGAAGCCGTTGAGGTCGGTGGCGCAGTAGCCGGGGCAGGCGAGGTTGATCAGGATGTTCGTGCCCTGGAGTTCCCTGGCGTACTGGACGGTGACGCCGTTGAGGAACGTCTTGGACGGTGAGTAGGCGACGGCGATCGGGCCCATTTCGGCGCCGGGCGCGGTCTGCCGGGTGAGGGAGCCGACGCTGCTGGACACGTTGACGATCCGCGGGGACGGCGAGCGGCGCAGCAGCGGCAGCATCGCGTTGGTGACGCGGATGACGCCGATGACGTTCGTCTCGACGGCCTCCCGTACCGTCGCGAGGTCGGCGGTGGTCGGTGTCTGGGCCATGCCACCGGTGACACCGGCGTTGTTGACGAGGGCGTCGAGGTGTCCGGCGAGGTCCTCGATCAGCGCGGCGGCCGCCGTCACGCTCGCGTCGTCGGTGACGTCGAGCGGCACGCCGAACGCGTCGACGCCGGCCGCCCGCAGCTTCGCCACGGCGGTCTCGCGGCGCTCCTCGTCCCGGGCGCCGACGCCGACGCGCCAGCCGAGGGCGCCGAGGCCGGCCGCGATCTCGTGTCCGATGCCCTTGTTCGCGCCGGTGACCAGCGCGGTCTTCTGCTGTTCGGTCATGCTTCGATCCTGTCCGGGGCCGGGACGGTGGGCCAGGACCGATCGGGTGGGCGGCGATACCGCAGGGGTATCGATCCCGGCCGGATCGGTAGAATGAAAGCGTGGAGACGCGGGAGTTGCGGTACTTCGTGGCCGTCGCCGAGGAACTGCACTTCGGGCGGGCGGCCCAGCGGCTCGGGATGGCGCAGCCCCCGCTGTCGCGGGCGATCAGCCGTCTGGAACGGCGGCTCGGGGCGACGCTGCTGGAACGCACCAGCCGTGCGGTCGCCCTGACCGAGGCCGGGTCGGTGCTGCTGCGGGAGGCCCGGGCGGCACTGGACGCGGTGGCGGCCGCCGAGCAGCGCACCCGGCGCGCGGCGCTCGCCGCGTCCGGCCGGCCGGGCGTGGTGCTGGCCACGAAGGCGGGCGCGTCCGGCGAACTGCTGGCGAAGGTGCTCGACGCCTACGCCGCCGAACCGGACGCGGCCGCCGTCGATCTGCTGCTGTGCGGGGTCGGCGAGCAGGAGCGGATGCTGCGTGACGGACGGGCCGACGTGGCGCTGCTGCACCTGCCGTTCGACTCCGCGGCGGGCTTCGACAGCGAGGAACTGCTGACGGAGGGCCAGGTGCTGGTGGTGCCGGCCGGGCATCCCCTGGCCGTCCGCGAACAGGTGCGGACGACCGAGATCGGCGAGCCGGCCGGGCTGCCCCTGGCGCGCTGGCGGGGCCGCGACGGCAGGTACCCGGAGGGTCCCGGTCCGGAGGTCCGGGACCAGGCCCAGCTGTACCAGCTGATCGCGCTGGGCCGTGCCTGCTGTGTCGTGCCGGAGTCCGTCCGGGCCCTGCTGCGCGAGGACCTCGCCGCCGTACCGGTGGTGGACGCGCCGCCGGTCACCACCGTGATCGCGTGGCCGCCGCACAGCCGCTCCCGGGCCGTCGCCGGACTGGTCCGCGCCGCCACGCAGCTCTGAGTTCGGGGTCCGTCAGGCCGACGGCCGGGAACGGCTTCCGCCGCTTCATGAGCGGCAACAGCAGGTTCCTCTTGCCCGGAGAAAAGAAAGAGTGGTGACCCCACCAGAGGGGTGGGGCCACCACACGTGCGGCTGTGCGGGACTAGAAGACCGGCGTACCGCCCTGCGTCAGCTTCCAGTTGGTGGCCGCGAAGGCCGACGGGTCGATGGTGCCCTTGGCCGTGGCGTAGGCGACCATCAGGTCGCGGACCTGGTTGGTGGAGCTGTAGGCGATCTCCGCGGCGGCGATGTGCGGGTAGCCGGAGCCGCCGTTGGCGCGGTAGTTGTTGACGGCGACGACAAAGACCTGGTCGTCGGCGACCGCGGTGCCGTTGTAGGTGAGGTTCTTGATGCGCGCGCCCTCGGCCGCCGCGATGTCGATCTCGTAGTCGACGCCGGCCGCCATGTCGTACATGTAGTCCCAGAAGCTGTTGGCGTTGGTGAGGGTGGCGGTGTCCACCGCCGTGCCGGCCGGGACCTGGTGGTAGTACTTCGCCGCGTACTCCAGGTAGTCCTTGAGCTGGGCGCCGGTGAGCTTCTTGCCGTACAGGGTGTTCTCGTAGACGTAGAGGCCCGCGACGTCGCGGATCGTCACGTCACCGGCCGGGATGGTGGCCGTACGGCTGAAGCACGCGGCCACCGAGATCAGCGGGAGCGCGGCGTCCGCCGCCGACAGGCCCGCCTTCACCGCGTCCATCTGGACCTGCTGGATGAAGTCGATGGCGGGGACGTCCTTCCAGCAGGCCTCCGCCGTCGTCATCGCCGCGGTGCAGGTGCCGATCGCGGTGTTGACGTACTTGACGACCAACTGGTGGTCCGCGGTGAGGAGTTCGGTGATCCGCGGGTCCTCGGCCACCGTGTTGCTGTTCAGGGTGGTGGCGGTCTTCCTGGTGACCTTCCAGGAGCCGCGCACGTGCTCCAGCTCGAAGTCGAAGCGGGAGAGGCGGTAGCCGTAGCAGTACGGCTCGGAGAGGAGGACGTCCTCGCCGGTCTCCGCGTTCTTCACCGTGTACGACGGGACGTCGACGTGGGTGTGGCCGACGAGGATCGCGTCGATGCCGGGGACCTGCTCGGCGACCAGGTTCGAGGCGTTCTCCACGTAGGGGAGCTCGTCGCCCCACGACGTCGAGCCGTCCAGGCCCGAGTGGTCGGTGAGGAAGACGACGTCGCAGCCGAGGGCGCGCAGCCGCGGCACGTACTTCTTCGCCTGCTCGACCAGGCCCGTGAAGGCCATCTTCCCGGAGACGTTGTCCTTGTCCCACAGGGCGATGCCCGGGTTGGTGAGGCCGAGGATGCCGACCTTGATGTCCGGGCCGTGCGGGACCTTGATGTGCTTGACGGTGTAGGGCCGGAAGGCGGGCTTGAGCGTCTTGGCGTCCAGGGCGTTGGCACCGAGCAGCGGGAAGTCGCACTGCTTCTCGAAGGTGCGGACCATCTCGATGCCGTAGTTGAACTCGTGGTTGCCGAGGGCCGCCGCGTCGTAGCGCATCTCGTTCATGGCGATGGCCATGGGGTGCTTGGGGCCGCGCTTGCCGTTCTTGCCGGTGATGGGGTCGACGCTCGCGTAGTAGGAGGCGAGGGACGTGCCCTGGATGATGTCGCCGGCGTCGACGAGGAGGACCCGGTCCGGGCCCTCCTCCTTGCGGATGTTCTTCACCAGGGTCGCGATACGGGCGATGCCGTAGGTGTTGCCCTTGGAGTCCACGGGCGCCGCGTTGGTGTAGTAGTCCCAGTTGAAGACGTGGCTGTGCAGGTCGGTGGTGCCCAGGATGGAGAAGCTCCAGGTCTTGGGCGCCTTCGGGGGCTTGGCGTGGCCGTGGCCGGCCTCGGCGGCCTCGGCGCTGCCGGTACCGACCGTTCCCGCGACGGCCACGGCAGCGCCGGTGACGGCCGACTTCTGCACGAACTCACGGCGGTTCATGGGATTGACGGGCATTCAGGGCTCCTGAGAGGCGGAGAGGGCGGGTGTGGCATGCGGGAGGCGGCGGGCTACCCGCGTAGATGCTGGCCGTCGCCCGTTACCGGCGTAACCACGGAAAGCCCAAGGGCCGGTCAAGGATTGCCAAGACCGGCCCAAGAACGTCGTGCAACGACAGCCCTACAGGAACGAGTTGATCTCGATCGTCTCGTCCCGGCCCGGGCCCACGCCGATCGCGGAGATCGGGGCGCCGGACATCTCCTCCAGCGCCTTGACGTAGTTCTGCGCGTTCTTCGGCAGGTCCGCGAAGGACTTGGCCTTGGTGATGTCCTCGGACCAGCCCGGCAGCGTCTCGTAGACCGGCTTCGCGTGGTGGAAGTCGCTCTGGGAGTAGGGGAGTTCCTCGACGCGCTTGCCGTCGATCTCGTACGCGACGCAGACCGGGATCTGCTCCCAGCCCGTCAGCACGTCGAGCTTGGTGAGGAAGAAGTCGGTCAGGCCGTTCACGCGGGTCGCGTAGCGGGCGATGACCGCGTCGAACCAGCCGCAGCGGCGGTCCCGGCCGGTCGTCACACCGCGCTCGCCGCCGATCCGGCGCAGCGCCTCGCCGTCCGCGTCGAAGAGCTCGGTCGGGAACGGGCCGGCGCCGACGCGGGTCGTGTACGCCTTGAGGATGCCGATGACCCGGCTGATCTTCGTCGGGCCGACGCCGGAGCCGGTGCAGGCACCGCCCGCGGTCGGGTTCGAGGACGTCACGAACGGATAGGTGCCGTGGTCGATGTCGAGGAGCGTGCCCTGCCCGCCCTCGAAGAGGACGACCTTGTCGTCCTCCAGGGCCTGGTTGAGGACCAGGACCGTGTCGGCGACGTACGGAGCGAGCTTCTCCGCGTAGCCCAGCAACTCCTCGACGACCTGCTCGACGGCGATCGCGCGCCGGTTGTAGAGCTTGGTGAGCATCTGGTTCTTGACGTCGAGGGCCGCCTCGACCTTCTGGGTCAGGATCGACTCGTCGTAGAGGTCCTGGACCCGGATGCCGACACGGTTGATCTTGTCTGCGTAGGTCGGGCCGATGCCGCGCCCCGTCGTACCGATCTTCCGCTTCCCGAGGAAGCGCTCCGTCACCTTGTCGACGGTCACGTTGTACGGCGTGATGATGTGCGCGTTACCGCTGATGAGGAGCTTGGACGTGTCGACGCCACGCTCGTTCAGACCGCTCAGCTCGGAGAGCAGGACCGACGGGTCGACGACGACACCGTTGCCGATGACCGGGACACACGTGGGCGAGAGGATTCCGGAAGGGAGGAGGTGGAGCGCATACTTCTGGTCGCCGACGACGACCGTGTGGCCGGCGTTGTTGCCGCCCTGGTAGCGCACCACATAGTCGACGGAGCCGCCTAGCAGGTCCGTCGCCTTTCCCTTGCCTTCGTCACCCCACTGAGCACCGAGCAGCACAAGTGCGGGCACGCGCGTACACCCCTTCCGGGCGGGGCATGTCCAAGGTCAGGGGCGTACGCGTAAGGTTCGTCGCCGCGTACCACCGCGGCCGTCGTTGGCCGCACAACCGTCGGACCGGATGCCCCGGAATAGACGAAGCCCCTGGCGCAATAGCGCAAGGGGCTCTTGCACAGTGATGCTACCCGAGGAAGCGAGGCAGGACCGAGGTGGCGACTTTCGCGAGGTCCGATCAGCTGCTGGTGATCATCGATCCGGCCGCGAGGGAAACGGACGGTGAATCCGTCCGGATCGCGAAAGACGTGCTCAGCGCGGGTGCGGTGGCGAAGGTGTGCATGCCGGAGGGGCCCGAGGAATTCGGCCGCGTGCTGGCCCGCAGGGGCTCGCGGCGGCCGGTGGTCGTCGGGGACGACGGTGCCCTGGTCCGTGCGGTGACCTTTCTGCACCGGAGACGGGAGCTGGCCGGCTGCGTGCTGTCCATGGTCCCGGTCGGGGGCGCGCTGGACGTCGCGCACGCGCTCGGGGTGCCCACCGGTGCGGTCGCGGCGGCACGGGCGGTCCTGGACGGGGTGGAGCGCCGCATGGACCTCCTCGTCGACGACAGCGACGGGGTGGTGCTGGGCGCGCTGCGGATCCCGCCGCTGGCGGCCACGGCGGCCAGGGCCCCGGAGCCGGTGCCGGCCCGGGGGTGGCTGCGGCCGTACCAGAACCTCGTGCGGTCCCTGTCCGTGCGCCCGGCCCCGGCCCTGGCCGTGCCCGGTCCGCCCGCCCGCCTGCGGGTGGAGGTCGACGGCGAGACGGTCGTCGACCTGGACCAGCCGGTCGAGGGCATCTCGGTGACCCCCGGCGGCCACGACGGCCTCGCCGAGGTGGAGGTACGCCCGCTGTCGGTGGGCGCGGCGGCGACCCCGGTACGGGCCTCGGGCCGCACGGTGACGGTGACGGGGGCGGATTTCCGCTACCGGGCCGACGGCGGGCTGTCCGGACCGGTACGGCGACGGACGTGGCGGGTGGTGGAGGGGGGGTGGGGGCTTACGGTGCCGACTTCTTCGTAGTGGGGGCGTGGAAGCCGGTGGTGTCGAGGGTGCAGTCGAAAGGCTTCGGGACGTGGAGGTCCTCGCCGAACGGCCGGGTGCAGTGTGACTCGTACCCGTTGACCGAAGGTGTCCAGAACACCGTTGACTGCGCCTTCTGCATGTCGAGGAGCAGGTATACGGGGACACCGGCCCTGCCATAAATCTCGACCTTGTCGGTCAGGTCGTCATCCCGGGTGGAAGTAGATGTCAGCTCGGCGACGAAGACCAGGGACTCGCCGTCCAAACGATTACTCTCCGTCTCAAAGACCCGCGTGGGAGCTGCGTGGATGTCCGGCCCGTACGCACTCTCGTCGCCGGGGAAGACGTAGAGGAACGGCCCCCGATCGATGACGTGCCCCTCCGGAAGATGTGGTTCCAACTGCCTGCACACCAGTGTCACCACTCGGGCGTAGTACCCCTTGGACCACGGCGACACGACGATTTTCCCCCGGTAGATCTCGGCCTTGAAGCCGTCACGCAGGTCCAGCTCATCAAGGATGTCCAGCAGTTCCTCGAAACTGCCGGGCTCGCCGCCGCTTATCACCGGTCGCTCAGTCATCAATGTCATGATGCGCCCTCCCCTCGATGCGAGCCAGACGCAACTCAGAGTATCCGATCGATCACCTGTCCGTGATCGCTTTCGTCCTTCAGCTCCACCCCCGTCCGCCCCAGCTCCCGCGCCCTCCCCAGCAGCGCCGCCAGCTTCCCTGCCGCCGTCTCGTAGGCGAGGCCCCGCGGCGGCCGGATGTTGCTCAGGCAGTTGCGGTCGGCGTCTGTCGTGGTGCCCGGCACCGGCCGGTACGTCAGGTACGCGCCCAGGGAGTCCGCCGCCGACATGCCGGGGCGTTCGCCGATCAGGACGACCACCAGGGCCGCGCCCATCGCGTGGGCGATGTCGTCGCCGAGGGCCACGCGGGCCTGTTCCGCCAGGACGACCGGGGCGGTCCGCCACCCCGCGAGCCGGGCCGCCGTCGCCCGCGCCATCGCCGCCGCGTGCTC
>NZ_JAEKKT010000393.1 GCF_019510245.1 Streptomyces sp. | reverse complement strand
AACTGACGAGGGCGCACCAGCGCAGGCACCGCCGCGTCGATCGTCATAGCGGCGCCGAGGACGACGGCCGCCGAGACGCCGAGGGCACCGATCGTGTCGGTGGCGTAGTGGTAGTAGTTGCGGACGAGTCCCAACGCGGCGAGCGCGGGCCAGGCGGTGAGGACGGCGACCGCCACGGCCCGCGCCGCTCCACCCAATCGGATCTGCCCGACCGCGACGAGGGCCAGCACGGCGGCCGACGCGACCCCCGTCTCGTGCCCACTGGGGAAGGCGCCGCCGCCCGCGCGCAAGAGGGCGATCGGCACGCCGGGCTGGAACAGGTAGCGGTCGATCAGCGGTTTGAGGACGTCCTCGGTGAGCCACACGGCCAGAGCGGGCCCGACCGCCGCCAGCGCCACCAGGCGCCACCGCCGCGCCACCGCGGCCAGCCCGGCCACGAGGACGATCACCGTGAGGCTCAGGGCCGGCTCGCTGAACCAGAGCAGGCGGGCGGCCGCTCCGGCGCCGATCGCAGAGACCGACCGGTGGAACGCCCAGACGTCGAACGACGTCGCACCGGCCCGGTGCAGCCACGTGCCCATCCCGGCGACGACGAGGACCGAGACCGCGATCACCGCCACCGTCGCGGCGCGCAAGCGTTCGGCGATCAGGGCGGGCACCCGGTCGATGATGACAGAGGGTCTCGCCGGTCGGGCCCGCTCGCTCAGCGCATCGACGGGAGAGTCCCGACCCAGGCAGCCGTGTCGTCCCACAACCGCGTGGCGACGGCGCGGTCCTGCGCATCCCGGCTGCACGCCGCCGGGGCACAGGCGCGGTAGTAGCCACTGGGCAGGTCGGGCGCCGTGGCGCAATGCAGCGTCGTCTGCGCGCCCTGGTCGGGTGAGAGCAGGAGTCGCCGCTCGATCGGCGCGAAGGCGCGCCGCACCGTCGAAAGCACCGGCCGTTCCTCGAGCCCCCGGTCGGCGATGTGGCTGAACACCGATCCCGGGTGCAGTGCGTACGCGCGCAGTGCTGAGTAGCGCCGCGCGAGCTCGGACGCCGAATGAACCAACGCCAGCTTGGACGTGCCGTACGCCGTCCACGAGTCGTACGGGTCGATCGGCGCGAACAGGTACGCGTTGCGGCCGCGGGCGTGCAGCTTCGACACGACGTTGACGACGCGGGCCTCGCCGGACTGCTCGGCGGTCGCCAGCAGGTGCGGCAGCAGCCGGTGGGTGAGGTGGGCCGGACCCAGGTAGTTCGTCCGCCAGTGGATCTCGTGACCGTCGGCGGTGTGACGCGGCTCGGGCCATTTGCTGCGCAGGTCGAGGTGCACACCGGCGTTGTTGATCAATACGTCCAGCCGGTCGGCGGTGCGGGCGAACCAGTCGGCGAAGCTATCGACCGAGGCGACGTCGGTGAGATCCAGCGGATGCCCCGCGACCGACCGCCGGACGCCCGAGAGGGCGCGGAGCACGGACGCGGTGTCGCTGCGCGTCGTCACGACCACGTTCGCGCCCCAGTCGGCCAGGGCCCGGGCGGTGGCGAAACCGAGGGAGCCGGCGCTGGCTCCGGTGACGACGATCGTGCGGCCGCTCAGGTCGACGGGCCGCGCACGGGCATGGCGCTCGCCGGTTCCCGCCATCTCGTCGTTCCTCCTCGCCGCGGAGTGCAGTCCTATCACGCCGACAGAGTTCGTTCCCGTCGATCATGGCCGACCGGGGGTTGCGCAGCAGGAGACGCGACGATAGTCTCTGCGTAGATAATCCGTTCACAGGCTATGGAGGCAGTCATGTGGGAGTACGAGCACGCAGTGGAGACCAGCGCCGACCCGGCGACGCTCTGGCGGTACTGGTCCGACGTCACGACCTGGACGCAGTGGAACTCGGGCGTGCGCACCGTGACCATCGACGGACCGTTCGCCGCCGGCACCACGTTCACCATGACCGCTCCGGACGGTGACCCCATCCGGATGACGCTCAGCGAGGTCGTCCCGGGCGAGCAGTTCACCGACGTCATGGACGGTGGCGACATCGTGGTCACGACCGTCCACCGCATCGAGCCGACCGGCGAGGGCCGCAGCCGGGTCGTCTACCGCACCGAGATCACCGGCTCGGCGGCCGACGTCGTCGGTCCCGAGCTCGGCCCGGCGATCACCGCCGACTTCCCCGAGGTGCTCGACGCGCTGGTGTCCGTGGCGTCCGGCGCGGAGGCCTAAACCCATGGCATCCGACCCCGACCGCAGTCCTGGGTTCTTGCTCTGGCACGTCACGCTGCGATGGCAGCGAGCGATTGCCGCTGCGTTGGGCCCGCTCGACCTCACCCACGTCCAGTTCGTCTTGCTCGCCTCGACGTGGTGGCTGAACGAGCAGGGCGCTGACCCCAACCAACTCACGTTGGCCCGGCAGGCGGGGACGGACGTGAAGATGACCTCCCAGGTGCTCGGCAAGCTCGAGGCCAAGGAGCTGCTCCGCCGCGAGGTCGACCCCGCGGACACCCGCGCGAAGCGGCTACGGGTCACTCCGGCCGGTGCCCGGTTGGCCCGGCGGGCGATCGAGGTCGTCGAGCGGGCCGACGCGGAGTTCTTCGCGCCGGTCGGCAACCAGCCGGCCCTGCTCAAGGCGCTGCGCCGCCTCGCGGCGGCCGACGACCGCTGACGGAGTGCCCTCAACGCCGGACATTGCTCGCATTACCGCCGGTTTTCCAGCGAGAAAACATCAACTGCGGTATACCGTGCGTGTAACGAGTAGGCGACACATTGTGTTCGCCGGGGGGCAGGACCGCCATGGAGCCGTCCGAAGACGTACTGAGGGGTCTACTGGCGGCCGCGCCTGACGCGTTCATAGCGGTCGACGCGGGCGGTCGGATTGTCTTCGCCAACGATCAGGCGGAGTGGCTGTTCGGATGGGACAGGTCTGAATTGCTGAACAAGCCCATCGAGGTTCTGGTGCCCCGGCGTTTTCGGGCCGGTCACCCGCACCTGCGGTCGGAGTACGTCGCGCACCCCACCAAGCGGCCCATGGGCGTGGGCTTGGAGTTGTGGTCGTGTCGGCGCGACGGTTCGGAGTTCCCGGTCGAGATCAGCTTGAGCTCGTTCAGCACCGACGACGGGATGTTGGTCGCGGCCACGATCCGGGACGCGACCGTCGCCCGGCGTCGTGAGCAGCGATTCCGGGCAGTGCTCGACGCCGCGCCGGACGCGACGATCGGCGTGAGCCTGTCGGGCCAGGTCGAGTGGATGAACGCCCAGGCCGAGCGGCTGTTCGGCTGGACGGGCGCCGAGCTGGTCGGGGCCAAGGTCGAGGTGCTCGTCCCTGGCGGAATCGACGAGAAACACGTGCAGCATCGCGCGAGCTACGCCGCCGATCCGCACCCCCGGCCCATGGGCGCCGGGTTGCAGTTGTCAGCGCTGCGGAAGGACGGCACCACCTTCGCCGCCGAGATCAGCCTGAGCACGGTCACCGACGACGAGGGCGAGCTGATGGTCCTTGCCTCCGTACGTGACATCCGTGATCGCGTCCAGCTTGAGGCCGAACGCCAACGGCGCGCTCTGGCCGAGCAGCGGGAACAGCTGCACCGCCTGGAGAGTCTCGGCCAGCTTGCCGGCGGCGTCGCGCACGACTTCAACAACCTGCTGGGGGTCATCCAGAACTACGCCACCCTGATAGAACGGCGTACCGCCGATCCGATCGCGCGGGGCGACCTGCAGGAGATCCTCGCCGCAGCACAGCGAGGGGCCAGGCTCACCGGCCAGCTGCTGACCTTCGCCCGGCGCGACGTGGTCAACCGCGAGTCCCTCGACATCAGCGTGGTCGTTACCGAGGTCGCCTCGATGCTGCGGCGCACGCTGGGTGAGGACATCGAACTGCGACTCCACGTCGAGTCCGGTCCGGTGTACGCGATCTGTGACCGCACGCAGGTGGAGCAAATCGTGATGAACCTCGCGATCAACGCGCGGGACGCGATGTCCACCGGTGGTGTGCTCACCCTCGCCACGGGCTACTCGGCCGGCTCGCCCGCGGCGGCCCAGCTCACGGTCCGCGACTGCGGGATCGGGATGACGCCGGCAGTGGCGGCGTGGGCGTTCGAACCGTTCTTCTCGACAAAGCCTCGAGGCAGCGGAACCAGCCTTGGCCTGGCCACCGTCTACGGCATCGTCCGGCAAAGCGATGGTGAGATCAGCATCGACTCCACGGAGGGCGAGGGCACCACGATTACCGTGCTGCTCCC
>NZ_JAEKKT010000091.1 GCF_019510245.1 Streptomyces sp. | reverse complement strand
AAGGTCGTGCTCGCGCTGCTGACGCACCGCAACGCCGGCGACATCCTCGACAGCCAGCGCTCCGAGCACCTGCGCAGCATGCGCATCCTCACCGACCGCAAGCGCCACGGCGACCTCGCGGACCAGCTCGTCTGCGACCACGCCCTGTTCCACCTGGAGGCGGACCTGCGCTGGCTGGAACTGACCGCGGCCCGGCTCGACAAGCTCCGCGCGGAGGTGGCCAAGTGAACGCTCCCGCCGGTTCGCTGCTCACGGCAGACAAGCTCCGCAAGGCGTACGGCCCGACCGTCGCCCTCGACGGCGCCGAGTTCTCCATACATCCGGGCGAGGTCGTCGCCGTGATGGGGCCGTCCGGCTCCGGCAAGTCGACGCTGCTGCACTGCCTCGCCGGGATCGTGCCGCCCGACTCCGGGTCGATCATGTACGCCGGCCGCGAGATGGCCACCATGAGCGACGCCGAGCGCAGCGCCCTGCGGCGCACCGAGTTCGGGTTCGTCTTCCAGTTCGGGCAGCTGGTGCCCGAACTGACCTGCGTGGAGAACGTCGCGCTGCCGCTGCGGCTGAACGGCACCTCCCGCAGGGAGGCCGAGCGGGCCGCGCTCGGCTGGATGGAGAAGCTGGAGGTCGACGACCTCGCGAAGAAGCGTCCGGGCGAGGTCTCCGGCGGCCAGGGGCAGCGGGTCGCGGTGGCCCGCTCGCTGGTGACCGGTCCCCGGGTGCTGTTCGCGGACGAGCCGACCGGCGCGCTCGACTCGCTCAACGGCGAGCGGGTGATGGAGCTGTTGACGGACGCCGCCCGCTCCACCAACGCGGCCGTCGTCCTCGTCACGCACGAGGCACGCGTGGCCGCCTACTCCGACCGCGAGATCGTCGTACGCGACGGGAAGTCCCGGGACATGGAGCGGGCGGTATGAACGGCAGGCAGTGGATCAGGGACCTGGCCATGGGGGTCCGGTTCGCCTTCGCGGGCGGCCGCGAGGGCTGGTTCCGGGCCGCGATGACGGCGGTCGGCGTGGGCCTGGGGGTGGCGCTGCTGCTGCTCACCACGGCCATCCCGAACGCGCTGGCCGTACGCCACCAGCGCGACGTGGCCCGGGCGGACTACACGTACGTCTTCGGCCGGCCCATGAAGGCCGGCGAGAAGACGTTCGTCATCGCGGACATCGACACGCCCTACCACGGCAACGACATACGCGGCCGGATGATCCAGCGGGAGGGCGCGAAGGCGCCGGTGCCGCCCGGACTCACCCAGTACCCGGCACCCGGCGAGATGGCCGTCTCGCCGGCCCTGAAGCGGCTGCTGGACTCCCCCGACGGAGCGCTCCTGCGGACCCGGCTGCCGTACCGGATCACCGCCACCATCGCGGAGAGCGGACTGACCGGCTCGCAGGAACTCGCCTACTACGCGGGCTCCGACGACCTCGCCGCCCACATCCGACCGCCGGACGTGGCCCGGATCGACCACTTCGGCAGCCCGCGGTCTCCGGACGCGGAGACCGACCCCGTCCTCACGCTGCTCGTCCTCGTGGTCTTCGTGATCCTGCTGATGCCGGTCGCCGTGTTCGTCGCCGCCGCCGTCCGCTTCGGCGGCGAGCGCCGCGACCGGCGCCTGGCCGCGCTGCGGCTGGTCGGCTCCGACGGCCGGATGGTACGGCGGATCGCGGCCGGCGAGGCGATGGCGGGCGCACTGCTCGGACTCGTCCTCGGCCTCGGCTTCTTCCTGGTCGGCCGTCAGCTCGCGGGCAACGCCGAGGTGTTCGGCACCAGCGTGTTCCCGAGCTATCTCAACCCCTCCCCCGTACTGGCCGCGCTGGTGGCGGTCCTGGTCCCGGCGGCCGCCGTGCTGGTGACCCTGTTCACGCTGCGCGGGGTGGTCATCGAGCCGCTGGGCGTGGTGCGGACGGCGAAGCCCACCCGCCGCCGGCTGTGGTGGCGGCTGCTGCTCCCGGTGGCCGGTCTGGCGGCGCTCTACCCGATGATCGGGCAGGGCCGCGGCGGCGGCGACTTCAACCAGTACCTGGTGACCGGCGGCGTCCTGCTCCTCCTGGTCGGCATCACGGCGCTCCTGCCGTGGGTCGTGGAGACGGTCGTGGGCCGGCTCGGCCGGGGCGCGGTGGCCTGGCAGCTGGCGGTCAGGCGGCTGCAGTTGAGCAGCGGCATGGCGGCCCGCATGGTCAACGGCATCGCGGTGGCGGTGGCCGGTGCGATCGCGCTGCAGATGGTCTTCGCGGGTGTCGAGGCCGACTACACCAAGCAGACCACCAACGACCTCGACCGCGCGCAGATGTCGGTCCAGGTGCCGACGGGCGTCCAGGTGCCCGAGGTCGCCCAGGCCATGACCGCCACCAAGGGCGTGCGGAAGGTGGTCTCGATCGCCGACGGCGAGGCCGGCGACCGGAAGAAGGAGCCGGGCCGGACCGCGTCGGTGAGCGTGGGCAGTTGTGCCTCGCTGCGCGAGGTGGCGACCCTGCCGTCCTGCCACGACGGCGACGCCTTCGCGCTGAAGGGCTCCGACTCCGACTCCGAGACGGCGAAACTGCTGGCGACCGCGGAGAAGAACGGCCGGACCCTCTACCTCAACCCCGCCTACAGCGGCGACGTCGGCCACGGCCCCGTGACCCCCTGGACCGTACCGGCGGGGCTGAAGCAGGCCGAGTCCCGCGAGGACCCCACCGGCTACAAGCGCGGCGGCCTCCTGTTCACCCCGGGCGCGCTGCCGCCCGGTGCCAGCACGGCGGTGCGGGGCGTGGTCTACCTGTCCCTCGACTCCGGGGTGCGCGACGCCCACGAGTACGTGATCGACACGGCGGTCCGGATCGATCCGCTGATGCACGCGGAGACGCTGACCTCGTTCGAGCGGAACAGCCAGTTCGAGTCCATCCGCACCGGCCTGTTCGTCGGCGCCGCCGCCGTACTGGCGCTGATCGGCGCGAGCCTGCTGGTCAGCCAGCTGGAGCAGTTGCGGGAGCGCAAGAAGCTGCTGTCGGCCCTGGTCGCCTTCGGCACCCGGCGCCGCACGCTGAGCCTGTCGGTGCTGTGGCAGACGGCGATCCCGGTCGGGCTCGGCCTGCTGCTGGCCGGCGTGGTGGGGCTGACGCTGGGCACGGTGCTGCTGAAGATGGTCGGCTCCACGGTGCGCGTGGACTGGCCGGGCGTGCTGGCGATGACCGGCTTCGGCGCGGCGGTCGTCCTCGCGGTGACCCTGCTCAGCCTGCCGCCCCTGCTGCGGCTGATGCGCCCGGACGGCCTGCGCACCGAGTAGCCGGTGTCAGGATCCGGCGCCGAGGACCCGGACGGGCAGCGGCCGCAGTGCCTCGCGCAACGCGGCCGCCAGCTCCCGGTACTCGGCGCCGCGGGCCGCCCCGGCGCGCGTCGCGAGGGCGATCCGGCGGCTCGGCGCGGGCTCCGCGAAGGAGCCGGTGAGGAGCTGGTCGCTGCGACTGGTCTCGACCTTGACGGCGGTGTGCGGCAGCAGCGTGCAGCCGAGCCCGCCGGCGACCAGCTGGACGAGGGTGGCGAGCCCGGCGGCCGTGGTGGTCACCGGAGCGCCCTCCCGTCGCCCACCACCGCCCTCGGCCGAGGGGCTACGCCCCGCCCCTTTGAATTCACGGCCGGCCTCCCGGCAGATGTCCAGGGCCTGGTCGCGCAGACAGTGCCCCTCGTCGAGGAGCAGCAGGTTCAGCTCCTTGAGCGCATCGCGGGCGATGCCGTCGCGGCCGCCGAGCGGATGTCCGAGCGGCGTGACGAGCACGAAATCCTCGTCGAACAGCGGGAGTTCGACGACCCCCGGGACGCCCAGGGGGACCGCGAGCAGCAGCAGGTCCAGCCGGCCGGAGGCGAGCCCGTCCAGGAGGCCGGCGGTCTGCTCCTCGTGGACCTGGAGGTCGAGGTCCGGATAGCGGTCGTGGACCAGTCCGAGGACCGTGGGCAGCAGATACGGCGCGACGGTGGGGATCACCCCGAGCCGCAGCGCGCCGGTGAACGGCGCCCGCACTGCCGCCGCCTCCACCAGCAGCGCCTGCACCTCCTCCAGCACCGCCCTGGCCCGTACGGCGAGCCGCGCACCGGCGGGCGACAGCAGCACCTTGCGGGTCGTGCGCTCCAGGAGCGTGACGCCGAGGGTCTCCTCAAGGGCCGCGACGGCCCCCGACAGCGCGGGCTGGCTCATGCCTGTCGCGGCCGCCGCGTCCCGGAAGTGCAGGTGCTCGGCGACCGCGCAGAAGGCGCGCAGCTGCGCGAGACTGGGCTGGCGCCGCTTGCCGCCGCCACCGGCCCCGCCCCCGGTAGCGTTCCCCAGGGGATTACCCACAGCCACTGATAGCCACCTCCGATCAACTCGACCGAGTGTAGCTATTTCAGGAATCAATGCACCTTGTGCCACGATCGGCGGCGTCCCACCCATCGGAGCAGACCCCGCGATCCGGGGTCGCTCCGCGCTGCAAGGAGAGCGCGTGCTCACTGTCGGTGACAAGTTTCCCGAGTTCGAACTGACCGCCTGCGTCTCGCTGGAGAAGGGCAAGGAGTTCGAGACGATCACCCACAAGACCTACCAGGGTTGGAAGGTGGTCTTCGCGTGGCCCAAGGACTTCACCTTCGTGTGCCCCACCGAGATCGCCGCCTTCGGCAAGCTGAACGAGGAGTTCGCCGACCGCGACGCGCAGATCCTCGGCTTCTCCGGTGACTCCGAGTTCGTCCACCACGCCTGGCGCAAGGACCACGACGACCTGCGCGAGCTGCCGTTCCCGATGATGGCCGACTCGAAGCACGAGCTGATGCGCGACCTCGGCATCGAGGGCGAGGACGGCTTCGCCAAGCGCGCGGTGTTCATCGTCGACCAGAACGACGAGATCCAGTTCTCCATGGTGACCGCGGGCTCGGTGGGCCGTAACCCCAAGGAGGTCCTGCGGGTGCTGGACGCGCTCCAGACCGACGAGCTCTGCCCGTGCAACTGGACCAAGGGCGACGACACCCTCGACCCGGTCGCGCTCCTGGCGGGTGAGTGACCCCGTGTCCCTCGACGCCCTCAAGTCCGCCGTACCGGACTACGCCAAGGACCTGAAGCTCAACCTGGGTTCGGTCATCGGCAACTCGGAGCTTCCGGCGCAGCAGCTGTGGGGCACGGTCCTGGCGACCGCCATCGCCGTCCGCTCCCCGATCGTGCTGCGCGAGCTGGCACCGGAGGCGAAGGCGAACCTCACGCCCGAGGCGTACACGGCGGCCAAGGCCGCGGCCGCGGTGATGGCGATGAACAACGTCTTCTACCGCACCCGCCACCTGCTCTCCGACCACGAGTACGGCACCCTGCGCGCGGGCCTGCGGATGAACGTCATCGGCAACCCCGGGGTCGACAAGGTCGACTTCGAGCTGTGGTCGTTCGCGGTGTCCGCGGTCAACGGCTGCGGAATGTGCCTGGACTCCCACGAGCAGGTGCTGCGCAAGGCCGGGGTCGGCCGTGAGGTGATCCAGGAGGCGTTCAAGATCGCCTCGGTGGTCCAGGCGGTCGGCTCCGCCCTGGAGGCCGAGGCCGTGCTGGCCGAGTTCGAGTAGGCGCCGGCGTTTCGCGGACCCCGCTCACCGCCGGTGGGCGGGGTCTTCCGCGTCCTCGGGGGCTGCGCCCCCGGACCCCCCTTCGGCCTGAACGGCCTCGTCCTCAAACTCCCCCAGACGGGCTGATGTGTGTGGCCGATCGCCGTCGTCGGGTGCCGGACGGGCTGGATTGTGGGGCCGATCGCCGTCGGCGGGCGCCGGGTGGGGTGGCTGGTCGGCTTCGTCGGGCTCGGTGGCCTCGTAGCGTTCGTGCGAGTAGTGGTGCAGATAGCTGACGACCGTGTTGGTCACCGCCACCAGCGGCACCGCCACCACCGCTCCGCCGATGCCCGCGACCATGCCGCCGGCCGCGACCGTGAGGACCACCGCGAGGGGGTGGACCCGGACCGCGCGGCCGAGGATGAACGGCTGGAGGATGTGGCCCTCGATCTGCTGGACCGCGAGGACGACGGCCAGGGTCATGACCGCGGTGAACACGCCCTGGGTGACCAGCGCCACGATCACCGCCAGCGCGCCGGAGGCGACGGCGCCGACGAGCGGGATGAACGAGAACAGGAAGATGAAGACGGCCAGCGGCACGGCCATCGGGACGTCCAGGAAGTAGATGCCGATGCCGATGAAGATGGCGTCGATGAGGGCGACCAGGACCGTGCCCCGGACGTAGGCCGTGAGCGTGCGCCAGGCCCGCGGACCGGCGCCGGCGACCCCCTCGCGGGCGGCGGACGGCACGAGCTTCAGGAACCACTGCCAGATGCGCGCGCCGTCGTACAGCAGGAAGAGCGTGGAGAAGAAGACCAGCAGGATGCCGGTCAGGGCCTCCACGATCACCTGGACGCCCTCCAGGCCGAACGAGGTGATCTGGTCGGTGTTGGCGCCGATCGCCTCGCGGAGGTTCTTGGCGATCTGGTTGATCTGTTTGTCGGTGACGTGGAAGGGGCTCTTCAGCAGCCAGTTGCGCAGGTCGTCGATGCCGTTCTGGACCTGGCTGGAGAGCGTGTCGATGTTCTCCATGACCTGCCAGGTCACGAACCAGCCCATCAGGCCGATCACCACGAAGCCGGAGATGGCGGTGAGCGCGGTGGCCGGGCCGCGGGGCATGCCGTAGCGGCACAGGCGGGCGACCGTCGGCTGGAGCAGGGCGGTGATCAGCAGCGCGATGACGAAGGCGAACACGACGAGTTGGACGGCGCTGATGACCCGCATCAGGATCCAGACCGTGCCTGCCAGCACCAGCAGCCGCCAGCCGGCCTCGGCCGCGACCCGCACGCCCCAGGGGATGGCCGTCACCGGGTCGGGACGCGGCACCGGCTTACGGACGGGCGCGGGGGCCGGCGGGTCCGGGGCCGGGGCGGGCGCCGGTACGGCCACGGCCGGAGCGGCCGGCTCCGGCTCGGCGTGCTCCCGCTCCACCTCGGCCCGGCGCTCGTCCAACCGCTCGCCCATCTCGGTCAGTCCGGCCCCGATACGACCGAGCCACTCAGGCACGCGCGACATGATCCGCCCTCTCCCCACCCACTCCCCCCTGGAGTCGTCCGCAACGACCGTACAGGGCAACAGCCCCTCCCCCTAGGACGGGGAGGGGCTGTCGAAGGTTGAGAGAGGCCGATCGCAGTAAGGGCGCTGGGGGTACCCCCGGCCGGAGGCTGGGGGAGGAACTGCGCGCTCAGCCACATGCGACCCGCAGACGACCTCGGACCGCGGCGCCGTTTGTCGGCCTGACCCGGCGGAACGCCTAGTACCAGTGGTTGGCCTGCCAGAACGACCACGCCTCACACGGGCTGCCGTACCGGGAGTTCATGTAGTTCAGGCCCCACTTGATCTGCGTGGCCGGGTTGGTCTGCCAGTCGGCGCCCACCGAGGACATCTTGGAGCCGGGCAGGGCCTGGAAGAGACCGTAGGCGCCGGAGGAGGCGTTGACCGCCTGGTAGTTCCAGCTGGACTCGTGGTCCACGATGTTGCTGAAGCACTGGAACTGGCCGCCGGCCACCATCTGCTGCGCCATCGCCTGGATCTGCGCCACGGTGTACGAGCTCTGGACCGGGAAGCTGGACGAGGAACGGCTGGCCGCTTGCTTCGCCTCGGCGCGCTCCTTGGCCTCCTTGGCCGCCTTCTCGGCCTCGGCCTTCTTGGCCTCGGCGGTCTTGGCCGCGGCCACCCGGGCGGCCTGCTCGGCGTCCTTCTTGGCGGACGCGTCCGCCTGGATCGCCACGGCGTCGGCCTGCTGCGTCAGGGACGCGGTCTGCACCTGGGCCTGCTGACCCGCGGGCAGGTCGGCCAGGAGCGTGGTGTCGGCTGCCGTAGCCTCGGCGTCGTTGTTCGGCTGGGCAACACTGCCCGAGGCCACACCCACGACGCTTCCGACGGCGGTGACCGCGGTGGCCGAGGCCACTGCGAATCCCCGGACCGAGATCCGGCTCACACGGTTTCCTTCCAGCATCGCCCGCTTCGGTGACCCTGGCGGACGCAATCTTGCCCCTGACACTGGTCTCCTCACTACTGGGTCACGGGAGACACGGGCCCGGTGGGCAACTCCGGAGGGGAGCGCCGCATGGTGCTCGGGCGGCATACGACGTCGCTATGGAATTAGCAGTGCTGCTTCTGTTGTTCCGTACCGCTGGGGGTACAGGTGTGTCGTATGCGGGGCCTGACAGGAGTGAGACTCTGCCGTAACCCGACGCCGGGTGGCAATTCCGAGTTGCGTGTGAAAGCTCACATCCGGTTTCTCCCCGGGGATTTCAGGAAACCGCCACGCGCGAAGGCGCCGCCCGGCTAGGCTCGGGGCCTTTGCCGGACGGCGCCAACGGGTGGGCCGTCAGCCCAGGTTGGACACGGGGATCAGAGGGTTCAGATGTGCCCGTCCTCCAGCATTTCGGTCACAAGGGCAGCGATCTGGGACCTCTCGGACCGGGTGAGGGTGACATGCGCGAAGAGCGGATGCCCCTTCAGTTTCTCCACCACCGCGACCACACCGTCGTATCGCCCGACTCGCAGATTGTCCCTTTGCGCCACATCGTGGGTCAGAACGACCCGTGAATTGGCGCCGATCCGGGACAGAACGGTCAGCAGGACGTTCCGTTCCAGCGACTGGGCCTCGTCCACGATCACGAACGCGTCGTGCAGCGAGCGGCCGCGGATGTGGGTGAGCGGCAGCACCTCCAGCATGCCGCGGGCGGTGACCTCCTCGATGACCTCGCGGCTGGTGACCGCCGAGAGGGTGTCGAAGACCGCCTGCGCCCAGGGGCTCATCTTCTCCGCCTCGGAGCCCGGCAGATAGCCCAGCTCCTGCCCGCCGACCGCGTACAGCGGACGGAAGACCATCACCTTCTGGTGCTGGCGGCGCTCCAGGACCGCCTCCAGGCCCGCGCACAGCGCCAGCGCGCTCTTGCCGGTGCCGGCCCGGCCGCCCATCGACACGATCCCGACGTCCGGGTCGAGCAGCAGGTCCAGCGCGATGCGCTGCTCGGCGCTGCGGCCCTTGATGCCGAACGCCTCGCGATCGCCGCGCACCAGGCGGATGTTGCCCTCGGAGGTCACCCGGCCGAGCGCCTTGCCGCGCTCCGACTGGATGGTCAGGCCCGTGTGCACGGGGAGGTCGGAGGCCTCCGGGACGTACACGTGCCCTTCCTCGAAGAGGATGTCCACCTGCTCGCCGGGCAGGGTCAGTTCGGACATTCCGGTCCAGCCGGAGGAGTCCGTGATGGCGAGTTCGGCGCGGTACTCCTCGGCGAGGAGGCCGACCGACGACGCCTTGATCCTGAGCGGCAGGTCCTTCGAGACGACGGTGACGTCGTACCCCTCGGCCTGCAGGTTGCGGGCCACCGCGAGGATGCGGGAGTCGTTGTCCCCCAGGCGGTAGCCGCTCGGCAGCACGCTGGGGTCCGAGTGATTGAGCTCGACACGGATGGTGCCGCCGAGGTCCCCGATCGGGATGGGGGCATCGAGGCGGCCGTGCCGGACCCGGTAGTCGTCGAGCAGGCGCAGCGCCTGCCGGGCGAAGTAACCGAGTTCCGGATGGTGCCGCTTGGCCTCCAGTTCCGTGACCACGACGATCGGGAGCACTACCTCGTGCTCCTCGAAGCGGGCCATGGCGTTCGGGTCGGCCAGCAGGACGCTGGTGTCGAGAACATAGGTGCGCCGGTCGGACTTGCGGCGCGTTGTGCTGGTCACCACGGAAGGACGTACCCCCTCGGATGAGGTCGGGGAGCGACGATGGCGAGCTGGACCGGTTGACGGCCACCCTGCACGGGCCGAAAACCGGCCCCCCGCTGCTTCTTCCGTGCCGTGACCGCACGGTCGGGCTGGTGCAAAGGGCCTCCCGGGCGGACGGCCCCGAGCCGCCCGCTGAGATCCGATGCCCGGGGTTCGGGCGTCGGCCTGTCTGGCTTATGCCCTCGAACATGCGCCGCCATGCCACGGTCCGCAACGACGCGCAGGTGAACTCCGTGTTACCCGCGCCCCCATATGGGTGATTTACGCCTCATGGGTGGCGTGGGGTCATCGACCGTGACGACGTGGTCATCCAGCGTGGCGGCCGTGGCGGGGGTCGTATGCCGTGTTGACGTCCGCCGTCAGGAAGACGTCACCCGCCGTAGCGGCGGTGCCGGGCCGCATAGTCACGCAGGGCGCGCAGGAAGTCGACCTTGCGGAACGCGGGCCAGAAGACCTCGCAGAAGTAGTACTCGGAGTGGGCGGTCTGCCAGAGCATGAATCCGGACAGCCGCTGCTCGCCGCTGGTGCGGATCACCAGGTCGGGGTCGGGCTGGGCACCGGTGTAGAGGTGACGGCCGATCATGTCGATGTCGACGGACTCGGCGAGGTCCTCCATCGCGACGCCCTTGTCGTGGGCGTCGAGGATCATCGAGCGGACGGCGTCGGCGATCTCCTGGCGGCCGCCGTAGCCGATGGCGACGTTCACCAGTATTCCGTCGACGTGCGCGGTGGCCTCCTCGGCCTCCTTCAGCGCGGTCTGCATCGGGGCGGGCAGCAGGTCCGGGGTGCCGACGTGGTGGACGCGCCAGCGGCCGTCGGCGGCGAGGGTGCGGACGACGTCCTCGATGATGCCGAGGAGGGGGACGAGTTCCTCCGGCGGCCGGTTGAAGTTGTCCGTCGACAGCAGCCAGAGGGTGACGACCTCGACGTCCGTCTCGGTGCACCAACCGAGGAACTCCTCGATCTTCTCGGCACCGGCGCGGTGACCGTCGACAGGTGTGGAGCCGGCGGCCTTCGCCCAACGGCGGCTGCCGTCCACGATGACGCCGATGTGCTTGGGCACCTGGGCGTGGTCCAGGTGGCCTTCCACCCGGCGTGCGTAGAGCCTGACGAGCAGGCCGCGCAGCTTGTCGCGCAGGTTCACTTGAAGTCCGCCCCTCATGAATCGGATGCGGGGGTCCGCCCGCCGAAGCCTACCCCTCCGGTGGTTGAGCCGGTTGACGCCCCAGGGGTGGGGAGTTGAGGTCGCCACGCGACCACGGGCGGGTCGTGACCGGTCGCGCAGTTCCTCCCCCGGCCTTCGGCCTGGAGGTGCCCCGGCACCCTTCGGGAGCGCGGCCCTGAGACCGATGGGGACGTGGGTGAAAAAAACGGGCCGGTCCGTGGGGGGGAGACGGACCGGCCCGAGGGGGGGCTTCCACCATAACCCTTCGTAAGTGATGCTGCGTGCATCAGCGCGCATCAACTACTCTCCGGAGTCGTCCGGCGACGCCCCGGTGGGCCGGAAACGCTGGATTCGAGGGTCCCGCATGGCCGATTCACGGCGGAATCCCAGGAAAAGTGGCCGCTTGCGCGGAGATCAGGAGGGTTTGAGCCGTCTTGTGGACACCTCGGCGAGTTGCTCACCCATCCCCCCGACGGGCTACCCCGGGTGCGAACGGCGCCTTGACGGGGGCAGGCGGGGCGTCGCGGCACCGCGCAGCCCCCTCCACCGCGCGGTACCGCCCGCGCAGCTTTGCTCACGCGAATTGCCTTGGTCTGAACTTACGTGAGCCGATCGGGTGATACGAAGCGAAAGAGGTAACGATGTGAGAACGCTGTGAAAATGAGAGGTGAACGGAGGGATTCTCCCTTCACATATGCGTAGGTTCACGCACTAGGACACGAGTTGACCGTATTGATCGGTAACATCCCCTGACGCCCCGCCTTGATCGTTTCACGTTCCTCTCAACCGGGTGGGTGCCCGAAGGCCCGGACGGCGGTTCTTGGCCATTCTTCGCCGCCTGGCATTCCAAGGCCGATGGATCACGGCCGGCGCGCCGGTCTGCGGGCGTCGAAGAGGTGCCGGGCGCTGTGCGCGACGAAGGGCCCGTCGGTCTCGATCCGCCGGTGCAGGGCGCGGAGTTGCGGCTCGTACGCCTCGACCGTGAAGCCCGGGACCATCCACACGACCTTCCGCAGGAAGCAGACGACGGCCGCGATGTCGTGGAACTCCATCCGCAGCCGCTCCGCCCGCAGACCGGCCACCTCCAGCCCGGCCGCCTCCGCCTCGGCGCGCTCGGTGTCGGGGTGGCGGCGGCCGCGGACGGCCTCCGGCTGCGGGCCGAGGAAGAACTCGACGAGCTCGAAGACGCTGGCGGGCCCGACGTGCTGCGCGAAGTACGTGCCGCCCGGCCGCAGCACGCGCGCGATCTCGGCCCAGTGGGCCCGCACCGGATGCCTGCTGAGCACCAGGTCGAAGGTCTCGTCGGCGAACGGCAACGGGGCGTCCTCGGGCGAGGCGACGACCACCACACCGCGCGCGCCCAGCAGAGCGCTCGCCTTCGGGACGTTCGGCGGCCAGCCCTCGGTGGCGGCGAGCAGCCGGGGCCGGTCCGGGGCCGCCGTGCCCAGGGCGAAGTCGAACACCTCGCCGCCACCGGTCTGGATGTCGAGCGCCGCCGTGGCGCGGGCCAGCCGCCCGCCGGCCGCACGGGCGTACCCCCACGAGGGGCGCGCCTCGGTGGCCCGCCCCTCGAACCAGGAGAAGTCCCACCCCTCGGTCGGCACGGCGGTGCCCTCGGCGACGAGGTCCTCGAAGGTGCGGTGCGTCCGCTGCTCTGCCATGACCCGCAGCATCGCAGCGGACTGTCGGTCCCCGCTGCTAATTTCACCCGCCATGACGACCGACGACACGTACACGGCCGGTGAGAAGGAAATCCTGCACGCCGGCCTGGACCGGCACCGGGACGCGGTCCTGTGGAAGCTGCAGGGCCTGGACGACGAACAGCTGCGGCGCCCGATGACGCCGTCGGGCACGAACCTGCTGGGGCTGGTGAAGCATCTGGCGTCGGTGGAGTACGGCTGGTTCGCCTCGGCCTTCGGCGGTGAGGTGGAGCCGCTGTGGTTCGACCCCTACACCGACGACGACCTGTCCATCGGCCCCGGTGAGACGACGCAGCAGATCATCGACTTCTACGGCCGTGCGCGCGCCGCCTCCGACGCGGTGATCACCGGGCATCCGCTGGACTCGCTGGGCCACCCGGACTGGCGGGACCACCCGGTCTCGCTCCGCTGGGTCCTCGTCCACATGGTCGAGGAGACGGCGCGGCACGCCGGGCACATGGACATCCTGCGGGAACTCATCGACGGGACGACGGGCGACCATCCGCGCGCCACGGGCACGGTGTGACGGGTTCGTGGGCGGCGAGCGCGTCGCGAGGGCGTCAGGGTGCCCCCGTGGCGTGCTCGCGCAGCACGAGCAGCACGAACCCCTCGTCCACGGGGTGCTCCCCGTCCTCGCACGGCACGAAGCCGCTCTTCTCCAGCAGCCGTACGGAGGCGGTGTTCTCGGCGAACAGGTCGGCGAACAGGGGCCGTACGGTCTCCTCCTGGAGGAAGAGCGCGAGGGCGCGGCTGCCGACGCCCCTGCCCCAATAGGCCCGCCCGAGCCAGTACCCAGTGAACCGGCGCTCGCCGTCCCACCAGGCGACGATGTTCCCCGCGACCTCCCCGTCCGCGAGGACGGTCCGCACCCGGCCGCTCGGATCCCCGAGCACCCGCTCTCTCCAGTGCCGGAGGAAGGCCTCCCGCGGCCGGGGCGTGAACCTCGACCGCCGGACGGCCTCCGGGTCGTGCTCGTAGGCGAGGAAGATCTCGAGGTCGTCGTCCTGTACGGGCCGCAGCCGAACGTCATCGGTGGTCATACCGGCGAGTGTGGCACCCGCCACTGACAACGCCGGGCTGCCGGCGGCCGGCGCCCGGGACTAGGGCACCAGCGGCCGGACCCCCTCCGCGGTGAACCGCACGAAGCCCTCGGGGTCGGGTTCGTCCGCCGTCGGCTGGAGGATGACGGTGTCGGCACCGGCCTCCACGAGCCGCTGCACGGCCTTGGCGACGGCGCCCGCGTCGCCGGCCACGCCGAGGTCGGGGACGGACTCCAGCCCCTCCGCGACGAGTTCGGCACGGAGCCGGGCGGGGCCGTCGGACCCGGTGGCGGTCAGCAGGTACACGACGACCCGGTGCGGCTCGTCCGCGCCGCGCCCCGCGGCCAGCCGCCCCTCCTCGATGAGCCGCAGGGCCCGGCGGACGCCGTCGGGAGAGGTGGCGGAGGTGAGCACGGTGCCGTCGGCGGCGGCACCGGACAGGCGGAGGGTACGGGGGCCTTCGGCGCCGGCGAGGACCTCGGCGGGGCCGGCGGGCGGCCAGTCGAGCGCGACGCCGTCGAGCCGGACGTACCGCCCGTCCACCGTGACCCGCTCCCCGCGCAACAGCGCGCGCAGGGCGTCGAGATGCTCGCGCAGCAGGGTCAGTGGGGACTCCGCGCGGGCGCCGACCTGGCCCATCCAGTCCTGCACGCCGTGCCCGACGCCGACGACCGCGCGCCCCGGGAACATCCGGTGCAGCGCGGCGACCTCCATCGCGGTGACGGCGACGTTCCGCAACGGCACCGGCAACAGCCCGACCCCGACCCGCACCCGCTCCGACCACGCGAGAGCGGCCGCCGCCGCGGAGATCCCACCCTCCCGAAAACAGTCCTCCCACAACCACAACTCCTCAAGCCCCACCCCCTCAGCAACCCGGACCACGTCCCGCAGCCGCTCGGGGGGTAGCTGGGGGCGGAAGACTGCGCCGAGTGATGTCATGGGGGAGGTATTACCCGGG
>NZ_JAEKKT010000392.1 GCF_019510245.1 Streptomyces sp. | reverse complement strand
GTTTGGGGGGTTGGATCTGGTCGGTGGTATGGAGTGTGGGGGCGGGGAGTTGCCGGAGGTCGGTGAGAGCATGGACGTGGAAGCTGAGGGTGGGGGGTCGGGGGCGGTGTGGGCTGGTAACGGTGGGGGTGGGTCAGGTGGGGGGAGTGAGGGGGTTGCGGTAGTTCCCGTCACAGCGGGCAGGCAGGGGTGTGGGCGAGGCGGGGGTAGCTTCGGTGCCGGGGGCCGCGAGGGAGGGTGCGGTCGATTCGCCGAGCCGGTGGCCGCGCCCGGTGGGTATGAGGTGTTGATGGTGCCGGGCAGTGAGGCGGGCGGGACTTTGGCCCCGGGCGGAGCCGGGGGTGTCCCGGCGGGCACTTCAGAGCTGACCGGGGAGCAGCGCCTGCTACTCCAGGCGGTCTGGCCCTTGCTGCTGCGTCCGGGCCGGCTGCCGACATATGAGGAGATCGGCGCGGAGAGGAGTATCAGGAGCGTGGATGAGGCGGGACTTGGGCTGATGGAGCTGGAGTCAAGCGGGCTCCTGCTCCTCAATGGGCGGTGCGCAGGTGCTGCTCTGACCGATGCCGGTTGGGGAGTGGTTCTGCAGCCTGCGGATGCGGCGGGCCCGCCGCTGTCGGCGTACTCTCCCTTCGGGTCGGGCCGGTACGTTTGAACGTCCCCAGTTGTTAGGCCACGTCGGTCTCGCGCTCGATGGCCTGGAGGCGGTTCTTGAGTCGGTAGCTCGGGCCGTTGATTGCGATCACTTCGCAGTGGTGGAGGAGTCGGTCGAGGATCGCGGTGGCGAGGGCCTCGTCGCCGAAGACCTGGCCCCACTCGCTGAAGGTCTTGTTCGAGGTCAGGATGATGGAGCCCTTCTCGTAACGCTTTGAGATGACCTGGAAGACCAGGTTCGCCTCGGCTCGTTCGAGGGGCTGGTATCCCACCTCATCGACCACCAGGACGCTCGGCCGCAGGTAGGTGCCGAGTTTGTTGACCAGCCGCCCGGCCGACTCGGCGGCCTTCAGGTTGCGGACCATGTCGTCGAGGCTGGTGAAGTAGATCGAGTAGCCAGCCCGGCAGGCCGCGACCGCGAGAGCGACGGCGATATGCGTCTTGCCCACCCCGGGCGGCCCCAGTAGCGCGGCGTTCGCCTTGCCGTCGACGAAGGAGAGGCTGGCGAGGTCTTTGACCTTGCGCGGGTCTAGCTCGTGCTGGAACGAGAAGTCGTACTCGTCCAGCGTCTTGTGGTGCGGCAGCTTGGACAGCCGCAGGCCCTGGCGGAAGCGGCGGTCGTCGCGGACGGCCAGCTCCTCGGACAGGACCAGGTCGAGGAAGTCGAGGTAGCCCATCTTCGCCTCGTCGGCCCGGCGGGTGTACTCGTTGATGGTCTCTGCCAGGTGGGGCAGGCCGAGCTTGCCGGCCGTGGTGCGGATGCGGTTGCCGGTCAGCTCGCTCAAGGCGACTCCTTCGTCGGGAAGTTGGTGGTGAAGGGCCGGGTGCCGGTCAGTTCGTCATAGACCGACAGCGGCCGCCTCCCGACCTCGATCTGGGTTGCAGCGGCCCGGTTCAACAGAGCCTGCAACGGCCCGATGCGACCGGACGCGGAAGACTCGCTTCGCGGTGGTGGCGGCTCGTCGCCCGTCGTGGTGCGGCGGTTCTTGCCGGTCGGCAGGCCGTCCCAGTGCTCGTCCTGCTTGACAACCACGCCGCGGCCGACCGCCCGCGGATGGCTGGACAGCAGAGTCTCGCCGCTGACATCGGGGACGGTCGAGTGCAGCGCGACCTGCGACTTCGTGGCCCGGACCTCCACCAGCTGACGCGGGCGGACCTTGCGGGCCGGCACCGAGTAGAGGTTTCCGCCAAACGCGACCAGGCAGTCCTTGCCGACCGGCCGCAGATGCCGCTCAGCCACCAGATAGGGCGACGGTGGCAACGGCTTGAGGGCGGCGTGATCCTAGGCGGCCCGGTGTCCGATGACCTCGTGATGGGTGGCGTGGGTGCGGGCGCGTCGCTGCGGCACCCACGCCATGAAGGCGGCATCCAGCTCCTCGAGCGAGGAGAACGCCCGCCCGGCCAGCACGTGATCACGCACGATCAACACCTGACGTTCGACCCGCCCCTTCCCGGTGGGCCGGTAGGCGGCCAGCACGTCGATGTCGAAGTCGTAGTGGCCGGCGAAGCCGACCGCTTCCGGATGCAGCGGCACCGCCTCGCCCGGGGCGACGTGCCTGCGCACGACGGTCTTGGTCCGGTCGTAGACGATCGACATCGGCACCCCGCCGAAGTGCGCAAACGCCCGCCGGTGGCAGTCGAAGAAGGTCTGCAGGTCCTGGCTCGTGGTGAAGCAGCAGAACGGGTCGCGCGAGTACGACAGAACCATATGGAACGAGTAGACCTTCGGGATTCCCAGGTGGGCGAGGATCTTGCCTTCATCGCCCCAGTCGACCTGAGCCTGGGCCCCGGGAACCACCTCGAAGCGGCGGTGCATACCCGCCAACTCCCGCGGCTCGATGCCCAGTTCACCCGCGATCCGCGGCCGGGCCTCCTGCAGATACAGCTTGACCCGCTGATAGTTGATCGTCGAGCCGCACTCCTTCACCAGACGCTCGTGCACCACGGCGCCCTTGATGAAAATCTCTGCCTGCGGCATGGCGTCGATCAACGGGGCAACCTCGTCGACCACCTTCTTCCGAGGTCGGCCGTTCGACGTCCGCCTCGGCGGCACCGACGCCGCCGTGTTCGACAGATACTTACGGACCGTTTTGCGGTCCAGCCCCGTCTCCTTGGCCACCTCCGTCAGACTGACCGCTCCTGACTCGACCAGAGCACGGAACCGCCGCAGTTCCAGCCAGCGCTGCGGGTCCAAAACCACCGCGTCACCGCCCTCCGCCACCCTTCACCGGACGAGCAGCAGAGTGCCGGGCACCACGATTCACCGCACCATCAAGCGTCCCTTTTCACTCGTACGCGACCGAGGACGATCGTGTGTACGCCGACAGGGGGCCTTGGTCAAGGTCCGACGGTGTCGGTGACGTGGTCGATCGGGGCCCTGGGCGAGTCGTTCCCGGGAGCGGTGCAGGAACATCTGGCCGAGCAGCCGACCCGCCGCAGGAAGGCACCCTCCGGTGCGAGACACTCACCCGATGGGTTCACGCACTTCCCGGATCAGTCAGCCGGTCGCGATACGGAGGGCCGTCGCGCTGGATGCCAAACGGTTCACCCGGCTCGTGCGCGGCTCACGCGCCTATGCGGGTAAGTACGCAGCCGCAGTCGCGGGATACCGGGTCGGGCCTGACTACATCGAGGCCCACCGCGCCTTCGTAGCCGTCGGCGCCGACGAGCAGGGAGGCCGGGTCCTCGGGTTCTACTCGCTCGTCCTCGCTCCACCGGAGCTCGACCTGCTGTTCGTCGCCGCCGAAGCGCAAGGACGGGGCATCGGACGACTGCTCGTCGCGCACATGCAGCCCGAGGCCCGTGCCGCTGGGCTCGGCCGTGTCAAGGTCGTGTCGCATCCTCCTGCCGAGGACTTCTACCACCGCGTCGGTGCAGTGCGGATCGGGACCGCGCTCGCGAACCCGCCGGCCGTGCAGTGGGACCGTCCCGAACTCGAGTTTCGCATTCCTTCGGAATGACGCGGTGCGCGGAGCGGATCGTGACGGGCTGGTCGTTTCCCCTCAGGTCGAGTATCACGTCGGGGCCTGACGCGTGGTCAAGGCGGGATGGAGCGTGGTCAGCTCGCAGCAGATCTGGAGGGCCTGCCCCGTCGTGGTGGCCGGGAGCGGGATGTCGGGGGTGCTCGTCATCTGTTGACACAACGTCACTGCCTGGGCGGCAACGTGCAGCGCGATGCGCTCGCCGGGGCGTTCTTCCAGGGCTCGCAGGAGAAGTTCCTGGACCGTCACACGGGTGGTGACCTCGCTCAGTGGAGCGAGCATCGGCCGACAGTCCGGGAACTCCTCGGGCAGCACACGGTCATGCCGGTCGTCCCGGTCGGCCACGCGTGGCTCGACAGCTCGCCCGCGGGGCCGTTCCTCAAGGGGACCGGAAGGTTGTTCATGAAGCATCCCGATGACTCCGGTATCGCTCACGGCGGTCCGGCCCCGAGGCCAGGACCCCGGCGCTGCCCCCGGCCGTCTCCTTCGCCGGTCTGAAACTGCCGGTGGAGGTGGTGCGGACACTGGCCGGACTCGGGGTGCGCGAACCCTTTCCGATCCAGGCCGCGACACTGCCCGATGCCCTGGAGGGGCGCGATGTCCTGGGACGTGGGCGCACCGGATCGGGCAAGACGCTCGCCTTCGGCCTGCCGCTGCTGACACGTACGGCCGGGCGGCGCGCCGAACCGAAGCAGCCCCTCGCTCTGATCCTCGTGCCCACCCGGGAGCTGGCCCAACAGGTCACCCAGGCGCTGGCGCCGTACGCCGAGGCGCTGCGGCTGCGGATGACCACGGTCGTCGGCGGCATGTCGATCGGCCGGCAGGTCGCCGCGCTGCGTCAGGGAACAGAGGTGGTCGTCGCCACCCCCGGACGCCTGCACGACCTGATCGAGCGCAACGCCTGCCGCCTGGGACGGGTAAGAATCACCGTGCTGGACGAGGCCGACCAGATGTGCGACTTGGGATTCCTGCCGCAGGTTGCCGACGTGCTCGACCAGGTGCACCCCGACGGTCAGCGGATGCTCTTCTCGGCCACTCTCGATCGCGACGTCGATCAGTTGGTCCGCCGCTACCTCCACGACCCCGTCGTCCACTCGGTCGACCCGGCCGCGGGCACGGTCTCGACGATGGAGCACCACGTTCTGGTCGTCCACGGCCCTGATCGCTACGCCGTCGCCACGGAGATCGCCGCCCGCGACGGCCGCGTACTGCTGTTCCTCGACACCAAGCACGCCGTCGACCAGCTCACCCGGCATCTGCGGGCCAGCGGGGTGCACGCCGGGGCCCTGCACAGCGGCAAGTCCCAGCCACAGCGCACACGGACCCTGGCGCAGTTCAAGAACAGCCAGATCACCGTTCTGGTGGCGACCAATGTCGCGGCCCGTGGCCTGCACGTCGACGAACTCGATCTCGTGGTCAACGTCGACCCGCCCACCGACCCCAAGGACTATGTGCACCGAGCGGGCCGCACCGCCCGCGCCGGTGAGTCCGGCAGCGTGGTCACGCTCGTGCTGGCGGGCCAGCGCCGGGAAACGAGCCGAATGATGGCCGGGGCCGGCATCGAGCCGACCGTCACCAAGGTGCGCTCGGGCGAGGCGGAGCTGAGCCGGATCACCGGCGCCAAGGCCCCCTCCGGCACGCCGCTCGACGGCGGGTCGGCCGTCTCCCGGCCCAAGAACAGCAACGCTCCCTTCCGCGGCCTCGGCACCAGCAAGGACACCTCCCGCGGCGCCGGCGGCAGGTCCCGAAAGGCCGGCGAGGCCCGCAAGCTCGCCGAGGCCCGCAAGGCCGCCCTCGTGCGTCGCAACGGCTGAGAGCCGTTGCCCCGGCAGCGAATTTCCTGGCCACGGGATCGACACCCCTCGGGCCGGCCCGAAGCCGTCCTGCGCGTTTCGCCTGCCAAGTCAACGCCTCGGCCGCGAGGGGGATACCCGCCGAAACGGAGCAGGATGACGTTACAGGCGCCTCGCACTGCGCTCAGCATGACAAGCTGTGCTTGCCCACCCTCGAACCCAGGAGGTCACCATGACCGCAGAGCCCGTATCTACGGAAGGTTCGGAGCCGGCTGCCCCCGAGACGTCCCCCCTGGCGCCGGACGGCGACGGCAACTACGACCTCAAGCGAAAGTTCCGCGAAGCCTTGGCGCGCAAGCGCGGTGCGCAGGCGGACGCCGCCGATGTTGCCGCCAACCCGGATGCGTCGAAGGTGCGTGCCGCGCACGGCCCGGCTGCGAGCCAGCGGTCGTTCAGGCGTAAGAGCGG
>NZ_JAEKKT010000391.1:4248-6801 GCF_019510245.1 Streptomyces sp. | reverse complement strand
CCTCGTCGCGGGCCTCGATGGTCGGGTCCTCCGGGAAGTGGCAGGCCGTGAGGTGGCCGGCCAGGTTGCCGGAGATCTGGACCAGCGGGGGCTCGTCCGTGGCGCACTTGTCCTGCGCCTTCCAGCACCGGGTGCGGAAGCGGCAGCCGGACGGCGGCAGGATCGGCGAGGGGACGTCGCCGGACAGGCGGATCCGCTCACGGCTCGCACCCGTGCCGTCGATGTCGACCTCCGGCACCGCGGAGAGCAGGGCGTGCGTGTACGGGTGCCGGGGCCGGTTGTAGATCGACTCCCGGTCGCCGACCTCGACGATCTTGCCGAGGTACATGACCGCGACGCGCTGCGAGAAGTGCCGTACGACGGCCAGGTCGTGGGCGATGAACAGGAAGGCGATGCCCAGCTCGTCCTGGACCTTCTTGAGCAGGTTGACGACCTGCGCCTGGATCGACACGTCCAGCGCGGAGACCGGCTCGTCCGCCACGATCAGCTTGGGCTGGAGGGCCAGCGCGCGGGCCACGCCGATGCGCTGGCGCTGACCGCCGGAGAACTCGTGCGGGAAGCGGTTGTAGTGCTCGGGGTTGAGGCCGACCAGCTCCAGGAGCTCGCGGACCCTCGTCTCCTGGCCGCCCTCCGGCTCGATCCCGTTGACCTCCATCGGCGACTTGATGATCGAGCCGACGGTCTGCCGCGGGTTCAGCGAGGAGTACGGGTCCTGGAAGATCATCTGGATCTCGGACCGCACCGGCGCCAGCTGACGGCGCGAGGCGTGCGTGATGTCCTGACCGGAGTACGTGATCTTGCCCGCCGTCGGCTCCAGGAGCCGCGTGATCAGCCGGCCCGTCGTCGACTTGCCGCAGCCGGACTCGCCGACCAGGCCGACGCTCTCGCCGACGCCGACCGTCAGGTCGACCCCGTCGACGGCCTGAACGGCGCCGACCTTGCGTTTGATCGGGAAGCCGCCGTAGATCGGGAAGTGCTTGGTCAGGCCCTCGACCTTGAGGAGTTCCTCGGTCGAGGTACCGGTGGAACCCTGCTGGGCGGGGAGGGTGAGGTTGTCGCTCATGTCTCGGATCTCCCTAGCGCAGCCGGGGCTGGATCTTGTCGATGAAGATGGTCTGCTTCTGCTCGGCCGTCAGGTGGCACGCGGAGGCGCGCCCCTCGCCCAGCGGCGGGCGGGAGTCGGTGCACAGCGTGCCCGGCACCTCGTCCTTGAAAGCGCACCGCGGGTGGAACGGGCAGCCGGAGGGCGGGTTGAGCAGCGAGGGCGGCGAGCCGGGGATCGGCTCGAGCGCCGCGTTGATGTCGCCGTCCAGGCGGGGCATCGAGCTCAGCAGGCCCCAGGTGTAGGGGTGCTTGGGCGCGCCCAGGACCTCCCGGACGGAGCCGCGCTCCACGGCCCGGCCCGCGTACATCACCAGCAGGTCGTCGGCCATGTTCGAGATGACGCCGAGGTCGTGCGTGATGAAGATGATCGCGGAGCCGAACTCCTGCTGGAGGTCCTTGAGCAGGTCCAGGATCTGGGCCTGCACGGTGACGTCCAGCGCGGTGGTCGGCTCGTCGGCGATCAGCAGGTCGGGGTCGCACATCAGCGCCATGGCGATCATCGCGCGCTGGCGCATACCGCCGGAGAACTGGTGCGGGTAGTCGTCGTAGCGCTGCTTGGGCTGCGGGATGCCGACCTTCTCCAGCATCTGGACGGCACGGTCCCTGGCCTCCTTCTTGGAGGCGCCCCGGTGCTTCATGAACGGCTCGGCCAGCTGCCGGCCCACCGTGTAGAACGGCGACAGGGCGGTCAGCGGGTCCTGGAAGATCATCGCCATCTTGTTGCCGCGGAGCTGCTCCAGCTCCCGCTCGCCGGCGGTGACGAGTTCCTTGCCGTCGAGGACGATCTCGCCGTCGACGGAGCTGGAACGCGGGTTGTGCAGGCCCAGGATCGTCAGGTTGGTGACGGACTTTCCGGAGCCGGACTCGCCGACGATGCCCAGGGTCTTGCCGCGCTCGACGTCGAAGGAGAGGCCGTCGACCGCCTTGACGATGCCGTCCTCGGTGGAGAACTGCACCTTCAGATCACGCACCGAGAGGAAGCTCTCCGGACCGGTCGGGGCCGGCGCGTCCTCGGTCTTGGTCAGTGTGGTCACGGTGGTTCGTTCTTCCTAGGAGAGCCGGACGCGCGGGTCGATGTAGGCGTACGCGATGTCGGTGAGGATGTTGACGATCAGGATGAAGAAGGCACCGAACATCATGACGCCCATGGTGAGCGGCAGGTCCTTGTGGACCGCGCCGTCCACGGCGAGACGGCCGATCCCCTGGAGCGAGAAGGTCAGCTCGGTGACCACCGCGCCGCCGAGCATCGAGCTGATGTCGATGCCGAGGACGGTGACGATCGGGATCATCGAACCGCGCCAGGCGTAGCGGAAGAAGACGTACTTGTTCGACATGCCCTTGGCGCGGGCGGTACGGACGTGCTCCTCCGCGAGCTGCTCGATCATCGAGGAGCGGGCCATACGGGTGTACTGCGCGGTGAAGATGGTGGCCATCACCAGCGTGGGCAGC
>NZ_JAEKKT010000391.1:0-4239 GCF_019510245.1 Streptomyces sp. | reverse complement strand
CCACTTCCAGGGGTCATCGGTGATCGGGTGGTACGCGGGGTTGTCCATCCAGCCGGTGCTGTACACGAAGATCAGCAGGACGATCGGTCCGAGCACGTAGATCTGGAACGAACTGAGCACCATGGACACACCGGTGGCGACCTTGTCGATCAGGGTGCCGCGCTTGTAGGCGGCGATCATGCCGGCGCCGACACCGACGATGACGAAGATGATCGCACCGCCCGCGGTGAGCGTGAGGGCGGTCGGGAAGCGGTCCATGATCGTCGACCAGACCATGTCGCCCGAGTAGAACGACTGGCCGAGGCAGGGCGCGCTGCAGTGCCCGGTCGGGTAGTCACGGCCGACCACGATGCCGGACATGAAGTCCCAGAACTGCTGGTGGATCGGCAGGTTGAGGCCGAGTGCCTGGCGGATGTCCTCCAGTCTCGCGGGGGAGCAGTCCTTGCCACAGGCCAGGGAGGCGTAGTCGGAGGGCGCGGCGACGAACAGGAAGAACGTGGCGGCGCCGATGAGGAACAGGGTGACCAGGGCACCGACCGTGCGCCGGATGATGAACTGAAACATGGCGGGAGGGCTGCTCTCTGCGGAGACGGTGGGAGGTTTCACGGAGGTGCGGGGGTGCGCTCCGCCTGGTGCGCACCCCCGCGATCAGCCGTAGAGAGTTACGACTTCACGTACAGGCGGTTGATGTCGATGAGGCTGGACACCGAGCCGTAGCGGGCGCCGCCGATGCTCGACCCGGAGAGCTGGAACTGCTTGGTGTACCAGAGCGGGGCAGCCGGGACGATCTTCTCCAGCAGGTAGTGCTGGGCTTCCTTCCAGGTCTTGGCGGCCGCGGTCGGGTCCTCGGCGAGGGCCTTCTTGATCAGGCCGTCGACCGTGGCGTCCTTGACGTGGGAGTAGTTCGGCGAACCGTCGGTCACCTGGGCGCCGTCGTAGACGGGCGTGATGACCGTGCCGGGCGACGGCCAGTCCTGGCCCCAGCCCGAGATGTACATGTCGTACGGGTTGTCGAGCTTGCCGATCTGCTCGTAGTAGCTCGCCGCGTCGACCTCCTTGGAGACGACGTTGAAGCCGACCTTGGTCAGGGCGTCCTCGATGGCGACCTTGCGCTTCTGGCCGTTCTCGCTGTTGGCGTAGGCGAAGACAACCTTCTTCTCGGCCGCCGGGACGGTCTTGAGGATCTCCTTGGCCTTCGCGATGTTGCCCTGCGGCGTCTTCAGACGACCGTAGGGGTCGTAGTTCGCCTCGTAGCCCGGCAGGGTCGGGGCGAAGTAGTTCGGGGCCACGTCACCGCCGTAGGCGCCGCCCTCACCCGCGATGAGCGACTTGGAGTTGACCGCGTACGTGATGGCCTGACGGACCTTCAGGTCCTTCATGCGGGTCAGGTTGAAGGTCAGCTGCATGACGTAGGGCTGGTAGCCCTTGACCGTGCGCTTGCTGACGGCCGCGTTGCCGATGACGTCCTGGATCTGCGTGGCCTCGACGCCGCCGGTGAGCTGGATGGCGCTCTTGTCCTCGCCCTGGTCGGCGATCAGACGCTTGGTCTGGGTCGACTCGGTGATGCCGAACTGGAAGTCGAAACCGTTCGGGTACTGGTGACGGACGGAGTCGGTCTTGGGGTCCCAGTTCGTGTTCTTCTCGAGCACGAGCTCCTTGCCGATCTTGTACGAGGCGATCTTGTACGGACCGGTGGCGACAGGGGCCTTGTCGTACTTTTCCTTGGTGTCCGTCTTCTCCGGGACGACGGCGTAGCCGGCCATGGCCAGCGTCTGCGGCAGGTCCGGGCGGGCCTGGTCGAAGTGGAAGACGACGGTCTTGTCGTCCGGGGTGTCCAGGACCGAGGCCGGCAAGTGCTTGCCGTCGAAGCCGCCGCCCGGCAGGAGCTTGCGGTAGTCGGAGGCGTACTTGCTGCCGGCGAGCCAGGTCTGGAGGTAGGGCGGGCCGTCGAAGATGAACTTCGCGAACTGGCGCTCGACCGTGTGGCGGATGTCGGCGGACGTGATGGCGGCGCCGTTGGAGTCCTTGACGCCGTCCTTCAGCTTGAAGGTCCAGGTCTTGCCGCCGTCCGAGGACTGGCCGGAGTCGGTGGCGAGGTCACCCACGACCGAGACGCCGCCCTTGCCGTCCTCCTTGAACTGCGTGAGGCGACGGAAGAGCAGGTTGGCGACCTGGCCGGCGTCGGAGACGTAGATCTGGCCCGGGTCCAGGTGCGAGAGGCCCGCCTCCTGGTACACGTTGATCGTGCCACCGGACTTGGCGCCGGCGACCTCCTCGGCAGGACCCGTCGAGCCCGCGGCGTCGGCGTAGGTGACCGCCTTCGACTGGACCGACGCCTCGCTCTGGTCCTTCTTCGAGTCGGTACCGGAGTCGCCGCCCTCGTTCTTGGAGCAGGCCGTGAGGGCCAGGGAACCGGCCGCGAGGGCGACGATGACGGCGCGCGCTCTGCGCGAGCTGATGGGCTTCATGAGGCGAATACCTACCTGTCGGTTGTTATCCATGAGTACTGCCTGACGCGGCTGGTAGGCCGACGCGGGGGCGGCAGCCACCCCCCACCAATGGACGAGTTACCGCCCGGACTTGGGGTCGAAAGCGTCCCGGACCGAGTCTCCGAGGAGGTTGAAGGCCAGGACGAAGATCACCAGCGCCGTGCCGGGGAAGAAGAGGAACGCCGGGTCCTGCTCGGTGTAGTTGGCAGCGGCGGCGAACAGTCGTCCCCAGTCCGGAGTCGGCTCGACGAACCCGACTCCGGCGAAGGAAAGGAAGGCGATGGTGAGGATGGTGCTGGGCAGCTGGAACGTGAACTGCACCAGGATCGGCGTCACCACGTTCGGCAGGATCTCCTTGCGGACGATCCGCCAGGGGGAGGCACCGGAGACCTTGGCGGCCTCGACGAACTCCCTCTCACGCAGGGACAGCACGGTCGAGCGGACCAGACGCGCCATACCCATCCAGCCCAGCAGCCACAGCACGATCAGCATCGCCAGTGCGCGGAAGTACGTGGGGGTCTCCTCCCGCGGGTCGACGAAGAACGCGGTGACCACGGGCATGAAGGCGATGAAGAACAGCTGCTGGGGGAAGGACAGGAAGAAGTCGGTGACCCGGCCGATCCAGTAGTCGGTGCGACCACCGAAGTAGCCGCCGATCAGACCGATGATCACGCCCGTGACCATCAGCAGGACCGTCACACCGAGGGCCATGAACAGCGATGTCCGCATGCCGTACACGAGCATGGCGAACAGGTCACGGCCGTACTGCGGCTCCACACCGAACCAGTGGTCGCCGGAGACGCCGCCGAAGTAGCCCAGGGGCAGCCCGAACTGATCCAGGATCGGCTTGTCGGCGTAGGTCGGGTCCTGCCCGTACAGCGTGTACGGGTTGGTCCCGCTCAGCTTGACCAGGAGCGGCGCGGCCAGCGAGACCACGAAGTACAAAATCACTACCACGGCGCAGATGACACCGGTACGGTCACGCTTGAAGCGCTGCCACATCAACTGGCCGGGAGAACGACCCTCGAGCTTCTGCTCGCCCTTGACAGGCTCGGCGTCCGTCTCGAGCTCGGGGTCCAAGGCGACTGGACTGGTCATGTGTGTACTTCCCCCGGGGGGTTGGAGAGTTGAGCGCAGCACAGATACCGGCAGGTTCTGTGGTTTGGGGGAACTTTCGCCAAAGTGTTCAACGCGCGTCAAGGGCGGAAGGCATAGGGATCTCCCTACCGACCATATTTTGAGGAAAAATTGCAAAGATTGACACCTGCGCGCGCTTGACACGTGAACCGACAGACCGTCAAAACGGACATACCGCAATGGATTTCTGTTCACATGTCCGAAACACCTGGGCGCATTACCGATATCCGGACGGTCACTCATAGGTCACGGACAGGTATCGGCGGACACGCCTGAGGCCCGGTTCCCCGTGTCTCGGAGAACCGGGCTGCCGACATTCGCCGGCGGTGGGATCAGCCGTGCTTGGCGCGGCTCGCGGCGCGGGCGCGCTCGCGGGCGTCCAGGTTGACCTTACGGATGCGGACCGCTTCCGGGGTCACCTCGACGCACTCGTCGTCGCGGCAGAACTCCAGGGACTGCTCCAGGGAGAGCTTGCGCGGCGGGACGATCGCCTCGAACGAGTCGGCCGAGGCCGACCGCATGTTCGTGAGCTTCTTCTCCTTGGTGATGTTCACGTCCATGTCGTCGGAGCGCGAGTTCTCGCCGACGATCATGCCCTCGTACACCTCGGTGC
>NZ_JAEKKT010000554.1 GCF_019510245.1 Streptomyces sp. | reverse complement strand
CGTCGACGGGGAATTCCACGTCGACGACCGGGCCGATGACCCGGGCGACGCGGCCCGTGGCAACGGCCGTCTCAACTGTCGTCGTCATTACCTGTCACTCCCCGCGGACGCGTCGGCCAGGGCTGCGGAGCCGCCGACGATCTCGCTGATTTCCTGGGTGATTTCGGCCTGGCGGGCCGCGTTGGCAAGTCGGGAGAGGCTGGTGATCAGGTCTCCCGCGTTGTCGGTGGCCGACTTCATCGCGCGCCGCGTGGCGGCGTGCTTGGAGGCGGCCGACTGGAGCAGCGCGTTGTAGATACGGCTCTCGACGTAGCGCGGCAGAAGGGCGTCGAGGACGTCCTCCGCCGAGGGCTCGAAGTCGTACAACGGGAGGATCTCGCCCCGGGGGGCGGCCTCCTTCGCCACGTCTTCGAGGCTGAGCGGGAGCAGACGGTCGTCGAGCGCCGTCTGCGTCATCATCGAGACGAACTCGGTGAAGACGATGTGGAGCTCGTCCACGCCGCCCTCGGCCGTGTCCTTCTCGATGGCCTCGATCAGCGGCGCCGCGACCTTCTTGGCGTCCGCGTACGTGGGCTGGTCGGTGAAGCCGCCCCACGACTCCGTGATCTTGCGCTCACGGAAGTTGTAGTGCGCGACACCACGGCGGCCGACGATGTAGATCTCGACCTCCTTGCCCTCGCGCTCCAGCCGCTCGGTGAGCTTCTCCGCCGTCTTGATGGCGCTGGAGTTGAAGGCAGTTCCTGCGCGTACGGCGTGGAGGCCGCCACCTTGCGCTGCGCCTTGACGACGCGCGAGGCGGCGATCATCTCCATCGCCTTGGTGATCTTCTTGGTCGCGGTGACGGATCGGATGCGACGCTTGTAGACCCGGAGCTGGGCTCCCATGAGTCAGGTCCCTTCCGTCGTCACTTGGCCGTGGCGGCCGGCGCGTCTTCGCCGAGAAGCTTGCCGTCCGAGGTCTCGAACTGCTTCTTGAACTCCGCGATGCCGTCGGCGATGGCGGTGAGCGTGTCGTCCGACATCTTGCCGCCCTCCTTGATGGAGGTCATGAGGCCCTGCTCCTTGCGGTGCAGGTACTCCAGCAGCTCCTTCTCGAAGCGGCGGATGTCGGAGACCGGGACCTCGTCCAGCTTGCCGGTGGTGGCCGCCCAGATGGAGACGACCTGGTCCTCGGTGGCCATCGGCTGGTACTGGGCCTGCTTGAGCAGCTCGACCAGTCGCTGACCGCGCTCCAGCTGCGCCTTCGACGCGGCGTCCAGGTCGGAACCGAAGGCGGCGAACGCCTCCAGCTCACGGTACTGGGCGAGGTCCAGGCGCAGACGGCCGGAAACCTGCTTCATCGCCTTGTGCTGCGCGGAACCACCGACTCGGGAGACGGAGATACCGACGTTCAGCGCGGGGCGCTGACCGGCGTTGAACAGGTCCGACTCCAGGAAGCACTGGCCGTCGGTGATGGAGATGACGTTGGTCGGGATGAACGCCGAGACGTCGTTGGCCTTG
>NZ_JAEKKT010000390.1 GCF_019510245.1 Streptomyces sp. | reverse complement strand
CAGGTTCGGCTCCTCCGTCAGGCCGAGGTGTGAAGCGGCAGCGGACATGACACGCAGACTGCCGTGGCGGCGCAACAATGCCCACAGCGGCTCGAGTTCGCCGGACAGGTCCAGCGCCCGGTCGGCGGCACCGCTCCGAGCTGCGCGAGTGAGAGCGAGAGCGGTCTGCGGGAGCGTACCGCCGACGACCGATGCCATCGTCCTGTCGACGGCGTTGAGCACGATCGGTCACGACGGGCCCTTACCACGAATCCGGTGCCGGCCGTCCCCGCGGTCACCCGCTCATGGACGACGCGCTGCGGATCTGCCGCCGGAGTTCCGCGCGGTGCCCGGTCGAGGGAGGTCCCGTTGGGATGCGTGGCGGGCGACTCGGCCTACGATCGGGACTCTCGGCGTGACCCCGCTGACGTACCTGCGCAACGTCCGCCTGGACCGTGTTCACGCCGACCTCCTCACGGGCGCCACGGGAGTCACCGAGGCGGCCGGACGGTGGGGCTTCAGCCACTTGAACCGGTTCTCCGCCGCCTATCGCCGACGCTTCGGTGCCGCGCCCTCCCAGACCCGGGCAGGGGTCGGCGGTCACCACCTCGGCGAGCGGGAGAGCCGCAGGCCCAGAGGCACACGGCTGTGCGGACGGATTGCGTGGCCTTCGACAGCTTGTGTTCGCCGGGCTGTTCGCCTTCCCACAGGGGGTGATGGCGCCTGGCCCAGGATCGGGAGACGAGGCCGGTGCGCAGGCCGGTGCGCGCCTCGGGGTCCTTGGAGGCCATCCAGATGTGGCCGCCGACCAGGGCACCGATGAGCAGGGCCAGCCAGTCATGGACGAACGTCGCTCCCGTGCGCAGGAACAGCGCCGTGAGACGCGGGAACCACATGATGAGGCCGGTGCCGATCATCACCAGGGCGGCTCCCGAGATCACGGCCGCATACAGCTTCTGACCCGCGTTGAACTTCCCCGCCGGGTGCGGGCGCCGGCGCACAGTCGCGCGTATCCAGCCACGGTCGTGCGGACCGAAACGGTTGATGCGGACCAGGTCGGCGCGGAAGGCGCGTGAGACCAGCCCGGCCAGCAGCGGGACGGGCATGGTGACGCCCGCCCACTCGTGCACGGTCACCAGCAGGCGTCGCCGGCCCACGAGCTCGCCCAGGGCGGGCAGGTAGAGGAAGGCGGCGGTGACGAGGGCGGTACCCATCAGCGCGGCCGTGGCGCGGTGGATCCAGCGTTCGGCGACGGTGAAGCGCCGTATCAGCTCGGGCGGTTCAGCCGGTCGAGTCATCGTCGCGTCCGTTCGACTTGCCGACCCACGCGTCGATGTCATAGCCGCGCGGCTCCCAGTAGCCGGGTACGACGCGTTCGGTGACCGTGATCTCGGAGAGCCACTTCGCCGACTTGTAGAAGTACATCGGCGCGGCATACAGCCGCACTGGACCGCCGTGCGGGGCGGTGACCGGCTTGTCCTGCATCTCGTAGGCGACGAGCATGTCGGGGCGCCGCGCCTGCTCCAGGGTGAGGCTTTCGGTGTAGACGCCGTCGAAGCAGGTGAAGTGCACTGCCTTCGCTCCCGGCTTCACCCCGGCCGTCTCCAGCAGGTGGGACAGCCGCACCCCGGCGAAGGGCGTCTGCGGCACCCGCCAGCCGGTGACGCACTGGACGTCCCGGACCAGACGGGTGCGCGGCATGGCCTTCAACTGCTCCAGTGTGTACGTCACCGGGCGGTCGACGAGGCCCTTCACGGTGAGCCGGTAGTCGGCGGCCGAGCGGTGCGGAATGCTGTCGGCGACCGAGTAGAAGCGGAAACCCCCGCCGCCCGGCAGCAGCCCGGTCAGACCCGTGGGGTCCTTGCTGCTCACGGTGGCCAGCAGACCGTCCGTCACGTCCTGCAGGCGGGCGCCTGCGGGCACCGCGACGGCGCCGAGGCCGAGGATGCCGAGGACGACCCGTCGCCCGACCGGCCTGCCCCGGCGGTCCGCCTCCTCGGTCAAGCCCTCTCTCCCGCCCGCAGCTTCCTGACCCCGCCGACGAGCAGGACCGCGCCGATGACAGCCACGAACAGGCCGATCACCAGCCACTGGGCCTGCCCCGACATGCCGCTGCCACCGACCGCCCCGGATCCTTGCAGGCTCCACACCACGCCGGAGAAGAGCAGCAGAACCCCGACGACCAAACGAATCCAGATCTTCATGCCGTGCTCCCAGGAAACTGTCGAAGACTCACGCGGGCCAGTACTCCGGGTCCGACTCCGCAGGCCACGGGCCGGGGTGTCCTGTGCGTGGGTCGTGCGGGCGTTGATCGTCCCGTCGGAGTCACGCTATATCGACAGACGGAGCCCAATAAGTACAACGCTCAACTTCATGTACCGAACTCTCACCGTTGGCAACGGTCCGCCGTCGTGGATGTACCCAGCGACGTGATCGCGGCCATGCGCATCGGCCGCGCGCAGTGCACCCGAGTCGAGCACTACGGCCCGTTCGGCGAGCGCCTGCTCACCACCGTCCCCGGAGCCGGCCGTCATGTCGTACGCCAGGGGACATGCCGGCCGATCCCGCCGCACACCTCGCTCGAGGCACTCCGGTGAGCCGGGCGTCGGCCACACCGCAGAGCCACCCGCATCGCGTCCGGCTGACCCTCCGTCAGCGCCAAGGACGGCCCCGAGCGGGACAGGCCGGGCCCCGGACGGGCGGGCACCGGCTTCGGGCCGCCGCCCCGGGTGCACCGGCCGGGGACGGCGAACCGGTCCGTGCGGAGGGTGAGTGCGTCGCGTTACGGCGTTGTGCAGCGCCTCGTCGAGGTCACGGTCCAGGCCCGGCACGATGTGCTCGGACGGCGTTTCCGTGAAAGGCACGCGCAGCGTGGCGGCCGGCGAGCGGGTGGCCGGATCCGTGTGCATGCCGCGCAGCGAGTAGCCGCACTCGCCGTCGCCGTCCACGGCTACGTCAAGTGCGAACCGAACAGCAGCACCCCTCAGCCGACCCTCTGAACAGCCTCTTCGCGGAAGCTCTTCCGTCTGGCAGAAGCCGCCTTGCGGAGCCACCGCCGGCGTCGGGACGCTGACTCCAACCACGGCACGCGGGGCGACGACGCCCCGCCGACAGGGACGGAACCCCCATGCCTCACACCACCGCCTTCGCCAGGAACCAGTGGTACGTCGCCGCCTACAGCCATGAGGTCGGGCGCGAGGAGTTGCTCGGCCGGACGATCCTCGGTGAGCCGCTCGTGTTCTACCGGACCGAGGAGGACGGGACGCCCGTCGCGCTCGCCGACCGGTGTGTGCACCGCAGGTTCCCGCTGCACGAGAAGCCCAGCCGGCTCGACGGCGACCGGATCGTGTGCGGGTACCACGGGTTCACGTACGACACCACGGGCACCTGTGTGTACGTGCCGGGCCAGAAGCGCGTACCGCGCACCGCGCGCGTCGCCTCCTACCCCGTCGTCGAGCTGGACTCCCTGGTCTGGGTGTGGATCGGCGACCCGGCCCTCGCCGACGCCGACACCATCCCGCGGGCCAGGCACCTCGACTCCCCCGGCTGGGTCACCGTCCGCGGCATGGAGCCGATCGACGCCGACTACGGCCTGCTGGTCGACAACCTCCTCGACCTCTCCCACGAGACCTATCTGCACGGCGGCTACATCGGCACCCCCGAGGTCGCCGAGACGCCGATCACCACGGAGGTCGACGAAGGCGCGGGCATCGTACGGGTGAGCCGGCACATGGACGACGCCGAGTGCCCGCCCTTCTACGCCAAGTCCACCGGCATCAGCGGCCGGATCACGCGCTGGCAGGACATCGAGTACCACGCGCCCTGTCTGTATCTGCTGCACAGCAGGATCGCGCCGGTCGGCGTGACGCCCGAGGCGGACGGCAGCGACCCGAACGGCTTCCACACCGAGATCACGTACGCCATCACGCCGTCGAGCGACGGTCACGTGTACGACTTCTGGATGGTCTCGCGCGACTGGGCGACCGAGGACGCCGAGGTGACCGAGTTCCTGCGGGGCAACAACCACACCGTCGTCATGCAGGACGTCGACGCGCTCAACCTGCTGCAGCGGACGCTCGGCACCGAGCGCAGCGGCTACCAGGAGCTGAGCATCAACATCGACACCGGCGGTCTCGCCGCCCGTCGTATCCTCGCCCGGCTGGTCGAGGAGGGCGACAAGCCCGTGGAGAAGGTCCTGTGAGTGCCGGAGCCACCGGGGAGATCTACCGCATCGACTGGCTGCCGGGCACTGATGTCCTGCACGGCACCTGTCACTGCGGCCGTGAGCACACCTCGCAGGACCCGATCGAGATGTGGGAGTGGATGCTCGCGCACCCGAACGGGCACTCCCCGCAAGGACACGAGCCGCTCTCACCCGAGCCGCAAGGAAACAGCTCATGAGTGACGCGTACGAAGCCGAACTCGTCGTCGACCGCAGGGACACGGCGGCCGACGGCGTGCTCGCCCTCACCCTGCGCCACCCGCTGGGCGAGCAGCTCCCGCGATGGGAACCCGGCGCCCACATCGACGTGGTGCTCGGCCCGGGCCTGGAGCGGCAGTACTCCCTGTGCGGCGACCCGGCCGACCGCACCGCCTGGCGGATCGCCGTGCTGCGCGAGCCCGTGGGGCGCGGTGGATCCGCCCATGTGCACGAGCAGTTGGGACAGGGCGACAAGGTCAGGGTGCGCGGCCCGCGCAACCACTTCGCCCTGCGGCCCGCACCCCGCTACCGCTTCATCGCGGGCGGCATCGGCATCACCCCGATCCTCCCGATGCTCGCGGCGGCGGAGGCCGAGGGCGCGGAGTGGACGCTGCTGTACGGCGGGCGGACGCGCGAATCCATGGCGTTCACCGAGGAGTTGAGCCGTTACGGCGATCGGGTCACCGTCGC
>NZ_JAEKKT010000389.1 GCF_019510245.1 Streptomyces sp. | reverse complement strand
GAACCTTCGTAGGCTAAGCCGACGGATTTACAGTCCGCTCCCATTGACCACTCGGGCAACCCGCCTGGTGCGCGGGAAACGATAGCAAGGAGTCCTTCGTGGCCGACCCGTCGTTCGACATCGTCAGCAAGGTCGACCGGCAGGAGGTGGACAACGCGCTGAACCAGGCCGCGAAGGAAGCGGCGACCCGCTACGACTTCAAGGGCACCGGCGCCGAGATCGCCTGGTCCGGCGACGACATCGTCATCAAGGCGTCGGCGGAGGAGCGCTGCGCGGCGCTGCTCGACGTGTTCAAGGAGAAGCTGGTCAAGCGGCAGATCTCACTGAAGACCCTGGACGCCGGTGAGCCGCAGCAGTCCGGCAAGGAGTACCGCCTCACCGCCAAGGTGTCGGAGGGGATCTCCATGGAGAACGCCAAGAAGGTCAGCAAGATCATCCGCGACGAGGGCCCGCGTGGCGTGCAGGCCCAGATCCAGGGCGACCAGCTGCGGGTGTCGGCGAAGAAGAAGGACGACCTGCAGTCCGTCATCGCCCTGCTCAAGGGCAAGGACCTCGACTTCGCGGTCCAGTTCACCAACTACCGCTGACCGCCCGTACGACGAAGACCGGCGCCTCTGGGGGGAGCAGAGGCGCCGGCCGTCTCGTCAGGCCCGCCGGGGGTCGGGGCCCGCGAGAGCTCACTGGAGCTTGCTGCCGGCCATCTCCTCGAGACGCCGGATGCGGTCGGCCATCGGCGGGTGGGTGCTGAACAGGTTGCCGACGCCCTTGGCGGGAGCGGCCGGGCCGCCGTCCCGAGCTCGAGCTTGCGCAGCGCGCTGGCCAGGGCGAGCGGGTCACCGGAGACCTCGGCGCCGGTGGCGTCGGCCTGGTACTCGCGGCTGCGGCTGATCGCCATCTGGATGACGCCCGCCGCGACCGGTCCGAGGAACGCGAACAGCAGCGCACCGCCCGCGTTGTCGTTGTCGTCGCGACCACCGCCGAACAGGCCGCTGAACATCGCCATGTTCGCGAGGAAGCTGATCGCGGTCGCCACCGTCGCGGCGACGGAGCTGATGAGGATGTCGCGGTTGGTGACGTGGCCGAGCTCATGCCCGAGGACGGCGCGCAGCTCGCGCTTGTCGAGGATCTCGAGGATGCCAGACGTGCAGCAGACGGCGGCGTGCTGGGGGTTCCGGCCCGTGGCGAAGGCGTTGGGCGCCTGCGTCGGGCTGATGTACAGCGCCGGCATCGGGATCGACATCCGCGTCGCGAGCTCCTCGACGATCTCGTAGATCTCCGGGGCCTGCTCGCGGGTGACCGGCTGCGCGTGCATCGAGCGCAGCGCGATCTTGTCGCTGTTGAAGTACGCGAACCCGTTGAGGGCCAGCGCGATGACGAAGGCGATGACGACGCCGCTGCTACCGCCGATGAGCCCGCCAGCGAGCATGAGGACGGCAGCGAGGCCGCCGAGCAGGACGGCGGTCTTCAGACCGTTGAAGTGCTGGTGCCCGTGCACCGTGCCTCCCGATTGGTGTTGGCATCCTGTACAACGCGGTGCCGGCTCAGGGCGTTCCCGTCTCGGGGACGTCCTGGAGCCACTGGCGAAGGTCGAAGCGCTCGTGCACCAACCCGGACGCATCGGGCGCGGCGTGGTCGTAGGTGGGCGCCCAGAACAGCGCGTCGAAAGGGCACACGTCCACGCAGATGCCGCACCACATGCACAAGCCGAAGTCGATCGCGAACCGGTCCAGCACCGCCACGACCCGCGGCCGCGACCCCGGCTCCTGCACCGTCTCCTTGTGCGAGTCGATCTCGATGCACCAGTCGGGGCACTCCCGCGCGCACAGCATGCAGCTGGTGCAGGCGTTCTCGTCCAGCGCGATGATCCCCCGCGAGCTCTCCGGCACCGGGTACGCCGTCATGGCCGCCCCTGCCGGTGCTCGCAGGCCGCACTGTGCGGGCCCACGCGGGGCGTGCAGGCGGGGCCTCCGCACAGTGCCGGCTGGGGGACGTGACTGTGCGGGCTCACGCGGGGCGTGCAGGCGGGGCCTCCGCACAGTGAGGTCATGAGGGCCAGTCTCGCGCGCCGAGGGGCTTGGCCCGGCGGCGCTTGGGGACCAGGAGGTCGGCGTCCGATTCTCCCGGGTCCTTGGCGCCGGGCCACTGCTTGGCTTCCCGGGCGGCAAGCGGGAAGTCCTTGCGCAGCGGGTGCCCCTCGAAGCCGGGGGGCAGCAGCAGCGGCTGCGTGTCATGACCCTCGAAGACGATGCCGAACAGGTCGGCGACGGCGCGCTCGTGCCAGGCCGCGCCGGCGAACACGCCGACCACGCTGGGGACCCGCGGGTCCTCCCGCGGGCAGTGGGTGGTGAGCAGCTGCTCGGTGCGCTGCTCGGGGTCCCACAGCCGGCACACCACCTGGAAGCCATCAGCCTCGAGGTCGACGGCAGTGAGGAAGTCGAAGAAGACGGCGCCCCCGTCGCGGGCCGCCGTCACGTCCTGGACCCAACCCGGGGTCCCCGCGGAGGCGTGAGCGGAGCGAGCGGCTGCGTGGGGTTGATTCATGGCAGCTGCTCCAGGGCGGCGAGCAGCGCCTCCGGCCGCGGCGGGCAGCCGGCGACGTAGACGTCGACCGGGACGAGCTGGTCCACGCCCTTGGTGACGCTGTAGCTGTCCCAGTACGGGCCGCCGGTGTTCGCGCAGGCGCCGAACGACATCACGTACCTCGGCTCGGCGAGGGCCTGGTAGGCGCGCAGCACGGCAGGTGCCGAGACGTCGGTGACGGTGCCGCTGACCACGAGCACCTGGGCCTCCTCGAGCGGCGCGGTCGGCGGCGGGTCCTCCCGGACCGTGGCCGCGACGAACTCGACCGCGCAGCAGGCCAGACCGAGGTCGAACAGGGACAGCCGGAACCGGCGTCCCCCTGGCGTCGTGACGACGGTCACCGACGGCCCGCGTGCTTCAGCCCGTCCGGGCGAGGACGTAGTCGGTGAGGGCGACGAGCGCCTGCCGGGCGGGGCCCTCGGGCAGCGTGAGCGCGACCTCGCGGGCCCGCTCGACGTACCCGGACATCCGCTCGCGGGCCAGCTCCAGCGCAGGGTGCGCCCGCAGGGTGCGCAGCGCCTCGTCGAGGGCCGCGTCGCTGGACAGGTCACCGGCCAGCACTGCCATCAGCGCAGCGTCGTCGTGGGCGAGCAGCACCGGCAGGGTGGCGATGCCCTCGCGCAGGTCGGTGCCCGGGGTCTTGCCCGACTCCGCGGTCTCCGAGAGCACGTCGATGAGGTCGTCGGAGAGCTGGAAGGCGATCCCGATCAGCTCGCCGTACTCGGCGACGGTCTCGACGACCACCGGCTCGGCGCCGGCCATGAGGGCTCCGAGGCGCGCGCTGGTCGAGATGAGCGAGGCCGTCTTGTCGGCGACCACCTGCAGGTGGTGCTCGACGGGGTCCTGGCCCTCGGCAGGGCCTGCGGTCTCGGCGATCTGGCCCTCGACCAGCCGGGCGAAGGTGCGCGACTGCAGGTGCGTGGCCTCGGTGCCGAGCCCGGCGGTGAGGTCGGACGCGCGGGCGAACAGATAGTCGCCGGTGAGGATGGCGACGGTGTTGGTCCAGCGTGCGTTGGCGGCCTGCACGCCACGGCGTACGTTCGCCTCGTCCATCACGTCGTCGTGGTACAGCGTCGCCTGGTGGGTGAGCTCGACGACGACCGCCGCGTCGACGACCGCGGGGCTGACGCCACCACCCAGGTGCGCAGCCAGCAGCGCGAGCAGCGGGCGGAAGCGCTTGCCGCCGGCGTCGACCAGGTGCGCCGCCGCCTCGGTGAGCATCGGGTTGGCGCTCTGCACCACCTCGCGCAGCCGCGCCTCGACCTGCGTCAGCCCCTCGTTCACCGAGTCCTGCAGCGCAGGGTCGGTGCCGCTGAGCAGGCCGGACGACGCGCTCATCGCACGAACAGAGCTGCCTTGTCCGCCAGGTCGAGCAGCGGCTGCGGGTAGACGCCCAGCGCCACCGTGACGGCCAGCCCCAGGGCGATGGCCGACGTGGTGAAGGCGCTCGGGATGGCGACCGTGGGGCCGTCGGGAGTGGGCTGCTGGAAGTACATGAGCAGGATGACGCGGGCGTAGAAGAAGGCGGTGACGGCGCTCGCCACGACACCGACCACGACCAGCGCGGTCGCCCCGCCCTCCTGGGCGGCCCGGAACACCACGAACTTGGCCATGAAGCCGCTGGTGAGCGGGATGCCGGCCAGCGCCAGCAGCAGGAAGGTGAAGACGGCAGCCACCTCGGGGCTCTTCTTCGCCAGGCCCGCCCACTGCGACAGGTGCGTCGCCTCACCGGAGGAGTCGCGCACCAGCCCCACCACGGCGAACGCGGCGAGTGTCGTGAAGCCGTAGGTGAGCAGGTAGAACAGCGTGCCGGAGAGGCCGTCGCGGTTGACCGCGATCACGCCGACCAGGATGAACCCGGTGTGCGCGATCGAGGAGTACGCCAGCATCCGCTTCACGTCGGTCTGCGTCACCGCCAGCACGGCGCCACCCACCATGGTCAGGATGGCGACCGCCCACATCATCGGGCGCCAGTCCCACCGGCTGGTGCCGAAGGCGACGTAGAAGACGCGCAGCAGCGCGCCGAAGGCCGCCACCTTGGTGCAGGCCGCCATCAGCGCCGTCACCGGCGTCGGGCTGCCCTGGTAGACGTCCGGGGTCCACGCCTGGAACGGGACAGCGCCGACCTTGAACAGCAGCCCCACGGCGAGCATCGCGATGCCGAGGAACAGCAGGGCGTCGCTGTGGCCGGGGAAGTACTTCATCGCCGCTTCCTGGCTGAGCAGCCGGCGGCGACGGGCGAGCCCGGCCATCAGGTACAGCGGCAGGCTGAGCACCTCGAGCGCCACGAACATCAGCAGCAGGTTGTTGCAGGCCGGGAACAGCAGCATGCCGCCCAGCGCGAACAGGGCCAGCGGGTAGACCTCGGTCTGGACCCGGGTGCTGTCGGCGAGCGCCAGGTCCTCCCGCGAGCCGGGCAGGTTGCTGGCCTGGCTGACGACCTCACCGCCGCTCTGGTCGAGCTTGCGCTCCGCCAGCAGGAAGATGCTGCCGATGCCGAGCAGGCACAGGGTGCCCTGCAGGAACAGGGTCGGTCCGTCGATGGCCAGCGCCGACTCCGCCACCAGGCGGTGCGTGCCGTCGGCGGCGAGGTACACCACGAACCCGAAGGCGATGGCGAGGCCGAGCACGGCAACGAGGACCTGGGCGAGGCGCCGGTGCGCGGCGGGCGCGAACGCCTCGACGAGCACCGCGACGGTGGCCGCACCGAACACGACGAGCATCGGCATCAGCGGCAGGTAGGCGATCGAGGGTGCCGTGATCTGGTCGGTGGGCATCAGCGGTTGCCTCCCGTCGCGTCGGCGTCGGTCGGTTTCGGATCCGTGGAGTGGGTGTCCTGCATGGTCGCCTTCACGGCCGGGTTGATGATGTCGGTCACCGGCTTGGGGTAGAAGCCCAGGAACAGCATGAGCACGAGCAGCGGGGCGACCGCGAGCACCTCGCGCGAGCGGAGGTCACGCAGCCCCTCACCGGCTCCGGCGAACCGCTCGGCGAGCGGGCCCTGCATGGTGCGCTGGTAGGCCAGCAGGATGTAGAGCGCCGCGAGGATGATGCCGACGGTGGCGATCCCGGCGGCGGCCTTGTACCGGGTGAACGTGCCCACGAGCACGAGGAACTCCGACACGAAGGTCGACAGCCC
>NZ_JAEKKT010000388.1 GCF_019510245.1 Streptomyces sp. | reverse complement strand
AAGCAGACCCGCAACAACAGCCGTCTGCCCGCCTGACCTCCCGGTCTCCCAAAGCCCATTGATCAGCCACTCATGATTTACCTAGGAGAGTCATGCAGCAGCAACACCAGCACACGGCCCGGCGCAGTGCATCCGGCACAAGGCGTTTTCTGAAGAGGAACGTCGGCATCGCGCTGGCGGTCACCGCGGCGGCGGCGGTCCTGGCCTCGGCCCCGTCCGTGTCCGCGTCGACATGGACGGGCCACTCGTCCAGCGGGTCCGTGGTCACCGACGTACGGACCGCCGCGACGTTCGACTTCGCGGCCGGTGAGATCCCCGAGAACATCACCGCCAACCCCGACGGCTCGGTGACCCTGTCCCTGCTCGGCAGCTGCGCGGTGTGCCAGCGCACCCACGGTCCTGAGCTGATGCGCATCTCCGCCTCCGGAGAGCGCACGGTACTCGCCACCGGGCAGGTGGGAGAGGCGATCAGCGGCAACGCCCGTGGCAGTGACGGCACCGTCTACTACGCGTTGTGGGCCCCGGGCAACGCGGACCGCAACGGCGTGTACAAGCTGCTTGCGGACGGTACCTCCGAGCGCGTCGCCGCTCTGCCCGCCGACTCGGGCCCCAACGGGCTGGCCGTCGACCCGACCGGACGCACCCTCTACATCGCCGACAGCCTCAAGGGCACCGTCTGGTCCGCTCCGGCCTCGGGCGGACCGGTGACCCCGTGGCTGACCGACACCGCTCTCGCACCGGTACCGACCGAAGCCCTGCCGATCGGCGCCAACGGACTCAGGTTCCACAACGGCGCCCTGTGGATCAGCAACTTCAACAAGGGCACCCTGCTGCGGGTACCGGTCACCCCCACCGGCACGGCCGGCCCCATCCACCAGATCGCGGGCGGCCTGCCCAACATCGACGATCTCAGCTTCCTGACCCCCTTCTCCGATGTGGTGTTCGCGGCTCAGAACGGCTCCTCCTCGAACAACGGCCCGGACAGGGTCGTGGTCATCTACCCCAACGGCACCTACAAGCCCGTCCTGACCAGCGCGGACGGACTTGCCTCGCCCTCCGCGACCGCGGTGCGCGGCGACCGGCTCTACATCACCGACGGCGGGGTCCCCGACCCCCACGACCCGAAACTGCAGACCGCGAGGATCAACTTCCCGGCCTTGCTTGCAGGCGCGGCACACTGACCCGACCAGGAGGCAGCCGGAGCACCCGCCCCGGCTGCCCTCGCGATGGAGGAACACATCGTGCGGTACCCGAAAGAACACAAGCAGGAGACAAGGCAGCGTATCATCAGGACGGCCGGCCGCCGCCTCAAGCACGACGGCATCGACGGCTCCGGGGTCGCCACGCTCATGAAGGACGCGGGGCTCACCAACGGCCCCTTCTACGCCTACTTCACGTCCAAGGACGACCTGGTCGCCACCGCGGTCGCCGACCAGATGCGCGCCCAGCACGAGAACATCGTCGCGCAGGCGGCACCCGGCCGCGCCGGCCTGGAACAGATCATTCGCTGGTACTTCTCCCCCCAGCAGCGTGACGACATCGAGGACGGCTGCCCCAACGCCGCCCTCCTCGACGAGATCGCACGCTCCACAGACGCGACCCGGCAGGCCTACACCGACGGCGCGCTGGTCCTCATCGACGGCTTCGCCGCCCGCCTGGCGCCCCACGACCCGCCATCAGCACGTCTCAAGGCACTCAGCCTCCTCGGCATGATGGCCGGCACCCTGCAACTCTCCCGCGCCCTCACCGACCGGCAACTCGCCGACCAGCTCCTCGAACAGGGGATCCGCAACGCCCTCGCACTGATAGACGCCGAACAGCACGAATGAAATCCGGCCCGTGCCGCCCTCGCTGATGCTGCACCACGCCCGCTCGCCCTTCGCCCCTCCGTCGACTCTTTGGATTACGTTTGCAATACCATAGACTGGCTGAGTCGGTGAAGGGCAACCGGTCCTTCCGGCCGGCGAAGGAGCGTGTGGCGTGGTGCGGTACGGCAAAGAACACAAGTCGGAGACGAGGCGGCGGATCATCGAGACGGCGGGCCGCCGGTTCAAGCAGGACGGTATCGACGGCTCCGGGGTCTCCACCCTGATGAAGGACGCGGGCCTGACCAATGGTGCCTTCTACGCTCACTTCGCATCCAAGGACGACCTCGTCACCACGGCCATCGCCGACCAGTTGACGGCGCAGGCCGAGAACGTCGTCGCGGCCGCTGAGCCCGGCCGTGCCGGACTCGAGCAGATCGTGCGCGGGTACTTGTCGCCCTGGCACCGCGAGAGCCTCGGCGACGGCTGCCCCAACGCCGCGCTGCTCGACGAGATCGGGCGCTCCACCGAGTCAACCAGGCAGGCGTACACCGACGGCGTGCTGATCCTCATCGACGGCATTGCCGCCCGCATGGCGCCCGAGGACCCGCCCTCCGCACGGGTGAAGGCGCTGAGCCTCCTCGGCCTGATGGCCGGAACGCTGCAGCTTTCCCGTGCCCTGACCGACACCCAACTCGCCAACGAGCTCCTCGATCAGGGGATCGAAAACGTCCTCGCCCTGCTGGACTCCTGGCAGCGCGTCTGACGTACTTCGGGTGCCATTTCGTCCCGCCGGAGTGGCTCCCTGGCTTCATCATTGACAGTCAGGTACGCCATGGCTAGGTTCAAATCTCGAACCCAGGTGGAGAGGCAGGGGCGTGGGACGGACGCGTACGTATGAGTGGCAGGATCCCGCGATTGTGGGAGCAACCGCAGGACGCGTCTCGGGCGTGGAGGTGCTGCGCGACCTGCTCGAGGGCCGCCTGCCCCCACCGCCCCTCATAGCCGCTCTGGACTTCGCCCTCGAGGAGGTGGAGGAGGGCCGCGTGGTCTTCTCGGTGATGCCGGGCGAGGAGCACTACAACTCCCTGGGCAGCGTGCACGGAGGGGTCTACGCCACCCTGCTCGACTCGGCGGCCGGCGGTGCGGTCCAGTCGACCCTGCCGCAGGGCACGGCATACACCTCGCTTGATCTGACCGTGAAGTTCCTCCGGCGGATCACCGTGGACACCGGCAAGGTCCGCGCCATCGGCACGGTCGTCAACAAAGGACGCCAAACCGCTCTCGCGCAGGCTCACTTGGTCGACGAGGGAGACCGCCTGCTCGCCCACGCCACCAGCAGTTGCATGCTCTTTCCACTCCCCGCGCCCTGAGCCGCCACCGGCAACGGCCAGATCACGGTCGTGAGAACTGTCCCGTGTGAGCCGCATGCCCGCTGGTTTCGTGGCTGCTTCTCTACACGGGAAATGGGTTGCGATCGAAGATCGTGACGCGAATGCTTCCACCATGAAAATGCACGCCAGCCAGCTGACCGTGTTACCCGAGACGGTGCGCATGTTGGTAGACCAGCAGTTTCCTGAATGGCGCAGCCTGCCGGTCAAGAGCATCGTGTCGCAGGGTACGGTCAACGCCGTCTTCCGGATCGGCGATCGGCTCGCCGCTCGATTCCCTCTTGAGTCCGCAGACGTCGAGTCGACGCGGCGCTGGCTGAAGTCCGAGGCGGAAGCGGCTCGCGAGCTGGCAGGTCGCACGCGTTTCCCCACGCCCGAGCCGGTCGCGCTGGGCGAACCCGGAGCAGGTTACCCGCTTCCGTGGTCGGTGCAGACGTGGCTGCCCGGCGTCGTGGCCGCCGACGAGGACCCGGGCGAATCGTCTGCGTTCGCCCGTGACTTGGCCGATCTCATCGGCGACCTACGCGCGATCGGCACGCAGGGCCGCACGTTCGCCGGCACAGGTCGAGGAGGCGACCTGCGGTCCCACGACGCGTGGATGGAGACCTGTTTCAGAAACAGCGAGCAACTCCTGGACGTCCCTCGGCTGCGCCGAATCTGGGCAACTCTGCGTGATCTGCCGCGAGGTGCGGCTGAGGACGCCATGGCCCATTGCGATCTGATTCCCGGCAACGTGCTCGTGTCCGACGGCCGGCTTGCGGGGATCCTCGACGTCGGCGGCTTGGGGTTGGTCTGGTACTACGTCAAGAGCAACCCGCCCATGAGCCGGACGGGTAGACGATCCTTGGAACGCATCCTGGAGGACACGTCGCTCGCGTGACGTGAAACAGCTGCCGGCCGCGGGTGGGGAAATCCTGCTCATCGCCGGGTCGGCGGAGCGCGAGCTGCGCGGCGGTGCTCAGTGTGCGGGGGACAGGGCGCCGCGGAAGGTGCGCCGGTAGGCGAGCGGTGAGATGCCGATGGCGGCATGCAGGTGCTCTCGCAGTGATGTGCCGCCGGCGAAGCCCACCTGGCCGGCGACCTCGTCCACCGGCTGGTCGGTGGTTTCCAGGAGGTGCCGCGCCCGCTCGACGCGCTGCTGGATCAGCCAGCGTCCCGGGCTCAGGCCCACCTCTTCGGTGAAGCGACGGGCGAAGGTGCGCAGGCTCATGTGGGAGCGCTCGGCGAGATCCGTCAGCGTCATGGGCTCGTGGAGGTTCTCCAGCGCCCATTGGCGGGCGGAGGCCGTTCCGCCGGCCGTGGCCTCGGGCACCGGATGCTGGATGTACTGCGCCTGTCCTCCGTCCCGCCACGGCGGGACGACGCACAGGCGGGCCACCTGGTTGGCGACTTCACTGCCGTGGTCCTTGCGGATGATGTGCAGGCAGACGTCCAGCCCCGAAGCCGCACCGGCCGAGGTCAGTACGTCTCCGTCGTCGATGAACAGGACGTCCGGATCGAGCAGGACCTGCGGGAAACATGCGCGGAAGAGGTCCGCGACCATCCAGTGCGTGGTGGCCGGCCGACCGTCGAGAAGACCGGCCGCGGCGAGAACGAAGGCGCCGGTGCAGATGGACACGAGGCGTGTGCCGGCGGCGACGGAACCGAGCGCCTCCACGACGGCCTCCGGCACTTCTGTCGTGACGGCGGTGGGGGTGAAGGGCGGGATGACGACGGTGTCGGCGGTGCGCAGCGCCTCAGGGCCGTGCTCGACGGTGATCGAGAAGTCGGAGTTGGTGCGGACGGGGCGGCCGTCGACGCTGCAGGTGAGAACCTCGTAACGACCGTCCGCCGCCTCGAAGACCCGGCTCGGAATGCCCAGCTCGAAGGGGTAAACGCCGTCCACGGCCAGGACGACGACTCGGTGCGGGGAGGTCATGGCGTGATCCCGTCGAAAGGCGTAATTCATGCCAGCGTATCGGACCCGCACTCTTGCCGCTGGATCACGGTCGACGCGATGAGTCGACGAACGTAGGCCATGGCGTGATCCCGTTGAAAGTTGGCATTCATGCCATGGCGACGGGGGTTGCAGGCCGCGACGCTGGACGGATGACGAACTCCGATACCCCCACCATGCGCGCCATCCGTCAGGACACCCACGGTTCCCCCGAGGTACTCAAGGAGGTCGAAGTGCCCCGGCCCGAACCGGGGTTGAGTGAGATCCTGATCGCCGTCCGCGCGGCCGGCGTCAACCCGACCGACTGGTGGAACCGGGCCCAGCCCATGACCGCCAACGGCCTGCCCCTCATCCTGGGCTGGGACGTCTCCGGAGTCGTCGAGGCCGTAGGCACCGGTGTCACCCTGTTCAAGCCGGGCGACGAGGTCTTCGGCATGCTGCCCTACCCCCACGGGGTCGGCGCCCACGCCGAATACGTGACCGCGCCCGCCCGCGCCTTCGTCCACAAGCCGGCCGGTGTCGACCACGTCCAGGCCGGCGCCCTGCCACTCGCCGCTTTGACCGCCTACCAGGCCCTCGTCGACACCGCCGACATCCAGCCCGGGCAGCGCGTCCTCATCCACGCGGCGGCCGGCGGGGTCGGCCATCTCGCCGTCCAGATCGCCAAGTCCCGCGGCGCCCACGTCATCGGTACCGCCAGCGCCGCCAAGCACGACTTCCTGCGTTCGCTGGGAGTGGACGAGGCCATCGACTACCACACGGTCGATTTCACCGAGGCCGTCAAGGACATCGACGTGGTCCTCGACCCGATCTCGCTGGACACCGCCGCCCGCGCCCGCTCCCTGGCCGTGCTGCGCCCGGGCGGCACCCTCGTCTCGATCCTGCCGGTGCCCATCGACCCCGACGAACTGGCCGACATCGCCGAACGGGGCATCCGCTACGAGGCCCTCCTCGTCGAGGCCGACCGCGCCGGCATGCAGGCCATCGCCGATCTGGTCGTAGCCGGCGCCCTGCGCGCCCACATCGAGGCCACCTTCCCGCTCGCCGAGGCCGCCAAGGCCCACGCCCTGGGCGAGACCGGCCGTACCACCGGCAAGATCGTGCTGACCGTGGAAGGGACGGTGAAGTCGCAGATCACCGTCCAGACCCTCAGGACCGCCTTCGACGGAGGCGACACGACCGCCATCGACCGGCACGTACGGCCCGACTACATCCAGCACAACCCCCTCGCCCCCGACGGCCCCGAGGCCCTCAAGGCGTTCGGTGCCGCCTGGCGCCAGCAGTACCCCGACACCACGTACGACATCAAGCGGGTCATCTCCGAGGGCGACCTGGTGCTGCTGCACTCCAACGTCGTCCCGGCTCCCGGTACCCGCGGGATCGCCGCCTTCGACATCTTCCGCTTCCAGGACGGGAAGATCGCCGAGCACTGGGACATCCTCCAGGAGGTGCCGGAGACCACGGCCAACGGCAACGACATGTTCTCCACCCTCTCCCGGCCGCAGGTCGAGGTGCCGGGGGAGCGGTGGTTCACCGCCTACAACAAGAAGCTGGTCACCGCGTTCGTCGACCAGCTCATGGTCCGCAAGGACCTGGCCGCCTTCGACACCTACGTGGCCCCCGAGTATCACCAGCACAACCCGAACATCCCTGACGGGGTGGTCGGCGCGAAGGCCGGACTGAGCGCGTACTTGGAGCAGTTCCCGCAGCTGAGCGTGGAGCCGAAGAGGGTCATCGCCGAGGGCGACCTGGTGGCCGTCCACAGCCACTACGTCGATGCACCGGGCGAGCGCGGCCGGGCGGTCCTCGACCTCTTCCGGGTGCGGGACGGAAAGATCGTTGAACACTGGGACGCCGTGCAGGACGTGCCGGAGACCTCCGCCAACGGCAACACGATGTTCTGACGGCCACCGGGTCGTAGCGGTCGCGCTACGACCCTGGGGGGGGACCCGCACCGGTCCATGTCAGACTCGGCCAAGCTCAGGACTCGAGGAACCGCAACGCCCTTGCGGCGAGGTCCTCGTGGTTCTGGAAGATCCCCCCATGCCCGGAATCCGGGTAGAGGGGGACGAGCTCGCTCTTGGGCAGTCGGGCGGCCAGGTCGACAGTGTTCTGACTGGGCACCATCCGGTCGTTCTCGCCGTTTGCCACGAGTACCGGTTGGCGAATCGCCGACAGGTCGGACGGTGCCTGGCGGCCCCATCGTTTGATGGCCTTCATCTGGGCGCGTACCGACGTCAGTGAGATGTCCTTGTCGCGGTTGTCCGTACGCTCCTCCA
>NZ_JAEKKT010000553.1 GCF_019510245.1 Streptomyces sp. | reverse complement strand
AGGTCGACAGGCCGACGAGGGAACCGCCGACGATGAGGACCGGGACCCGGTGGGTCGTGTGGCCGGTCTGGACCTGTTTCTGGTTCATCACTCGCCTCCAGCGCGTCGTGTCCGCCGACTCGTCCGGATACGGCGGGGACCTTCATCCATGCCCCGCGACGCGCACACGGGCCCAAGCTTCACCCGCTCAACACGCCGGGTTCGCCGACTCGGCAGAGTGCCGCTCGGCCGCTCGGCCCGCACCGGCGTACCGCCGCGTCAGTGTTTCGGCAGCGCCGCCTCCGGATTGCCGTAGTAGGCGCCGGGCCCGTGTTTGCGGGTGTAGTGGCGCTCGAGCAGGTGGGCGGGTGGCGGTGCCGCCGGGGAGAGGGACAGGGTGTGGAGGGCGATGTCGGCGACGGCCTCGCAGATGATCGCGTGTTCCAGGGACTTGCGGGCGGTGGTGCCCCAGGTGAAGGGGCCGTGGCCGGCGACCAGTGCCGCGGGGACCTCGACCGCGCGCCGGTCGTCTTCGTACAGCGTGTCCACGATGACGACGCCGGTGTTGTACTCGTAGTCCTTCGCGCACTCCTCAGGGGTGAGGTCTCGAGTGACGGGGATGGGGCCGTTGAAGGTGTCGGCGTGGGTGGTGCCGAGGACCGGTATGTCGCGGCGGGCCTGGGCGAAGGCGACCGCGTGGGTGGAGTGGGTGTGGGTGACGCCGCCGATGGAGGGGAAGGCGCGGTAGAGGCAGCGGTGGGTCTCGGTGTCGGTGGAGGGGCGCAGGTCGCCGTCCACCACGGCGCCGTCGGACAGCCGGACCGTCACCAGGTCGTCGAGGGCGAGATCCTCGTAGGGAACCCCTTAGGGCTTGATGACGAAGACGCCCGCCTCGCGGTCGACTCCGCTGACGTTGCCCCAGGTCAGGGTTGCCAGGCCGACCTGGGGGATGGCGAGGTTGGCTCTGAGGACTTCCTCGCGCAGGCCGTCGCGGACGCGTACGGTCATCGCTGGTCTCCTTC
>NZ_JAEKKT010000090.1 GCF_019510245.1 Streptomyces sp. | reverse complement strand
CCGTGCAGGGTGCGGCGCCGGTTTCAGCTGCCCTTCCGGCGGATGGGAACTTGCATCTGCTGGAGATTGGGCTTCAACAATCCAGTCTTCGCCATATCGCGCGGGCCGCCCAGCGCACCGTCTCCGACAACTGAGCCCGTTCACTGGTTTCCTGACATGCTGTTGTCCCCTTCACCTTTCGGATCCAGGTAAGTCATCCGGCCCAGGAACCTCCTCCCGAGTCCCTCCCGGCTGAGCCGGGGATACAAACAGAGCGCCTCGTGGCGCACAAGGTCCGCTCGACGACCCAGCGGGTGCGGCCGAGGCCGGATCCGTGGGCAACGCCGCGTCGGGCGATCAGGGGTCTGATGCCGCGTTTCCGTATGAGGTGGCGGTACTTGTCGTAGTCGTAGCCCCGGTCGGCGAAGAGCCGTTTGGGTCGGTTGCGGGGACATCCGCGCACTCCTCGGATGCGGGGTATCGCGTTCAGCAGGGGGATCAACTGTGTGATGTCGTGCCGGTTCCCGCCGGTCAAGGAGACGGCCAGAGGCGTGCCGTGGCGGTCGACGATCACATGGTGTTTGGAGCCGGGGCGGCCGCGGTCGACGGGTGAAGGGCCGACGTGAGCCCCCCTTTGAGGGCCCTGATGTGGGAGCCGTCGATGGCCGCATCGTCCATGTCCAGCAGGCCGGTTGCCCGCAGCTCGGCTAGGAGTGCCTCATGAAGGCGAGGCCAGACGCCTGCCTCAGTCCAGTCCCGCAGCCGACGCCAAGCGGTTACCCCCGAGCAGCCGACGACCTGGACTGGGACGTCGCGCCAGGCCACTCCGTTGCGTAGTACGTATACGATGCCCGCCAGCGCAACCCGGTCCGGCACCGGCAGCCGTCCGGGATGACGGTGACGTCGGGGCGGCCGCTCCGGCAGCAGTGGAGCTATTCGCTCCCACAAGTCGTCGGAGACAAGATCGATAGACACCAGCCGGACCCTGCCCAGACGGACCTTCAACCACCAGCCGACACGCCGATCTCACCTGAGTGCTCATCGGCCCTCTTCCGGCGCTGACCGCCGGTCGGTGAGGCGCTCCTGGTCGGCGGCGTTACCGGCACGAGCCTCGGTGCGGTGACCCCGTGCCAGGTAGTCCCGGACGATCAACTCGACAGCATCCTGAGGGCTCCTGGTGCCGGCCAGCAGCATGACCTCGATGGCCAAATCGCTGTCCAGGCTGATGGTGACCTTCGCCATGACACCTCCTGAAGGGTTCCCGAGGACCCTATCCAAGCGGCTGACGGTCGGCGATGGGTAGGTTGCCGCAACCGGGAAAGAGGGACGGAGCCGGAAACCCGGCCGGTCACGAACGGCCCATTCTGTAACGAGCTCCAAGGCCGACCGCGGAGCAGACGGAACCAGTGCCGCTGCCCGCCGACGAGACCGCCGAACTGCGGGACGCCTTGGTCGCGGCCCTCGACATCGCCGTCTGGGACGACATCGTGCGCGAGGTGGTCCTGGACGGCAACGGCCCCTGTTTCAGCTCCGGCGGCGACCTGGACGAGTTCGGCACCGCCGCGGACCTCGCGGCCGCGCACCTGATCCGTACGCGAGCGGGCGCGGCGGCCCGCCTGCAGGCCCTCGGCGACCGGCTCACCGCACGGATCCACGGGACCTGTGGCGGCGCGGGCATCGAACTCCCGTCCTTCGCCGCCCGGGTGGTGGTCGCCCCCGGCACCACCGTCCGGCTGCCCGAACTGGCCATGGGCCTGATCCCCGGCGCCGGCGGCACGGTCGGCATCCCGCGCCGGATCGGCCGCCGGCGCACCCTGTACCTGGTCCTCGACGGCCGGGCCGCCCCCGCCACGCGCCCTGGCCTGGGGGCTGATGGACCGGATCGAGGGGTGAGGCGGGGCCGGGCGCGGCGGCACCGCACCCCGGAGTCAGCCGATGCAGATGACCAGCAGGCAGAGCTGCGAGGGCGAGGTCGCGGCCGTGGTCGGCGCGGGACTCGCCGACGGTGCCGAGGAGCCTGCGGCGGCGGGCGCGGTGGTGGCGGTGGTGGCGCTGGGCGTGGGCGTGGCGGTCGTCACCGTCGCCGCGCCGGCGGTGGACACCGTGGCGGCGGACCGGGGCCGGGCGGCGGAGACCGTCGTGCGGGTCGGAGAGGTGGCGCTGTCCTGGCCGGGTGTCGGCGTGGTCTGCGGCACGCCGGTGGTCTGCTCGTGCGGGGCGTTCGCCGTGACGGCGCGGGCGGAGGTCGTACGGTCCGGGGCGCGGTGCCGGCCGGTCGGCACCGACGCCGCCTGGCCGGTGTCCGTGGCCTGCTCGTCGGCCAGACCCATGGGCCTGTTGTCCGGAGCCGTGGCCGCCTGCGCCCGGTCGGCGCCCTGCCGGTCCAGGGAGGCGACGGTCAGCCCGCCGCCGACCAGGGCGACCGCGGTGGCCACCACGGCCCGCCGCTGGTTCTTCTTCCAGCGGGCCCGCTGACGTCGCCGGGCCGCCCGGCCCGGCGGTGCTGCCGGAGGGGCGGCGTCCGGGCCGTCGTACGGGCCCTCGGCCGCCTCTTCGGCGTAGGCGTCCGTGCCGGACCAGGGGGTGTCGCCAGGGTTCTGCCAGGACGCCGCGCCGGTCGCCGCCGGAGCGGCGGCGGCGCGCACGGCGACGTCCGGGGCGTAGGTGCCGCATCCGGGGCACGCCAGGGCGCCGTTGAGGTGCCGACGGCACGATGCGCAGTAGTCCATCCGCGGTCTTCCTGACTCGACTGCGCCAGCGGCCTCATGAGCCGTGGCCTGATCTCGTTCGTACGTGGTATCGAACGGCCAGAACGGTAGCGATCCTTTGGCCAGGCAGTGTGCAGCCTGTGTGTTGCTTCTGCACAGATGCGGTCCGCGTCCGCGTCCGCCCGCGGGGCAGGGGCGGCTGCTCGACGGGCTCCCAGTCCTGCGCACCGGCTCTCGGGACCACCGTCGGCGCGGACGCCGCGCCGACGGTCCCCCGTGCGCGGGCAACTCTTCTTCTCCGCATGGCCACTCCCGGTCGGTCAGTCGATGTCGGCGGAGACGAGGACACGGACGTCCCACGGGCCGAGGGCCAGGGCCGCGCCCGCGGCGAGGGACGTACCGTCGAGGACGTCGGTGAGGTGCACCGGGGCCGGGACGCCGGTGGCCTCCCAGCTCCAGTTGTGGACGATGTGGACGCGGCGCCCGTCGGCCGAGGTGCCGGTCGTCGCGGTGACCGGCGCGGGCAGCTCCCGCCACCCGTGGCGGGGGGCCGGGGCGAGCCACGCGGCCAGCGTCCGGGCGAGGTCCCGGCCGGGCACCGTGCCGACGCAGGTGATCCGGCCCGCACCGTGCCGGCGGGTGGTGACGGCGGGCCAGCGGCCGAAGTGCGGGTGGTCGTAGCCGACGAGGACCTCGGCGTCGGTGACGGTCAGGCCGTCCGCCCAGCGGGTCGCCGTGGCGCCCTCGGGCAGCCGGAGCGGACCGCCGGACGCCGACCGCACCGGCACCGCGCCCGGCAGATTGCTGAATTCGTCGTACGACACCCCCGCCGCGTCCGTGAGGCGGCCCGGGGCCGGTTCGGTGCGGGCCCGGGCCTCCTGGTCGGCGTAGCCGGTGCGCGGGCCGAGGACCAGATGGCCGCCGGCCCGGGCGTAGGCCGCGAGCCAGTCGAGGGTCGCGTCGGCGGCGAGGTACAGCCCCGGCACGACCAGGACCGGATGCCGGCGCACCGCCTCCTCGGGGGACAGGCCCTCCCGTTCCCCGGCCGGATCGTGCAGCTGCCGGGCGTGCACGATGCGCACCTGGCGGCCCGCCTCGAAGACGCCCCGGTAGAAGGGGTCGAAGAGGCGGTGGTAGGCGGCCGGGTCGGGTTCGCCGTCGGGCTTGGCGAGCGGCGGGTACTTCTGCATCAGCCACTTGCTCGGCGTCGAGTACACCAGCGTGATGTCGGCGTCCGGCTCCAGACCGGCGACGAGTGCGCCCGCGGTCTCGAACTCCGCTCCCAGGCGGGCGAGTTCGGCGTACGTGCGGCCGGGTCGGCCGGTGTGGGGCAGGATGCCGCCCCAGTAGGTCTCCGCGCCGAAGTGCAGCGTGTGCCAGTGCCAGTACTCGATCATGCGGGCGCCGCGTCCGACGAGCGCCCAGGCGGCCTGCCGCCACTGGCCGTCGTAGGCGGGCCGGTTGTCCCACGGGAAGCCGATCGATCCGGCGTTGGTCTCGGTGACCAGGAACGGCGCCTGCCGGGAGGAGAACATCCAGTCGGCGGTCTGGTACAGCGACCACACGCCGGTCGTCTTCCACTGCTGCTCGTGGCCGTCGGGGGCGGGGTCGGGCAGCAGCAGTCCGTCCTGCATGTCGTAGTACGGATTGCCGGAGGCGATGTCGAGGCGGTCGCTCAGCTCGTCGTCCTCGACCGCGGGACGGGTGTAGGAGATGCAGGTGGTGACGAACTGCCCGGGGCCGGCGTACTCACGGACGATGTCCGCCTGCCAGCCGATGAACTCGGTGACCTGACGGGCCTGGAACTCCCGCCACGCGACGTCGTACTGCGGCTGGGCGTTGCCGTCCGGCGTCCACAGGTCGGCCCAGGTGGACAGCCGGTGCGACCAGTAGACCAGGCCCCACTCCCGGTTGAGGGTCTCCACGTCGCCGTACTTCTCGCGGAGGTGGTCGACGAAGCGCTGGAAGACGCCGTGGTTGTGGAGGAGTTCGTTGCCCGGTTCGTTGTCGACCTGGAAGCCGATCACCGCCGGGTGGCCGGCGTACCGGGCGACGATGCGGCGGATCACCCGCTCGGCGTGGAACCGGAACGCCGGGTGGGTGAAGTCCACCTCCTGCCGGGCACCCCAGCCGATCCGCTCACCGGTGCGCCGCTCGCCGGTGATCTCCGGGTACTGCCGGGCCAGCCACGGCGGGACGGCGTACGTCGGTGTCCCCAGGACGACGGAGATGCCGCGCTCGTGGGCGCCGTCGAGGACCGGCTGCAGCCAGTCCAGGTCGAAGCGGCCGTTGTCCGGCTCCCAGGTCGACCAGACCGACTCGCCGACCCGGATGACGGTGACATGGGCGTCGGCCATCAGGCCGAGGTCGGTCTTGAGGCGTTCGGCGGGACGCTCGTACGGCTGGTACTCGTGGTAGTACGCGGCACCGAACAGGACACGGGCAGGCAGAGCCGCCATGAAGGAGACCTCCGAAGGAGAGTGGGGAGTCACTGCTTGACGCCGCCGGCCGCCAGGCCGCTCTGCCAGTACCGCTGGAGCAGCAGGAAGGCCACGACGAGCGGGACGATCGACAGCAGCGAGCCGGTCACGACCAGCGCGAGCATGTCGCTGCTGGCACCGGCCCCGCCGTTCTGGGCCTGGTCGGCCCACCGGGCGAGGCCGACCGTGATCGGGTACAGATTCGGGTCGTTGAGCATGATCAGTGGCAGGAAGTAGTTGTTCCAGGTCGCCACCAGCGTGAACAGCAGGACCGTGACCAGGCCGGGGCCGAGCAGCCGCAGGGCGATCCCGAAGAAGATCCGGGCCTCGCCGGCACCGTCGATGCGCGCCGCCTCCAGGATGCTGTCCGGTACGGCGTCGGCCGCGTAGATGCGCATCAGATAGAGGCCGAACGGGTTGACGAGGGACGGCAGGATCACGGCCCAAGGGGTGTTGACCAGGCCCGCCTTGGCGAAGAGCAGATAGGTCGGGATGGCCAGCGCCGTGGTCGGGACCATGACCGCGCCGAGCACCAGATTGAAGGCCAACCGGTCGCCGCGGAAGCGGAATTTGGCGAACCCGTAGCCGCCGGCGGCCGCCAGCAGCGCGGCGCCGACCGCGCTGACCCCCGCGTAGAGGACCGTGTTGAGCAGCCAGTGCACGAAGACGCCGTCGTCCTGGGTGAGCGTCGCCCTGACGTTGGTCAGGAACTGCGGAGCGTGCGAGAACCACAGGCCGAAGCTGTTGAACAGGTCCTGGGTGCTCTTCGTCGAGGCGATGAGCAGCCAGCACAGGGGAAGCAGGAAGTAGGCGAGGGCGGCCAGCATGGCGATCGTCAGCGGGGTGCTGCGCCGGGCCCGGTGCCGCCGGGCCCGGGCGGGGCGGGCCGGTTCGGGGGCCGCCGCCGTGGCCGTGGCCGGTGGGTGGGTGGTCGTCATGCGGTCCTCCTGCGGTTCGCGGTGAGCAGCACGACGTAGGAGGCGATCACGATGACGAGGCCGAGGAGGAAGGAGACCGTGGCCGCGTAGTTGACCTGCTGGCCGGTGAAGGCGAGGGAGTAGGCGTACAGGTTGGCGGTGTAGGAGCTGGTGATGACGTCCGGGGCGATCTTCATCAGCAGGTTCGGTTCGTTGAACAGCTGGAAGCTGCCGATCACGGAGAAGAGCAGGGTCAGCAGGAGCGCCGGCCGCAGCGCGGGGAGCTTGACGGACCAGGCGATGCGCCAGGCACCCGCCCCGTCCACCGCCGCCGCCTCGTACAGCTCCGGCGGGACGGTGCGCAGGGCCGCGTACAGGATGATCATGTTGTAACCGACGAACTCCCAGGTCACGATGTTCGCGAGGCTGCCGAGCATCCAGCCGTCGCTGAGGAAGTGCGGGGCGGGCAGGTCCAGTTTCCGGCTGAGCTGGGCGAACGGGCCGAAGTCCGGCCCGTAGAGATAGCCCCACATCAGCGCGGCGACCACGCTGGGCACCGCGTACGGCACGAAGATGCCCAGCCGGATCACCCGCGCCAGTCGCAGCAGACCGCTGTCGAGCGCGAGGGCGAACAGCAGCGCGAGCAGCAGCATCACCGGCACCTGGATCACGAAGAACAGCGCGACCCGGCCGAGGCCGTGCAGGAGTTGGGGGTCGCCCAGGGCCTGGGTGTAGTTGTCGAGGCCGACGAACACGGTTCCGCCGATCAGGCGGCTCTGGAAGAGGCTGAGGTAGGCGGCGTAGCCGAGCGGTGCGAGGAAGAGCAGCAGGAACAGCGTCAGGAAGGGGGCGACGAACAGCGGTCCTGCCGCCCGGTGGCGGCGGGTGCCGGTCATCTCAACTCCCCTTGACGGTGAAGCCCTGGCTCTTGGCGTACGTCGTCAGCCGCGACTGCCAGCTGCCGAGCGCGCGCACGGTGTCGGTGTGGTCCGCGAGTGACTTGCCGACGGTCTCGGTCCAGTCGGTGGCCGCCTGGTCGAGGAACGGGGGCCACTGGAAGGAGGAGTTGACCGTGGAGCTGATGTCGGCGAAGACCTGGTTGACCTTCTGGCCGCCGTAGAAGGAGGGGGCGTCCCCGGTGAACGACGCGTCCGTGAGCAGTGCCTTGGTGGCGGGGAAGAAGAACTGCTCGGTGGCGAACATCCTCGCGCTGGCCGGGTCGCTGTTGAGGAACTGCGCGAACACGGCCGCGGCGACGGGGTTCTTGGTGGAGCGGACCACCGCGGTCGTGGAGCCGCCCCAGTTGCCCGAGCTGGGCCTGGCGGCGTCCCACTGGGGCAGTGGGGCCGCCCGCCACTTGCCGGCCGTGGCCTTGGCGGAGCCGGAGAGGAACACCGGGCCCCAGGCGGCGGTGATCCAGGTGGCGTACTTGCCCTTGTTGAGGGCCGCGTACCAGGAGTCGGTGAAGTCGGGCTCGACGCCGATGACCCCTTCCTTCGCCAGCCCGCCCCAGTACGCGCCGAGCTTCCGCGAGACGGCGTCGTCGACGCTGATGGCGATGTCGCTCCTGCCGGAGGTGACATAGGGCTTGGCGCCCGCCTGCCAGAGCAGGCCGTGCCAGGCGGCGACCTGGTTGGCGGCGAGATTGGTCAGGTAGACGCCGGGGTCCGCCTTGTGCAGCTTGCGCGCGGCGGCCGCGAACTCGGCCCAGGTGCGGGGGACTTGGATGCCGTGCTTCTCGAAGATGTCATGCCGGTACAGCATGCCCATCGGGCCGGTGTCCTGCGGTATCGCCCAGATCTCACCGCCGCTGCCGCTGACCTGCCCCCAGGTCCAGTCCACGAAGTGCGACTTGAGCGCCGAGGCGCCGTACGGCCTCAGATCGAGGAGGCTGTTGGTGATGGTGAAGGTCGGGATGGCCTGGTACTCGATCTGGACCATGTCCGGTGCGCCGCTGCCGGCCTTCAGCGCCGTGCGCAGCTTGGTGTACTGGGGTGTTCCCTGACCGGCGTTGACGATCCTGACCTTGACCGCCGGGTACTTCTTCTCGAAGAGCGCGACCTCCTTGGCGATGTTCGGGACCCAGGTCCAGAACGTCAGCTCGGTCGGGGTCTTCATGGCCTTGTCGATGTCGGCCTGGCTGACGGGCTTGGCGGCGGCGGAGGAACCGCCGGAGTCCCCGCCGCCGCAGGCGGTGAGGGCGGCGCCGAGCGAGAGCGCGCCTGTGGTGGCGAGGAAGAGCCGACGGCTCAGGGGCGCGGTGCTGGACGTGGAGGTGAATCCGGGCATGGTGAACTCCCGCCGATGGCGAAGTGGCGGCACGCCTGGCGAGGGCGTGCGAGGGTGCGGATGGGGAGAGAAAAGGAGAGAAAAGGAGAGAAAAGGAGAGGAAAGGAGAGAAAGGAAGGCGAGTCGCAGGCGCGCGGGCCTGACTCGGCGCCCACTGGGGGCAAGGTGCGGCTCTGGGGGCGCGGGCGCGGAGCGGGCGCGCTCAGGGAGGTGCGGTGGCGCCGGCGATCAGCGCGGCACCGGGCGTCGGCGCGGTGGCCCGTGCGGGGATCGCATCACCTGAGGGTGCGGGGCTGGACGGTAGGTCAGTTGCTGGCGGTGGTACCTCCGTTCGCCGATGCCGGACCGGATGCCGGACCGCGCCGGCCGCGGGCCGAGGTGCTGCGGCCGGGCGGTGGCGCGGTCGAGGCGCGGACGACGAGGTCGACCGGCGGGCCGCTCGGCGGCAGCGGATCCGCCGCCGGATTCTCGATGGCGTGCACCAGGCGTTTGAGACCCTCCTGCGCCACGGCGTCGAAGGGCTGGCGCACCGTGGTGAGCGGGGGAGTCACGTAGGCGGCGACCGGGATGTCGTCGAAACCGACCACGCTGACGTCCTCCGGCACGCGTCGGCCGGCCTCAGTCAGCGCGCGGACCAGGCCGATCGCCATGTCGTCGTTGGCGGAGAAGACCGCGGTCACCCGGTCGTCGGCGGCGAGTTCGCGCCCCGCCGCGTACCCGGAGGCGGCCGACCAGTCGCCCCCGGCGACCGGAGGCACCTCCCGGCCCTCCGCGGTCAGGGCGGCCCGCCAGCCCTCCAGCCGGTCCCGGGCGGCGTACCAGCGCTGCGGTCCGGCGAGATGATGGACCGTCACATGACCGAGGTCCAGCAGGTGTTCGGTGGCGGTGCGGGCCATCAGGTCGGCGCCGTCCCCGGCGGTCAGCACGGTCGGTGCGGTGACCGGGGGCGGTGCGCCGATGACGAGGACCGGCACGTCGACGCGCAGGGACACGTCGCCCTGCTCGTCGATGGGTTCGGAGATGACGATGCCGTCCACGCCCTGGTCGAGGAGCGAGTCCACGGCGCCGGAGAGGCCCGCCGGGTCGCCCTCCACGGTGTTGACCACGCGCAGCGCGTAGCCCGTGTCCCGGACGACCCGCTCGACGCCCATGAGCAGCGAGGCGGGTCCGTACAGGGCCGTACCGAGCGTCACCACGCCGATCGAGCGGGTGCGTCCGGAGGCCAGCGCCCGGGCCGCGTTGTTGCGCCGGTAGCCGAGCCGTTCGGCGGCGTCGAGCACCCGCCGGCGCACGTCCTCGGAGACGTACGGCTCGTCGTTGAAGACCCGCGAGACGGTCTTCTGCGAGACACCGGCCAGCCGGGCCACGTCCACACTGCGCGGCGCGGCAGTGCTTCTGCCGCGTCCCGTCCCTGGTGCCATGGCATCTCCCGGTGACCGCCCGACCGCTTGATCGGGCCCCATCATGTCATGCGCGGCCCGACTGACTGCGCTGTCATGTCTGCGTAGTCATGTCTACGCAGTCATAGGAGTGGCGTCAAGGGTCCGGAACGCATCGATTGCGGGTGCATGCGGTCTACTGCGACCGCGGTAGCTCCTGCTGAAACGGCGGTACGCCGTCGGGACGCCGCGTACTGTGCCGTGAGGCCGCCGTTTGCCCACAGGGGGACGACGACGGGACGCACCCGGCCCGGCGAGTCTGAACCGGTGTCGGCGACCGGGGGCGCACCGCCTCGCGCGGCCCAGTCCAGTGCCGGTCGGATCCCCAGCAGGAAGCAGGGCACTCGGATGAGAACTCGTACCGGGCTCGGGCCGGCGGCGGTCGCTTCGTGCGTCGCGCTGGCCGCGGCCGTGACCGTCGGCCGGGAGGGCGGCTCGGCCGCGTCCCCGCACCCGCTGCCGAAGGGGCCGTACGTGGCGCTCGGCGACTCCTACACGGCGGGCCCGGACATCCCCGGCCGGCACGGGCGGCCCACGGGCTGCGAGCGCTCCGACCGGAACTACCCCTCGCTGGTCGCCGCCGGACTCGGCCTGCGGCCGGCCGAGTTCCGGGACGCCAGCTGCAGCGGGGCCGTGACGGCCGACCTGTCCGTCCCGCAGACGACGGACGACGGCGTCAACCCCGCGCAGCTGTCGGCTCTCACCGCCTCGACCCGGCTGGTCACGCTCGGCATCGGGGGCAACGACATCGGCTTCGGCCCGCTGCTCACGACCTGCGTCGCGTACGGCGTGACCTACCGGCTGGAGAAGCGCATCGGGGGCGAAGCCGCCGATCGGGCGCCGTGCCGCGGCCGGTACGTGCCGGACGGCACCGACGCGATCGAGGCGAGGATCAGGACCGTGGGCGGCAGGCTGCCCGGCGTGCTCGCCGGCATCAGGCGCCGTGCGCCCGCGGCCCGGGTCTACGTGGTCGGGTATCCGGCGATCCTGCCTGCCGACGGGTCCGACTGCGCCGCGCTCGGACTGGCGCCGGGCGATGTGGGGTTCCTGCGCGAGAAGGAGCGCGGGCTCAACGCCGTGCTCCGGCAGCGGGCGCGGGCCGCCGGAGCCGGCTACGTCGACACCTACACGCCGTCCGCGGGGCGTGACGCCTGCGCGGACGCCGCCGTGCGCTGGATCGAGCCGCTGGTCCCGGCGGCCCCGGCGGCCCCGGTCCACCCCAACGAACGCGGCGAGCGCGGCATGGCCGACGCGGTGCTCCGGGCGGTCGCGGCGACGGACTGAGGCGGACCCGCCGTGTCGTACCGGGGCAGGACCCGGCGGCCCGGAGCGTACTGCGGTTTCAGTAGGCCCTCCTCCGGATCCGGCAGGCCGCAGTGCCAGTAACCGCCACGACGACGGAAGGGCCCCCGCCGGGACAGCCTGGGTGACCAAGCGAGATCGGATGCGGAGTTCCCTGACGTGGCTACTTTTCTGTATCGACTGGGCCGACTGGCCTTCCGGCGGCGCGGGTACGTCGCCCTGCTGTGGGTGGCCGTCCTGGCCGCCGTAGGACTGGGCGCGCTGCAGGCGCCGGGCGCCGCCGACGAGGAGTTCTCGACGCCGGGCATCGAGTCCCAGAAGGCGTTCGACCTGATGCAGGAGCGCTTCCCCGGCGCGGCCGCCGACGGCGCCACCGCACGGGTCGTGTTCGTCGCCCCGCACGGGCAGAAGGTCACCTCCACCGCCGGATCAGCCGGAAGGCGCCCGGCGCGCCCGCCGGACCCTAATGCGGTTGCCCGGTCGCAGGACGGCCGTGGAGGCTTGGGCGGTGAAGTCTGCGCTGTGGCCGTTCGACCTGTCCTGGGACGAGGCGGACCCCGCCCGCCATCCGTTCGACCACGCCGCGGCGGCGCGGGTGGTGCGCTCGCTCGGTCCGGCCCGATGCGTTCCGAGCCCCCCTGACGTGTCGCGCGCCGATCCGGCGATGAGTGCCTGGAGCCATGGCGAGGGCCATCTCTGGGCGACCGCCGTGTCGTACGCCCTGATGGAGCGTTACGGCCGCTGGGCCGTGGGCTGGCGCTGGGCGCACGACGAAGGGGACCTCGACGGCGGGCCCGTCGGCAGCTGGTGCTGCCCGCGGGACTCGATCACCACCCCCGAGGAGACGCTGGACCGGGTCGTCGCGGCGCTGCGCGAGTGGCGGTCGTGGCTGGAGAGCCTCGCCGGGCGGTTCGAGGCGTACCCGCTGGATCCGGCGGACATCGAAAACCAGCGGATCCTGTGGGAACGCGCCGCACGGAACCTGATCCTGCAGGTCGTCGACCGTACCGGCTGCGGCAGCGGCTGGCACGGGCACTGCGAGCAGGTGCTCGGCTGGTTCCTCGACCGGTGGGGATTCGCACCGGACAACGCGCGCGACCTCGTCGACGAGGCGGTCGGCGGGCGGTTCCGCAGCTGGACCACCCCGGACAACGTGCTGGTCGACGACATCGCGGAGCGCCTCGCGCAGGCGCTGCCGCCGTCCCGCGGACCCCGGTCGCCCGCGGGGCCCGCCGTCGACCACCTGGCACGGTGGCTCGCCGTACGGGAGACCGTGGCCTGGCAGGAGGCCGCCAACCGCGGCGGGGAAGGACCGGTGACACCGACACGCGACGGCGCGGCCGAGGACATCCGCGCCTTCGACCGCGCCCTGGACCCCGCCCGCGCCGAGGGACTGCTGGCCGCGCTCGAACGGCTCCGGGCCGACGCGGCGCACGGCGCGCCGCTCGACGTCGAACTGCTCCGGAGCTGGCAGCAGCACGTCCTGGGCACCGCAACACCGCCCGCGTTCCGCACCCTGCCGGCCTTCGCCAAGCGCGGCCGGGAGCACTACGGCATCGCCCCGGACACCCGGGCCCGCCTCGACGCCTGCCTCGCCGAGAGCGCCGGGAGCGCCGAGAGCACCGGGGGTGTCGGTGGCGTCGGCAGCGCCGAGGACGGGGGAGCGCCGCTCGCCCTGACCGCCCGTGCCGCCCGCGCCTACCTCGACGTGTGCTTCTTCCACCCCTTCGACGACGGGAACGCCCGCTCCGCGTTCCTCGCCCTGGTCTTCGTCCTCGCCCGGGAAGGCGTCACGCTCGACGGCGTCGGCCTGCTCCGCCGCGTCACCTTCCGGGCCGACAGCGCCCGGGACGCCCTGTCGCTCACCAACTACGTCGACCTTCACCTGGCGGAGACCCGGCGCCGAGCCGCCGCCCCGGCCCGCTGACCGGACCCCTCCACTCAGGGGGAGGCGCCGTCGTCGGCCTTCCAGCCCCAGGCGGTGAGCATGCCGGCCGACAGCGCGGCGCACTCCTCGGAGTCCAGGTACCGGATCGCCGCGTCCACGGCCGCGTCGTCGACCAGGCCGGTGGCGAGCATCGCCGCCCGGCTCCGCTCCCAGGTGTCCGCCCAGAAACGGCTGACGGGACTGCCCGGGAGCAGCGGCGGCACATGGATCTCGGCGGCCACGGACCCGAGCCCCGCACCGCGCAGCAACTGCGGGTACGACGGCACCCAGGAGACGTCCGTGCCGATGGCGGCCCGCAGCCCCTGCCACATGGCCCGCATCACCGTGGTGTACGGCGTGTCCGGCGTCCGGTCGCTCGTCAGGTCGACCGCGTCGCCGAGCACCAGCACGCCGCCGGGCGCGACGAGCTCGGCCAGCGTGGTGATCAGGCGCTCGTGCTCGGGCAGGTGCATCAGCACGAAGCGCGCGTGGACGAGCCGGAACCGGCCGAGGACGACGTCCGGGGCGGTGAGGCCGGCGGTGATGTCGGCCTCCAGCACCTCCAGCCCGGGCCGGTCGGGGAGGAACCGTACGTCGCGGTCCACGGCGAGCACGCTCTCCACCCCGGCCTCGTCCAGCAGCCGGCTGGAGACCGTGCCCGTACCGGCCCCGACATCGAGGCAACGCCACCCCGGCCCGGCGCCGAGCGCCCGCAGCCGCGCCACGGTGATGTCGTCGTAGACGAGGGCGCCGACGTCGATACGCCGGCCCTCACCTGCCTGTCCGGGACGGAAGACGGCCTCGCCGTAGCGGCCGCCGCCCGGAGCGGCGGTCACACCGTCGTCCGGGTGGCGCCGGGACTGCCGTCGCACTCGTCGCACTCGGACAGCCGGAACAGCGGTGCGTCGAGGAGTTTCATCGCCGGGCCTTCGCAGGTGGTGGGGGTACCGGACGGCCCGTCCCGGGGCCGTCCGTCCCACCGATCCTGCACCGGCGCCCGCCCGCACCGCCGAGGCGCGCCGCGCGAGCGGCCGATCGGCCGAAGGGCCCGGCTCCCTCCACCAGGCCCCGTCCACCGGACCCTCCACCGGACTCCGGCAGATCGATGGCTGATACAACTGACTTTGCCGCGCGCGAGCACACGAGCACACGAGTCGTGCCGGGGGTGACCGGCACAGCGGAACACGGTCGTCGAGGAACCCGGCCCCGGCCAAGAGGATCAGGATCACCATGCCGCACGTCACCGTCGACTACTCCCCGCGGCTCGCGGACACCTTCGACCTGCGGGTCCTCGCGGCGGAGCTGGAGCCGACGGTGGTGGAGGGGAGCGGTTCGGCCGGCACCTGCAAGATGCTGTTCCGGCAGGCCGCCGAGGCCCGGGTGGCGGACCGGCAGGGCGGTGCGGCGGCCTTCGTGCACGTGGAGGTGGGGCTGCTCCCCGGGCGGCCCGACGCGGTCAAGGCCCAGCTCTCCGAGGACGTGCTCGCCCTGCTGGAGAAGCACCTGGGGGCGGGCACGGCCCGAGCCGTGGTCTGCTCCGCGGAGGTGCGGGACCTGGGCGGCTCGTACCGTCTCCGGACCTTCTGATCCGCGCCCGGCGTGCCCGCGCCGGCCGTCAGTCGGTGTGCAGGGCGGTGTGCAGGGTGTGTACGGCCAGGGAGATGGCGGCTTGGGCGGCGTGGGTCTCGCGCAGGGCGTTGAGCATCACGAAGTCGTGGATGATGCCCTGGAAGCGGACGGCGGTGACGGGTACG
>NZ_JAEKKT010000387.1 GCF_019510245.1 Streptomyces sp. | reverse complement strand
GCTTGAGCAGCAGGTACTTGGCCATCATGTCTCTCCCGGGTCCTGTTGCGGCCCATTCTGGCCGCTCTCACCACGGGGACGGAGCAGGGCAGGGGTTCTCGACATCGTCGCGGGGATTGTTTTTCCGGCTCTCGTAAAACGGCGGGAGCCCCCGCAGCCGACGCTGCGGGGGCTCGTGACCGGCAGGTGTCACACGCCGGCCGGTTCCGGTTCCTCGGCAGCCGGGGCCGGCTGGGACGCGGGCCCGCCCTTCTTCGCGGCCCGCTTCTTCGCGCGGCGCTCCTTGCGCAGCTCCAGCATGGTGTAGAGCGTCGGCACCAGAAGGAGGGTCAGCAGGGTCGAGGTGATCAGGCCGCCGATCACGACCACCGCGAGCGGCTGGGCGATGAAGCCGCCCTCGCCCGTGACGCCCAACGCCATCGGGAGGAGGGCGAAGATCGTGGCCAGGGCCGTCATCAGAATGGGACGCAGCCGGTGCCGGCCACCCTCCACCACGGCTTCGACGACGCCGTATCCCTGCTTGCGGTACTGGTTGATCAGGTCGATCAGCACGATCGCGTTCGTCACCACGATGCCGATGAGCATCAGCATGCCGATCATCGCCGGGACGCCCATCGGGGTGCCGGTGGCGATGAGGAGGCCGATCGCGCCCGTTGCCGCGAAGGGGATCGAGACCAGGAGGATCAGCGGCTGGGCCAGCGAGCGGAAGGTCGCCACCAGGAGCATGAAGACGATCGCGATCGCCGCCAGCATCGCCAGGCCCAGGTTCTTGAACGCCGAGTCCTGGTCCGAGGTGACGCCGCCGATCTCGGCCGTGGCGCCCTTGGGAAGCTTCAGGGCGTCGAGCCTGGACGTGAGGTCCGCGCTGACCGCGCCGGTGTTGTCGCCGGTCGGCTTGGCGGTGATCGTGGCGGCCCGCTGGCCGTCGATCCTCGTCATCGACACCGGGCCGTCCACCAGCTTCACGGTGGCGATGTCGCCCAGCTTCACCGGGCCGAGCCGCAGGTTCCGCAGCTGGTCCAGGGTCACGGCCGGCTTCGCCGACTTGATGACGACGTCCCGCTCGGTGTCGTCCAGGGTCGCCTGCGCGGCCGTCGTGCCCTTGACCGCCTGGGTCACCGCGGCGCCCAGCGTCTGGTCGTCGAAGCCCGCCGCCGCGGCCTTGTCGTTCGCCTTCACCGAGATGCGCGGCACGCTCTGCGCCAGGTCGCTGGTCACGTCCGTGACGTCGTCCAGGCCGGCCACCGTCTTGCGCACCTGCTCGGACGCCGCACGCAGGACGCCCGCGTCGGCCGCCTTCACGACCACGCTGAGGTCCTGGCTGCCGAAGCCGTCACCGGCGGCGACGGTCGTCGTGCCGATGCCGTCGAGCTTCTTCAGGCCAGCCTCGATGTCGTCCTGGACCCGGTCGTACTGCGCCGAGTCGTCCAGCATCACCTGGTAGGACGCCTGGTTGGTGTCCGTGCCGCCGCCGAAGGCCGCCATGAAGCCGGAGGAGCCGATGGTGACCTGGTAGTCCTTGACGCCCTTCGTGCCGGCGAGCAGCTTCTCGACCTTCCTCGCCTGGGCGTCGGTCGCCGCCAGGCTGGTGCCGGGCTTCAACTCCTGCTTGACGGTGAGGACTTCCTGCTCTCCCTGGTCGAAGAAGTTCGTCTTGAGGAGCGGGGCCATGCCGAAGGTGCCGATCAGGATCACGACCGCCAGCAGCATGCTCGTCAGACGGCGCCTCGTGGCGAAGCGCAGGACGGGGACGTAGAAGCGCTGAAGCCTGCTCCGCGCCTCCTTCTCCTCCGCGATCCGGCGTGCCTCGTCGGCGTCCTCGGGGGTGCCCTTCGGGGCGCGCAGGAACCAGTACGACAGGACCGGGACGACCGTCAGCGAGACCAGGAGCGACGCCAGCAGGGCCGCGGTCACCGTCAGGCTGAACGCGCCGAACAGCGCGCCCACCATGCCGCCGACCAGGCCGATCGGGAGGAACACGGCGACCGTGGTCAGGGTCGAGGACGTGACCGCTCCGGCCACCTCGCGGACGGCGCCGAGGATCGCCGAGTGCCGTTCCTCGCCGTAGCCGAGGTGCCGCTTGATGTTCTCCAGTACGACGATGGAGTCGTCGACGACCCGGCCGATCGCGATGGTCAGCGCGCCCAGCGTCAGCATGTTGAGGGAGAGGTCGCGGGTCCACAGGACGATCAGGGCCAGGACCACGGAGAGCGGGATGCTGACCGCCGTCACCAGCGTCGAGCGGACCGACGCCAGGAAGACCAGGATCACCAGGACCGCGAAGAGCAGGCCCAGCGCGCCCTCGGTGGTCAGGCCCGAGATGGCCTTCGAGACCGCCGGGCCCTGGTCGCTGACGACGGTGACCGTGGCGCCGGAACCGAGGTCCCCGCGCAGGTCGGACAGCTTGTCCTGGACCGCGTCCGAGATGGCGACCGCGCTGCCGTCGTGGTCCATGGTGACCGCGACGGAGAGGCTGGGCCTGCCGTCGGTGCGGGTGATGGAGTCGGCCGGGGCCTGCTCCTGCCGCACGCTGGCCACGTCGGCCAGCCGGACCGGCTTGCCCGAACCCTTCACCATGAGGTTCAGGATCTGCTCCAACGACGTGAAGCCGCCGCCCACCTGGACGGTCCGGTTGGCGCCGGCCTCGTCGAAGGAGCCGGCCGGGAGGGTCGCGCCGCCCGCCTGGAGGGCCTGCGCGAGGGACTGGGCGGTCAGGCCCGCCGTCGCCAGTTTCCGGTCGTCCGGGGTGACGGAGACCTGGAGGTCGCGCACACCGCTGACGGTGACCTGGCCCACGCCGTCGATGTTCTTCAGATCCGGTACGACGGTGCGGTCCAGCTGGTCCGCGAGGGCCTGCTGGTCCTTGTCCGAGGTGACGGCGAGGACGACGGTCGGCATGTCGTCCGTCGAACCGGCGACCACCTGCGGGTCCACGTCGTCGGGCAGTCGGGCCCGGTTGACGGCGAGCTGGACGTCGGCGACGAGCTGCTTGGTGTCGTTGCCGTAGTCGAAGGACGCCATGATGACGGCGTTGCCCTCGCTCGCCGTGGAGGTGACGCCGGAGATGCCGTCGACGGCTTCGAGGTTGTTCTCGATGGGCTCGACGACCTGCTTCTCGACGACGTCGGGTGCGGCACCCTGGTAGGGCGCGATCACCGACACCATCGGCAGTTCGATGGTGGGCAGGAGTTGCTGCTTCAGCTGCGGGATCGCGATCGCGCCGAACGCGATCGCGATGAGGGACATCAGGCCTATCAGGGCCCGTTGCGCGAGGCTGAATCGGGACAGCCAGGACATGGGTCAGGGTTCTCTCTTCTGTGAGCGGCAGAAGTGGCGTGGTGGCCCCTCAACCCTGTGGCATGCGTGTGAGGTGATCCGTAGCCTCCAGGACCATTTCCTTATACGGCGCCTACTCCGGGCGCAGTACGGGACGGTTGAGCTCACTCCACCCTTGGACGTACCAGCCCCGACTCGTACGCGATCACCACGAGCTGGGCCCGGTCCCGGGCTCTCAGCTTGGCCATGGCCCGGTTGACGTGGGTCTTGACGGTGAGCGGGCTGACCTCGAGGCGCTCGGCGATCTCGTCGTTGGAGTGACCACCGGCGACCTGGACGAGGACCTCGCGCTCGCGGACGGTGAGGGCGGCGAGGCGTTCGGAGCGCACCGGGTCGTTGTCGTCCGCGTCGCCCTGGGCGAGGAAGCGGGCGATCAGACCCTTGGTGGCGGCCGGGGACAGCAGGGCCTCACCGCCTGCCGCGACCCGGATGGCGCTGAGGAGTTCCTCGGGTTCGCTGCCCTTGCCGAGGAAGCCGGAGGCACCGGCCCGCAGGGACTGCACGACGTAGTCGTCGACCTCGAAGGTGGTCAGGATGACCACGCGGACATGGGCGAGGCCGGGGTCCTCGCTGATCATGCGGGTGGCCGCGAGGCCGTCCGTGCCGGGCATCCGGATGTCCATGAGGACGACATCGGCGCGCTCCTGCCTGGTCAGCCGGACCGCCTCGGCGCCGTCGGACGCCTCGCCGACCACCTCCATGTCCGGCTCCGAGTCGACGAGCACACGGAACGCGCTGCGCAGCAGTGCCTGGTCGTCGGCGAGCAGGACACGGATCGTCATACGGGCTCTCCCGGCTTGTCCCTGGCGGTGGTTCGGGTCTTGACCGGCAGGATCGCATGGACGCGGAAACCGCCGCCGTAGCGGGGACCGGTGGTGAGGGTGCCGCGCAGGGCGGTGACCCGCTCGCGCATGCCGAGGAGGCCGTGGCCGCCGCCGCTGTC
>NZ_JAEKKT010000089.1 GCF_019510245.1 Streptomyces sp. | reverse complement strand
ACGACGTCGGACTGGACTACGTCTCCTGCTCCGCGCACCGCGTGCCGGTCGCCCGGATGGCGGCGGCACACAGCGCGCTGCGCGAAAGCGAAAGCCGAAGCGCGAGCGGAAGCGGAAACGGAAGCAACGAGAACGGGACACCGGCATGACGACCACCGTGACCGGCCCCGCCGCCGGGACCACCGAGGCTTCGGAGGCCGAACTCGAGGATCTGCGCGCGACCGTGCGGTCCGTGTGCGCGGACGCGGGCGGCATCGCCGCGGTGCGCCGACTCGACGAGCGCGCGCCCGGCATCGACGCGGGCCTCTGGGACACCCTCGGCCGGCAGGTGGGCCTCGCGGCCCTCGGACTGCCGGACGTGGTGGGAGGCATCGGCGGCCTCGCGGAGATCGCCGTGGTCTGCGAAGAACTGGGCAGAACGTCGGCCGCCGTGCCGCTGCTGTCCTCCACCGTGCTGGCCGGGCAGGTGCTGGCCGGCTGCGGTACCGCCGAAGCACCGCTGGCGGAGGTGGCCGCAGGCACGGTGCACGCACTGGCCGTGGCCGCGCCCGACGGCGTATGGCGGCCGGACGCCGTGCCGGTCGGCGTCACCTGGCAGGGCAGTACCCCGACGCTGGACGGCATCGCACCCTTCGTGCTCGACGGCGCCGACGCCGAGGCCCTGGTGGTCGCGGCCGCCGGACCCGACGGCGTGGACCTCTTCCTCGCCGACCCGCGCGGACCGGGCGTGACCGTCCGCCGGGTGCCCACGCTGGACCTGAGCCGGGGCCAGGCCGTGGTCACCTTCGCCGCTGCCCCGGTGCGTGCGCTGACCGCTGGGGGCGAAGGGACGGAGGTCGTCACCCGCGCCCTCGACGTGGCCTTCGTGGCGCTGGCCGCCGAGCAGCTCGGCGGGGCGCAGGCGGCCCTGGACATGACGGTGGCGCATGTGCGGGACCGTACGCAGTTCGGCCGGGCGATCGGCAGCTTCCAAGCGATCAAGCACACCTGCGCGGACATGCTGCTCCAGGTCGAGTCCGCGCGGTCCGCAGTGGTCCGGGCGGTACGGACGGCCGGGTCGCCCGAGGCGTTCGCGGAGGCCGCGGCGGTGGCGCAGTCCTGGTGCGGCGAGGCTTTCACGTACGTCGCCGCCGAATGCGTCCAGTTGCACGGCGGCATGGGCTTCACCTGGGAGCACGACGCGCACCTGTACTTCCGGCGCGCCCAGTCCGACGCCGTGCTGCTGGGCGGCGCGGCCCACCACCGGGAACGACTCGCCGGGCTCCTGAGCTGGTGACCGCAGGACGGAAGCGACCGGTCACGTCGGGAAGGGCCGACCGGTGACGGCAGGAAGAAGGCGGGCGGCATGACCACCAGACTCATCGACGAGAGCCTCTTCGACGGCGCGGATCCGCCGCGCCTCGTGGGCGCGCGCTGCACCGGGTGCCGCACCGTCGTCTTCCCCCGGCAGAACTCCTGCCCCAAGTGCTCGGACGGGGCGATGGCCGCGCACGTATTGCCGGACAGCGGCGAGATCTGGTCGTGGACGGTGCAGTCGTTCCGGCCCAAAGAGCCGTACCGCCCGCCCGCCGGGGATCACCAGCCGTACGCCCTCGGCTATGTCGACCTCGGGGAGATCCTGGTGGAGGCGCGCCTCGACATCCCTCGCCGGCTGATTCGGATCGGGCTGCCGGTCCGGCTGACCACGGTGGAGGCGTACCGCGACGAGGACGGGACCCGGATCCTGACCTTCGCCTTCGGCTCGGCTGCCGAGGACGAGCGATGAGCCGCTCCGAAGAGGTCTACGTCGTCGGATGCGGCATGCATCCCTTCGGCCGGGACGAGAGCGTCAGCGGTATGGACATGGCCGAACGGGCGATACGGGAGGCACTGGCCGACGCCGGTGTCGGCTGGGCGGACATCGGGTACGCGGCCGGCGGCTCCGACGTGTCCGGCAAGCCCGACACCCTGGTGGGGCGTCTGGGGCTGACCGGCGTGCCGTTCGTCAATGTGCAGAACGGCTGCGCGACCGGAGCCTCGACGGTGCTCGCCGTCGCCAACGCACTGCGGGCGGGCGAGGCGTCGCTCGGACTCGCCGTCGGCTTCGACAAGCACGAACGGGGCGCGTTCCATGTCTCCGCGGCCCGGTACGGACTGGGCGACTGGTACGCGGAGACCGGGCTGATGTTGACGACCCAGTTCTTCGCGCTGAAGACGCAGCGGTATCTGCACGAGTACGCCATCCCTGAGCGGGCGTTGGCGATGGTGGCGGCACGCGCCTTCCGCAACGGCTCCCGCCACCCGCTCGCCTGGCGGCGCAAGGAGCTGACCGAGGAGGAGATCCTCGGTTCCGCGGAGGTCAGCCCGCCGCTCACCCAGTACATGTTCTGTTCTCCGGGGCAGGGCGCGGCGGCGCTGATCCTCGCCCGTGGCGACCGCGCCTTCGATCTGTGCGAACGTCCGGTCGAGCTGGCCTCGTTGGCCTTCCGGACCAGACGGTTCGGCTCCTTCGAGGTGTTCGCTCCCTGGCTGCCGCCTGGGCCGCACCGCAGCCCCAGCGTGGACGCGGCCGAGGCCGTGTTCCGCGGCGCGGGTCTGAGGCCCTCGGACGTCCAGGTCGCGCAGTTGCAGGACACCGACAGCGGTTCCGAGCTGATCCACCTGGCGGAGACCGGGCTGTGCGGGCACGGCGAGCAGCCGGAACTGCTGGCCTCGGGTGCCACCGACCCCACCGGCCGGATCCCGGTCAACACCGACGGCGGCTGCCTGGCCGGTGGTGAGCCGGTGGGCGCTTCCGGTCTGCGCCAGTTCCACGAGGTCGTACGGCAGTTGCAGGGCCGCGCGCCGGGGGTGCAGGTGCCCGGTGGTCCCCGGGTGGGCTTCACCCATGTGTACGGGGCGCCCGGGATCAGTGCCTGCGCGGTACTGACGGTCTGACCGCAGTCGAAGGGAATCACCATGAGCGAGAACAGAACCGCCCTGGTCACCGGCGGCGCTCGCGGGATCGGCGTGGAGATCTGCCGACAACTCGCGGAGCGGGGGCTGCGGGTACTGGTCGCGGCACGGCAGCTGGAGGCCGCCGAGGAGGCGTGCCGCACCATCGGCCAGGGGGCGCTGCCGCTGGCCCTGGACGTGAGTTCCCCGAAGAGCGTCACCGAAGCGGTGCGGGAGGCCGCGGAGTTGACCGGTGGCGGGGTGGACGTGCTGGTGAACAACGCGGGAGTGTCCCTGGACGGCGAGCTGCGGCCTCCGTACGTCGACGAGGAGATCCTGCGTGCCACCCTGGACATCAATCTCGTGGGCGCCTGGCGGGTGGCCGAGGCCGTCGTCCCGGGCATGGTGCGCGCCGGCTACGGACGAGTGGTCAACCTCACCAGCTCGTACGGCTCCCTGGCGCTGATGGACTCCGGCCGGCACCCGGCCTACCGCGTCTCCAAGACCGCGCTCAACGCCTTCACCCGGATGCTCGCCGGCGAGCTGTCCGGCACTGGCGTCCTGGTCAACGCGGCCGACCCCGGGTGGACCCGCAGCGGCATGGGCGGTCCGTCCGCGCCGCGCGGCCCGGAGGAGGGCGCGGACACACCCGTCTGGCTGGCGACCCTCCCTGACGGCGACGAGACGACGGGCGGGCTGTTCGCCGGCCGCGAGCCACTGCCCTGGTGAGCCAGGTCTGCCTTCCGCCGCCCTGGTGACTGACCGGCTCCGCTGAACGTGCCCGAGGGCGGTCTCAGGCCGGGGCGGCCGCGCTCCCCCGGTCGGCGGCGACGATGCGCAGCGCCAACGCCCTGACGGCCTCCTGCACGGACCGTGACGGCAGTTCCGACAGCGGCCCGCCCTCCGCCCGCAGCGCGGTGACGAGGATGGTCGTACTGATCAGCGTGCGCACGGCGAGCGCCTGCGACGCATGCCGCGTCTTGGCCGCCCGCGGGTTGCGGGTGGTGCCGTCCGGCAGATAGTCGTACGCCCGCTGGATGTGCCGCTGCTCGAACTCGTCCCGCAGCGCCTTGAGGTTGCCGTTGGCCGAGGCGACCTGGACCTGGTAGAGCCGGGCCTCGTCCGGGTTCTTCTCCACCCAGTCCCACACGGCGTCGATGACCCGCACCAGGCCTTCGGCGTCACCGGGCTCGGACTCCGGCCGGGCCGCCTCCACGACCGCGTTCAGCTGGTCGAAGACCCGCCGCATGGACAGTTCGAGCAGCTCCTCCTTGCCGGCGAAGTGGTAGTAGACGGCCGTGGGCACCACCTCGGCCTCGTCCGCGATGTCCTGCACGCTGGTCTCGGCGAACCCGTTGCGCCCGAACACCCTGACCGCGGCCGCGATGATGTGCTGCCGCCGCGAAGGACGGTGGGCCGGTTGCTTGCCGTTCTGCTTCGTGGCCATGCTGCTCCCTGTACGCCCGACGGTACTCGCCATGCTATCCAGTAACTCTGCCTGGTCGGGACCGTAATTCCTGGTGCCCGTGCGGTACGGGCGCAGAAAGATCCCGGCATACTTGACACCATGACTACATCCGGAACCCGCGCCGCTCACCGCCCCTCGCGCAGGCAGTGGGTGATCGAGGCGGCCACGGAGCTGTTCGCGACCCAGCCTCCGGACGAGGTGACGGTGGCCGACATCGCCGCGCGGGCGGAGATGACGTCAGCCGCGGTGTACTACCACTTCTCCTCCAAGGACCAGGTGCTCGTGGAGGGCATGCGGGTGTTCGCCGCGGCGCTGCGTGAGCAGGTGGAGACGCTCGCGGAGACCCACACCCCGGCCACGGACATCGGTCCCCCCATCACGGCGCTGGTGGCCTGGCTGGGCGAACACCGCTCCGCCGCCACCGTCTTCTTCGTGTCCTCGGCCGGTATGAGCCAGGAGGCGGAGGCGCTGCGGCACGAGGTCCGCACGCAGCTGCTGGAGGACTTGGTGCGGCTGGTCCGCAAGGCCGGCGGGCCGGTCACGGACGCGGAGGCGGCGGTGATCGGCCTGGGTGTGCTGGCGCTGCTGGAGACCGCGGCGATCTCACAGGCGCGGGGGGACGAGGCGTACCGCTCCCTGGGGCACCGCTCCTTTCTCCGCGAGGTGGGCCGCCTCGCGGAGCGGATCGCCGATCCGGTGACGAAGGGCTGAGCACCGCCGGAAGAAGGGGCTGCGGGCCCCGGAGACGACGTCAGACCAGCAACCGCAACGGCCTGCGCAGCAGTTCACCGACCGTGCGCAGGTACTCGGCCGCCGGAGCCCCGTCGACGGCACGGTGGTCGAAGGTGAGGCTCAGGGTGAGCACCCGCGTCCGCCGCGGCTGGTCGTCGACCCACTCGACGCCGTCCCTGAGCCTGCCCACGCCGAGGATGGCCACGTTGCCGGGATTGACCACGGGAGTGAAGAAGTCCACGCCGTAGCCACCCAGTGAGGTGACGGTGAAGGTGGCGCCCTCCAACTGCGCCGGGGAGATCCGCCCGGCACGGGCGTTCTCGGCCAACTTCCGGGAACAGCGCGCCATTTCGGGCAGCGGCAGGTCCGCCGCGTCCTGGATGACGGGAACGAGCAGGCCGTTGGGCACCGCGACCGCGAACCCGAGGTGGATGTCCTCGAACAGGTGGATGCCGTCCTCGAGCACTCCGGCGTTGAGCAGCGGATGGTCCCGCAGGGCCAGCGCGGCGGCCTTCATCAGGAAGTCGTTGAGACTGGGCACCGGCAGGTCGCTGTCGGCCCACTCCTGCTTGAGTTGCTCCCGCAGGGCCACGACGGCGTCCATCCGCACTTCGTAGCCGTGTGTCAGCTGGGCCATCTCCTGGAGGCTGGCGTGCATCCGGCCGGCGATGATGCCGCGCATGCCGGTCAGCGGGATGACGTCCCCTGGCTGTGGCGACGCGGTGGCCCGGCGGGCCGGCGCCGGAGTCGGTGCGGCCGCCGGGGTGACGGCGTCGAGGTCGGCCCGTCTGATCCGCCCGCCCGCACCGGTGGGCCGTACGTCCGCGAGGTCGATGCCCCGTTCCTTCGCCAGCCGGCGGACCAGGGGGGAGGTGGGGGTCGCCGGGTCCGCCGAGAGGACGACGGGCGGCTGCGCCGGCAAGGCGAGCAGGTACTCCTCCACGTCCTCGGAGACGATCCGGCCACCGGGCCCGGTGCCGCGCAGGGCGGCCAGGTCGACTCCGGTCTCGGCGGCCACCCGCCGGGCGTTCGGGGAAGCCAGGAGCCGGCCCCCCGAGCCGTTGAGCCCACCGCTCCCGTTGAGGGATGCCGCCACGGGGGGAACTCCTGCGGCGGCCGACACCGCGTCCGCCGTGCCGGTGTCCACCGGTTCGGTGGGCACAGGCCCGCCGGATACCGGCAGCGCCTCCCCTTCGGCCAGCAGCCAGCCGATCAGCGCCCCTGCCGGAAGGGTCGCCCCGGCCTGGACCACGGGGTGGAACAGGCCTCCGGCCTCCGCCTCGACGTCCACGTCGACCTTGTCGGTGGCCAGCCGCAGCAGTGCGTCACCTTCCGAGACCGCGCCACCGGTCGGCACGAGCCACTCGTCGATCGTGCCTTCCTGCATGGTCAGGCCGATCTTCGGCAGCAGAACCTCGACCGCCACTTCGGTCACGACCTTTCGAGGAGACGACGGCAGCCCTGCACGATGCGGGCCTGGTCGGGCACATAGGCCTTCTCCAGCACCGGGGAGAACGGCACCGGGGAGAAGGGCGCGCCGATGCGCAGCACCGGAGCGTCCAGGTAGTCGAAGGCCGCGTCCTGGATCTGGGCGGCGATCTCCCCGCCGAGCCCTCCGAAGGTCACGGCCTCGTGCACCACGAGAACCCGGTTGGTGCGGCGCACGGAGGCGAACATGGTCTCGGTGTCCAGCGGCTGCACGGTACGGGGGTCGATGACCTCGACCTCGATGCCTTCGGCGGCCAGTTCCTCGGCCGCCGCGAGGGCTTCGCCCACCATGCGGCCCAGGGCGATGACGGTGACGTCGGAGCCGTGCCGTGCGGTGTGCGCCTGCCCCAGCGGAATGCCGTAGATCTGCTCGGGCACGTCGCTCGTACTGCCGAGGAGCACCTTGTTGAGCATCACGACGACCGGGTTGTCGTCCCGGATCGCCGACACGGTCAGGCCCTTGGCGGTGTACGCGTCGCTCGGCATGACGACCTTGAGCCCGGGGACATGCGCGAGCCAGGCCTCCAGGCTCTGGCTGTGCTGGGCGGCGGCGCCGAGGCCCGCGCCGGAGGCGGTGGTGATGGTGAGCGGCACCGAGACGGAGCCGCCGAACATGTACTTCATCTTGGCGGCCTGGTTGACGATCTGGTCCAGGCAGACGCCGATGAAGTCCATGAACATCAGGTCGACGACGGGGCGCAGTCCCCGGGCGGCGGCGCCCACGCCCAGGCCGACGAGTGCGGCCTCGGAGATCGGGGTGTCGATCATGCGGCGGGGCCCGAACTCGTCGAGCAGGTTGTCGAACATGCGGAAGACGCCGCCGTAGCCGGCCACGTCCTCGCCGGCGACGAAGACGTTCTCGTCCTCGCGCATCGCCTGGGCGAGTCCTTCGTTGAAGGCCTTGACGTAGCTGAGCTTGCGGGCCGTGCCGCCCGGAGCGAGGGCCGGTGCTTCGGTGATCGTGGTCATGGCGGTCATCCCGAGTAGACGTTGAGCAGCAGGTCGGCGGTGTCGGGCAGCGGGCTGGCCTCGGCGTACGCGATGGCCTCGGCGATCTCGTCGCGGGTGCGCCGCCAGGTCTCGTCCAGCTCGGCGCGGGTGGCGGTGCCGTCGGAGAGGGCACGGGCCTCGATGAGGTCGATGGCGTCGCGGGCCTTCCACTCCTCGACCTCCGCGTCCGAGCGGTAGGGGTGCCGCAGTCCCTTGACGCCCTGGTGGTCGTAGTAGCGGTAGGTCTTGGCCTCGATGAACATGGGGCCCTCGCCGGCCCGGGCGCGTGCGACGGCTTCGACGGTGGCCTGGTGGACGGCGAGCGCGTCCATGCCGTCGACGATCACGCTGGGCATGCCGTAGGACGCGGCCCGCTCGGCGACGTCGGTGATCAGCATGTGCTTCGACTGCGGGGTGAACTCGGCGTAGCCGTTGTTCTCGCAGATGAACAGGACCGGCAGCCGCAGGATCGCGGCCATGTTGGCGCCCTCGTGGAAGCTGCCGATGTTGGTGGCGCCGTCACCGAAGAAGGTGACGGCGATGTTGTCCTCGCCCCGGTACTGGGCGGCGAAGGCGGCGCCCACGGCGATCGGGACGCCGGCACCGACGATGCCGTTGGCGCCGAGCATGCCGAGGGAGACGTCGTTGATGTGCATGCTTCCGCCGCGGCCGAGGCAGGCGCCGGTGACGCGGCCGTAGAGCTCTGCGTACATGTGCTTGAAACTGACGCCCTTGGCCACGGCATGCCCGTGCCCGCGGTGCGTGGAGGTGATCTGGTCGTCGTCGCGCAGGGCCGCCATCACGCCCGCGGCCACGGCTTCCTGACCGACGTAGAGATGCAGGAAGCCCGGCAGTTTGCCGGCCTCCATGAGCTTTCCGGCCTCGGTCTCGAACAGCCGGATGCGCACCATGCGCTCATGCAGATCCCTGACGACCTGCGCGGATGTGTGGTTCGCGGCCGGACCGGCCGACTTCTTCGATGCCCTTTGAGCCATCGTCCGCCCCTTCGCCCCGAGCGAGGTGTTTCCAGCAATCGGACTTTGTTGTGCCGGTCTACAGTAACCAGCAGCGGGCACGTTACTGGAGAGGTTCTCTAATTACTACGCTTCGGTCCGACCAGGCTCCGGATCACCTCCGGACCCGTCGCCCGACTCGAGCGCATCACCTTCCGGTTCGGCCCGGAAACCGACCCGGCGGGCGGCCGGCGGCACGGGCCGACCGTGCGCACACCGGGGCCGGACGACCAGCAGTTCACCACCCGGGTCGGCCGGGATTTTCGATGGAGCCCGGGAAGTGGGAGCCAACGGCCCGGTCACGCGTGAGCGACTGGAGCCGCTCCCCAGAAAGATCGAACATGTTCTGTAGCCATTTGCCCCGACTGAAGGTGATGTGACCTGCGGTATACCGAGCGGCGAGTTCCGGACTTTCTATTGACAGACAACACTTACCCCTGTTGTCGTGTCGCTCACAGCCCGGCCGCCGCATCTGAAGCCCCTCGCCGGTTCGCGGCCGAGAGGATTGTGAGGACATCGTGGTCCAGACCAGTTCGCCGGAACTCCGGGAGACAGGTGCCGATCACCGGCCGCCCCCGGCTCCCGAGTACTCCTCGTGGATCAGCCGCGACCGGTCCACCGACGCCGCCGCCGTGGCGATGCGGCAGGAAGCCGCCGAGCTCGTCGAGCGCGTGCTGGAGCACTACCGCAACAACACGACGCACGAGGCGGACGGCCAGTGGACGGAACCCGTCGCCAACTACCTCGACGCCGACCGCTGGCAACGGGAGATGGACGCCGTCCACCGGACCGTCCCACTGCCGCTCGCCATGTCCGCCGAACTCCCCGGACCGAACACCTACAAGGCACTCGACGTGCTCGGTGTGCCGGTACTGATCACCCGGGACCGGCAGGGCGCCGTGCACGCGATGATCAACGCCTGCCGGCACCGCGGGGCCAAACTGATCGAGCCGGGTTGCGGGGTCTCCAAGCGGCTGACCTGTCCCTACCACTCCTGGTCCTACGACCTGACCGGTGAACTGCGGGGCGTGTACGCCGAGAAGACCTTCGGCGACGTGCCCCGCACCGGGCGCGGTCTGGTACGGCTCCCGGCCGGCGAGCGCGCCGGCATCGTCTTCGTCTCACTGGACCCCGCGGCCGAGCCGGACCTCGACGCCTGGCTAGGGGATCTGCAGCCGCTCCTCGAGGGGCTGCGTCTCGCGGACTGCCACCACTACTCGACCAAGGAGCTGACCAGCCCCAACTGGAAGGTCACGCTCGACGGCTACCTGGAGACGTACCACTTCGCCTCGCTGCACCCGAAGACGGTGTTCGAGACGAACCTCTCCAACATGATGGCCCATGACACCTGGGGTCCCCACCAGCGCATCGCACCGGCCCTGCGCCCCATAGCGCAGGCGGTCGAGCTGCCTCCGGAGCAGCGCGACCCCGGAGAGTGCGTCGGAGCCATCTACTGGCTCTATCCCGGTCTCGCCATAGCCGGAGGCTGGCGCAACAAGATCGCCGTCTCCCTGGTGCTTCCCCGGACGGCCACCGAGTCGGTCACCCAGCAGATCATCCTGCTGCGCGAACCGGCGGTCACCGAGGAGGAACGCCACGTCGCCGACACGTTCGGCGAGTGGTTCTACGAGGTGGTCCGCGACGAGGACTACGCGACCACCTACGGAGTCCAGCAGGGTCTTGCCGCCCTCAACGGGACCGACTTCGTCTTCGGACGCAACGAGCCCGGACTCCAGCACTTCCACCGCACCGTTCACGAACACCTGGACAGCAGAGCCGCCAGGTGACGCACCGACAACCCTCGCAGGAGAACAACATGGTGGCTACGGGCAGCCTCGACGGACGTGTCGCGGTGATCACGGGCAGCACACGCAGTATCGGCCGCGCCATCGCCGAGGCCTTCCTGGCCCACGGCGCGACGGTCGTCATCAGCGGCCGCAGCGAACTCAAGGGCAAGCAGGCGCTGGAGGAGCTGGACGCCGGGGACAAGGCGGTCTTCCACCCCTGCGACGCCAACAGCCAGGCGGACATCGAGGCCCTGGCCGACTTCACCGCCGAGCGCTTCGGCCGGCTCGACATCTGGGTCAACAACGTCGGCGGGACCTCGGGCTTCGCTCCGGTCCACCAGCTCAGCGACGAGGCCTGGCACGACGCCCTCAACCTGAACCTCAACGCCTACTTCTACGGCACCCGCCGCGCACTGCCGACCATGCTGGCGGGCGGCTGGGGACGCGTCATCAACATCTCCTCCGTCGAGGGCAAGCAGGCCAACAAGCCCGCGATCAGCCACTACATCACCAACAAGCACGCCATCCACGGCCTGACCAAGGCGACCGCCTTCGAGTACGGCACGCAGGGCATCACCTGCAACGCCATCTGCCCCGGCGCCGTCGACACCGACCTGATGCGGGCCGCCGGTCCTGCCGCGGCCGAGGCCGAGGGGATCTCGTACGAGGAATGGCTGGGCCGCTTCGCCGAGCACGCCGCCACCAAGCAGATCACCACCGTGGAGCAGGTGGCCGCGGTCGCCTCGCTCCTCGCGAGCGACGCCGGCGCGGGCATCACGGGCACGCTGATCAGCGTGGACGGCGGAACGGCGCAATGGTAGAGACCGGCACCGACACGGACAGCAGGAGATCCTCGGCATGAAGAGCTGGATCACGGACGGGCGCCGCAGTGAGCGGCTGCCCCACTACACCCGCGCCAACGCGGGCGAGACCCTGCCGGAGCCCGCCAGCCCACTGGGCTGGACCCTGGTGTGGGGACGTGGGCTGCAGGGCTGGCGCCGCGGCTTCGTCGGCTTCGGCATCTACCACGAGGAGGAAGTGACCGGCCCCTGGCCGCCGTTCGCCGGAATGTTCGGCGGGTACTTCTACCTCAACCTGTCGCACATGCGACTGTTCGGCATCCGTATGGGACAGACGGCGGACCAGATCGACACCGCCTTCGTCGGGCAGCGCTCCGACACCCCGGTGTACGTGGCGCATCCGGAGGACGAGGACGCGGAGCTGACGGCCAAGGCCGGGGCGACGGTGCAGCGGATGCTGGGACAGACCGGCTTCCCCGAGGCCGACGCCGACCAGGAGCGGCTGCGCCGGATCCGGCGCGAGCGGCCCGACCTGACGCAGTTGTCCGCGGCGGAACTCGTGACCCACGCCCGCTCGCTCCTCGGCGAGGTGGAGACCACCTTCCAGCGGCACGTCGAGTCGTCGCTGCCGGCGTCCGTCGGACCGGCCATCCTCGGACCGCTGTGCGCGGGTCTGGACCGGCCCGGCGCCATGCTGGACCTCATCGGCGGTCTCGGTGACGTCGACTCGGCCTCCCCCTCCACCGGCCTGTGGGCACTGTCCCGCCAGGTGGTGGCCTCGGCCGAGCTGACCGCGCTGTTCAACCAAGGTCCGGCGGCGGTGGAGCGCGCGCTCGACGGAGCGAGCGGGGACGTGAAGGCGTTCCGGGACGCCTTCGAGGAGTTCCTGGCCGCGTCCGGGGACCGGGGCCCCAACGAGTGGGACATCCACGCGCTGTCCTGGGAGGCGGCACCGGTCCAGGCCCTGGCTCTCGTCGACCGCATCCGGCACAGCCCGGACGACGACTCCCCGGCCGAGCGTCACCGGCGGCTGACCGAGCGCCGCGAACGGCTCGCGAAGGAGATCCGGGAGGCCCTCCCCGAGGACGTCCAGCCGGTGTTCGACGCCGGAATGCACGCCTCCCAGGTGTGGATCCCGGCCCGCGAGCGGACCAAGGCGAACTGCGTGACCGTCATCAACGAGATCCGGATGGCGGTACGGGAACTGGGCCGCCGCGGGGTCGGGGCGGGGCTCTTCGCCGAGCCCGAGGACGTGATGATGCTGCTGGAGAGCGAGCTCGACGACTACGTCGCCGATCCGGGCCGCTTCGGCCCCGTCATCGCGCAGCGGCTTCGGGAGTACGCCGGACTGCGGGAGCTGGAACCGCCGTTCTTCGTCGCCCAGGACTCCCAGACGGCGATCGACACCTGGCCGCGGCGCAGCGAGGACGGGATCGCGACCGCCGGTGAAGGCGATGTGCTGAAGGGCGTGGGAGGCAGCCAGGGCACCTACACCGGACGGGTGCGGGTGGTCACCGACCCGGCGTCGTGCGAGGCGCTGGAGCCGGGCGAGGTGCTGGTGGCGCCGATCACCGACGCGGCCTGGACACCGCTGTTCCTGGTCGCCGGGGCTGCCGTGGTGGACGTGGGCGCGCTCAACAGCCACGCCGTCGTGGTCTGCCGGGAGCTGGGCATCCCGGCCGTCATCTCCGTCGAGGGCGGTACCCGGCGGCTGCGGGACGGCATGGTGATCACGGTCGACGGCACCAGGGGCACGGTCACCGTGGACGGCGTCCCGGCAGCGCTCGCCATCTGAACGGCCCACGGGCCCGTCGTTCCTTCCTGACAGAGGGCGGCGGGCCCGAGGGCATGAGTACGAAAGGACCACCGTGACAGAGGAAGTCATCGTCGCCGGCTGGATGGACTACGAGCCCGCGGACCGCAACACGATGCTGGGCCACCTCGTCGAGGTCGGAAAGCACACCCGTGAACAGGAGCCCGGCTGTCTGGACTACGCCATGACGGCGGACCCGTCCGACGAGCGCCGGATCCGGGTGTACGAACGGTGGGCGTCCCAGCAGGCCCTGGACGAGCACTTCACCACGGCGCACATCAAGGACTTCCGCGCGGCCACGACCGGGCTGACGCGGGTGGGTGTGTTCCTGGAGGTCTTGACCATCGGGGCGAGTCGCTCCATGCGATAGGCACAGGGCATGCCGGGGGCGTGGGCCGGCCCACGCCCCCTGAACTATGCGCGGTGGTACGGATCGTCGGCCAACCGGACCAGCATCTTGCCGACGTTGCCACCGTCCAGCAGCGTCAGCAGGGCGCCGGCCGCGCTGTCGAGGCCGTCCGTCACGGTCTCACGGGCGGTGATGCGGCCCGAGCGGAGCCAGTCGGCGACGCGGCTCTCGAACTCCGGCCGCAGGTCGTCGTGGTCGCGGACGATGAAGCCGCGCAGGGTGAGCCGCTTGAGGACCGCCTGGATCAACTGGTTGATGTCGGCGGAGCGCGACGCGCCGCCGAACTGCGACATCATGCCGCACAGGGCGACCCGGCCCCCTGTCCGCAACGCGTGGAGGGCGGCGGCGAGTTGCTCCCCGCCGACGTTGTCGAAGTACACGTCGATGCCGTCGGGCGCCAGCCGCGCGAGCGCGTCGCGTACCGGCTCGGCGCGATAGTCCGCGGCGGCGTCGTAGCCGAACTCCTTGACCAGCAGGGCGCACTTGTCCAGCCCTCCGGCGGTCCCGATGACCCGCTCAGCGCCCAACAGCCTGGCGAGCTGGCCGGCCGCGCTGCCCACTGCCCCGGCCGCCGCCGACACGAAGACGGTGTCGCCGGGGCGCACCTCGGCGATCCGCGTGAGCCCGACGTAGGCGGTGAAACCGGTCTGTCCCAGCAGCCCCAACCACGTGGGCAGTGGGGCGAGTTGCGGGTCGATACGGCCTGCGGCATCGGTTTCCGCGAGGTCGAGCACGGCCCACTCCCGCCAGCCGAGCTGATGGCGTACGAAGGTGCCCGGCGGCACTGACGGACAGCGGCTCTCCACCACGACGCCGAGGGCGCGGCCGTCCAGCGGTGAGCCGGGCGTGAAGTTGTGCGTGTAGTGCTTCTCGGTGCTCTCCAGGCGCCCGCGCATCGACGGGTCGACGCTCATGTAGAGGTTGCGGACGAGCAACCGCCCCTCGCTCAGGGGCGGAAGCGGGCGCTGTTCGACGGCGAAGTCCCCGAGGGCCGGTTCCCCGTCGGGCCGGCGCACCAGGCAGACCACGCGGGTGGTGCGGGGCGGCACCGGCTCACGCCTCCGGCGGCGTGGCGCCGCGCCGCTGGGCCAGACGGCCCACCCAGCCGGCCATCTGGAGGTCGGCGTGGCGCAGTTCGCCCGACTGCCAGCGGGCCTGGAAGTCGAAGATGCCACTGGCTCCGGTTCTGGGGTCGATCACCTCGACCAGCCCGTCCTCGGTGAGCCGGTACACCTGCCCGGTCAGCGGATGGGTCACTTGCTTGGGGCTCACGGCTCACTCCTGCGGTCGGCGGCGTACGCCGCGTTTGGTCACGGTCACCGGGCCCTCGACCCGGAGCCGGCAGGCGAGCCGGGTCAGGCCGTCCACCGGCCTGCGCAGGGCCTCGATGCCCTCGCGCTCCAGCGGGCCCACGGGAGAACAGTTCTCCACGCCTTCCT
>NZ_JAEKKT010000161.1 GCF_019510245.1 Streptomyces sp. | reverse complement strand
TGCCGTGCGGCCGCTCGGGCGTGCCCTCCGAACGCGGGAAGAACTCGTACCACGAACCGAACAGGGCCCGTTCACGCTCCACCAGCAACGGCAGCACCTCGGAGACCGTCACCAGCTCCCGCAACGGATACCGCGCCAGAACCTCGTCCACCTCCGGGGCCAGGGCGTTCGCCAGCCGCGTGTGCAGGGGGAGGGAGTCGTCGCCCAGGGCCCGCGCCGCCGCGAGCACCCGCTCGCGCCCGGGGCCGTCCGGGACCCCGGCGGCCGCCCGCTCGTACAGCTCGGCGCCCTCCTCCAGGACCAGGCCCGTGTCGATGCCCGCCGGGATCTTCACCCGGGCGTGCTGCCGCCACGTGACGAGCGGGGCGCTCCAGGCCTCCACGTGGTAGGTCCAGCGGCCCGGTTTCCCGTCGACGGTGACCTCGGCGCCCCAGCGGTCGGTGCCGGAGACCAGCTCCCGCATCGGCGTCCACGGGCCCGGGCGGCCCTCGGGGTCGCACAGCACCACGTTGGCGCCGACGGCGTCATGGCCCTCGCGGAAGACGGTGGCGGTGACCTCGAACGACTCCCCGGTGACCGCCTTCGCCGGCCGTCTGCCGCACTCCACGGCCGGCCGGACGTCACGCACCGGAACGCGGCCGATGGCCTCAGTCGCCTTCATGGGTCTCACCTCCGCCGTGCGCGGAGCCGGGCCCGGGGCCCGGCTCCGCGGTCCGTAGTGTGCCGGAAGACCGGTGTCTCCCCGCGGGTCCGCCTGTGGGGTCACTGCCTCGCGGAACGCCGTTCCGCCGGCGGCCCCTGCCGGACCTTCCCGCTCAGCTGGGACCGCCCGCCCTGTTCCCGCACGTAGGTGACGAGGCTGGTGCGCAGGTAGCGCTCGGCCGCGTCCACCGCCTCCCGGGCGCAGCGCTTGCCCATCAGCACGCACAGCGTGTAGCCCGAGTCCTCGAAGGTGGACCGCACCTCGCGGTCCTGCGGCGAGGCGAGCATGACGCGCTCCCACGCCCGGTAGCGCCGCAGCTGCCGGGCCACCTCGGCCTTCGCGGGTAGCAGCATGGCCGTGTCTTTCCTTCCGACGCTCTCGAATGGGCACGTGTCCCCGGAGCGGGGGAGCGTCCGGGCGCGGAAGAGCACGGAGCCGTTACGGCGAATCGAGGCTTTCACTCATGGTGCACGCACGATGACCGAGCGTCTTGTTGGATCTTCAACCACCTCATGCTTCTCTCGTGTTGCACGAATGGCGTAGCGCCCGCACAGTGAAGGTGACTCAGGAGCGATCAGCGCTCACGCAGCGCTTCCGGAACGGATTTCCGGAAGGGCGAGGGGGAGCGGGAGCTTCGCGGGTGAGGAGTTAGCGACAATGAAGACCGCAGTGCCCTGCTACTACCACCTCGACGTGGAGGTCAGCCCGGAACGGGTGGGACAGGTCAGCCGCATACTGGCCGCCCATCTGCGTTACTGGGATCTCGACAACCTCGTGGACCCCGTCTGCCGCGGTGCCGAACTGCTGCTGACCGCCATCGACCAGCACGCGACGGACAAACACACGTCCATCGAGATGTGGTGGAACGGGCAGCACCTCATCACCGCCATCGGCGACGACGACCGGGATCTCCGCCCCGACCAGGATCTGCGCCCCTGCCTGGCGCACCTGGCCGCGACCAGCGACGGCTGGGGATGCTGTGCCTCGGAGACCGGCAGCAAGATCATCTGGTTCTCGCAACGCGCCCGCTCCGGTGAGCGCGTCCCGCTGGTCCCGACGAGGCCGGAGCCCCGGCTGCGCCAGGTCCTCAAGGTGCCGCGCACCCTTCCCGTCGCCCAGCTGGCCGCAGCCGCCGACGGCCTCCTGGAGGGCGCCCGGTGACGGCGAGGAAGTCCCGGAAAGGGGTGCCCGTGTGGAGCGGGCACCCCTACCCGTTGGGAGCCTCCTTCGACGGGCAGGGCACCAACTTCGCCCTGTTCAGCGAGGTCGCCGAGCGGGTCGAACTGGTCCTGGTGAACGACGCCGCCACCGAGACGACGGTGCCGGTGACCGAGGTCGACGGCTTCGTCTGGCACGCCTACCTGCCCGGGATCGGGCCGGGACAGCGCTACGGCTACCGGGTGACCGGCCCCTGGGCCCCCGAGCTCGGCCACCGGTGCAACCCGGCGAAGCTGCTCCTGGACCCGTACGCCCGGGCGATAGAGGGCCAGATCGACAACCACGCCTCCCTCTACGAGCGCACCCCCGGCGGACCCGCCCCGGCCGACAGCGCCGGGCACTCGATGCTCGGCGTGGTCACCGACCCCTACTTCGACTGGGGCGACGACCGGCCGCCCGGGCGGCCGTACTCCGACTCGGTGATCTACGAGGCCCACGTCCGCGGCCTGACCCTCACCCATCCGGAGGTACCCGAACGGCTGAGGGGCAGTTACGCCGGTCTGGCGCACCCGGCGGTCCTCGACCACCTGACCTCGCTCGGCGTCACGGCGGTCGAGCTGATGCCGGTGCACCAGTTCGTGCAGGACGGGGTGCTCCAGGACCGGGGCCTGTCCAACTACTGGGGCTACAACACCATCGGCTACTTCGCCCCGCACAACGCCTACGGCGCCTTCGGCAGCCGGGGCCAGCAGGTCAACGAGTTCAAGGCGATGGTGAAGGCGCTGCACGCGGCCGGGCTCGAAGTGATCCTCGACGTGGTCTACAACCACACCGCCGAGGGCAACGAGATGGGCCCCACCCTGTCCTTCCGGGGTATCGACAACGCCTCCTACTACCGGCTGGTCGACGGGGACTGGGCGCACTACTACGACACCACGGGCACGGGGAACAGCCTGCTGATGCGGCACCCCTACGTGCTCCAGCTGATCATGGACTCGCTGCGGTACTGGGTGACCGAGATGCACGTCGACGGCTTCCGCTTCGACCTCGCGGCCACCCTGGCCCGGCAGTTCCACGAGGTGGACCGGCTCTCGGCGTTCTTCGACCTGATCCAGCAGGACCCGGTGATCAGCAGGGTCAAGCTCATCGCCGAGCCGTGGGACCTGGGCGAGGGCGGCTACCAGGTCGGCAACTTCCCGCAGCTGTGGTCGGAGTGGAACGGCCGATACCGGGACGCCGTACGGGACTTCTGGCGGGCCGAGCCGGGTTCGCTGGGCGAGTTCGCCTCCCGGCTCACCGGCTCCTCGGACCTGTACCAGGCCAGCAGGCGGCGGCCGCGGGCGAGCGTCAACTTCGTCACCGCGCACGACGGTTTCACGCTGCGCGACCTGGTGTCGTACAACGACAAGCACAACCAGGCCAACGGCGAGGGCAACCGGGACGGCGAGAGCCACAACCGGTCCTGGAACTGCGGGGCGGAGGGCGAGACCACCGACCCGGCCGTGCTCGAACTGCGGGCCCGCCAGCAGCGCAACCTCCTCGCCACCCTGCTGCTGTCCCAGGGCATCCCCATGCTCAGCCACGGCGACGAACTCGGCCGCACCCAGCGCGGCAACAACAACGCCTACTGCCAGGACAACGAGATCTCCTGGATCGACTGGGAACTGACCGAGGAGCAGCAGAGCCTCACCGACTTCACCCGGTACGTCATCGGACTGCGCGCCGCCCACCCGGTGCTGCGCAGGCGGCGCTTTTTCCTCGGCGACACCGCCACGCATCCCCGGCAGCCGCTGCCCGACCTGGTGTGGCTGCTGCCCGACGCCCGTGAGATGACCGACCGCGACTGGCAGCGGCCCGACGCGCACTCGGTCGGTGTCTTCCTCAACGGCGACGCCATCGCCGAACGCGACCCGTACGGGGGCCGCCTGGTCGACGACTCGTTCCTGCTGCTCCTCAACAGCCACTGGGAGCCGGTCGACTTCCGGCTGCCCGACGACTCCTACGGCGAGCGCTGGACGACCCTCATCGACACCGCCGACCCGGAGGGGATGCCGGACGAACGCGAGCGCAAGGCGGGCACGAGGCTGAGCGTGGCGGCGCGGAGCATGGTCGTGCTGTCGCGGCCGTCGAGGTAGTTGTTCCCCGCGCCCCTAAAAGCAGGGCGCTGCGGTGAGCGCCCCTTCAGGGGCGCTGGGGGTACCCCCGGCCGAAGGCTGGGGGAGGAACTGCGCGACCAGCCACGACGCACCCGCACCCGACAACGGCGGCGGCCCCGGAACGGCTCAGCGCGCCCCGCGCGACGTCGTCACCGTGAACTGCGCGCCGTCCGGATCCCGCAGGATCGCCTCGGTGTCCTCCTCGCTCAGCACACTGCCCCCGTGTTTCTCCGCCACCCGGGCGCAGGCCGCCACGTCGGTCACCGCGAAGTGGATCTGCCAGTGCGGCCGCACCGACGGATCGGGGGCCGCCTCCACCGCCCCCGAGTCGATACGGGCCACGGCGTCGCCGCGGCTGCGCAGCACCACCTCGCCGCCCTCGTACTCGACCTCGCAGCAGCCCGGTTTGCCGGAGGCCCAGCCGAGGACCTCGCCGTAGAACATCGCGGAGTCGAAGGCGTTGCGGGTGTGCAGGCGGATGAAGGTCGGGGCGGCCCGCCGCCACGTCTCCCAGTTGGAGACCAGTTCCCCCTCCCAGATGCCGAAGACGGCGCCGTCCCGGTCAGCGATCAGCGCCGCCCGGCCGGGCGGGAAGGAGAGCGGCCCCACCGCCGGGGTGCCGCCGCGCTCACGGGCCCGGGACACCGCCTCGTCCGCGTCGGGTACGGCGAAGTACGGCGTCCAGGCCACCGCCATCTGCCACATCGCGGCGACCGCGGCGATGCCCGCCACCGGCACCCCGTCCGCCAGCGCGATCCTGAAGTGGTCACCGAGCCTGACGCTGCGCCATCGCCAGCCGAGCACGGCGCTGTAGAAGTCCTCGGTCGTCTGCAGGTCGCGGCTGGTCAGGCTGACCCAGCACGGGGCACCGAAGACCGAGTGCGTGGACACCACCGATCGCTTCTTCGGTGCGGGGCAGGGGGGAGGCGTGTCGTCGTTCATGGCACTCGCGTCCTGGTGTCGGGGCCGGCGGGGCGACCGGTCTGCCACCAGTCTCCAACCGGAAGCGATGGGAATGCCTGCCGACTACCCCGATGGCGCGGAGCCAGACGGGTGACACCATGGATGCATGGGCGAAATCGAGCCGGACCGGATCTTCCATCTGCAGGAAGAGGTCGACCAGCTGAAGGAGGCCGTAGCCTCCCACGCCGTGGTGGACCAGGCCATCGGGATGGTCGTCGCGCTCGGCAGGGTGACGCCCGACGAGGGCTGGGAGGTGCTCAATGAGGTCTCCCAGCACACCAACATCAAGCTGCGCAACGTCGCGGACCTGATCCTGATCTGGGGGCGCAGCGGCGACATGCCCACCGAGATCCGCGTCGAACTGGCGGAGGCCCTCGAACGGTACGGCCCCACCCAGATCCCCGGCGCGCCGCCCGCCGGGTGAGCCTCAGCCGGTCTCGGCCAGCAACTCCTCGCGCAGCCGGTCGAAGCAGGCGCTGAGCAGACGGGACACGTGCATCTGCGAGATGCCCAGCTGCTCGGCGATCCGGCTCTGTGTCATACCGCGGAAGAACCGCAGGTAGAGGATGAAACGGTCGCGCTCGGGCAGGCCCTGGAGGCAGGGTTCCGCGGCCGCTCGGTCGACGATCAGGTCGTATCCGGGGTCCGGGGCGCCCAGGGTGTCACCGAGCACATATCCGTCGCCGCCGGGCACCTCGGCGTCCAGCGACAGCGTCGAGTAACAGTCCAGGGCCTCCATCCCGGCCCGCACCTCCTCCTCGGTGAGCTGGGCCCAGGTGGCGATCTCGGCGACGGTGGGCGGCCGCCCGGGGGTCGTCTGGTCCAGCTCCTTGAGGGCGACCCGGACCCGGTTGCGCAGCTCCTGGACCCGGCGCGGCACGTGCAGGGTCCACATGTGGTCCCGGAAGTGGCGCTTGATCTCGCCGGTGATGGTCGGCACCGCGTAGGCCTCGAAGGCCCGGCCGCGCGCCGGGTCGTAGTGGTCGACGGCCTTCACGAGCCCCAGGGCGGCGACCTGGTAGAGGTCCTCCAGGGCCTCCCCCCGGCCCCGGAACCGCACGGCGATCCGCTCGGCCATGGGCAGCCACAGCTCGACCAGTTCGTCCCGGAGCGCCCGGCGCTCCGGGCCCTCGGGCAGTTCGTCCAGCCGTACGAAGGCCTGGGCCGTGTCCGGGGCGTCGTCGTGAGGATGGGACCTGGATGTGGCACGCATGGTGCGCACCTCCCTCGGGTGCTGGTGGACGGACACCGTGGGAGGACGCGCTCGGACCCTGAGGAGGACACGGGGGCACCAGGGAAAGCCGGCTCCCACGCACGTGCCTCCGGTCCGAAGCACTGAGCTACAAATGCCCCGAACGGCGTAGAGTCAAACAATTCCGGCAAAAAGGTTAAATAGCTCTCATTCTTACGACGGCCGCCCCGCCGGCTCTCCTTTTGACCGCCCCTTGGAGGCAATACCTCTGTAGCAGAGGTAATCTTCGAAGCGTGGAATCGGACACCTTTCCGGAAGAACTCGCCGACGCGTTGGTCGGCATCCAGCGGCTGATCCGCCGCAGGCTGCGCCGCGGGCTGACCCGGCCGCGGCTGCGCGGCGCCGAGGTGGAGCTGCTGCGGCTGGTCGAGTCCCGGCCCGGGATCGGCATCTCGGACGCCGCCAAGGAGCTGTACCTGGCGAGCAACTCGGTGTCGACCCTGGTCAACCAGCTCGCCAAGGACGGCTTCATGCGCCGGGAGACCGACCCGGCCGACCGGCGGGCCGCCCGGCTGCTGCTCACCGAGGACGCCGAGAAACGACTCGCCGACTGGCACCGCCGCCGCGCGGAACTCGTCGCCGGTCACGTCGCCCGGCTGGACGAGGCGGACCGGGAGGCGCTCAGGGCCGCGCTGCCCGCGCTGCGGAGGCTGGCCGACACCCTGCACGAGGAGGCCGGGGAATCATGACAACGGACATCGCCGCAGTCGCCTGCACCGGACTCTCCTACACCTTCGGAGAGACCAGGGCCGTCGACGGGCTCGACCTGAGCGTCGGCGAGGGCGAGGTCTTCGGCCTGCTGGGCCCCAACGGCGCCGGCAAGACCACCGCCATCCGCTGCATCACCACTCTGCTGCCCGTCCCCGCCGGGATGGTCCGCGTCTTCGGCCACGACACCGGCAAGGACCGGATGGCCGTGCGCCGGCTGCTCGGCTACGTCCCGCAGCAGCTGTCCGCCGACAGCGGGCTCACCGGGCGCGAGAACGTCGAACTGTTCGCCCGCGTCTTCGACGTCCCCCGGCGCGAGCGCGCCGCACGGGTCGCCGAGGCGCTGGAGGCCGTCGACCTCGCCGACGCCGCCGACCGGCTCGCCGGCACCTACTCCGGCGGCATGGTCCGCCGCCTCGAACTGGCCCAGGCACTGGTCAGCGCGCCCCGGCTGCTGATCCTCGACGAACCGACCATCGGACTCGACCCGATCGCCCGCACCGGCGTGTGGGACCAGATCAACTCCGTACGCGAGGCGACCGGCATGACCGTCCTGGTCACCACCCACTACATGGACGAGGCCGACCAGCACTGCGACCGGGTCGGCCTGATGCACCGCGGCCGCATCCGTGCCCTCGGCACCCCCGCCGAACTCAGGCGCGGCCTCGCCGAACGCCAGGGCACCGACGCCCTGCCCACCCTCGAAGACGTCTTCCGCGACGTGGCCGGCAGCGGCCTCGATGACCAGGCAGGAGGTTTCCGCGATGTCCGAAGCACCCGCCGCACCGCGAACCGTGTCGGCTGAGCGCACGGGCACGTCCCTGCTCCTGACCCCGCCCCAGCCGCGCTCCGGCTGGCGGCTGCTGCCCGCCCGGGTGGTCGCCATGTGCGCGGTGGAGCTGCAGAAGCTCCGCCACGACCGCACCGAGCTCTACACCCGCGCGATCCAGCCCGCCCTCTGGCTGCTGATCTTCGGCCAGACCTTCACCCGGATACGGGCGATACCCACCGGCGGCATCCCCTACATCGACTACCTCGCGCCCGGCATCATCGCCCAGTCGGCGATGTTCATCGCGATCTTCTACGGCATCCAGATCATCTGGGAGCGCGACGCCGGCATCCTCAACAAGCTCCTCGTGACCCCCACCCCCCGCTCGGCCCTCATCACCGGCAAGGCCTTCGCGGCCGGCGTGAAGTCCCTCATCCAGGCCGTCGTGGTGATCGTCATCGCCGCCGTCCTCGGCGTCTCCCTCACCTGGAACCCGCTGAAGCTCCTCGGCGTCGCACTGGCCGTCGTCCTCGCGTCGGCCTTCTTCTCCTGCCTGTCGATGAGCATCGCCGGCATCGTCCTCAGCCGCGACCGGCTGATGGGCATCGGACAGGCGATCACCATGCCGCTGTTCTTCGGCTCCAACGCCCTCTACCCCGTGGCGATCATGCCGGGCTGGCTCCAGGCGGTCAGCAAGATCAACCCACTGAGCTACCAGGTCGACGCCCTGCGCGGCCTGCTGCTCGGTACGCCTGCCCACCTCGGCCTCGACTTCGGCGTGCTGGCGGTCGCCGCCGCCCTCGGCGTCACCGCGGCCTCCTCGCTGCTCGGCCGCCTGGCCCGCTGAGCCGGCCTCAGGTGCCGGGTACACCGACGTGATGTGCGGCACCCGTCCGCGACCCGCCCCGGACCCCCGGGGCGGGATAACCGCTGCGCAACGCTTGATCAGCGATCAAAGCGGGCGAACCCGCTGGCCACAGCGCATTCCGCTCATTTGACAGTGCGCTGAGCACACAGATAAACAGCGGGGGTCGAGAGGGGCACTGTGTACGAGCCGAACGTGGTCGGGGACTGGCACGAGTACGACGAGCATGCCGGTCTGCGGGTCCGCGTCCACCGCCTGGAGGAGTCCGAGCCGCCGCGCGGCCGGGACGACGCCGCGGCCGGGCTGACGTACTTCAGTGCCCGGGTGACCATCGAGAACCGCGGCTCCCGCCATCTCGGGGTCCAGCTGGAGGACGGCCAGATCGACGTCCGGGTCGGCCCCGACGGCGAGGGTGCGTTCATCGACTGGCGCAACTCCCAGTTCATCGAGGGCTTCGACGTCTACCCGCTGCGCCGCGCCACCGCCGTCCTCTACGCCGCCGCCCCCGAGGCCGCCCTCACCCAGGTCGACATCCAGATCCAGCTGCGCGTCGACGAGGAGTGGACCGAGCGTCGCCTCTGGGCGGGCGGCATCGGCGTCCTGGAATCCACCACCGCCACCCCCTGCCAGACCACCGGCCCCGGCAGCCTGTCCCACCAGGTAACCACCTACCTCAAGGACCAGACAGAGCCCGGCCCCACCACCCCCTGACCGCCCCCGTCAGGGGCGCGGGGAACTGCGCGATCAGCCCCCACACGGCGGCAGTCGGCCGACGACCTGGCGTGACACTCACCGCCCCCGTCAGGGGCGCGGGGAACTGCGCGATCAGCCCCCACACCGCGGCAGTCGGCCCACGACCTGGCGCGGCACTCACCGCCCCCGTCAGGGGCGCGGGGAACTGCGCGACCAGTCCCCACACGGCGGCAGTCGGCCCACGACACATCCCGGCGCCACCCAGCGGAGCGCCTAGTGTGGGATGCCGTCGATGATCTCGCGCGCCCCCTGCCGCAGCAGAGCCACGGCGACCGACGTGCCGAGGGTGGCCGGGTCGAGGCGGCCCGCCCACTCGTGGGCGTTCAGCCGCGTCTTGCCGTCCGGCGTGAACACACAGGCCCGCAACGACAGTTCACCACCACCGTCGACCCGGGCATAGCCGGCGATCGGGCTGTTGCAGTGGCCCTGCAGCACGTGCAGGAACATCCGCTCGGCGGTCGCCTCCCGGTACGTGGCCGGGTCACCGAGCCCGCTCACCACGTCGATCAGCTCGGCGTCGCCCTCCCGGCACTGCAGGGCGAGGATGCCCGCGCCGATCGGCGGCATCATCGTCTCCGGGTCCAGCACCTCGCTGATCACGTCCGTACGGCCGATCCGCTCCAGGCCCGACAGCGCGAGCAGCAGCGCGTCCGCCTCACCGGCGGCGAGCTTCTCCAGCCGCCGGTTGGCGTTGCCCCGGAAGGGCACGCACTCCAGATGCGGGTGGGTGGCCGACAGCTGGGCGATCCGGCGCACCGCGGAGGTGCCGATCCGGGTACCCGGCGGCAGCTCGTCCAGGGTCAGCCCGCCCGGATGGACGAGGGCGTCGCGGATGTCGTCCCGCTTCAGGAACGCCGCGAACACCGTCCCGGCCGGCAGCGGCCGGTCCGCGGGCACGTCCTTCACACAGTGCACGGCGAGATCGGCCGCACCGGCCAGCAGCGCGGCGTCCACCTCCTTGGTGAACGCGCCCTTGCCCTCCACCTGGGACAGATCGCCCAGCCACTTGTCGCCGGTCGTCTTCACCGGCACGACCTCGGTGCGCACCTGCGGATACAGCGCGGCCAACTCGGTCCGGACGCGGGCCACCTGAGCGAGCGCCATCGGCGAGTCGCGGGAGACGATACGGATCAACTCGGGTACCGACATGGGGACACGATAGACCTTCCCGTCGGCCGCCGATTCCGACATCCTGTCGGCCGCCGCCCGGTCCGGCCGCCGTCCGGAGACCGCCCGGCCGTCAGCCGGTGTCCTCCGGCAGGTCCGCCGCCGACTCCTCCGGTGCGAGGTCCGGGCGCAGCCGCAGCCAGGACGGCTGGCGCAGCAGCCCGGCCCGGGTCCGGGTGCTGTAGCTGACCTCGCCGACCAGCCGCGGCACCACCCAGCGGGCGCCCGGGACCGGCGGAACCGGGGCGAAGGGGCACGAGTCGGCCGCGGCGGCCCGCAGCAGCGCGGCCAGTTCGGACCGCTCCGCCGCGCTCCAGCCGGTGCCCACCCCGCCGACGTACCGCAGCCGCCCGTCGGCGGACCGCTGGCCGACCAGCACCGCGCCCGGCAGCCCGGTCAGCCGCCCCTTGCCCGGCAGCCAGCCGCCGACGATCACGTCCTCGGCCCGCATGTTCCGGATCTTGATCCAGGCGCGGGACCGCACCCCCGGCTCGTAGACCGAGTCGAGCCGCTTGCAGACCAGCCCCTCCAGACCGTGCTCCCGGGTCGCCCGCAGCGCCTCGGCGCCGTGCCCCGCGACGGCCCTCGGCGTCGACCAGTGCGGCCCCGCGAGCGAGAGCGACTCCAGGCGCGCCCGGCGGTCCGCGTACGCCAGGGTGAGCAGCGGGTCCGACAGCAGCAGTGCGTCGAACAGCACCAGGTGGACCGGGATGCGGGCCGCCATCCGTGCCGCCCGGGCCGGGGCGTGGGCCAGGCCCATCCGGCTCTGCAGCAACTGGAAGTCGGCACGTCCGTGTTCGTCGACGGCGAGCACCTCGCCGTCCAGGATCGCCGCGGTGCGGCCCAGCGCCGCGGCCAGCGGGTGCAGCTCGGGATAGGCGGCGGTGATCTCCTCGCCGGAACGGGCGCGCAGCAGCACGCTGCCGTCGCCGGGCAGGTAGACGATCACCCGCTGGCCGTCCTGCTTGGTCTCGTAGGCCCACCGGGCGTCCTGCGCGGCGGGCGGCAGCCGGCCGGGAGTGGCGAGCATGGGCGGGATCACGGGGAGGGCGGTCACGCAGGAGATGTGACCCGGCACGGCCGCCGCACGCGCCTTCCGGCACCGGTTCCCCCGAACAGGCCTCACGCGTCCGGCGCCGGCGGCGGGGGCTGCACCAGTCCCGACTGGTAGGCCATCACCACCAGTTGGGCCCGGTCCCGGGCGTCCAGCTTGGTCATCGCCCGGTGGATGTGGGTGCGCACGGTCAGCGGGGAGACGAAGAGCTTCCCGGCGATCTCCTCGTTCGAACGGCCCTGAGCGGCCAGCGCCATGACCTCGCGCTCGCGGGCGGTGAGCACGCGCAGCTGTTCTGGGGCGGCGAGCCGGGCGCCGGGCGCGGGGGCGGCCAGGAACCTGGTGATGAGGGTGCGGGTCGCGGTGGGGGAGAGCAGCGACTCGCCGGCGGCCACCGTACGGATCCCGGCCAGCAGCGCCTCGGCGGTCACGTCCTTGCCGAGGAAGCCGCTGGCCCTGGACCGCAGCGCCTGCGCCACGTACTCGTCGACCTCGAACGTGGTCAGGATCAGCACCCGCACGCCGGACAGCTCCGGGTCGGCGCAGACGGCGGCCGTGGCGGCCAGCCCGTCGGTGCCGGGCATCCGGATGTCCATCAGGACGATGTCGGGCCGGTGCTCGCGGGTGCGTACGACCGCCTCGGCGCCGTCGGCGGCCTCGGCCACCACCTCCATGTCGGCGCAGGAGTCGATCAGGATCCGGAAGGTGGCACGCAACAGTGCCTGGTCGTCGGCGAGGAGCACGCGGATGGTCATGGCGTCCCTTGTCCTTCGGGTTCGGTGGCGCCGGGGTACAGCGGCAGCCGGGTGGTGACTTCGAAGCCGCCGCCGTCCCGGTGCCCGGCGGCGAAGGCGCCGCCGACCGACTGGGCCCGCTCCCGCATCCCGATCAGCCCGAATCCGCGTCCGGTGGCGGGGACGGGCGCGGGCGGGGCGGTCGCGGTGCCGTCGTCGGTGACCGTGAGGGTCAGGCTGTCCCGGGCCCACCCGATCCGGACGCGGGCGGCCTCGGCAGCGGAGTGCTTGGTGACGTTGGTCAGCGCCTCCTGCACGATCCGGTACGCCGTCAGGTCGACGCCCGCCGTCAGCGGCCGCGGGGTGCCCTCGACGCGGACGTGCACGGTGAGCCCGGCGGACTCGCAGGCCTCGGTCAGCTCCGCCAGTCGGTCGAGGCCGGGACTCGGTGCGAGCGGCAGGTCCACGTCGCCGGTCTGCCGGAGCAGGCCCACGGTGGCCTTCAGCTCGCGCAGCGCGGAGGCGGTCGTACCGGCGAGCTCCCCGAGGATCCGGTGCACCTGGTCGGGATGGGTGCGCGAGAGGTGCGCCGCCGTGCCGGCCTGGGCGTTGGCCAGGGCCAGATGGTGGGCGACCACGTCGTGCAGCTCCCGCGCGATCCGCATCCGCTCCTCCGCCACCCGGTGCCGGGCCTCCTCCTCCCGGCTGCGCTCCGCGTACTCGGCCCGCGCGTGCACGGCCTCCAGATAGGCGCCCTGCAGCCGCACGGCGTTGCCGGCGACGACCGGCAGCAGCAGCCAGGCGGCCGGACTGATCGTCTCCAGCGGCCAGGGGACGCCCGCCGGGGCGAGGGCCACGGCGGCGCTCACCACGAGGGTGAGGCTGCCGACGTAGTACCGGCGCGCGGTGGGCCGGTCGGTGTCGACCGCCAGCCGGTACAGCGCCAGCATCAGACCGCCCAGCAGCAGCGGGGTCGGCAGATGCCCGAGCCCGGCGGCGGCCGCGGTGGCTCCGGCGCCGACGGCGACGACCGTGCGCGGCCGGGTGCGCTGCCAGAGCAGGGCGCCGCAGCCGACGACGGCCAGGGCGATGGTGAGCCCGACCGCGTTCGGCCGGGACCCGGTGCTCATGGTGATCTCGCTGCCGAGCAGGAACGAGGCGAACATCAGCACCGCCGCCATGGTGTCGACGGTACGGGCGTGCTCATCGGCGTAGCGCTGCCAGGGAGTGCTCATCGGTCGCTCCGGTCGGTCTCCTGTGACCATGGTCCGTGACGCGGCGGGCGGGGCGGGCGGGGCGGGCGGGGCGGGACGCCCACCGGGGGTACGGCCCGCCCCGCGGCGGATCACCCTCCGGGGCTCAGTGCACGGACTCGGCCGTGGGCGCCGCCGCGGCCGGAGCGGGCTCCGGGTCGGCCGGGCGGCGGCCCGGCAGGAAGGAGGCGAGGACGAAGGCCAGCACGGCCGCACCGGCGCCGATCGCCATGACCACCTTGAAGCCGTTCTCGGAGGGCAGGGTGGTGCCGCCGAGGCTGATGGTCATCTGGGCCAGGATCACGCCCGCGACGGCGCTCGCCACCGACGTGCCGATGGACCGCATCAGCGTGTTGAGGCTGTTCGCGGCGGCCGTCTCAGACGCCGGGACCGCGCCCATGATCAGCGCGGGCATGGCGCCGTACGCGAAGCCGACACCGGCTCCGATGATGCAGGAGACCAGGATCAGGTGCCAGACCTCGGACATCAGGACGATGTTGAGGCCGTAGCCCGCGGCGACGATCACCGCGCCGATCATGAGCGTCACCTTCGGCCCCCTGGCCTTGGTGATGGCCGCCGAGAGCGGGGCGAAGCCCATCATCACCAGACCCTGCGGGGCCATCACCAGGCCGACCGTCAGCATGGACTTGCCGAGGCCGTAGCCCGTCTGGGTCGGCAGCTGGAGCAGCTGCGGCAGCACCAGGGACATCGCGAACATCGAGAAGCCGAAGGCGATCGAGGCGAGGTTGGTGAACAGCACCTGCCGGCGGACCGTGGTGCGCAGGTCGACCAGCGGCCGGGCGGTACGCAGTTCGAAGAAGCCCCAGGCGAGCAGCACGACGACCGCGAGCGCGAACAGACCGAGCGTGGTGCCGCTCGCCCAGCCCCAGTCGGCGCCCTTGGAGACGGCGAGCAGCAGCGAGACCAGGCCGACCGCGAGGCCCACCGCGCCGACCGCGTCGAAGCGGCCGCCCGAGCGCACCTTGGACTCCGGTACCAGCAGCATGACCAGCGCGAACGCGACGACACCGAGCGCGGCGGAGGTCCAGAACAGCACGTGCCAGTCGTAGTGGTCGGCGATGAACGCCGCGGCCGGCAGGCCGAGCGCGCCGCCGACGCCCAGCGAGGCACTCATCAGCGCCGTCGAGCCCGCGAGGCGCTCCGGCGGCAGTTCGTCGCGCATGATGCTGATGCCGAGCGGGACCACGGCGGCTGCGAGGCCCTGGAGGGCACGGCCGACGATCATCGGGACCAGCGTGTCGCTCAGCGCGGCCACCACCGAGCCGCAGACCAGCAGCACCAGGCTGACGAGCAGCATCAGCCGCTTGCCGAACATGTCGCCGAGCCGGCCGGCCACCGGGGTGGCCACGGCGGCGGCCAGCAGGGTCGCGGTGACCGCCCAGGCCGCGTTGGACGCGGAGGCGTTCAGGTACTTCGGCAGCTCCGGGACGATCGGGATCACCAGGGTCTGCATCAGCGAGACGGTGATGCCGGACAGGGCCAGCACCGCCACCACCGCGTTCGGGTTGGGCCGTGCCGGTCTTGTGGACCCGGCGGGCTGGACAGGGGCTTCGGACATGGAACTGGGCCTCCGTAGGCAGGACATGGCGCGACCGGCATTTCTTAAGTCAGTCGCTTGACTTACTGTACTGGCAGGGTGTCACCGCACTCCGCGGCCCTGCCGCGTAGGCTTCTTCGGCTGGACCTCGCCGCCTCGGGCGGGGCCCCGGTACGGCTCGCGGGACCGGCCGGCCCGGGTGGCAGGGCGTCCCGGAGCGGTGGTGGGCATGGCCGGCAGGACGGCGCGGGCGGACCAGGTGAGCGCGACGCGGGAGGCCATCCTGGGCGCGGCGGAACGGCTCTTCGCCGAACAGGGCGTGTACGCCGTCTCCAACCGCCAGGTCAGCGAGGCCGCCGGCCAGGGCAACAACGCGGCCGTCGGCTACCACTTCGGCACCAAGGCCGACCTGGTCCGCGCCGTCGCCGCCCGGCACTTCGACCGGATCGAGGAGATCCGGGTCCGCCTGCTGGCCGAGACCGGCGACTCCGACGACATCCGCGACCGGGTGGACTGCCTGGTCCGCCCGATCACCGAACATCTCGCGAGCCTGGGCAGCCCGACCTGGTACGCCCGCTTCTGCGCCCAGGTCATGACCGACCCCGCCCTCTACGGCATCATGGTCGAGGAGTCCCTGGCCTCTGCGTCGCTGCGTCAGGCCGTCGACGCGCTGAACCGGCGCCTGCCGGAGCTGCCCGCCGAGGTCCGCGCCGAACGCGGCCTGATGGCACGGACGTTGATCCTGCACACCTGCGCCGAGCGGGAGCGCGCCCTCGCCGAGGGCACCGCAACTCCGCGCGCCACCTGGAGCGACGCGGCCACCGGGCTCACCGACGCACTCCTCGGGCTGTGGCTGGCGCCCGTCTCCGCTACGCGTCGAAGGTGACGACGACCTTGTCCGCGGCTCCCGGCGTCAGCGCCAGCTGGAAGGCGCGGTCCACCTCGGTGAAGGGGACGCGGTGGCTGATCAGCTTCGCGAACCGCTCGTGGTGTTCGACCAGTTCGGGCGTGACCTCGAAGATCTCCGTCGGATAGCCCTGCGAGGCGACCAGGGTCAGCTCGCTGCGCAGCATGCCGCCGAGGTCGATCTCGCCCTTCTTCTGCACGGCGACCATGACCAGCCTGGCGTGCCACTGGGCGTTGGTCACCACGGTGTTGAAGACGGCCGGGGCGCCGGCCGCGTCGATGAAGACGTCGGTGCCGGGGCGGGGCTGGCCCAGCGCGTTGGCGCTCTGTCCGTGCAGCTCGGTCAGGCGTGCGGTGACGTCCTCCTCCGCCGAGTTGATCACGGCGTCCGCACCCACGGCCAGCGCCTTCTCCAGCCGGGCCGGGATGACGTCGGCGACGACTACATGCCGGACACCCCGCAGCTTCAGCCAGATCGCCGCGCCCAGCCCGATCGGTCCGGCGCCGAAGACGGCCACCTTGTCGTCCGGCGCGGCCTCCGAGCGGTTGACGGCGTGCCGCGACACGGCCATCGGCTCGTTCAGGGAGGCGACCTCGAACGGCACGGTGTCCGGGAACACCGCGACGCTCCGGCCGGCCTCGGCGTCCTCGATCAGCAGGTACTCGCTGAGGGCCCCGTACCGGCCGCCGCAGCCGATGATCCCGGTGGGCGCGTCCTGCGGGTTCACCACCACCCGGTCGCCCACCTTCAGCCCCGTGACCTCGGCGCCGGCCTCGGCGACCTCGCCGGCCGGCTCATGGCCCAGGGCGATCGGGACCAGGTCGCCGCCCAGGTGGGCGCGGGCGGGCATGCCGCCCATGTGCAGGAAGGTGACGTCGGTGCCGCAGATACCACCCGCGCGGATCTTCAGCAGCACGTCCTTGGGGCCGGGCACGGGACGCTCGACGTCCACGACCTCGATCCTGCCGACGCCACCGGTCTGTACGGACTTCATCGTGGCCATGGGGTGACTCTCGCTTTCTGGTGGTGCCGTGGAGGTTCGTCGGGCCGTGCGGCCGGAGAGGCGCCCTCGGGCCGGCTGCCGGGCCGGGGGGAGTGGGCCGGCAGCCGGCCCGAGGGCCGCGCCGGTCCCCGTCCCCACGGGTTCCGGCGCGCGGGCCCGCCGCCGGCGGACCCCCGGGGCGGCCTCCGCTCAGGCACCCCGATTACTTGAGTTAGGCAAGCACACGTGGCTTACTTGAGTCAAACAATTGATTTGCCGGTGCCTCGAAGGAATGGGCCATCCCATGGACGGCGGCTCTCTCCCGACCCTCGTGCCCGCCCGTGGCAGGGGGCGGCGGCTCCTGGTCGCCGCCGCTGACCGGGACGTCGTGGAACTCCTCGCCTCCACGCTGGAGCCGGCGGGCTACCGGGCCGGTGCGGCGGCCGCCGGTGCCGAGGTGGCGCGGCGGCTCGCGGAGCGCCGGTACGCCCTGGTCGTCCTCGACGCCGAACTGCCCGGCCTGGACGAGCTCGCGCAGGGGGGCCGCCTGGAGCCGGCCTACCGGCCGCCGGTCCTGCTGCCGGCCGCCCGCGAGTCGCTCGCCGGGCTGGTGCCCGCACTCGGGGCCGGTGAACGGGACTGCGTCACCAAGCCCGTCCGGATCGCCGAGGTCCTCGCCAGGGTCAAGGTGCTGCTCCGGGACGGCGGTGGCCGCCGGGGCGGCACACTGGACCACGCCGACCTGGTCCTGGACGACGGCACCTGCCGGGCCCGCCGGGGCGCCCGTGCCCTCGACCTCAGGCCCGCCGACTACCGGCTGCTGCGCCACCTCCTGGTCAGCCCCGGCAAGGTGCTGTCCAAGGAGCAGATCGGCCGGTACGTCTGGGGCGGGTTCCGGGGCGACAACGCCGTCGAGCAGCTGGCCTCCCGGCTCCGGCGCAAGGTCGACCGGGACGGCCCCGCGCTGATCCACACCAGGCGGGGCTTCGGCTACTGACTGGGCGAGCTGTCACGGCGCCCGTGACCGCATCGCGAGGCAATCCACGAGCAAATGCCCCGACGGCCGTGCCGCCCGTCGGACGTGGCCGCCGGAGCGGAGGTGGTCGGCTGTCCGGGCGGGGGGCGGTCGCCCGCGACGTCAAAGACCCTTGCCTGTGGAGGAGTTTGCGATGCCTGTCCGACGTGCTGGTTGTCTCGCGGGCATCGATGTGTGACCTGGGTCACGTCAGCTTAAACCCGAGCATGCCCTGAGGGGGCTATATCGGTGGGGGCGAGCGGGCCGGTGCGGGCTGGTCTCGCAGTTCCTCCCTCCAGCCTTCGGCCGGGGGTATCCCCGGCGCCCCTTGCGGGACGCCTCAGCCGGCCCTCGTTGCGATGCTCACCGCGTTGGCCGCCACTACGGCCCCGATCCCCGCCCACTCCGGCACCCCCAGCCCCTGCCCCAGCACCACCCACCCCACCACGGCCGCCAGGACCGGGTTGACGCTCATGAACAGGCCGAAGGTCTGGGGCGGGACCGTGCGCAGGGTGCGCAGGTCGGCCAGGTACGGCACCGCCGACGACAGCACGCCCGCCACCACCGCGCAGAGCACCGCAGCCGCTGTCGGGGGATGCCGTACCGCCACCACGACTCCGATCGGCAGGAAGGTCAGTGCCGACACGCTCGCCGCCGCAGCCGGGCCCTGCACACCCGGTATCCGGCGGCCGACCACCCGGTTGAGCAGGATGTACGAAGCCCAGCAGCCCGCCGCCACCAGGCCCAGCCCCATCCCCGCGTAATCCGTGGACGGTTGCGGCCGCATCAGCACCACGCCCCCGGCCGCCGCCAGCACCGCGCACCCCGCGTCCAGCCGACGGCGGGACGCGGCGAGGGCGACGGTGAGCGGGCCCAGGAACTCCAGGGTGACCGCCAGGCCCAGACCGACCCGGTCGATCGCGGTGTAGAGGGTCAGGTTCATCGTGCCGAAGACCGCCGCCAGCAGCAGCACCGGCCACCACTGCCGCCAGGTGAAGGCGCGCAGGCGGGGCCGGGCGACGGCCACGAGGACGAGTGCGGCCACGTACTGCCGTACCGCCACCACCCCGAGCGGGCCGAGGACCGGGAAGGCGAGGGACCCGACGGCCGCTCCGGTCTGGTTGGACAGGCCGCTGCCGCACATGGCCGCCACGCCGGAGAGCCGGCGCGGGGCGGCGGGCGGGATCGCGGGGGAGGAGAGCGGGCGTTCGAGGGCTCGGCGCATGACAGGAGCGTCCGCCGGGCAGGCACATACCCAAAATGCATGCGCCCTGGGATCTATACGCTCTGCGTATGGATGAGGTCGAGCTGCGGCAGCTGCGATGTCTCGTCGCCATCGTCGACGAGGGCACCTTCACCGACGCAGCGATCGCCCTGGGGGTGTCCCAGGCGGCGGTCTCCCGCACCCTGGCCGGTCTGGAGCGGGCCCTGGGGGCGAGGCTGCTGCGGCGGTCCTCGCGGGAGGTGACGCCGACGGCGGCCGGGGTGCGGGTGGTGGAGCGGGCCCGGCGGGTGCTGGCGGACGTCGCCGACCTGGTCCGGGAGGCCGCCTCGGGACCGTCCCGGCTCCGGATCGGGTACGCCTGGTCGGCGGTGGGGCGGCACACGGTGGCCTTCCAGCGCGGCTGGGCCGCCGCGCACCCCGGGACCGAACTGCACCTGGTCCGGGTGAACACGGCCTCCGCCGGGCTCGGTGAAGGGGCCTGCGACCTCGCCGTCCTGCGGCGACCGCTGGAGGACCGGCGGTTCGACTCGGCCATCGTCGGGCTGGAGCGGCGGCTGTGCGCGCTGGCCGCCGACGACCCGCTGGCCCGCCGCCGGACCGTGCGCCTGGCCGACCTCACCGGCAGGATCCTGTTGGTCGACCGGCGCACCGGCACCACCACCCCGGACCTGTGGCCGGCGGAGTCGCGGCCGGTCGTGGAGGAGACGCACGACGTCGACGACTGGCTCACCGCCATCGGAGCCGGCCGTGCGGTCGGCGTGACCGCCGAGTCGACCGCCAACCAGTACCCGCGGCCCGGCATCGTCTACCGGCCGGTCCGGGACGCCGAGCCGGTCGCCGTCCGGCTGGCCTGGTGGCGGGACGACCCGCACCCGGCCCACCAGGCCGTTCTGGAGCTGCTGAGCGAGCTGTACCGCACCGGCTGAGCGCGCGGGACGCGGGACGGTCCCGGCAATACGGCAGACAAAATTGTTGACAATCTTGTTTGGCTAGATTTACGTTCGACAGGCACTCACTCAGGGAGGGCGCAATGCCGAAGGAAGCCCGTCCGAGCACCGGAGAGCAGGCCAAGCAGCATGCGTTCACGCAGCTGCGGCAGGCGATCCTGCACGGCGAGATGGCCCCGGCCCAAAGGCTGGTGGAGAACGAGCTCGCCGAGGAGTTCGGTGTGACGCGGGCCAGCATCCGTGCGGCACTGATCGACCTGGAGGCCCAGGGGCTGGTCGAGCGGATCCGCAACCGCGGCTCACGGGTGCGGGTGGTGACCGTGGAGGAAGCGGTCGCGATCACGGAGTGCCGCATGGTCCTGGAGGGGCTCTGTGCGGCCAAGGCGGCCGTCGCGGCCAGCGACGAGCAGCTCGCCGACCTCGCGGACCTCGGTTCGGCCATGACCAAGGCCGTCGCCGACGGCGAACCGGTCACCTACTCCGAGCTCAACCAGGAACTCCACGCCAGGATCCGGACGATCTCCGGCCAGCAGACCGCCGTGGAACTGCTGGAGCGGCTCAATGCCCAACTGGTGCGGCACCGCTTCCAGCTGGCGCTGCGTCCGGGGCGGCCGCAGCACTCCCTGAGCGAGCACCTGGCGATGATCGAGGCGATCAGGGCCAGGGACCCGCAGGCGGCCGAGGAGGCCGTCCGCGCCCACCTCACGAGCGTGATCGAAGCACTGCGCGACTGAGCACGCCCGGGGCCGGGTGGGCGCACACCTGTCCACCAAGGAGAGTTACCCATGACGCACGCCAACGTGCCCGCCACCACCCCACCGCGATCCACCCTGGTCGTCACCGCGCACGCCGGAGACTTCGTGTGGCGGGCGGGCGGGGCCATCGCCCTGGCCGCCTCCCGGGGCGAGAAGGTGACCATCGCCTGTCTGACCTTCGGGGAGCGCGGCGAGTCGGCCAAGGCGTGGCGCCAAGGCAGGGACCTGGCGGAGATCAAGGCGATACGCCGGGAGGAGGCGGAGAAGGCCGCGGCCGCGCTCGGCGCCGAGGTCCGGTTCTTCGACGCCGGCGACTACCCGCTGGTCGCCGGCGCCGAGCTGACCGACCGGCTGGTCGCCGTGTACCGCGAGACCCAGCCCGACGTCGTGCTCACCCACCCCGTCGAGGACCCCTACAACGGCGACCACCCGGCGGCCAACCGCATGGCCCTGGAGGCCCGTATCCTCGCGCAGGCCATCGGCTACCCCGGCGAGGGCGACATCATCGGCGCCCCGCCGGTCTTCTACTTCGAGCCGCACCAGCCCGAGATGAGCGGCTTCCGGCCCGAGGTCCTGCTGGACATCACCGAGGTCTGGGAGACCAAGCGCAAGGCGATGGAGTGCCTCGGCGCCCAGCAGCATCTGTGGGCCTACTACACCGACCTCGCCGTCCGCCGGGGCGTCCAGCTCAAGCGCAACGCCGGCCCCAACCTGGGCCTGGCGCACGACACCATGGCCGAGGCGTTCATGCGGCCGTTCCCGCAGATCGCGAAGGAGCTGGCATGAGCGGCGTGATCGTCACCGACCCGCCCAAGGCGGAGCTGAAGGACGTCGACGCCCTCGCCGGCTTCGGTGTCGCCACCGTGAGCGAGGCCATGGGCCGGACCGGGCTGCTGGGCCCGGGTGTCCGCCCGATCCAGCAGGGCGTGCGGGTCGCGGGCACGGCCGTCACCGTGCTCAGCTGGCCCGGCGACAACCTCATGATCCACGCGGCCGTCGAGCAGTGCGGCGAGGGCGACCTCCTGGTCGTCACCACCACCTCGCCGTGCACAGACGGGCTGTTCGGCGAACTGTTCGCGACCGCGCTGAAGCAGCGCGGGGTGCGCGGGGTCGTCCTCAACACCGGCATCCGCGACACCCAGGAGCTGCGGGACATGGGCTTCGCCGCCTGGTCCCGGGCGGTCTCCTCGCAGGGCACGGTGAAGGCCACCGGCGGCTCGGTCAACGTGCCGATCGCCATCGACGGTCAGGTGATCAACCCGGGTGACGTGATCCTCGCCGACGACGACGGCGTCGTGGTCGTACCCCGAAAGCGGGTACGCGAGACGGTCGAGAGGTCCGAGGCCCGCGAGGCCAAGGAGGCCGCGACCCGTGCCGCGTTCGCCGACGGCCGGCTCGGCCTCGACCGCTACGGGCTGCGGGAGACCCTCGAGCGGCTCGGCGTCGAGTACCGGACGTACGAGGAGTACGCGGAGCACGGCGCATGACCGGGCCTGCGGAGGTGCGCTGCATGCTGATGCGCGGTGGCACCTCCAAGGGCGCGTACTTCCTCGCCGAGGACCTGCCCGCGGACCCCGCCGCCCGGGACGACCTGCTGCTGCGGGTGATGGGCAGCCCCGACCCGCGCCAGATCGACGGCCTTGGCGGGGCGCACCCCCTCACCAGCAAAGTGGCGGTCGTCTCGGCGTCCGGCGACCCGGAGGCGGACGTCGACTACCTGTTCCTCCAGGTCGCCGTCGACCGGCCGGAGGTGACCGACCGGCAGAACTGCGGGAACATCCTCGCCGGGGCCGGGCCGTTCGCCGTGGAGCGGGGGCTCGTGGCCGCCGGTGACGGCGAGACCTCGGTACGGATCAGGATGCTCAACACCGGGGAGTCGGCCATCGCCACCTTCCCGACCCCCGGTGGGCGCGTCGACTACACCGGGGGCGCCGAGATCTCCGGGGTGCCCGGCACGGCCGCCCCGGTGGTGATCGAGTTCCCGGCCGCCGGGAGCCCGCTGCTGCCCACCGGCAACGTCCGCGACACCGTCGCGGACACGACGGTGACCTGCGTCGACAACGGCATGCCGACCGTGCTCATCGCCGCGGGCGACCTCGGTGTCACCGGCTACGAGACGCCCAGGGACCTGGAGGAGAACCTGGCCCTGGCCGACCGCCTCCACGAGATCCGGCTGGCGGCGGGGAAGCTGATGGGCCTCGGGGACGTCGAGACCGCGACCGTGCCCAAGCTCAGCCTGCTCGCCCCGCCGCGCGACGGGGGCGCGGTGACCACCCGGACCTTCATCCCCGTCCGCTGCCACACCTCGATCGGCGTCCTCGGCGCCGCCGGCGTGGCCGCGGGGCTCAGGCTGCCCGGCAGCGTGGCGGAGGGGATCGCCCGGCTCCCGGAGCACGGCGACCGCATCCGCGTCGAACACCCCACCGGATTCCTGGAGGTCGACACCAGTGTCGACCCGGGATCCGGCGGCTCGCCGCCGGTCGCCCGCCGGACCGCGGTCGTCCGTACCGCCCGGAAGATCTTCGACGGCACCGTCTTCCCCCGGGCCGCCGCTCCTGCCGCACGACCTCAAGGAGGCAACGATGGCTCCGCCCCTCGGTGACATCGCCCATATCGGCCATGCCCAGCTGTTCACCCCGGACCTGGACGCCAGCGTCGCCTTCTTCACCGACTTCCTCGGGCTGACGGTCAACGGCCAGGAGGGCGACACCGTCCACCTGCGCACGTACGACGACTACGAGCACCACAGTCTGGTCCTCACCGCCCGCGACCGGCCCGGCCTCGGCCGGCTCGCCCTGCGCACCTCCAGCGAGGAGGCGCTGAACCGCCGGGTCCGGGCGGTCGAGGAGGCGGGCGGCACCGGCCACTGGGCGGAGGACGAGCCCGGCCTCGGCAAGCTCTACGTCACCACCGACCCGGACGGCCACGAGCACGCCCTCTACTGGGAGAGCGAGCACTACCGGGCGCCGGACGAGCTGAAGCCCGCGCTGAAGAACCAGCCGCAGGCCAAGCCCAACCGAGGTGTCGGCGTGCGCCGCCTGGATCACGTCAACTTCCTGGCCGCCGACGTGCTCGCCAACGCCGAGTTCCAGGAACGGGTCCTCGGAGCCCGGTCGACCGAGCAGGTCCGCCTCGACAACGGGACGATCGCGGCCCGCTGGCTGACCTTCACCCACAAGTCGTACGACGTCGTCTACACCTCCGACTGGACCGGCTCGACCGGACGGCTGCACCACATCGCCTTCGCGACCGACGGCCGCGAGGACATCCTGCGCGCTGCCGACCTCGCCATCGACACCGGCGTGTTCATCGAGACCGGCCCGCACAAGCACGCCATCCAGCAGACGTTCTTCCTGTACGTCTACGAGCCGGGCGGCAACCGGATCGAGCTGTGCAACCCGCTCACCAGGCTGGTGCTGGCCCCCGACTGGCCGCTGGTCACCTGGACCGAGGCCGAGCGCGCCAAGGGGCAGGCGTGGGGCCTGAAGACGATCGAGTCCTTCCACACCCATGGGACACCACCGGTGGACTGATCCGTCTCGGCAGACATCAGGGGGGTGGGCGACGCGGCACGACGCGTCTCCCACCCCCCTGTGCCACCCGGGGTGGCCGGATTGTTGCTGTGATTGTTGACAAAAGTGTTGACGTTTTTGCCCGTCGATCCTTAGCGTCTACGCACCACGGGTCAGCCGCACGAGCCGCCTCGACCCCCTCTACCGCTTCCCCTCCAGGGAACGCATCCTGGACGAGAGGAAAACAAGGATGTCCTCCTCAACCGCCCTGTCGGCGCGCGGCAGCAGACTGGCCCTGCTGGTCGTCGGCCTGTGCTGGCTGGCCGTGCTCTTCGACGGCCTCGACATGTTCATCTACGGCTCGGTGCTGCCCCACCTGCTGGAGACCAAGACCTTCGGCATCACCGCGGACGAGGCCGGCGACCTCGGTTCCTACGCCACCTTCGGCATGCTGGTGGGCGCCCTGGCCGCGGGCACGGTCGCGGACCGGATCGGCCGCAAGCAGCTGATGATCGCCTGTGTCACCCTGTTCTCGCTCGCCTCCGGCATCTGCGCGGTCTCCGGGAGCCTCGCGGTCTTCGGCCTCGGCCGCACCCTGGCCGGCGTCGGCCTCGGCGGACTGCTGCCGACCGCGATCAGCATGGTCTCCGACTACGCCAGGGGCGGCCGGATCGCGATCACCATCGGTGTGCTGATGACCGCCCACCACGCGGGCGGCATACTCTCCGCCTATGTCGCCAAGTGGCTGGTCGACCCCTTCGGCTGGCGCTCCGCCTTCTGGGTCTGCGTGCTCCCCCTGCTCTTCGTCCCCGTCCTGCTGAAGCTCCTCCCCGAGTCGCTGAGCTTCCTGGTCGCCAAGGGCCGCACCGAGGAGGCCGGCGCGCTCGCCGAACGCTACGAGGTCGAACTGCCCGCCGTGGCCGTCCGGAAGACCGGCGCCGACCGCTGGGACGCGCTGCTCGCCCTGTTCCGCGGCGGCGAACGGCTGCAGACCCTGCTGTACTGGCTGGCTTCCTTCGGCGGTCTGCTCCTGGTCTACGGCGTCGCCACCTGGCTGCCGACCCTGATGCGCACCGAGGGCTACGAACTCACCAACGCCCTCACCTTCGTCGTCGTCTTCAACCTCGGCGGCATCGTGGGCATGCTGATCGCGGGCCGCGCCGCGGACCGGTTCGGGGCCCCGCGCATCGCGGCGGTCTGGTTCGCCCTCACCGCCGCCGGCGTCTACTTGCTCAGCGTGCACATGCCGATGGGGGTGACCACCCTGGTCGTCTTCCTCGCCGGCGTCTTCCTGAACAGCGCCCAGACGATGATCTACGCGACCGTCTCCATCCGCTCCACGCCGGACAACCGCGCCACCGCCGTCGGCTGGACCTCCGGCATGGGCCGCTTCGGCGCGGTCTTCGGGCCCTGGCTCGGCGGCCGGCTGCTCGCCGCGGGCAACGGCGACTGGGGTTTCACCGCCTTCGCGCTGGCCGGTGTCTCCTCGATGGTCTTCATCGGCATCGCCGCCCTGCGCTCGGCCCGGCAGCCGCAGGCCGGCAACGACCGGGAGAAGCTGGTCGCCGCCCACTGACCGGTCCCCCGGCCGGTCCGGCGCCGCGCTCCTTCCATGGGCGCGGCGCCTTCCTACGGTTCTCCGGTGGGATCCGCCTCCAGCCCGGTGCACGCCAGCTCTCCCGCCACCTCGGCGCACGCCTCCACGCCCCGCGGAGCGGGGACCGCGAGCATCGGGCTGGTGTAGCCGACGGAGTCCTCGGCGGGATAGCTGGCCGAGAGCACGTTCTCCCCGGCCCGGACCGAGACCTCGCGGGCGACCGGGGTGTGCAGCCGCACCTCGGACCAGGCGGTGCCGCAGGCGGGGGACCAGCGCAGCCGGACGTCGTAGGCGACACCGGTGACGCGGCTCTTGGTCCGCGCGTCCCGGTCGCACGCCGACGTGTCCGGCAGCTCGCCCTGGCAGGACCGTCCGTGACAGCGCGGCGCCGCCGACACCGGCTGTGCGCCCGGCGTGCCGCGCCGGTCCGAGACGGTCACGGCCGCCGCCGTCACCCCGGCCACAGTGAGCAGCGCGATCGCGGTCAGCGGCAGCCGCCACCACCGCCTCGCCGGCGGTGCCTCCCGGGGCGCCTCGACGGCCGGCGGCCCTTCGGGGGCCTCGCACAGCGCCAGCACGGCGGCGGGATCGGCCCCGGCGAGCCGGGCCAGCGCCTCCACGGCCGCACGCGGCGGCCGTTTGTCGCCGGAGAGATAGCGGTGCCAGGCGGACTTGCTGTACGGGGTGCGGGCGGCCAGCGCCGCGAGGCTCAGTCCCGTACGCTCCTTCAGCTCGCGCAGCCTCGCCGCCGGTGACTCTTCCGATGGGGTGGTTCGCGCTCCTTCGGGGTGCGGCATGTTGCGTGCCTCGACTTCATTACGCTATGGGCGTTTCGCCCCTGTTGTCGGGATGGCTTCCCATCGGGACCGGGCCCGCAATCGGCGAACAGGTGTGAAGACGGTGAATCAGGGGGTGCATGTCGAAGGCCTGTTCGGGAACCCGGGGTTCCCGAACAGGCCTCTGGGGTCAGGGAGTACGTCGGTAACGGCCCGTCAGCACCACGGGACGGCGTGGCCGACCCGGACGTAGTGGGCGGAGACGTACCCCTTGTGGTGCGGGAGCCGGTACCAGGTGTGGTTGCCGCGCACCGAGCCGCCGTACGTCTTGCAGGCCAGCGGGACGAGCCGGTTGCTGTGGCGGTGGCTCACCACGCGGTAGCGGGTGCTCGGGCCGGAGCGGACGTTGAGCCGGACGCGGTGCGTGGTCACCCGGCCGACGGTCCGGTACGTGTAGTGCCGGGAGTGCAGACGGTGGCCGGCCGGCGCGGGCAGGGTGGTGTAGTTGTAGTACTGCACGATTCCCTGGGGTGCGGGGACCGGAGTGGCGGCGCTGGCGGTCGCGGCCCCGGCCGTGGGCAGGAACGCGAACACCGCGACCGTGGCCAGCAGGCCGTTCTTCAGGATCCGACGGGACATGGAAACCTCCGTGCTGTCGTGCTCGTGACCACGAAGCGTGATCACGACTCGGAGCGTTTCCGGGCCGGACCGTCACCATGTCGTCCCCGCGTGCCCTGGGACGGCTGGGACGTCCCAGGGCACGCCGGTTCAGCCCATCCGGTCCTCGGCCGACAGGTGCTCGACCGCCCTGCCCGTGGCCGCGAAGGTCCGCGTGACGTACCCCGACGAGTACACCCACAGGATCCGCAGCGGGGTGTCGCCGACGTTGCGGAACAGGTGGGGGACGGGGGATGGGACGTACGTGGTGTCGAACCGCTCCAGCCGGGTCACCTCGCCGTCCACCCACACCTCCGCCTCGCCCTCCAGGACGGTCACGTGCTCGTCGCGGTTGTGCGAGTGCAACGGCGCCCCGGAGCCCACCGGGTCGACGCTCATTCCGCTGGTGATGAGGTTCTCGCCGTCCGCGGACGGTGTGGTGATCAGCGGAGTCGTCAGGACCGCCCGCCCCGGTCGAGCAGGGGTACGGACGCGGCCTTGATGATCGTGGTCATCCGGGGGTTCCTCTCCACTACGGCGTACCTGGTACGCCGACCGACGCTAGGCCGCGCGGACGCGAACGGGTGCCCCCTGGCGTGCAGTTTTACCTTGCGCTCCGGGAGGTGTGAGCGGCCGCGGAGCGGCTGCACTCGAACGCGCCCTGAAGGCCGTGGCCCAGGGCACGACCGCCGTCGTGGACGTCCTAGTCACCCGCTAGCCAGGAGACACATGGCAACCATGTCCAGCACCCCCGCCAAGATCCTGGTGCCCGCCGACGACCTGCGCGCCTTCTCCGCCGCCCTCCTCGAAAAGGGCGGCCTGAACGCCGAGCACGCCCGCACCACCGCCGACGTGTTCGTCTGGGCCGCACAGCGCGGCGTCGACTCGCACGGCACCGCCCGTGTCCCCGCCTACCTGGACCTGCTCGCCAAGGGCGTCGCCCACGCGCACCCGCAGATCACGATCGAGTCGACGGCCCCGGCCGCCGCCGTCCCCGACGCCGACCGGGCCCCCGGCCCGGTCGCCCTGACCGCCGCCGCCGACGAGGTGGTACGACGGGCCCGCGAGACCGGCATCGCCTCGGTCGGCGTCCGCCGCACGGTCCACACCGGCGCCATCGGCTACTACGTGTCCCGGATCGCCGAACAGGGCCTGGTCGGGCTCGGGTTCGTGGCCGGCATGCCCAACATGGGCTACACCGGCGTCAAGGGCGCGGCCGTCGCCACCAGCCCCCTCGCCATCGCCGTACCCGCCCGCGAACACGCCCCGCTGCTGCTGGACATGGCCACCGCCACCATCGCCCTCGGCAAGATCCGCCAGGCGAAGGCGAGCGGCGCGCCGTTGCCGGAGGGTGCGGCGGCGACGGAGGACGGCACCCCGACGACCGACCCGGAACGGGCGGTCATGCCCCTCCCGCTGGGCGGCGCGAAGGGTTCCGGCATGTCCCTCGCCTTCGAGCTCCTGACCAGCGTCCTGGTCGGCGCCCCGATCTTCGCGTCCTTCCACGCGGGTGACCGCAAGCACCGCCAGAACGCCCTGCTCATCGCCGTGGACCCGGCCGCCTTCGGCGACCCGGAGTCCTTCGTCGGCGCGGTCGACGACACGCTGGGCACCCTGAAGGGCCTGCCGGCGGCGGACGGCGCGCCCGGGGTGTTCTACCCGGGTGAGCGCAGCGCGGCGGTGGCCGACGAACGGGGAGCGAAGGGCATCCCGGTCGCCGTGAAGGTGTGGCGTGAACTCGCCGAACATGCCGACCGGTTGGGCGTACCGGCGCCGCATGTCGAAGGCTAGCCTGGTGACCGGCGCTTACTCCGTGCCCCGTCAGGGGCGCGGGGCCGTAGTGAAGGTGCGGCTACCGCCGCCTGGGCGCGACCAGCCACCGACGACGGTCGGTCGCGCACCGGCAGCGCCCCCGAGCTCTCAGGCGCTCCGCCCGTGAGCCTCCCGCACATGACGCGCGATGAGCGCGTACACCTCCCGCGCCCTGACATCGTCGGTGCCGTCGTACCCGTGGTCGACCCCCGCCACCTCGTGGTGCTCGACCAGGGCACCCGCGGCCCGCAGCCGTGAGGCGTACCGCTCGCCCTCCGCCCTGAGCAGGTCGTGCGCGGCGGTGATGACCAGTGCCGGGGCGATGCCGGTCAGGTCGGCCGTGTCGGACGGGTGGGCGGGGGAGACCAGGGGGTCGGTGCGCCTCTTCGGGTCGGGGACGTACGCCGTGTCGAACACCTCGGCCATCCAGGGCCGCAGTAGCGGCCTGGCGACGGCGGACGGCTTGTCCGTGGCGCTCGTCGCCAGGTCCAGCGGGGGATAGTGCAGGACCTGGAGGGCGATCGCGGGACCGCCCTCGGCCAGCGCCTGCCGGGCCACCGCCGCCGCGAGGCCGCCGCCGGCGCTCTGCCCGCCGACCGTGAGCCGGGCGCCGTCCCAGCCCTGCTCGGCCGCGTGTCCGGCGACCCAGCGGACCACCTCGTAGGCCTGGTGCGGTGGGGCCGGGAAGGGGTGCTGCGGGGCGACGGCGTAGTCGACGTTGACGACGGCCGCCCCGGCCTCGGCGGCCAGGAACCGGCAGAGCGGGTCGTCGAGTTCGGTGAGCGACATGACGTAGCCGCCGCCGTGGAAGTTGACGTGCACCGGGGGAGCGGGGTCCGTGGTCGTCGGCAGGTACACCGTGGCACGGGCCGGGCCCACGGCGGTGGGGATGGTCAACGTCCGTACGGTGCGGGGAAATTCGGGGAACCGGGCGTGCGCGGCGGCGTCGGAGCCCGGGCCGCTCGGGCGCCTGCTCGCGAGCAGGGTCAGCCGCTGCATGGTCTTCGCGGCGAGCGCGGCGACCCGAGGGCGGGCCAGGAGGGACATGGGGCTCCGATCGGGAGGGGCGCGCACCACGGGGCGGCACCCGGCGGACGGTGGCTCGACCATCAGGAATCCTGACGATCGTCGGGTGACGATATCCCTCGCTCGGATCACGGTGTCAAGCCCCGCGGCGATCGACGGGGAGGGGGCGGGCGCCCCCGCTCATGCCTCACTGTCGGACGCGGCCTCGGCCGGGCTCACGCAGGACACCTGCACGTCCGGCAGTACTGGGGGTAAACCCACGCAGTAACTTACTTGAGTTACGCAACGATATGGTAAACTGGCCGGTATGCCCACAGAACCGCTGCCCCATGTCCCCGCCGCCACTGCGGAGGTCGTGGAGATCGAGCGCGCCCTGACGCGCATCACCTACCTGAGCACCCGGGCCCGCCAGCACGAGCGGCTGATGGCCCTGGCCGGGGTGCCGCTGGACCGCGCCGCGGTGGCCCTGCTGCGCCAGGTCGCCGACTCCGAGCCACTGCGCCCGGGGGAGCTGGCGCAGCGGCTCGGGGTCGAGGCCTCCCATGTGACCCGCACGGTGCAGCAGCTCCAGCGTTCGGGCTATGTCACCCGCGTCCCCGACCCCGACGACCGACGCGCCCAGCGGATCGAGCTCACCGACGCCGGCCGGGCCGCCGTCGACCGGGTCCGGGACGCCGGGGCACGGGGCATGCAGCTGGCCCTCGGCGACTGGGAGCCGGAGGAGCTGCGGCAGCTGGCGGTGCTCTTCCACCGCATGGTCGACGACTTCCTGGCCTACTCGGTCGAGGACGAGCCCGGCCAGGACAGCGCCGAGGCGGCGCCCCCGGCCACCCGGGCCGTGTGAGGGCGGCGGCAGGCGCGGGCGAGCGGACGGCCGACCCGGCGCGGAGCGGGCCGGTACCGCCCGGTAATATCCGGCGGCAGGTCGTCAGAGGAGGCTTCGTGGCCCGGTCCGAACGTTCACCCCTGCTGCTGGCGGGACTGCTCGCCACCGCCGGTGCCGCTCACTTCGCGGCGCCGAAGCAGTTCGACGCGACGATCCCGAAGGCGCTGCCGGGATCCCCACGGGCCTGGACGTACGGCAGCGGGGCCGTGGAGCTGGCGCTGGCGGCGGGGATCGCCCTGCCGCGTACCCGCAAGGCGGCGGCCCGGGCGGCCGCCGCCTTCTTCGTGGGTGTTTTCCCGGCCAACGTCCAGATGGCCGTCGACTGGCAGAAGCGGCCCGAGCCGCTCAGGACCGCTGCACTCGCCCGCCTGCCGCTCCAGATCCCCCTGGTGCTGTGGGCGCGCGGTGTCGCACGCAACGAGGAGGGCCGATAGATGGCGGCACCCGTCGAGGTGGGAACCAAGGCCGAGGACTTCGCACTGCCGGACGAGACCGGTACGACGCGGACCCTCACGGAGCTGCTGGCCGACGGGCCGGTCGTGCTCTTCTTCTATCCGGCCGCCCTGTCGGCCGGCTGTACCGCCGAGGCCTGCCACTTCCGGGACCTGGCCGCCGAGTTCACGGCCGTCGGCGCCCGGCCCGTCGGGATCAGCGGGGACAGCGTGGAACGCCAGCAGGAGTTCTCCGGGAAGCACACGCTCGGCATGCCCCTGCTCTCCGACGCGGACGGCACCGTCCGGGAGCTGTTCGGCGTCAAGCGGGGCTTCTCGCTCGCCCCGACCAAGCGGGCCACCTTCGTGATCGCCCAGGACCGCACCGTCCTCGAGGTCGTCCGCAGCGAGCTGCGCATGAACACCCACGCCGACCGGGCGCTGGCCGCCCTGCGTGCCCACCAGGGCTGAGCGGACGGTCCGGGCCCGCGCTTGATGCCCCGGGACACAGGTCTCATCCTGGGGCGTATGGAGCGTGTCGCTGCCACGGCGATCATCGATGCCCTGGGCCGGGTGACGGGGTGGAGCGCGGGCGCGCGGGCGTTCACCGGGTACCGGGCGGAGGAGGTCGTGGGCAAGCCCGCCACCGGCCTCCTCGCCGAGCAGGTCCCCGCCGAGGCGCTGGCAGGCCGCTCCGGGACCGTCGCCGTGCGGCGTGCCGACGGACGCCGCACGGAGATCGCCCTGACCGCCTGCCCCGTCCTCGGCTCCGACGGCGGCACCACCGGCTACGTGATCACCGCCGACCCGCCCTTTCAGGCCGCCCCCACCCTCGCCGACCAGGCGTTCCAGCAGGCCTCCATGTCCATGTCGGTCTTCGACGTCCGACAGCGCCAGCTCCGCTCCAACGACGCCGCCTGCCACGTCATGGGCATCCCCGAGGAGGCCCTGCTCGGCCGCTTCTTCCCGGACACCGTCGAGCAGGCCCCGCACAGCGAGGGCTTCCTGCGCCATCTGCGACAGGTCGTCGAGACCGGCCGGCCCGTCCGCTACGAGAGCTTCACCGGCTCCCCCACCCTGAACCGGGAGCACGCCTGGAGCATCGAGATGTGGCCGCTGCGCGACCCCGCCGGCGAGCTCACCGCCGTCGCCCTCGCCGCCTTCGACAGCACCGATCAGTACCTGGCCCGGCTCCGGCTCGCCCTCCTCAACGAGGCGGCCACCTCCATCGGCACCACCCTGGACGTGGTGCGCACCGCCGAGGAACTCGTCGAACTCCTCGTCCCCCGGTACGCCGACTTCGCCAGCGTCGACCTCCTCGACTGGGTCCTCGGTGCCGAGGAACCGCCCACCGTGCCGGAGGGCGACATCTCGCTGCGCCGCGTCGCCCACGGCTCCGCGAACGAGGGCACTCCCGAGGCCGCCGTACGGCTGGGCGACGCCGAGGTGCACCCGGCCGCGTCACCGCCGGCCCGGGCGCTGCGGGAGCGGCGGGCCGTGGTCGGTCAGGCGGGCGAGCCCGAGTTCCGCCGCTGGGTCGACGAGCGCAACGCCCGCGCGCCCGAGGGCCGCCCCTACCGCGAGGGCGTCCACTCCATGATCGCCGTACCACTGCAGGCCCGTGGCGTCCTGCTCGGCGCCGTCGTGGGCGTGCGCATGCGCCACCCCGACGCCTACGTCACCGACGACACCGTCTTCGCCGAGGAACTCGCCAGCCGCGCCGCCGTCTGCATCGACAACGCCCGCCGTTTCGCCCGCGAGCGCTCCACCGCCCTCGCCCTCCAGCACAGCCTGCTGCCCCGCGGTCTGCCCCAGGTCGCCGTCGAGGTCGCCCACCGCTATCTGCCCAGCGGATCGCTGGCCGGCATCGGCGGCGACTGGTTCGACGTGATCCCGCTCTCCGGCAGCAGGGTCGGCCTGGTCGTCGGTGACGTCGTCGGCCACGGCATCCGCTCCTCCGCCACGATGGGCCGCCTGCGCACCGCCGTACGCACCCTCGCGGACGTGGACCTGCCCCCGGACGAACTCCTCACCCACCTGGACGACCTGGTCACCCACCTCGCCGCCGACGGATCCGGCGAGGAGGTCGCCGAACTCGGCGCCACCTGCCTGTACGCCGTCTACGACCCCGTCTCCCGGCGGCTCAGTCTCGCCGCCGCCGGGCACCTGGCACCCGCGGTCGTCCTGCCGGGCGGCGAGGCCGAACTGATCCCGATGACCGCGGGCCCGCCGCTCGGCGTGGGCGGGCTGCCCTTCGAGGCGACGGAGCTCGAACTGCCCGAGGGAGCCGTCGTCGCCCTCTACACGGACGGTCTGGTCGAGGACCGCGACCGGGACGTGGACCGCGCCACCGAGGAGATGTGCCGAGCCCTGAGCGCACCCGCCGGCTCCCTGGAGGACCTCACCGACAACGTCCTCAAGGCCGTGATGCCTGAGCAGCCGTCCGACGACGTCGCCCTGCTGCTGGCGAGGACCCGCGCCCTCGGCGCCGACCGGGTGGCCACCTGGGACGTGCCGCCCGACCCCGCCGAGGTGGCGCACTTCCGGCAGGCGGCCATCGAGCAGCTCACCCGCTGGGGCCTGGACGAGGCCGCGTTCGTCACCGAACTCGTCGTCAGCGAACTCGTCACCAACGCCATCCGCTACGGCGAACCGCCCATCCAGCTGCGCCTGATCCGCGACCGGGCGCTCATCTGCGAGGTCTCCGACGGCAGTTCGACCTCACCGCACCTGCGCCGGGCGCACGCCTACGACGAGGGCGGCCGCGGCCTGCTCCTCGTCGCCCAGCTCACCCAGCGCTGGGGAAGCAGGCAGACGGGCGGCGGCAAGACGATCTGGGCCGAACAGCCGCTGACCGAGGGCCCGTTGCCGACCGCCGACGAGTGACGGACTGCTCGGCGCTACTCGAAGTCGCAGCCGGGGTTCGGCACCGACTCCGAGTACGGCGAACCGTGCGGCAGGATGTACAGCACGTCCAGCACCAGGTCGGTGTCACCGAGGTTCGCGCCCAGGTGCACGTCACCCGGCCCGCCCGACTCGTACACGGTGCCGCCCGGCCGGTAGACGCCGTCCTCCGCGCAGTCGGAGTGGAAGTGGCTCAACGTGCCCTTCTGGACGTATCCGTAGACCGGACCGTCGTGATAGTGCCAGCCGGTGGTCTGACCGGGCGGGACGGTGATCTCCCGCAGCACGTAGTCCGTGTCGCCGACGGTGGTCTGGTAGATCACCTTGCCGGTCACACCCGGTCCGGCGGGGGTGGCATGGGCGGTGCCGCAGGTCAGCAGAGTGCCGGCGGCCACCGCCCCGGCCAGGGCGGTACGGAGCGCGGTACGCATGTGTGGGGGCCTCCTGGACCGAAGGTCGAGTACCTTCGTGACCCTAGGCCCCCGCCCGGCCGGCCGGGGCGGGAACGGCTCAATCCGCCTACGGGCGTGGAGCGTTGCCGCTCATGCGGCCGGACACCGCCCGTCACTCCTCGGCCGCGTCCGCCGCGACCTGGGCGAGGGTACGGCCGGAGCGCACCGAACGGGCCCGCCGGGGGTCGGGCGTGCCGTGGCCGTCCGAGCGGCCGGCCCCCTTCTTCACCAGCAGCCAGGCGTCCTCGCCGTCACGGCCCCGGAACCGGGTCAGGGCGTACTCGCCGTGCAGCTTGGAGCCGTGCAGCCGGAAGGTGGCGTGCCCGCGCTCCAGCGACTCCCCGAAGCCGACCGGGCGCCCCCTGCGGTCGTGGCTGAGCGGCTCGTACCAGCCGTGGTCCCAGACGATCACGGTGCCACCGCCGTACTCGCCCTTCGGGATCACGCCCTCGAAGTCCTCGTACGCCAGCGGATGGTCCTCGGTGGGCACGGCCAGCCGCTTGTCGCCGGGGTCGGTGGACGGGCCCTTCGGGACCGACCAGGACTTCAGGACGTCGTCGACCTGCAGCCGGAAGTCGAAGTGCATCCGGCGGGCGTCATGGATCTGCACCACGAACCGGAGCCGGTCACCGGGTGCCGTCGCCTCTCCCGACGGCTCCCCGGTCCGCCCGAAGTCTCGCCTGTCACGGTACGTACGCAACCGGTCGTCGTCGCCACCCACCACGGCTCCTTCCCTCGGTCGTGCGCCCCGAGTACCCGGGCGGACGGCTCAGAACTCCTCGTGGCTGCCCGGGTCGCCGCCGAGGCGCCGGTGGGACCGCCCGGAGACGGCCGCCATCCGGGCCGCGTCCAGTTCGAAGCCGAACAGGTCCAGGTTGGCCCGCTGCCGTCCGGCGTCCGCCGACTTCGGGATGGGCACGGCACCGAGCTGGACGTGCCAGCGCAGCACCGCCTGGGCGGGGGTCACCCCGTGCGCCTTGGCGACGGCGACGACCGCCGGGTCGTCGAGGAGCCGGACGTCCCGGCCGAGCGGGCTCCAGCTCTCGGTGACGATGCCCCTCTCCGCGTGGAAGGCCCGCAACTCGTCCTGCGGAAACAGCGGGTGCAGCTCCACCTGGTTCACCGAGGGCAGCACGCCGGTCTCCTTCTCCAGCCGGACGAGGTGCTCCCGGGTGAAGTTGGAGACGCCGATCGAACGCACCAGACCGTCCTCGCGCAGCTTGACCATCGCCCGCCAGGAGTCGACGTACGTGCCGACCCGCGGGTTGGGCCAGTGGATCAGATAGAGGTCCACGTACTCCAGGCCCAGCCGCTGCCGGGACTCCTCGAAGGAGGCGAGGGTCTCCTCGTAGCCGTGGTGGCGGCCCGGCAGCTTCGTCGTCACCACAACTTCCTCGCGGGGCACCCCGCTGCTCGCGACACCCCGGCCGACCCCGGACTCGTTGCGGTAGTTCACCGCGGTGTCCAGCAGCCGGTACCCGGCCTCGAGCGCGTGGCGAACGGCCTGCTCGGCCTGCGTGTCGTCCATCGGCCAGGTGCCCAGGCCGGTGGCGGGGATCGCCGTACCGTCGTTGAGCGTGTACGCCGGAATGCTGACCACGATGTGACCTTCCCTCGACTGTGCCGTCCCTCCACCCTTGAGGACGGGGCGGGCAGTGATCAAGCGGGACCGGGTCACCCGGCGGGCCGGTTCCACCGTTCCTTGGGCGTCGGCGGAATCCGCGGTTGCGGGGCGCCGGGGGCGGAGTAGCCTGGACTTGATCGTTGCCACCTGGCTCTGGAGGTAGGCGATGTTGATCCGATTCCTGTGGCGCCGTAGGCCGCATGGCCTTGTCCTTCTCGGGAACGGCCGTCTGATCCGGGGGTTCAGCGGCGGCGACTACGACGGTCACGGATACCAGTCCTGACGCACCCGCACCGCACCTGTGACACGGGAGGAGGCGCGGTGGAAGAGGACACCGATGCCCTCGTGGCCATGACGCGCATCCTTTCACCGCACTGCCGTGTCAGCAGGTTGTCCGGCGGGGCCCTCATCGCCGACTGGAGGCGGACGCGCTTCCTCGGCATGACGACGGCCGATGTGCGGGCGTTCACCGACGGCAGCGCCGACGAACGCGCCGCACTCGTCACCGGCCTCGTCCGGGCCGGGTGCGCGCCGGCGCGCCGGAAGGCGTACACCGACGCCGAGATCGGGATCTGGCTGCGCGCTGTGCACCTGCTGATCCGTACGCTGGGCTTCGGACGGGTCCTTCGGCTGCTGCCGTTGGCCGCCCCCGGCTACACCCGCGCGGACGTGCCTTCCGCTCCGGACGTGGCAAGGCTGAAACAAGCGGTCCAGGCGCACGGCCGTGCCAGCTGGTTCGTCGACGACGACTGCAAGGCGGAGGCCGTGACAGCGTTCGTCCTGCTGCGACGGCGCGGTCTCGAGGCCACACTCCATGTCGGCGTGCGCGAGCACCCGTTCGCCCTGCACGCCTGGACGTCGGCGGGCGGGCTGTGCGTCCCGGACGCCGATCCGCGAGGACATGCCTTCACACCGGTCCTCTCGATCGGCTGCGGAAGCCAGTGAGATGGAAGCGCTCCGACTCGACTGGACCGCCGGCACGGCGAGTCTCCGCACCGCCGACGCCATGGTGCGACAGGGACTGGTGACGACGGTCTCCACACCGGCCGGCACCGCCGCGGTCGTCGGCTGGGTCGGCTCGGTCCGAGACCGCCTGGCAGGTGCTCGCGCCCTCCTCGACGCCTTCGACCGCCCCGGAGCCGAACCGCCGCTGCCGACCGGTGACTTCGCGGCTGTCCTCGTGTACCGGGACCGCGTGCTGCTGATGCGGGACGCGCAGGCGCGCATCCCGCTGTTCCTCAGCGAGACCGGTGGCCGCGTGATCGCGGTCAGCACGGCGGCGCGCTGCCTGGGCCGCCCGACGGACCTGGAACCCCGCTACTTCTGCCGCTACCTGACCGGGAACATGGCCCAACCGCATGCGCGGCTCACCCCGTTCGCCGGGGTGCACCGAGTCCTCGGCGGCGAGGTGGTGGAGCTCTCGGCCACCGGGCGGCTGCGCGGCCGTCGGGCCGGCGCCCCGGCACCACCGCCCGACGTACTCCCTCCCGGCGGGGCCGGGCAGGAGCTGCGCCGAGCCCTGGAGCAGGCCGTCGGGCGCCGCCTCGGCAGGACGACCGCGTGCCACGTCTCCGGCGGTACCGACTCCACCAGCGTCGCCTTGCTCGCGGCGCGCCTGCTCGACGAGGGCGAAGGCCCCGACGCGGACCTGATCCTGCTCGCCGGGCGCTTCGACGGGGGAGAACTGGCCGGGGAACGGCCGTATCTCATGGAGGCCCTGGACGCGGTCCGCCGGCTCGCACCGGCGGCCCGCCCGGTGATCGTCGAGGCCGACGACGTGGCCGACTTCGACGACTTCGAGCACCATGCGGGCGACCCTGACGAACCCCACGCGCACGCCTTCCGCGCCCCGTTCTGGACACGGCTGCATGCCGTTGCGGCGGACCTGGGATGCGACATCCTTCTCACCGGCTGTGGAGCCGATCCGGTCGTCGACACCAACCCCCTGCAACTGCACCGGCTCGCCCGCTCCGGCAGGCTCCGGGAGCTGACCCGGCAGGCACGAGCCCTGGCCGCGGCCGGCGAACGGGGTGTCCGCGAGATCGTCGGCACCCACGTGGTGCGCCCGTCGCTTCCGCTCGCGGCCGAACGGTTCGCGCGGCTCGGTCATCGCAGGACCGTACTCGGGGGGCTCGGCCCCTTCACCCGCCCGCCCTGGCTGCGACCCGCATTCGCGCGGGCTCACGGCTACCGGGCGGCCGCCATCGCCGAGAGCCGCTTCGTGTTCGGGAGCCGGCCGGAGCAGTCGCTCTACGACGCGGCCAACTACCTCGCCGCGCCCGACCCGTTGTCGTGGCGCTACGCACAGCAGAACGGCTTCTTCCTCTCGCACCCCTTCCTCGACCCCGAGGTGGTCGCGACGATGCGGCGCGTCTCCGCGGAAGCCGCGTTCCGGGCGGGTCCCCCGAAGACAGTGCTGCGTGAGGCCATGGCGGACCTGCTCCCGCCCCGGATACACGGCCGAACGGCCAAGATCCCCTTCAACGACCTCTACGTCCGTGGCCTGCGGGCCCACGGCGACGAACTCGTCGACCTCTGCCGCTCCGCACGGCATCCCCTGGTCGCGGAGATGTTCGACGTCGACACGCTGTGCCGGGCGGTGCGGGAGGCGCAGTGGGGGATCGGCGACTCGTACGCCTGGGACCGCGTGAACAGCTCGCTCGCGCTGGTGGTGTGGCTGGAGGGGCTGGGGGAGGGGCGTTCTGCGGAACCTGGGGCGGCGGTGCCGGTCACAGCTTGCTCTTGATGTCCCACAGGGTGCGCTCCACCGGCCCGGTCTCGACGATGCGGATGCCGTACCGTTCTGCCACTTTTCCGGGCGCCTCCTTTCCGTCCGACGTGCTGACGGTTTCTGCAATGTCCACGCCGTGAGTGCCGAACTCCCAGTAGACGGTGATGTGCCGGGTGTCCCTCGTCTCCTCGTCGATGGCGTTGTTCTCGTGAAGCGTGCTCTCGTAGATGAGGGAATCGAAGTCCTTCCGCTTTTTCAGCCAGTCGGGCACCCGCCCGCCGGCCCAGCTGCTGAAACCCGTTGTGGCGGGCTTCAACTGGTCGAGAGACACGCGGTCCTTGCGGGTGAGGTGCGCGCTGGCGTAGAACGCCACCTGGTCGTACTTCGTGTCCATGGGTAGTTGCACGACGACTCGAGCGCTGACCGTGTCGTTCGCACCGATCGGATCGCCGTAGCGCATCCATGGTTGTGCCTCGACCAAGTCGCCTGGCTGGTACCTCTCTCTACGTGACAGGGGATTCGTCCCCTCGAATGATGTCCACTGTTCGGCAACGCCTCGCCACTCCTGGCGGAGCCGGTCCTGCCGGATCAACGGCACCCGCTGGCCCATGGCGTGGAATTCGGTCCCCAGTACGTCGAAACTCAGGTCGCTGTGGTTCTCAAGGGTGATCTGGACCGGCACGGAGAACGCCTTTCGGTCCGGACTCAGTACCGGCTCCCCCGCGGTCAGCTTGATGACGGGCCTGACCTCGCGCTGTGACGGCAGGTACAGATTCTGATAGCCGAAATTCCCTACCGCAAGGGCGGTGGTGGCGAGCAGCGCCGTGGCCACCCGCTTGGGAGCAGGGATCGTGGTCAATGTCCGCCAGACGGTGTAGACCGCCCACGCCGAACCCAGTGTGAGGGCGCCGAACAACCCCTTCCAACCCATCGAGTCGGCATTCCTCAGCAGCTCGAGGAAGAGCGTCAAGTTGGCCAGGAGGGCCACGAACGTGCCGAGCAGGGCCAGCAGGCCGGAGTGGGGAAAAGTGTGATAAAGCCAGTGGTCCACGAGCGCGGCCGCGCCCAGGAACGAGGTGAAGGCGACCGCGATGAGCACCGCACCGGTGAGGCGACCGGGAAAGGTGAAAGCGCTGGCCAGGTCCCCGACACCGAAATGCCCCAGGGCCGCGGCCGTCAGCAGGAGGACCAGCAGCACCGACACCAGGCACACGCGTGAGCGTCCGTTGTGGGCCAGCGCCCGTTGCGCCCGCTCACGCGAGCAGTCCCGTGCGTTCTTGCGAAGGTTCACGCGGCCACCTGCCGTCCTGTGGCAACGACTTTCACGGGCGTCTCCTTCATGGACCACGGCGGACCAGAGGCCTTGTCAGCAGGAAGTTCAAGATCATCGTCCGCGATGATCCGCCCGCTCGCCATCCGCGTGCCGCCGGATGCGGGAGTGCCCGGTGCATCACCGGCTCCCGCGCCGGGGTACCTCTCCAGTGGCCGGTACCGACGATCGGAGCACGCATGACGACGGAGAACAGCACGCGCATCCAGGCGGTCGAGGTGAACCCTGTCGCCGGGTACATCGGCGCCGAGATCACCGGGGTCGACCTCGCCCAGGACCTCGACGACGCCGTGGTCGCGGCGATCCGGGAGGCCGTGCTGCGCTGGAAGGTCGTCTTCTTCCGGGACCAGCGGCTCGATCACGCCGGGCACGTCGCCTTCGCGCGCCGCTTCGGCGAACCGGTCGTGCTCGGGCGGCGCGGCGGCGCCTCGCCGGCCGGCTTCCCCGAGGTGGAGACCACGGCAGACCGGCTGGAACTGGGCGGCCGGTTCGGGATGGAGCACGAGGAGTGGCTCCAGCGGCGCCGGCACACCCTGCTGCGCGGCTGGCACTGCGACCACGGGGCCCGGATCGACCCGCCCGCCGCGACCGTCCTGCGCGCCGAGACCGTCCCGCCGTACGGCGGCGACACCACGTGGGCCAACCTGGCCGCGGCCTACGCCGGACTCTCCGCACCCGTGCGCGCCTTCGTCGACGGCCTGCGCGCCGAGCACCGCCTCGGGGTCGGCTACCAGCCCCGCCCCGGTGACGACACGTACCTGCGCCACCTCCTTGACCACCAGGTGGCCTCGGTGCACCCGCTGGTGCGCGTCCATCCGGAGACCGGCGAGCGGGTGCTGTACGTCAACGGCTACTACGTCGAGCAGATCGCCGACGTCTCCCGCCCGGAGAGCGCCGCACTCCTGGAGATGCTGCTCGAACAGGCCGTACGTCCCGAGTACACGGTCCGCTTCCGCTGGGAGCCCGGCAGCGTCGCCTTCTGGGACAACAGGGCCACCATCCACCTCGCGCCGAGCGACAACGCCCACCTCGGCTTCCCCCGCGTCATGCACCGGGTGATGCTGCACGGCGAGGTGCCGGTCGGGGTGGACGGCAAGCCGTCGGAGCCGGTGACCGGAACGGAGGTACGCCGCTGGTGACTCAGGCGCCGGCCGCCGGGCGCCAGCCGAGCGCCGGGCCCAGGCGGGTCGCCATGTCGGTGAGGATCTGGACGTAGTCCTCGTGCTCGAACGTGAACGGCAGGGCGAAGGCCACCTCGTCGACCTCGCGGAAGGCGGCGTGCGCGTGCAGCCGCTCGACGATCTCCGCCGAGGTGCCGACGATGTCCGGCGCGAAGAGCAACCGCCCGGGACCCTGGGGGGCCGTGGTGCGCGGCAGCCGCGCGGCCGCGTACGCCTCGTACTTGGCGCGCTGTTCCGGCGTGGCGGAGTCGGTGGGGATGACCACCAGGCCCTGCGAGACCCGGGCCGCCTCGCCGTCCGGGTGACGGCCGCGGAACGCGCGGATGTGCGAGAGCTGGATCCCGGCGAAGTCGTACGCGTCCGCCGGGTCCCCGGCCCGTACGACGCTGCTGGTCAGGAAGTTCATGCCGTGCTCGCCCGCCCAGTGCGCCGAGCCGAGGCTGCCGCCGCCGTACCAGAGGCGCCGCCCCAGCCCGGGGGAGTGCGGCTGGACCACGTCGGAGAACACCTCGAAGCCCTCCACCCCGCTGAAGTCGGTGGCCGGCTTGCCCCGGACGAAGTCCAGGAGGCGGCGCACCCGCTCGTAGCTGAAGTCCTCGACGTCGGCCGTGTCCGGGTAGAGGGCCTCCTTGACCTGCTCGTAGTGCATGGGCGGGCCCACGCTCACACCGGGGTTGAGGCGGCCGCCGGACAGGAGGTCGACGGTCGCCAGGTCCTCGGCGAGCCGCAGCGGGTTCTCCCAGCCCAGCGGGATCACCGCGGTGCCGAGCTCGATCCTGCTGGTGCGCTGCGAGGCCGCCGCGAGCACGGCGACCGGCGACGATATGCCGTACTGGAGGTGCCGGTGGCGCACCCACGCGCTGTCGAAGCCCAGTCGCTCGCCCAGTTCGATGATCTCCAGCGTGGACTCGTGCCCCCGGCCCGGATCAGCGCCGTCGAACAGGCCGATGGTGAGGAAGCCCAGTCTGCGCAGGGGGCGGGGGGTGGACGGCACGGGTCCTCCAGCGGTCGTACGTCAGTTCTGCCCCGATTGTGGCACCCGAACATTGCGGGAGTGTGATCAGCGCAGCGGGATGGTGATCTCGTCCTCGACCGGCGGGTCCAGCTCCTGCGGGCGGTTCCCGGTGGCGGCGAAGCAGCGCAGCCGTACCGCCTCGGGGCTGACGTCGAGGCGCAGGAAGCACTTGAAGAAGGGCGGGGTGTAGGTGGCGGAGCCGGGGGAGAACAGCTGGGTGTAGATCTTCTTCACGGGCAGCCGGAAGCGCGGGCCGCGGTCCGGGCGGCTGCCGGCCCCCAGCAGGGTCGCGACCAGGCGCGCGCGGAGGGTGATCCGGGTGTCCGGGGCGGGCGTACGGCCGGGCCTGATGCCGAGGCGCTCGGCGATCACGGAGGTCGCCTCCGCCGCGGTGAGGGTGAAGAGGCGGCGGAGCCGCAGCCGCCGGCCGTAGAGCCGGCTGTAGAACGCGAGGGAGTCGCCGCGCAGCGGGTAGCAGCGGAAGTCGTCCTCGGTGACGTTCGCGATCGTCACCGGGGGGATGGTGTGGGTGGCGTGCATGAAGGCGCCGCCGCCGCCCGCGACCACGTACTGGATGGTGCGGCCGTCCACGTCCACGGGGTAGCGCTGGTAGTTGTGGATGTCACCGCCGATCGCCGCCACGTAGTGGTGGGCCGGGTCGCGGACGATGTCGTCGACCGTGCCGCCGCCCTCGATGACGCACGGGTGGTGCTCGCCGTCCACGTACAGCGGGGAGCCGGTGACCAGGATCTTCGGGCGCGGCCCCCGGGACACCTCCCGCAGCCAGGCGCCCTGTTCGGCGTCGATGGTGCCGAGCAGGCCGGTGTCGATGCCGACGATGCGGACCGGCCCGGCGTCGATGGCCCAGTACGGTCCCGGCTGTACCGCCGTCTGTTCCGGCCTGGGCCGCAACTTCCGGGCCTCCGTGAGGAGTTGCTCGTCCGCCGGACGCGGGCGGTGCCACAGCAGGGTGCGCCACCAGGCGCGGGTGAGCGGGCGCGGCCTCGGTTCTGCGGGGAGGGCCGGGGCGTCGTCGCAGAAGACGCGCATGAACGCGCCGAGGTCCTCGTACCAGTCGTGGTTGCCGGGTATCGCGTAGATCGGCGCCGGATAGTCCCGGTACGGGCGGAAGAACTTGCTTCCGTAGTCGTCGGTGGTGCCGACCGGATAGATCACGTCGCTCGCGATCACCGTGAAGTCGGTGTCCTGACTCGCCTTCAGGAACCCCGGCACGACGGCGTACTGGGAGTCGTCGCCCTCGCCGGTGTCGCCGATCACCATGAACGAGAACCGGTCCGCCTCATGACGCCGGATCACCTTGTCGGCGGGCACCCCGGCGGCCGTCCGCTGCGCCACCCAGCGGCTGCGGGTACGGCCGGTCGGGTCGCCGAACCAGGAGGCCAGCACTCCGTTGCGGGCGGCCCACATGGTCCTCGGGTTGAACCAGAACAGCTTCTCGACATGATCCGGCATCAGCCGGCGGTAGCTGCCGCGCTCGGCCTCGCCCCAGCCGGCGCCTTCTGCGGTCTTGCGTGAGGAGTCAGACACGCGGGAACGGTACAACGATCAAGAGGTGGTGGCGGGACGGGGGTTCGGCGGCCCCCGGTCACCATTCGTAGGGGTTCGAGGGGCCGCCGTAGGGATCCTGCGGACCTGGTGCGGGGCGGCCGGGGGCACCGAAGCGGCCGGCGCCGCCCGTTGCCGGCCGGGTGGGGGTGCCGAACTGCCCGGTGCCGCCGGACGCCGGGCGCCCCCGGGCGCCGTACCGGTCCGTGCCGGACGGAGCGGTGTACGTCGCCGTGCCGTGCCGGCCCGCCCCCGCCTGTGCCGGGCGCGGCGAGCGGCCACCGCGGTTCCGGGCCCTGCGCCCGCCGCGCCGGCCCCATGGGAGCGAGGGCGCCGCTCCCGCCCACGCCGTGGGCGGCTCGCTCGCCGCGGCGGCCTGCCGGTTCCAGTCGCCTTCGCCCAGGACCAGCAGCGGGTCGAACATCACCACCACCCCGGCCAGCAGCAGGAACACGATCGGGCCGAGCAGCATGGGCAGCAGCAGGGAGGTCGGTGACGCGCTCGACCAGGAGGTGGCGGACGCCGGGTGCACGTCGACGCTCACCGCCGCCATGGCGGTGTAGTGCATGCCGGACACCGCAAGGCCCATCACCAGGCTGGCGCCCAGGCTCGCGGTGAAGCCCCGCACCGAAACGGCCGCCCACAGCGCGGCCGTCGCCGCCGCGATCGCGATCAGCACGGAGAGGGCGACCGTCACCCCGTCGTAGTGAATCGTTCCGTCAAGGCGGAGCGCGGCCATGCCCAGGTAGTGCATGGCGGCCACGCCGAGACCGGTGACGACGCCCGCGGTCCAGAGCGTCCCCGGGGTCGCGCCCCGGTAGCCGACCGCGAAGACACCGATACCGACCACCAGGATCGCCACCGCCAGGCTGAGCAGCGTCAGACCCACATCGTAGCGGATCGTGGCCTGCTGGACATGGAAGCCGATCATCGCGATGAAGTGCATCGTCCAGATGCCGCAGCCGATCGAGGCAGCCCCCAGGGCGAGCCAGCCCGGCCGCCACGACTCCCCGTGGTGGTACAGCGACCTGACGATGCAGCGCAGCCCCAGCGCCCCGCCCAGACAGGCCATCAGATACGCCGCGACCGGAGTCACCGCGCCGTAGTGGAAACCGTCCGTCGTGCCGTGCATGTCCAACTCCCCCCAGAGCCACGGCTGTTGTGGGGGAAGGTACTACGAGCCAGGGGCGTTCACCGGGACTTCGGCCACCTCGTGGGAACCAGGCACCGGCACGGCTGCCACGGGGGGCGGTCTCCAGGCGGGCCGGAGCCGGGGGGCTCAGGGCGCGACGATCTTGATCGCGCTCATCCAGCCGTGGCCCCCGGGGCGCGTCTGCAGGGCCATGTGCAGCAGCTGCATGCCTTCCAGCTCCCGGGCGTGCCGGAGTCCGCCGACGACCACCGGGTTGAGGCCGCCGGAGGAGACCAGTTCCGCCACCTGGTCGCGGGCCGCCGCGTTGTCTCCGGCGATGAACACGTCCAGCGGCAGCCCGCCGACCTCGCCCGCGACCAGTGCGCCCGCGAACGTGGTGTTGAAGGCCTTCACCAGATGCGTGCCCGGCGCGGCGGCCTCGGCCAGCTGCTGGGCGCCGGAGCTGTCCGCGGGCACCGTGAGCGAGTCGAAGGTCGAGAAGTCCACCGGGTTGGAGATGTCGACGACGGTCTTCCCGGAGAGCCGGTCCCCGTACTCGGTCACGACCTCCCTGGCCGCGTCGAACGGCACGGCCAGCACCACCACGTCCGCCGACCCCACCGCGTCCGGCACGGCGGGCGCCACGTCCGCCCCCGGCGTCCGCCGGGCCAGCGCGTCGGCGAGCGTCGCGGCCTTGGCCGGATCCGTGCCGACCAGCCGGACCGTGTGCCCGCCCGCCAGGGCCCGGGTGGCTATGCCGCCCGCCATGTTGCCGGTGCCGACGATGAAGACCCGCATGCGTGAGCCCCTTCCGCGGAGCTGCCGACGGTCGGTCGGGGGCGCGCGATAGCCGCATTCCTCATGAACCAGAATAAAACGATCGGCTTGGCGCGGCTCGGGCGGGAACCCGATGCCCGCACCGGTACCCGGCCCCGCCCCCTCGGCGGCCGGCCGCGGCGGATAGCGTGGCGATCATGGCGAGCGCGGCGGACTGGAGGATGCGGCCGGCGTCGGACGCGGACGTCGAGGAGGTGGCCGAACTCCGGGCCGTCGTGCTGCGGGGCGATCTGCAGCGGCTCGGGCGCTACGACGAGGGGCGGGTCCGGCAGCGGCTGCGGGACGGGTACGACGCGGACCACACCTGGGTGATCGAGGCGGGCGGCGCCTTCGCCGGCTGCGTGGCACTGCGGCCGGCCGCGGACGCCCACTGGCTGGAACACTTCTATCTGGCCCCGCATGCGCAGGGCGGCGGCATCGGCTCGGCCGTGCTGCGCGAGCTGCTGGAGCGGTGTGACCGCGACGGCGTCACCGTCCGGCTGAACGTCCTGCGGGGCAGCGCGGCCCGGCGGCTGTACGAACGGCACGGGTTCCTGGTCGAGACCGAGGACCCGGTGGATGTGTTCATGGTGCGCCCGCCGTCCCCGTGACCGCTGTTCCGGCTCGCCCCCCGCCGTGCATAGGGAAAACCCTCGAACGACCTCTACGTGGCTGACATGCGCGGGTCAAATCTGGAATCCTCGCTCAGCACACGCTCTCTGCCCGGCGTGTCCACGGATCACGGACCACGCACCCCGGTCCCCGGATCCCGGTTCCCGCACAGCTCAGCTCGTCCCGGACAGCACATCCCCGTCTGCCCGGTCTGTCACCGGCCGCGACCCGGCGGCCGCAGCAGGAGGAGTACGAGTGAGACGTCTTCCCCACAGACGGGCCACGGTAGGAGCCGCCCTGGTCTCCACCGCGGCCTTCCTCGCCGTCGGCATCCAGTCGGTCCCGGCGAACGCCAAGCCCGCCACCCCCCACCCCAGCCCCGTGCGCACCGGAGGCCTGGAGGCCAAGCTCACCCCCGCCCAGCACGGCGCACTGCTCAGGAGCGCCCAGCAGAAGACCGCCGCGACCGCCCGCACCATCGGCCTCGGCGCCAAGGAGAAGCTGGTCGTCAAGGACGTCGTCAAGGACAACGACGGCACGGTGCACACCCGTTACGAGCGCACGTACGCCGGTCTGCCGGTCCTCGGCGGCGACCTGATCGTGCACACCCCGCCCGCCTCCCTCGCGGCCGGAACCGTGAGTACGACCTTCAACAACAAGCGCACCATCACGGTCCCCACGGTCAGCGCGTCCTACAGCAAGTCGGCCGCCCAGACCAAGGCGCTCCGGACGGCCAGGGCCCTCGACGCGCAGAAGCCCGTCGCCGACGGCGCCCGCAAGGTCATCTGGGCCGGCAGCGGCACCCCGAAGCTCGCCTGGGAGACCGTGATCGGCGGCTTCCAGGACGACGGCACGCCCAGCAAGCTGCACGTCGTCACGGACGCCACCACCGGCAAGGAGCTCTACCGCTACCAGGCCGTCCAGACCGGCACGGGCAACACCCAGTACAGCGGCACGGTGACGCTGAACACCACGCTGTCCGGTTCCACGTACCAGCTGTACGACACCACGCGCGGCGGCCACAAGACGTACAACCTCAACAACGGCACGTCGGGCACCGGCACCCTGATGACCGACTCCGACGACGTCTGGGGCACCGGATCCGGCTCCAACACCCAGACCGCCGGCGCCGACGCGGCCTACGGCGCCCAGATGACCTGGGACTTCTACAAGAACACCTTCGGGCGCAGCGGCATCAAGAACGACGGCGTCGCGGCCTACTCCCGTGTCCACTACAGCAGCAGCTACGTCAACGCGTTCTGGGACGACAGCTGCTTCTGCATGACCTACGGCGACGGCTCCGGCGGCACCCACGCCCTGACCTCCCTCGACGTGGCCGGCCACGAGATGAGCCACGGCGTCACGTCGAACACCGCCGGTCTCAACTACACCGGCGAGTCGGGCGGGTTGAACGAGGCCACCTCCGACATCTTCGGCACGGGCGTGGAGTTCTACGCCAACAACTCCTCCGACGTCGGTGACTACCTCATCGGCGAGAAGATCGACATCAACGGCGACGGCACCCCGCTGCGCTACATGGACAAGCCCAGCAAGGACGGCTCGTCGGCCGACAGCTGGTACTCCGGGGTCGGCAACCTCGACGTGCACTACTCCTCGGGCCCGGCGAACCACATGTTCTACCTGCTGTCCGAAGGCAGCGGCAGCAAGACCATCAACGGCGTCACGTACAACAGCACCACCTCCGACGGCGTCGCCGTCGCCGGGATCGGCCGGGCCGCGGCCCTGCAGATCTGGTACAAGGCGCTGACGACGTACATGACGTCGAGCACCAACTACTCCGCCGCCCGCACCGCCGCCCTGAACGCGGCCGCGGCGCTCTACGGCACGAACTCCACCCAGTACGCGGGTGTCGGCAACGCGTTCGCCGGCATCAACGTCGGCAGCCACATCACCGTGCCCACCTCGGGTGTCACGGTCACCAACCCGGGCAGCCAGTCCTCGACCGTCGGCACGGCGGTGAGCCTGCAGATATCGGCGAGCAGCACCAACAGCGGCTCGCTGAGCTACGCGGCGACCGGCCTGCCGACCGGCCTGTCCATCAACAGCTCGACCGGCGCCATCACCGGCACACCCACGACGGCGGGCACCTACAGCACCACCGTCACGGTGACCGACTCGACGGGTGCCACCGGCACGGCGTCCTTCACGTGGACCGTCAGTTCCAGCGGCGGCGGGGGTACCTGCACCTCGACCCAGCTGCTGGGCAACCCGGGCTTCGAATCGGGCAACACCACCTGGACCGCGACCAGCGGTGTCATCACCACCGACAGCGGTGAGGCGGCCCGTACCGGTTCCTACAAGGCGTGGCTCGACGGCTACGGCTCCTCGCACACCGACACGCTGTCCCAGTCGGTGACGATCCCGGCCGGCTGCACCGCCACCACGTTCACCTTCTACCTGCACGTCGACACGGCCGAGACCACCACCAGCACCCAGTACGACAAGCTGACGGTCACCGCCGGTTCGACCACGCTGGCCACGTACTCCAACCTCAACGCGGCCTCCGGGTACGTGCAGAAGTCCTTCAGCCTCGGGTCCTACGCGGGCTCGACCGTCACCCTGAAGTTCAGC
>NZ_JAEKKT010000552.1 GCF_019510245.1 Streptomyces sp. | reverse complement strand
CCTTCGCCTACATCGACGAGCTCTCCGCTGCGAGCGCCGCGGGCCACGCCGACGAACTGCCCGCCCGGGGCAGGGACCAGGAGCGCCACCTGGAACACCTGGCCCGCGACCTCCTCGCCGGCGCGAGCCCGGACGTGCTGCTGGCCTCTGCTCAACGGGCCGGGTGGCAGCCTCCCGTTTCGCTGACCGCGGTCCTGTTGCCCGCCGCCCAGGCGCGGCCTGCCTACCGCGGCCTGGACCCGAGCACCCTCGTCCTGGACGATCTGCAGGATGCCACCGGGGTGCTGCTCGTCCCCGATGCCGACCGATCACATCTCTTGCGGCAGCTGACCGACCGCGCCGCCGTGGTCGGCCCGGCCCGGCCATGGACTCGTGCGTCCGCCTCGTACGCACGAGCCGTACGCGCGCGCTCCCTTTCCTCTGATATTCGCGACACCGAGGACCACCTGCCCGAACTGGTGCTGAGCGCCGACGTGGAGGCGTTCGCAGACCTGCGTGCCCGAGCCCTCGCACCGTTGCGGACCTTGCCTGTAGCGACCGCACGGCGGCTGGAGGAGACGTTGCGGGCGTGGCTGCTGCACCAGGGCAGGCGGGACGAGGTGGCGGCGGCGTTGTTCGTCCATCCCCAGACGGTCCGGTACCGGATGTCGCAGCTGCGGGAGCTGTTTCCGGATCTCGCTTCGCCGCAGCGGGTCCTTGAACTGACGCTGGCGGTCGGTCTTCGGGTCAGCTGACGCCTACTCCGACCGTCCACGACCGCGTCCGCGAGCGGTCCACGAAGCGGCCCCTCGGTGCCGTCAGCTGGCTGATGTGGCCGGGGGAGAGCGGTAAGCCAGCTGGAACCGGAGCTTGATGTGAAGACCGGGCAAGGCCTCGGGGGAAGCCGGTTGGATACGGCTCGACTGAACCCGGTGGACGATGCGCACCGACCCGCCTGTCGACGCGACCGAGTGGGCCGGCCCGACACACTGCGCGAGGGATGATGGGGGATGGAATGACGGAACGCGAGGTCAGGAGCTTCCATGGCGAAGCGGGTTCACCGACCCCGTGAGGACGCGGAGTTCAATTTCATCCTCGGGATGAGCGGAGTTCCGGTCCTCGCATACTTCACCGGGACATGGCCCAAGGCGATCGAGCCCTGCCGGGAGATGGACCTCGTCGTGGGTGGCATCGCCGACGAATACACGGGCCGCCTGACGGCCGTCCGCACCGACATCACGCGTTGTCCGGCCGCAACGGAGCGATACGCGATCACCGGAGCGCCGTCCTGCGTCCTGCTGAAGGGGGGAGAGGCGGTGGCGCACGGCACGGGGCCCATGACCACGGCCGAGGTACGCGAGTTCCTGGACGACCACCTCTGAGCGGCCGCTGCGGCGCGTGGCCGTGACGCCCGTCACGTCTCGCCTATGGGAGCTGCGTCGCCTGAGACACCTGGGGCTGAGACACCCCCACAGGCCACGCGCGCTGGCGTCCGGCAGCTGCGCGGACCCCGGCCGCGACCTCGGAGAACGCCGGGAGCAGTTGGGTGCCGCGCCCGGAACGCAGCACTACCCGGTCGGCGTCGACGGAGACCAGGGCGCGGAAGCCGTCCCATCTGGGCACCCGGTGCCATCGCATGCGGGAGCTGTGACCAGGGAGGATGCCGCCTATGGCCGCTGACAGCGACATCGTTCCCGCACCTTCGACGCACTCGATGCCCCTGGTGTTCGGTGCGGGAGCGGCCATCGGCGTCCTGGGCGGGATGTTCGGGCTGGGTGGCGCGGAGTTCCGTTTTCCCCTGCCGATAGGTCTGTTCGGGTTCGCCGCACTCTCGGCGGTCGTCCTGAC
>NZ_JAEKKT010000088.1 GCF_019510245.1 Streptomyces sp. | reverse complement strand
CGTGCCGGTCGTTCTGAGGGCCTCTGTGTGCGGGACTGGCGCAGCGCTGTCACTGCTTGTGCTCTGGCGGGAGGACTGCTGCAGCAGCCTCAAGTGCGGCCACCGCCTCAGGGTTGGTGGCTACGGGCCTGGCAGTGCGCTGTTCGATCCTCCGCAGAGCCCTGATTGCGGCCCCCAAGTAGCGACTCAGGCCCATCATCTGAGTCGGTGTCTCGCAGCTGGGGAGTACTGCCTCGACCTCACCGAGCCAGTACTCGGCGTCGTCATCGAGCACCAAGCCGTCCTGATGGGAAACAAGACGCTGAGCGGTAGGCAGAAGGAGTCGGTGTCGTTGCTGTGCCGCATCAAGCGCGCGCTGCTCGACGGCTCTCTCCTTTGAGAGACGCGACTCGGCGTCCAGGACCGCCTCGGGGGTGCGGCGAAGGAGCGGCTGCCGAGGGGCGCTTTCGTTGAGTGCCGCAGCGCGAAGCCTCTTGGCCTTGTTATAGGCAGCGCTCGGAGCGGCGACGGCCAGCTCGGGTGCCAGGTGGGCCCATTCGACACCGGCAGCCCGTGCGTCGGAGACTGCTTGAGCTTGGTGGATGTCGGCCCGCTCCCGGAGGTACTCCCACAACCGCACTCGGTACAAGGCCGCCTCCTGCTGGGACTCTGCTGAACATCTACGGAGGGCGGTGGCGTGCTTCTCCACGTACAGAAGTGCCGTATAGATCTCGTCGTCCGCAGGCATGCGCTCCACATCTGGGTCTTCCGCTGCCTCGTGGAGGTGGCGGAGCCGCCCCACCAGTGCGCTCGCGTCCAGCTTGCCGATCCGTACAGGTACCTTGAGCAGCGGACTTGTGGGACGAGGAGACCGCGTCTGTGGTTTGGCCATGGGGTGAGCCTCCCCCTTGTGGCAGGGATTCACAAACTGTGAATCCCTGATCGAGACTGTCCTGAGACCTTGTGACTGAGCGCCGTAGTCGGTTGTGGCCGCGCTTCCGTGACGGCTACAGCTGGGGAGGCGAGCCTGTGGTGGACACGGCCTTGAAGCCCTGGCGGATCCGGTCGAGGAGCGGCGATCGTGGGGCAGTTGGCCCCTGACCGAAGTTGGTGGCAGGCGCCCGTGCTGGTCTGTTCGCCGGACCGGGTTCAGATGCCATTGCAGTGCCTCGGGCTTGCTGTCGTGTCGGTGGGCCAAGCGCTACTGCATGACTGGCCGTTCGGCCTGGAGCAGGCACACCGTGAGATCAACACATACTGCATCGGCCAATTGTTTCTGCTCATCCTGTTCCTCGATAACGCCGGCGAGTACCAGGTGCGTCCCTCCCGCGTCGAGGTAGTGACCGGCGACGCTTCGTAGGTTCCGCAGAGCAGCATGTCGAAGTTGAACCGGTCACCAGGAGGTGTGGGTCACGAGTTGCTCAACCAGTCGAGGTCGAGCGCGGCATGAGGGAACCCTGCGTCGGCGAGAAGATCTCCCACCGCTTCGGCAACGGTTGTCCTGCCCGAGAGATGGGCTTCCGTCACCCGCCGAAAAGGCCGTGTCCACCATAGGCTCGCCCCCTGCCGTAGCCGTCACGGAAGCGCGGCCACAACCGACTACGGCGCTCAGTCACATCCCTGTGCAGCTGTGCACGTGGTTGTGAGAGGGCGAGTTGGCCAGGGCGCTGGGGTGGGGGAGTGCAAGCCGGTCCCCCGGCGGGTGATTACGCCGTAATCACTGAGGCGCTCAACGAAGTCCCCTCCCCGTCCAGAGGCCATGACTCGCCTCACACGAGCGGAGCGGGGCTTCCCGAGAGTGATCAACTTTGCTTGACTGTGCAAGTAAGAGTCGGGACTCAACTCGCCGCATACAGAGAGGTGACAACAGCATGCCGTCGCTGGGAGCTAACGCCGGGTCGAGTGTGGCAACGGCTGAGGAGGCCGGAACCACAGGAACTGGTACCTGCCGTGTCTCTCGTCCGCGCGCGGATGCCGTGCGAAACCGCGCGCGGATCGTGGCCGTCGCCCGGGATGTGTTTCTGGCCGAGGGTCCCGAAGCCCCGCTGGACGAGGTTGCCAAGCGCGCCGGTATCGGCAATGCCACGCTCTACCGGCACTTCGCCGATCGCCGATCGCTGCTTCAGGCGGTTCTGTTGTTCATCATGTCCCGAACGGCCGAGCACGCGGAGCGAGAAGCGGCGGAGAACACGGATGCCCTGGCCGCTCTGCGCAGGTTCATGCACGACGCCATCGATGAGCGGGTGGGCGTGGTGTGCGGACTGTTGGTTGACACGACCGAGCAGATCTCCGCCGAGCTGGCGGTGTTGTGCGGCCGACTGGAGACCGCGGGGGAGAGGCTGATGGAAAGGGCCCGACGCGATGGCCAGATCCGTACTGATGTCGGACTCCACGAGCTTGTCGTCTCGATGTCCCAACTGGCTCGTCCACTGCCCGGCGTGAGATATCGGGACGCGGACACTCACCGGGGCGTGGACCTGCTCCTCGATGGCCTAAGCGTTTCCGCTCCCGCTGAGGTCGACGGACGAGCAGCACGCTCTGACCGCTGAAATGGGTCCAGCACAGTGGCTTTCTGTCCGTCTGCAGCGCCGCACCCGCAGAAAGCCCTCGAGCGGAGAATCGTTCCTGACGAAGAAACTGACGGACCGTCAGATGGTGATTGATGGACCGTGAGAGCTGCTGTCGGGTACTCCGTCGAACCAGTTGCTGTCTTCGGATGCCGGTGTGAGGCAAAAGCAATCTGTGGCGACGCAGATCGCGTTGCCCAGCGAGATGACGGCATCACGGAGATCGGTGGGCAGGGGAGCGATGCCGGGACTGGAGCCGGTTCCCATCCGCTCGCAGCAGGCTTCTGGCGGCTGCAGGGCCGACGGCGCGGATCCCAGCGGCGAACCGATCATGCCGGGGCCTTGTTCTGTACGGGAGGTTGCGGCCCGTGTGCTCGAACCGCTTCCCATCCAACGGCTTTCCACGGTCGGAGGCAGAGCTTCGGCCCATGCTCTGAGAACGTCGATACGGAGGACCGCCTCAGCCTGCGCGGTTGCCAAGGCGTCCAGAACGTCCTTGGCCAGCTCGGAGTCAGGCATGCTCCTGAACCTCTTGTCGACGAAGCGAACGGTGGGCACGGTGCCGTTGATGTCTATGGTGGCCTCCACCACCCCGTCCCTGGACTGAGCGGTCACCGCGAGTGACTCCAGCTGCGCCCGTGCTCTGACGACGGCCTCATACCGTTCGGCGAAGTCGGCGAGAAGTTGTTCCAGGCCGTGGTCCGGTGACGCGTGCATCGTTCTCCTCTGCCGGCATGCCCCACTTGGCGATGGTCGACACCGGGCCGTGGCGTCAACAGCTGCCCGGTATATGAAGAACACGAAGGGCCATCACGAATAGTTCACGAAAAATCCATGACTGATGGAAAGTGGCGACGCGCCGACCGAAGACATGATCACACATTGCGATAGCAAGTACAGGATATGCCATCAGGGAATCCACTTGCCCTAATCGACGGGAAAGTTGATTGAGATCTATTTGCGATCGCGATGGAGGTGTGCTAGGTGAGTGATGGAGGTGTGCTAGGTGAGTGACGATTTGCGTAGCGGTGCGCTTCGGCGGCGTTCCGTGAGGGCGGCCTTGCCGGGAGAGGGCGGTGCAGGCTTGGGAGCATGGCGGTCGCCCTCACTACCGGGGAAGGCGCGAGGACGACCGCCTGTCCCACCGCCGGGGCCAGCCAAATATCCGCGACGGCGGGAGTCTTCACCCGATACACGAGTGTGAGGGGCGCAGAGGTTCACGCCAGAGGTGGTGTCCATTGGCAGCCGATCGACTCCCGTGGACGGGCCGTATGGCATGTGCGGCCGCGCGGATCAGCAGGGCACCGTCCCGGATCCGCCCGCTGGCCGCGTACGGTCCGACCATCAGGACCGCGCCGAGTCCCCGGCCGGTCTCAGCCCTCCCCACAGGCGCCGCTGACCTACATGGCGTCCCGGCGGGGCAGGCGTACGTGGCCGGCCGGCCGCGGTCACGGACGACTGCTTCCCGTCCAATGGAGCGATGGTCCTCGGGGCCAAGAAGATGTACACGATCCAGTACGACCAGCGGGTGGCGCTGGATCGGGCCGGGGACGTGTCCGCCACCGCGCAGGCGCCCGAGGGAACATGCACCGCACCCGGAAGCGACTGACGGCACCGCTCTGTCATCCGGGGCCCGGACGGCACGAAGCCTCTTCGGGGCATCTTCGGATCCGTTCGGCCGGGTCGAGGGGGAGTGGCCGGGGCAGAGTGCCCGGTGGTCTTATGCGCCGAGGCCGTCGAGGGTGTCGAGAAGCGGGACCGGCGTCGTGGTGGCGCCTTGCGGGGCCGCGGCGGCGGCCGATGCCGGCGCAAGAACCATTCCGGCGCCGGTCGCGATGGGCCGCGGGTCGGTCGGGATGCCGTCGGCGGTGACGAGGTGGAGATGGTGCGCCGTGTACGCGCTGGCGAAGCCGAGGAGAACGGCGCCGGTCGCCACGGTCCACCTGACGCGCCGTCGCCTTCTGATCCTGACCTTGCGCAGGCGTCGTTCCTCCGCCCGTGAGCGTCCGGCCGGCCTGTGCGGAGACTCGCCGACGACGGTGAAGTCGGTCAGCTGCTGGTCGTACATGGGTGAGTTCCTCCTCGCGCCGGTGGTGCGATCTTGACGTGCGGGTACCAGACGTTCCGTGACGATGCCGGTGGCGTACGGCCGTATCAGCCCTCGCCGAGGAGCAGCCGGGCCTCGCCGACGGTGATGACGGAGCCGGTGACCAGAACGCCCCCGCCCGTGGGACCGAACTCCTCGCCGGCGCGTGCGACCGCGGTGCCCAGGGCTCCGGCCAGTGCGGGCACCACGCTGACGCGGTTCTTGCCGAAGACGTCGGTGGCGACGGCGGCCAGTTCGCCGGTGTTCATCGCCCGGGCACTGGAGTTGCGAGTGATCACGATCTCGGCGAAGACCGGTTCGAAGGCCTCCAGCAGTCCTCGGACGTCCTTGTCGGCACTGGCGCCGACGACACCGATCAGGCGGCGGCCGCTTCCGAACACCTCGGGGACAGCGGCGGCGGCACGGGCTCCGGCCGGGTTGTGGGCGGCGTCCAGGACGACCATGGGCCATCGGCGTACGACCTCGATCCGGCCCGGGGACGTGACCGAGGCGAAAGCGTCGCGCACGGTCGCGATGTCCAACGGTTCGGCCTGCCGGGAACCCACTCCGAGGAACGATTCCACGGCGGTGAGTGCGACAGCCGCGTTGTGCGCCTGGTGGACACCGTGCAGCGGCAGATGTATCTGCGGATACGCCCGGCCCAGCCCGCGCAGGGTGAGGATCTGCCCGTCCTCGGTCACCTGCCGGGAGCCCACCCCGAACTCCAGCCCTTCACGGGCCACGGTGGCGTTCACTTCCACTGCCCGCTCCAGCAGTACGCGCTCCGCGACGGCCGGCTGGCGCGCCATGACCAGGGCAGCGTCCTGCTTGACGATCCCAGCCTTTTCCAGCGCGATCCCGCCGATGGTGGAGCCCAGTCGGTCGGTGTGGTCGAGGTCGATCGGAGTGACTACGGCGACATCGGCGTCGATGACATTGGTGGCGTCCCAGCCGCCCCCCATGCCCACCTCCACGACGGCCACGTCGACCGGCGCCTCGGCGAAGCCCATGTACGCCATACCGGTCAGGACCTCGAAGAAGGAGAGTCGGTGCTCCTGGATGGCGTCGACCGTGTCCGCGTGCGGTTCCAGGGCCCGGTACGTCTCGACGAACCGCTCGGCCGGGATGGGGGCGCCGTCCAGGCTGATGCGCTCGGTGACGTCCTGGACGTGCGGTGAGGTGTACCGTCCGGTCCGCAGTCCGAAGGCCCGCAGCAGAGTCTCGATCATGCGGGCGGTGGAGGTCTTGCCGTTGGTGCCCGTGATGTGAAGGGACGGGTACGCGCGCTGCGGGTCGCCCAGCCGGGCCGTCAGCGCCGCGATGCGGCTCAGAGACGGCTCCAGCGTGGTCTCGCCCCACCGGCCGGCCAGTAGTTCCTCGACCTCACGCAGTGCCTCGTCCCCCGCTCGCGCGGGGTGGTTCGGCACCGACGCGCGCTCTTCGTTGGCCGGCTCCTTTCTCGTCGTCGTGGCCGGACCGGTCGTGCGGAGGAGAGCCGGGACGGCTGCTGGGCACAAGCGGGTGACCGGGTTGGCGGGCAGGCGTGTGCCCCGCGGCCGCGTGGTGCGCCCGCGGCGGGGTTTCGGCGAATGTCGCCGCGGAGGCATCGGGGCCGCGTTCGCACCCATCGGCCGCCGCTGGCTACGACAGGTGTGAACGCGGGTGAACCCCAGGCCCGGCCGTCCGTGGTTGCGGCCACGTCGTCGGCCGAGTTCCGGGGAGACTCCTCACTCCAAGAACGTGCCGGATCCGTTCAGGGGTTCAGTGCCCCCTGTCACGGCACGGTGGTGGCGGACCGGCGTCACATCGTCATGCCGGAATGCTCGTCCTTGCCGTGCTGCATTCCCGTCCCCATCGCCATGGCCGTGTTCATGCCCATCGACATGGCGTGGATCGCGTGCACGGCCGACGGCATGATCACGAAGGGGCTCATCATGCCTTCGTCCTCGTGGGAGAGGATGTGGCAGTGGTACATGACCTTGCCGGTCTGGTCCGCCAGACGTCCGGCCACCGTGACCAGGCTGTTGGCGGTCACGGTGATGGTGTCCTTCCAGCCGGACTCCTCGGGTGCGACAGGTATCGCGGCACCGAGGGTGAGCGGCTTCGTCGTCCGTCCGGCAGCGAGGTCGGGACGTCCGGCAGGCGCAGTTCCGGGACGCTGACCCGCGACGGTGTTGACGAGCTTCAGCCGTTTGCCGGGGAACGCGGCGAAGTCGATCACGATGTCGGCGCGTTCCGCGGGGGAGAGGGAGACCGCCTCCTCGATGGTCTGCGATGTGCCAAGCGGACCCATGTCGGCGCCGATCAGCTTCATGACGCCCGGCACGGCCTCGCCGGTCTCCTCGTCGACCACGGCAAGCCGGTAGACGCGGGTGTCCGACGTGTTGACCATGCGGAAGCGGTAGGCGCGGGCCGCCACGTCGAGGTGTGGCCGGACCACTCCGTTGACCAAGGTGAACGGAGCGAGGGTGGACAGCGCGGAAGGCGGCCTGCCGGGTTCGGGCGCGTCGTGCGCGCCGATGATCCTCTTGTAGACGATCTGCCCGTCGAGGCGCCCCTGTGAGTCGGTGTCGAAGTTGACGTCCTGGATCGTCAGCGGGACCGATAGGTCCACAGACGGGTGGGTGGCATCTGTGAGTGCAGCCGCAGCCTGGCTTCGACCAGGTCGATCTCCGTGACGCCATTGGCGCCGGGTCGCAGCGTGGGCGGGATGCGCAACGGGTCCCTGAACGGGGTCAACGTCGCATGCGTCGGTTCGCTCACCCCGGGCAGGGCGCCGGCCGACAGTGTGCTGTCGTCCATGGAGTCGTTACCGCGGACGATGCCGGTGCCGGCCACGGCGGCCGTGGTGAAGCAGGCCATGCCCAGAAGGAATCGCCTGGACGTGCCTGTCTGTCATTGTTTGTCCTAGTCGGTGATTGAGGCGCACGAATACACCTGTGCGGAGGCCGTCACGGCGTCCGGGTGCGGAGGCGTGTGGACACGAAAGGGCGCCCGGGTGGACACAGGCATGTGCGGAACGGCCGGTACTCGCAGGATCCGCTGGAGCAACCGGGTCATGGCCCGCACACCGGCACACGTATCTGGCTTTGCAGGCCGGGCCGGACCGGCTCCGGGTGCAATCGATTACATGTTCCGCGTGATCACACCGGCCGCTCCGGCGCGGCAAGTAGACCATGAAGAGATTGACCATGCAAATATCTACGATGAGGCCGGGCTGAACCGCTGCCCCTGCATTGCCGCTTGGTGAACGTGCCGTTGATTACGAGGAAATGGGCAGGGTGAGTGACACGGTCTTGCCCCGGCCGTTGGGGGAACTGACCCACTCCTCGGCCAGTGTCTGCACGATCAGCATGCCTCGCCCGTGCTCCGCTTCCGCGTTCTCCTCCTCGGCGAGGGCCAGGGGGGACGGAACCGGCGGATTGCTGTCCGAGTCCCGGACCTCCAGCCGGACGCGGTCAGGGAAGGCCCGCAGACGGACGTCCACATCGCTGCCGGCGTGCACGAGCGCGTTGGTGACGATCTCCGAAACGATCAGCTCCAGCGGGTCCGACAGGTCCTCAAGTCCCCACGAGTCGAGATGATCGTGCACGAAGCCGCGCGCGGCCCTGACCCCGCGCAGATCGCGACGCTGAATGTGCAGACCGGCCGTCCGGGGTTCGTCCTGGCCCTGTGCCCCCTCGTACCGCGCGAGCAGCAGGGCGGCGTCGTCGCGGCGCATCTGGGGAGTGCAGAACTCCGCGACGACCGCATCCGCCAGTCGTTCGAGGTCGGGTGCGGATCCGCCGTCGCCGGACCCGAGCAGCTCGCGTGCGCAGTCCTGCGGATCCGCGGAGTACAGGCCGACGAGGCCGTTCGTGTAGAGCATCAGAACCGAACCGGAGCCGATGGCGTGCTCGCGTCCCTGACAAGGGTCGGCCGCGCAGACACCCAGGGGCAGGTTGGCCGGTGCGTCAAGGACGCCGATGCTTCCGTCGGGGCGCCGTACCAGGGGAGCGGGGTGACCGGCCAGGGCGACCTCGGCGATGCCGTCCAGGGTGTCCAGCGCGACGACGCAGCAGGTCACCGTCAGGTCGGTACCCAGGTCGGCAAGGAGTCCGCCGGTGCGGTCGAGCACGGTCGTGGGACGGTGGCCCTCGGTGGCGTACGAGGCCACCGCGGTGCGTACCTGCCCCATGACGGCGGCGCTCTCCATGGAGTGACCCTCGACGTCGCCGACGACCATGACGGCGCGGTCGTTCGGCAGTCTGAGTACGTCGTACCAGTCGCCGCCCGCCTTGGAGCGCACGTCGGCGGGCCGGTAGCGCGCCGTGGTCGCCAGCCGCGGCAGGTCAGGGAGCCGGGTCGGCAGAAGGAAGCGTTGCAGACACCGGGCCACCTCCCGCTGTCGGGCGTTCAGCCGGACGCGTTCCACCGCGGCACCCAGCAGACCCGCCATCATGCCGAGCAGGGCGCGTTCCTCGGGCGGGAAACCACGGGGGCCGAAGAAGGAAAGGCAGCAGACGCCGACGACCTGCTTGCTGTCCGTCAGGGGCAGGTCGATGAACTGCCCGTCGCCGACGAGTGGCAGAAAGAGCTCGGTGCGGGCCTCGTCGTCGGCGAGCGGATCGTTGTCCGCCGCCTGCTTCTCATGGACGGACAGCGGACGTCCCTCGAACGCCTCGGCGGCCGGCGTCCGGGCGTCGAGCCCGGTCCCGTGCAGGTCGCGCACCATGCGCGAGGAGTCACCGCTGTGCCCGAGGACCCACAGCCGGCCCTCCTTGGCGCAGAGCAGCACCAGAGCCCGGGCGTGCAGCGGGGACATGACGCAGTACCGGGCGGCCGCCACGATCTCGTCCGTCGTGGCGGCCCGGTTGAGCAGTTCGGCCAGCCGTCGCAGCGGGTACATCATGCTCGCACCCGTCGATCCGGGGACATCGCGCACCCCCCAGCCCGGGATGAAGGCCTGCGCGTCGATGTCGGCCTCCGGCGGGATCAGCGTCGGCAGAAGACCGGGCGTCAGGCTGATTCCGTCCCCGGCGAGCCTTGCCAGGGCGTCGGCCAGCCGGCTCCCGATGTCCCCGAGCGCGGTGCGCTCGGCGGGGCTGAAGTCGCCGGAGGTTTCCGGACGCAGCACGGTGAGCACACCGAAGCGCCGGTCGTCGGCGGTGACCGGGACGGAGAGGGCGGTGTAGGGGTAGGGCAGTACGTATCTCCGGTCGGGCCGGGTGGGATTCGGGTCCAGCAGTACGGCCGCTTCCCCTGTCTTCCACGCCTGGACCGAGGCGGATGGCGTGTCCAGCCCCATCCGGCCGGGGAGGGTGAAGCACGAGGGCGTGCTTCCGCCTGCCAGGGCGAGCCGAAGCTCGCCCTCGCCTTCGTCGGGCATGTAGACGCCGGCCGCCACGGCGTTCAGCCCGCGTCTGGCCTCGCGAGCGGCGCAGTACAGGACCTCCGCGAGGTCCGCGCCGTGGATGGCGACGGATGCGCCTCCGCGGTTCGGATCTCTTCCTGGTCTGCTGCTCGTCACGGGACGGCTCCCTCCAGCGAGGCACCGGATGTCGAGAGGAGATCTGTCACCTTTCAGTACGATATGCCATTATTCGGCGGGAGGAGGCTACGCGCGAACCCTGAGTGTGCCGCCGGCATGCCCGTGGCATCCCCGGTGCATGTATTTGCATGGTCAATGATTGAGTGGTGCCTCTCTGTCGGCACAGCGAAGGATGCGCGATGTCCCGTTCAGTCCTCATCACCGGCGGCAACCGCGGGATCGGCCTCGCGGTCGCCCGGGCGTTCGCCGAGGCGGGCGACAAAGTGGCCGTCACCTTCCGCTCCGGTGAGCCGCCGGCCGACCTGCTCGACCTCGGTGTGCTGGCCGTACGGTGCGACATCACCGAGCCCGAGCAGCCCGAGCAGGCCTTCAGGGAGGTGGAGGCCGCCCATGGCAACGTGGAGGTACTGGTGGCCAACGCCGGGATCACCAAGGACCAGCTGCTCATGCGGATGACCGAGGAGGACTTCACGAGCGTCATCGACACCAACCTCACCGGTGCCTTCCGGGTGGTCAAGCGCGCCAACCGCGGCATGCTGAGGGCGCGCAGGGGCCGCGTGGTGCTGATCTCGTCCGCCGCAGGTCTGGCGGGCCAGGCCGGTCAGGCGAACTACGCGGCGTCCAAGGCCGCGTTGGTCGGCTTTGCCCGTTCCCTGGCCCGCGAACTGGGCTCCCGCAACATCACTTTCAACGTGGTCGCGCCCGGTCTGACCGAGACGGCGATGAGCGCGGAGCTCACCGACGCGCAGCGAGCGGCTGTGGTGCAGCACATTCCGCTGGGCCGCCTGGCCCGGCCGGAGGAGATCGCCGCCGCCGTCGCGTTCGTCGCCTCCGAGACCGCCGGCTACATCACCGGTGCGGTCATCCCCGTCGACGGCGGTGTGGGAATGGGGCATTGACACCCCGCCGGCTCGCGGCCGGCGCGGGGGAGACCCGAGGCCGTCCCCCGGGAACAGCGGTCGTCCATGCCGGCGCAGCCTTCGGGTCTCGCGGTGTTCCTGTGCCGCCGGGCGGATGGAGGCGTTGTGGGGACCGGGCAGTGCCCGGTACCGAGGCCCGTGGACGGTGCTGTCGGCCGACGCCGGAGCGACTTCGCCCGCTTGTGACGCACCGAATCGGTACGTCACAAGCGGGCGATCCACGCGTCCCAACCGGCACGACCCTCGACCCTGCGAGCCTGTGGGGTCGGAGCACCGCGTCACGCCTGGGCGGGTCCTTCGCCGCCGAGCAGGCCGGCCTCGGTGAACGTCTTCACGAGGTGCTGGTGGTCGGCGACCCGGGTGAGCTGGAGCAGTTCGGTCTCGGCGGTCATGTAGGGCCGGTGACCGGGCTTGATGTAGAAGGCGTCCCCGGCCTTCAGGAACTCTTCGCTGCCGTCCGCGTACTCGACCCGGACTTCACCGCGGAAGAGGTAGCCCCAGTGCTCGACGGGGCAGGCGCGGTCGGGGAACGCGGTGAGCAGGTCGTCCATGCTGTAGCCGTTCGCGCAGGTCTCGAAGGCGTAGTGCATGTCGCCCAGTTCCGCCCACTTGCCCGTGTATCCCGGGGTCTCGACGGTGGCCGGCGCGTCGTTCTTGTTGATGTGCATGTGCCTCGGTTTTCCTGCGGAAATCAGTGGTCCTGTACGTCCGGGGCGCAGGCGGATGCGCCCCGGTTCTGCCTACACCTGCGCGGCCGCTGCCGCCGCCTGCGCGCTCACGTGGGTGGCGGCGCGAGTGGCTCGTCCGGTCAGCCGCCAGGAGATCATGCTGAGCATGCCGGAGGGGGTCGGGGGGAACACACCGAGCTGGCCGAGCATGGTGACGTCGTCACGCACCGCCTCGTGTGTGACGACCTTGCCGTCACGGAGGCCGAGCACATGTATCTGCTCGAAGTCGATCTCGCGCCCGGTGGGGGGCACGGCCTGGTCGAGCGCGCCGTCCTTGAAGCGGACGAAGGCCCCGGTGTGCCGGCCCTGCATGCGAAGCCGCACCCAGACCTGGTCGCTGTCGTGTATGACTCCGAGGACGGCGAAACGCAGGTCGCTGAACGCGGAGCGCATCCAGGCGCTGGAGGCGAGGACCCCGGCGGGCCCGGGAGTTGAGCAGGCCGTCGGCGAGGCGGCGGCCTCGCGGTTGCGGAAGTCCCGGTGGACCACCTCGACGGCCAGTGTGGGATCCCCTGTCTCAAGGATGCGGAAGAGGCCGCGGCCCGGTTCCGATGCGTCCATTGCCATGGTGGTGATGCCTTTCTGGGCAGTGCCGCTCGGCGCTGTGAACGTTCGGGAACCGGGGGTCCGTCCGGTTGCGGTCGGTGCCGACATCGGCACGAGACCGGGCACAGCGCCATTCGAGTAACAGGATACCTAATGAATTCATGCTGATAGCATCGATCTATGTCGCCGAAACGTCCCTATGTGTCCCCGTTGCGTGAGCGGGGCGCGATCCGCACACGGGAGCTGATCCTTCGTCATGCCACGGAACAGTTCGCGGAACGGGGCTACGGACGAGTGACGGTGGCCGACATCGCCTCGGCCGCCGGGGTCGCCTCGAAGACCGTGTTCTCGAGCGTCGGCAGCAAGAGCGACATCCTGAACGAGATCATCGACCAGGGCGTGGCCGCCTCGGGCTACGAGCAGGCGACGCAGGGCGTACTCGCCCTGCGAACGCCGCGGGAGGTCCTCGCGGCGCTGGCACACGGAACGCGTCTGGGTAATGAAAGCCAGTTCGCCGTGCACGAGGCGATCCACAAGGCACTTCCTGTCCACGAGGACGGAGAGGCCCTGTGGGAGCGGGCGACCGCCGCCTACCGGGACGCGCTGCAGGCCGTCGCCGGCCATCTGCACACGCTGGATCCGGAGCCCTCGTGTCCCGTCGAGGAGACGGCCGATCTGCTGTGGTACTGGTTCGGCCCTCCGGGCTGGCGCACCCTGGTGGTGGAGAGCGGCTGGACGTGGGGCCGCGCCGAGGACGTCCTGTGCCGGATCGCCGTCGCGGCACTCCTCTGACACGGCTCCCGTGCCGCGGCACGTGCGGTTCGCGCGGGGCGGGGACGGCCGGGCGCGGCCGCGCCGCCGGGGAAGCGGGTCGGACGAGCCGGGCGGCGACTCCGCCGGCAACCGGGGGATCACGTGAGCCCCGAGGACACGGCCAGGGAAGGCATTCCCCGGCCGACGTGCCGACCGTCGCCGGACGTCGAGGTGCCGTCGCGCGTTGCCCGGTGTGCCGCGACGGTGCCTGCCAGGGGGTCGCAGGCCGTTCCGCTGTCACGGCGGGCCGGGGAGAGGCCGTAGGCCTCGGGTCCTGGTTGCCGTCTCCGGCCGAGCCTGGGGGCGCCAAGGCCTTGTCGTCAGGCGAGGACCGGCGACGCCTGCGCCCCGCGCTGCTTCAGGCGTTCGGCGACGGTCTCCAGGAGTTCCTCGGAGAAGTCCTGGTCGGCGACGGCCCGGGACATGAGCATGGCGCCGACGAGTGCGCTGAGGGTGAGCATGGCTTCGGCGCGGGCGTCCTCGGAGTCGTCGAGGCCTTCGATGAGCTCCAGGTAGGTGCGTACCTGGAGCTCGTAAGAGTCCTTGAACTGGGAGTCGTCGCGTCCCGCGGAGGCGCCGAGGGAGACGAGCGCGCATCCGGTGGCCGGTGCGTCCCGGTGCCGTTTGGTGAGGTAGGCGTCGATGAGGCCCGCGCGCGCATCCTGCTCGTTCTTGTTCGCGGCGCGCTCCATCTTGGCGGTGCCTTCGGCGAGTGCGACGGCCGCGGCCTGTGCGATCAGGTCGTCGCGTGAGGCGAAGTGCTTGTAGAAGCCGCCGTGGGTGAGCCCGGCCTCGTTCATGAGCTCCGCGATGCCGAGACGCGTGACGCCTTCGGTGCGGACCTTGCGTGATGCGAGCTGCAGGACGCGTGCGCGGGTCGCCGCCTTCTCCACCTGCGAGTGGCCCATGTCCGTGCCTGCCTTCCGCGGGGCGGCGCCGTGGGAGCACCGCGCAACTGGATGACTTTCATCATACACCCTTGTCTGAAATGGGAGGAAAGCCGCTTTGGTTTGACTCTCAGGATGATGGGCGTAATCTTCGATGTGGATGGCGGTAGTCATCCAGATTGGACATCCAGATTCGGAGTGGAACCCATGCCCCCCATCTATGACCCTCGTCGTACGGCTGTTCTGCTGGTCGATCCGTTCAACGACTTCCTGTCGGAGGGCGGGAAGATCTGGCCGCGGCTGGCTCCGGTGGCCGAGGAGGTCGGTCTCCTGGAGCATCTGCGTGCCGTCGTGGGCTCGGCCCGTGAGGCGGGTGTCCGTGTGGTCTTCGTCCCGCACCGCCGCTGGGAGGAGGGGGACTACGAGGGCTGGGACCACGCCAACCCCACGCAGCTGAGCATCATGGAGCGTCACAGCTTCGCCCGAGGTACCTGGGGCGGCGAGTTCCACCCCGACTTCCAGCCGCAGCCGGGTGAGATCGTCGTCCAGGAGCACTGGGCGCAGAGCGGTTTCGCCAACACCGACCTGGACTTCCAGCTCAAGCAGCATGGCATCAGCCATGTCGTGCCGGTCGGTCTGCTCGCCAACACGTGCATCGAGTCCACCGGGCGTTACGCCATGGAACTCGGCTACCACGTCACCCTGGTCCGCGACGCCACCGCCGCCTTCCTCCCCGAGATGATGCACGCGGCCCACGACCTCAACGGCCCCACCTACGCCCACACCATCACCACCACCACCGAACTCACCACCGCATTCGAGGGAGCCCGCGCATGACAC
>NZ_JAEKKT010000386.1 GCF_019510245.1 Streptomyces sp. | reverse complement strand
ACCTCCTCGAAAGCGGAACGGAGCAACGTCCGGTCGGCGCGCAGGGCCGTCCAGGCGGTCGGGTGCTCGGCGAACAGCCACAGCGCGCTGCTGATCGCGTTGATCGTCGTGTCCATGCTCGCCACCAGGTACGCGCGCAGCAGCCGTCCCACTTGGTGCTCCCCGATCACGCCCCGGTCGGCCGCCTGATACAGCGCCTCGCCCCAGCCTCCTGGGGCCAGGTCGTCGCGGTTCATCATGGAGATGAGCTCGTCGAGCAGCCGTTCGGAGACCTGTACCGACGCCGTCGTCCGTTCATTGAGGGGGCCGAAGGTGTTGAAGAACGCGTCGGCGAACACGAGTACCTCGTCCCGGGCGCGCAGGGGCATCCCGATCAGATCCGCCACCACCGTCAGCGGGAACACGCGCGCCAGATCACTCACGACGTCGAAGGAACCGCGGGCCACCACGGACTCGACCAGTTCGGTCGCGCGCCGACCGATGTCGTCCTTCAGGCCCGCCAGCGCGCGCGGGGCCAGGCTCTCCGACAGCACCGAGCGCAGCACGTCGTGTTCCGGCGGGTCCGTCGCCAGCACACCACCCCGGCGTGCTTCGTTGAGCGACGGCTCGTAGCCCACGCTGTCCACGGAGGAGAACCGTTCGTGGTCGCGCAGCGCGGCCCGTACGTGTTCGTACCGGGGCAGCGCCCAGCAGTCGTAGCGCTCCAGATACACGGCGGCGCCCGTCTCCCGCAACGCCGCGTAGGCGGGGTAGGGATCGGTCAGGACATCGTCGGCGAAGATGTCCACGTCGGACACCGGAGTAGCGGCCGTAGTCATCGTTGACTCCCCATCATTCATCGCGGTGAACTGCATGCGCTCGTGTTTGCAGCTTCGTTCGACCCGCCCGCCCACAGGCCGGTGGCGCCCCGGGCGTGGCAGGCCTGGAGGGGCAGGGTGGGTGTGCAGAGCCTGGGTGTGGCCCGACTGCGCTGTGACGCTCCTGACGAAAGGGAAGCGGTGTGCCTGCCTCAGGCGCCGATCATGTTGAAGCCGCCGTCGGCGTTGAGGTAGACACCGGTCATGTGGGAGGCGTCGTCGGTGGCGAGGAAGAGGGCGGTGCCCGCGAGTTGGGCCGGGCCGGGGATGCGGCCCATCGGGGTCTTGGCGATCATGTCCTCGCGGCGGCCGGACTTCCAGTCCGCGCGGCTCAGGAGGGTCTCGGTCTCGATGAAGCCGGGTGCGAAGGTGTTGACCCGTACCAAGGGGGCGAAGGCCTGGGCGTAGGACTTGGTGATGCCGAGGATGCCGTACTTCGCGGCGGCGTACTGCGGCGCCCGCGCGCTGCCGCGTACGATCACGGTGGAGCCGATGTTGACGATCGATCCGTGGCCCTGGTCCAGCATCCGGGAGCCGATCTCGTGTGTGCAGAGCATGGTTCCCTTGATGTCCACGGCGAGTACGTGGTCGATGGACTCCTCGGTGAGGTCCCGCCAGGACATCTGGTCGCTCGCCACGTCACCGACGTTGTTGACCAGCACGTCGAGGCCGCCGAACCGGAGGAAGACCTCCTCGGCCATGCGGATGACGTCGGAGTGGACGGCGATGTCGGCCTGCACGGTGAACGCCTCGCCGCCCACGTCCTTGATGCGGGCGAGGGTCTTCTCGGCTCCGGCGGCGGAGCTGCGGTAGTGGACGGCGACGCGGGCGCCCTCCTGGGCGGCGCGCACGGCGATCTCGGCGCCGTAGCCGGTGCCGGCGCCGGTGACCAGGACCGTGCGGCCCTCGAAACGGCGGGGGATGGGCATGGCGGGCGGGGTGTGGTCGGACATGCGGGTCCTTGTCTGCGATGGTCGGACGCCGGTTTCCGGGGGTGAAGTCGCAGAGGCAGCCGACGGGCTGTCGCGGCTCTCAACTCCCCGACGACCGCTGGGCGGGGCCGGTGAAATGCTGGCGGATCTCGCCGATGCCCGCGATACGGCTGACGAGTTCGTCGCCGTCGGTGAGGTAGCGCGGCGGGTTCATGCGGTTGCCGACGCCGGCCGGGGTGCCGGTGAAGACCAGGTCACCGGGGAAGAGTGGCAGCACGGCCGAGAGCCGGGCGATGAGTTCCGGCACCGGGAAGATCATGGACTTGGTGCGGTCCTGCTGGACGACCTCGCCGTTCAGCACTCCGGTGATCTCGAGGTCGTCGGGGTCGTCGAGTTCGTCCGGGGTGACCAGGACGGGGCCGATGGGGCCGAAGCCGGGGAAGGACTTGCCCAGGCTGAACTGGGCGGGCTTTCCTTGGAGCTGGGCGACACGTTCGGACAGGTCCTGACCCACGGCCAGGGCGGCCACCGCCTCCCAGGCGTGGTCTTCGCTCACCCGGTAGGTCTCTCGGCCGACAACGGCGACGAGTTCGACTTCCCAGTCGACCTTGCCCGGAGGGAGGGCGACGCTGGTGTGCGGGCCGGTGACGCAGGCCGGGAACTTGGTGAAGACGAGCGGTTCCCCGGGCGGGGTGAAACCCGCTTCAGCAGCGTGCGGCGGGTAGTTGAGGGCGACGGCGAACACCTGGCGGGGGCGGGGCACCGGCGCGCCGAGCGCGGTGGGGACGACCGGGATGTCGTACGCCTCCGCGGGCAACCCGACCGCCCAGTCGCGTAGGCGTGGCCAGTCTTCCAGCAGTGCCATGGGGTCGTCGGGCAGCCTGCCCTGCGAGGCCCAACGGATGTTCGCGGCCCGGTCGCCGCTGACCACGACGCTGTGGCCGCCGAGGACGCCGAGCCTCACCAGTCCACCTTCGCGGGTACGGGGGTCCCGTGCCCCTCCTGCCAGCTGACGATGGGGGTGCGCAGCACGCCGAGGCGCTCGACCTCGGCCTCGACGACGTCGCCGGGCTTGAGGTACATGTCGGGGTCGCCGCTGAAGCCGGCCACGCCCTGGACGGTTCCGGTCGTGATGAGGTCGCCGGCGCTGTAGCCCTGCGGGGAGTGGTAGGCGACCAGGTGCGGGATGGAGACCGACATGCGGCTGGTGTTGGACTTCTGCCGGACCACGCCGTTGACCCGCAGTTCCATGTCGAGGTTCTGCGGGTCGGGGATCTCGTCGGCGGTGACGATGTACGGGCCGACCGGGCAGAAGGTGTCGATGGCCTTGCAGAAGGAGAAGACGCCGGACTCCATCTCGCGGCGCTGGATGTCGCGGGCGCGATCGCGTCGACGTTCTGGAAGAACACGATGCCCTTGTGCATGGGGTGCGACCAGTCGACGTTCTTCGACTCGTCCTCGTGCTCACGGAAGTTGCCGGAGGTGTGGAAGAACTTCTTCGGCACGATCGGAGCGCGCAGTGTCACGTCGTCCAGCCGCAGCCGCAGCCGGTCGCCGGTCTCCGAGACCTTGCCGTCGCGCTCGAAGTACTCCCGGGTGCTGCGGACTTCGAGGGGCAGCACAAGGCGTTCCTCCAGTTCCAGCCTGCCGACCCGTCCGTCGTCGAAGGTGATCAGCTTCACGGTTCTCCGCCTACTTTCGTAGAATGAAAGCTATATTCACTGTGTGAACTTGGGTTGAGTATTGAAGGGTCACCGTGGGCTGTCAAGGCGTTCTGGTGGCTGAGGCCCGCGGTCATCCGCACCGGATGTGCTGCCCTCGCCCAGGAAAACCCGCAGCTGGAGAGCGAGCATGGAGTAGTAGCCGACCAGCGTCGTCAGCTCGAACACACCGCGTTCTCCGGTTGCGGCCACGGCGTCGGCGTACTCGGCGTCGTTCAATGTGCCGTGCCGCAGCAGTGCCCTCGTCGCCCGAAGGGCACCGCGCTCGGCCGGCTCGGTGAGTTCCGGCATCCGGCCGGCCCGTAGTGCGGCCATCTCTGATTCGTCCAGGCCCGCGCTGGTGCGGCCGATGGCTTCGTGGGCTTCCCGCTCGAAGGCGCTGTCGAAGTGGGCGGCCACGGCGAGGATCGCCATTTCCCGCACGCGATCGCTCAGCGAGGAGTTGTAGCGCACGGCCGCGCCGAGGGCCTGCGTCGCGAGGCCCACCGGGGGACTCAGCAACATGGCGTTGAAGGGGCCGCGCAGCCGCCCCTCCTGGTCGGTCAGGGGAAACGCCTGCGGCCCCGAGGCGCGGGCGCCGCCGGTGATGGCCCGGTAGACCTCGGCCTGCTCCTCGTTCAGTTCACCGGGCAGCAGCCCGCCCAGACGCACTCCCATTTCCGTCCTCCTGGTTGCCCCATGGCGGATGAATCTGATGCTGACTTCCATAGAATGAAAGTGGACCGGGCCCCTCTGGCGTCCACTGTGCCCAGCAGACAGAAAGCGAGACCTTTCGTGCCGCCGCGTGAAAAGCCGACCGACTCCCTGCCCGCCGACGGCTCCGCGGCGTCCAGGCGCAGCTACCACGTCGAGGCACTGGCCAAGGGGCTGCGGCTGCTCGGGCAGTTCTCCGAACAGCGGTCGTCGATGAAGCTGACGGACATGGCCGCCGAGGCCGGAGTGCCGTTGCCGACCGCTTTCCGGATGGCCGCCACCCTGGTGACCGAGGGCTTCCTGGAGCAGCTGCCGGACGGCGCCTATCGTCCGGCCCCCAAAGTCCTCACACTGGGCTTCGCGGCGTTGCGCGGCATGGACGTGGTGGAACTCGCCGACGGGCCGCTGCGCCGGCTCGCCGCCACGACGGGCCAGACGGTCAACCTGGGCACCCTGTCCGGCGACCAGGTGCTGTACCTGATCCGGCTGCGCAACAACGACCTGGTGACCGCGAACATCCAGGTGGGCTCGCGGCTTCCTGCCGTCAACACCTCCATCGGAAAGGTCCTGTTGAGCGGTCTGGACGACGCCGAGCTGCACAAGCGCCTCACCGAGGAGTCCTTCACCGGCGCGACCGGCCCCAACGCGATCCGGTCCCTGGCGGAGCTGGGCCCGGTGCTGGCCGATGTTCGCGAGCGGGGTTGGGCGGTACAGGACGAGGAACTCGCCTACGGCCTGCGCTCGGTGGCCGCGCCCCTGTGTGACGCCTCCGGTTCGGTGGTGGCCGCGGCCAATGTCGCGGTACCCGCGATGGGATTTCCCGTCACCCGGCTGCTCGACGAGCTGCGCCCGCGCCTGCTGAACACCTGTCAGGAGATCACACGGCTGCTCGGCGGAAGGTGAGGGACGAGGCGGTCTGCGGTGCCGTCCTGTCCGGTCGGCTCCTGGCTCAGACGAGTGTGCGGCCACCGTCCACATAAAGCACCTGCCCCGTGATGAATGACGCCCGCGCCGAGGCGAGGAACAGCACGGCGCCGACCACGTCCTGCGGGGTGCCCAGACGCCCGGCCGGGACCAGGCCGAGCATCTCCTCGCGCATCCCCGGCCTGGCCAGGTACTCGCGAGTCAGTTCGGTCTCCGTGTAGCCAGGGGCGACCGCGTTGACGGTCACGCCGTCGGCGGCCCACTCACGGGCCATCACCTTCGCCAGCTGGTCCAGTCCGCCCTTGGTCGCGGCGTAGGGGGCATGGTGCGGGTGGGCGAGCCGGGAGGAGACGGAGGAGAAGAACACCATGCTCCCGCGCCCGGCCTGGCGCATCAGACGTCCCGCCGCCCGCCCGGCATAGAAGGCGCTCGACAGGTTCAGCGCAAGGATCCGCTCCCAGGTCTCGTCCGGTGTGTCGACCACCGCCCGGCGGTCGTTGGTTCCCACCGCGTGCACCAGCACGTCCAGCCCGCCGAGCACGTCGGCCGCCGCCCGGACGGCTTCGTCACAGCCCGTCGAGGTCGTGACATCGGCCGGAATCACGTGCACATCGACGTCCGCGAGTGCCGGCTCGTCCCGCAGAGCCTTGAGCTTCGCCTCGTCCACGTCCACGACGGCCAGGTGCGCGTCGGCGTCCGCGAGTCCCCGGGCGCAGGCGGCACCCAGGCCGCCGGCCCCTATGACGAGCGCCCGGCTGCCTTCCAGTCCCAACCACATCACGACTGCTTCCCCTCTTTCGTCCAATGAAAGTAACTTTCACAGTGACGATAGGTGCTTCCGTGATGGGATGTCCATCGCGGGAGTACGACCCGTCGGTGGCCCCCGGACCGGCCGACGAATGGGCATCCGGGGCATACCGCGAGGCCGGTCAGGCCTACTGGGCGTAATGCTGCGTGACCCCGGCGTGGAGGGGAACGCGCCCTTTCGTTGATGGAAAACGGTGTCCGGCACGGAACGGGACAGCGGGCGCGGGTGCCATGGGTGAGCCGCTTGGGCCGGTCGACACCCGAAAGCGTCACGCCTTCTCGGCCGCAAGCCCCGTCCTGCACGACGGGCCGTGCGGCGGGATGCCAGCCGCCACGGGGCGCCATCCGGGGCGTGCCGCCCTGATCCACTCGAAGGTGGACGCTGCGATATCAGTCCTGACCATGCGTATCCACGGCAGGGACGGCGACCACATCGATCGGGACACCGGCGTCGGCCATGACCGGCCACAGCTCCACGTCCACGCTCCTGTCCGCTCGCCGTGGCCTCGGCGCCCATGGGACCGCCCGTCGGCGCGCTGGTGACGGAGGCGGACACATGGCAACAACCTCGGGTTCCTGGTAACCGCCCTCGCCTGCCTGGCGGCCGCCGCGATCAGCGGGCTGTTCCTGCGCGGCGGCCACAGCTCAGGCATGGCCGTCCCCCTGCCCTGAGCAGTGCCGCGCGCCCCTCGCTGCTGTGCTCGGCGGCCATGACCCTTCCGCAGATCGGCGACGGCCGGGCGGCGTGGGCCCGTCGGATCCCCCTCGGAGTCCGGACAACGGTCACCGGCGACGGCCGAGCAGCAGCCCGCCGGCCGTCAGGGCCGAGGCGAGACCGAGGACGCCGACGGCGTGGGCCATGCTGCCGGTGGCCGATTCCAGGCCGATCAGGACGAGCGGGCTGATGAACTCGCCCGCGAAGAAGGCGGCCGTCCACAGTCCGGTGCCGCGGCCCCGGTCGGCGTAGCTGAGCCTGGACATCGCGATGGTCAGCAGCGAGGGCAACAGCATGCCGGTGCCGAGGCAGTTGAGCACCGCGCCGACGATCACGATCACCGGGCTGTTCGCCAGGGCGATCACCACGAAACCGGCCGCGCACAGGGCGAACACCAGGGGCAGCCTCCGGTCCGGGTTGCCGGACAGTCTGGTGAAGGCGATGGAACCGACCACGGTGGCGGCGCTGGCGACCGCGGTGGCCAGGCCGATGACGCCGGTGGACTTCACGCCCAGGTCGTCGAGCAGGTAGGACATCTCGACGGGCACGGTGTAGAAGACCATCGCGCCGAACACGGTGAGTGCGCAGATGCCCGCCAGCAGGCGCACGGGGAACGGCCTCTTCTCGCCCGCGGGTTCTTCGGCTTCCGCGGCGCCGGCCGGCCTGGGCCTGGACAGGGTGAGCGCCATCGCGGGGGCCAGCACCAGGCCCACGGCGTAGATCCAGAAGGGCGCGCGCCAGCCCGCCGAGCCGAGGGCGCCGCCGATGACGAAGAACGCGGTGGCGGAGATGGAGGCGCACATGGTCTGCAGGGCCAG
>NZ_JAEKKT010000087.1 GCF_019510245.1 Streptomyces sp. | reverse complement strand
GTCGAGTACCACCATGAGCTGACAGGCGGCAATCACGGTGAGCGCGATGCCGGGGCGCCCCTGCCGGCGGGCCGCACCTGGTTTCTGGTCCGGTATCAGTTGAGAGGTTGTCACTATGGATCCCCCACGAAGGTGTTAGTGAACGGCGGCGTTCACTGTCGCGTCAACGGTAGTGAGTCCCCGGTAGAGAACGCAAGCGTTCACTTAATTGCGCGTCGCGTGCCGCGTCCCCCTTGCCGTCGCGCGCCGCGCCCTCCCGCTCCGGACTTCCCGCTTCCCCTCGCTCGCTGGAGAAACATCAGATGGTTACCTCGCGCTGGACCGCCGCCGCTCCCCAGGCGGCCTCCCCTCGTCGGCGCGGTGCGGTCCTCGAACGCGCGATCCTGGACGCCGCCTTGGAGCAGCTCAGTACCGTCGGCTGGAACGGCCTCACCATGGAGGGCGTCGCCGCCGGAGCCCAGACCGGGAAGGCGGCGGTCTACCGCCGCTGGCCCTCCAAGGAGGAACTGGTCGCCGATGCCCTGCAGGCCGGTCTGCCGCCTTTCGAGGAGGCCCCCGACCTGGGAAGTGTGCGTGAGGACCTGTTGGCCCTGTGCCGGCAGGCCCGGGACGCGATGTTCTCGCGCCCCGGCTTCGCACTGCGGTCGGTGATTCACGAATGCGATTCCCTGCAGGTCGAGCGGTTCCATGGCGTGATCTTCGACGGAGTCGTAGGACCGGCGATCCGGCTGATCGGTGACATCATCACCCGCGGTATTGAGCGGGGAGAGGTGCGCGCCGACGCGGCCAACGGCTATGTCATCGACGCCATTCCGGCGATGATGATGTACCGGAACAAGATTTCTGGAAGCGAATGGAACGACCAGGAGATCGAGGAGATGATCGACCGGTTCATGCTTCCGCTGCTGCTGTCGCGCGAGGCGTGAGCCGAGGCTCGGGCGGCCCCCGGCGCGGTCCGGGAGGCCGGGGTGTCGCTCGGGGATCGGTGCGGCGTACCCTAAGGTCGCCATGCCGTACGAACCGCCTACTCACACCGTCGAGCGCTCCCTTCGCGCCACGACCGGAGCCAAGGTCATTGCCGGTGTCGACGAGGTGGGGCGCGGCGCCTGGGCCGGGCCCGTCACCGTCTGTGCCGCGGTCACCGGTCTTCGCCGACCGCCCGAGGGCCTCACCGACTCCAAGCTGCTGACCGTCAAGCGGCGTACGGAACTTGCCGAGGCGCTGCGGGGCTGGGTCACGTCCTACGCCCTCGGGCACGCCTCGCCGGAGGAGATCGACGACCTCGGGATGACGGCCGCCCTGCGACTCGCGGCGGTCCGTGCCCTGGAGACCTTGCCGGTCCGTCCTGACGCGGTCATCCTCGACGGGAAGCACGACTACCTCGGTACCCCGTGGCGGGTGCGCACGGTCATCAAGGGTGACCGATCGTGCGTGGCCGTGGCCGCTGCCTCGGTGATCGCCAAAGTTCAGCGCGACAAAATGATGGCCGAACTGGGTATCGACCATGCAGACTTCGGATTTGCGGACAATGCCGGGTACCCGTCGCCCGTGCACAAGGCCGCACTGGAGGAGCGGGGCCCCACCCCGTACCACCGGTTGTCGTGGGCGTATCTTGATGCGCTGCCCCAGTGGCGGCACCTCAAGAAGGTCCGCAGCTGGGCGGAGGGAAGCGTTCCGGAGATCGAGGGTCAGCTCGGCTTCGATTTCTGACCTTCCGGTCGCACGGTTGTGCCACCCAGTTCACGTGACCTGCACCAACGTTTGATAAATATCAGCTCATGCCTCTCATTCCCGAGGAGCCTCAGATTCACGAGAGTGCCCAGGGTCCCCGCGCCACTCCGGCCAGTGGCCGTACCGCGCCGACCCCTCGTCCCGTACCCGGCCCGCGCCCCGCGGCTCCGTCGCGTCCCGGTCGTCCCGGCCCTCTGCGGCCCACGCCGCCGGTGCAGCGCACGCCGCGTGACGCGGCCAAGCCAGGCCAGTCCAGCCCGGCCGTCCCCGCCGCGGCAGCGGCGGCCCCGCAGATCCAGCTGATCCCGGCCTCGGTCGAGAGCGCTCTCGACGCGGCCGAGGAAGCAGTGGACCTGCTCCTCGAATCGGGTCGTGCCCCCGGCGACGTGCTGGTGATCACCACCGGCGCGCAGCATCCGTGGGCCGACCACGAGCTGTCCTTCGGCGAAGCCTCCTACTGGGCCCAGCACGACGCGGGCGACGACGTCTTCTACGCGGACGCCGCCGTCGCCTCCCGTGCCGGCACCCGCTCCGTGGTCGTCGTCGCGGTCAACGGCGGCCCCGACACCGTCGCCGCCACCGCTCTGCCCCTGGCTCTCTCCCGGGCCGGCGCCCTGCTGATCGTCTGCGGCGACCCGCAGCGCATCAACGCGGTGCTGGGCGCAGGCGTCTGAGCCGTCTCGGCGCCTCCGGGAACCCGGAGGTACCGAAGGATCCGCGGCGGTGACTCGCACAGTGGTGCCTTCGGCATGCCCAAAGGGCGGGCGGGGGCCGCTGCCCGTCGCGGCGTCGGCCGTTGGGCGGGCGGAGGATCCGGCAGCGCGGGCACCGGGCCGGATCCCTCGGGTGGCCCGACGTCCGACGGCGGGGTGGCGGGACGTCCGCTCCGGTGCGGAGCGCGGCATGACCGCCGGGCACCCGGCAGGGCGTCTTTCGGGTGCCGTGCCCGGCGGGGCGTGCCCGCCCGGTGCTCCCTCGCGGGGACCGGGGTTCAGCGGGCGGCCGCGCGGCGCAGCACCTCGGAGGCGCCGCCGCCGGTACGCGGCGGCAGCGGCGGGGCCTCGGACAGGGCGAAGGGTTCGGGAGGCGAGTCGGCGTTGGGGCGCCGCCCTCCGCGACCCTCGCCGAGCACCTGCCAGCCGTCGTGGGTCAGCGTGATGTACGCCCCGCAGCGCAGCCCGTGCAGGGTGCACGCGTCCCGCAGCCCCCACATCCAGGCACCGTCCTCCTCAGTCCAACGCGCGTCCCCCTCGCGGCAGTAGAGCAGTACGGCGGTCCGCACCGGGGTGCGGCGGCGCAGGTCGTGCGGGATGACCCGGCGCAACTGGTCCAGCAGCGTGTTGCGGAACATCCAGCCGTCGGCCGGGGCCGCGCGCCGACCGAAGGAGGCGCTGGCACACAGCCGTTCCTCCGGATCGAGGACGGCGACGACCGCGATGCCCGGACGCGGGCGATGCCGGGCGTGCAGACCGTTGACGACTTCGCGGGGGTTGCGCAGCAGCGGTATTCCGGCGTCGGCCCACTCCGCGGGCTCGAGCAGACGGCTGGCGGACGCGGCGGACGCGGACGTCGACAATGATGCCGCCGAGGACGGAGCGAATCCGAAGGTCACGTTCCTCCCTTCGGCTACGCGCCCACACTGCGGGCGAGATCGGATTCGGGGCCGCGCGCACCGCAGCAAAAGCCCAACCGGATCACGGGCGAGCCGTGCGGGGAGCGGACCTCAATTCTTGCTGTCGAACTTGGATGCGGCAACGAGCAAATGGGGCCACCGACTGTTATCTGGTGGTGCGTGGCTTATATCCCTACCCGATGAAGTGTCCGCCGACCCCTGGGTCGTTCGAGCGCGGCACGTTCGTGCGTCGCACCCGGCACCGTGTTCGAACAGCAGCGTGCCGGTCAGCCGGTCAGCCCTGAACGGCGAGGACCAGCGGCAACACCCCCCGCGCCCCGGACCTGCGGAGCATGCGCGCCGCCACCGCCAGGGTCCACCCGGTCTCGGTGAAGTCGTCCACCAGCAGGACCGGTCCCGGGTTTTCGGCGAGGGCGGCGGCGAGGCCGGGCGGCACGGTCAGCGCACCGTCGAGGGCCTTCAGCCGCTGGGCACTGTTGCTGCGCGAGACCCGGGACGCCTCGCCCGCGTACTCGACGGACCCCAGCAGGGGCAGCCTGCCGACCTCCGCGATGCGCGCGCCGAGGGAGTGGACCAGCCGAGGCCTGGAACGCGAGGCGACGGTGACGACACCCACGGGGCGCGGCTGTGGGTCGGCCGCGCCCGGAGCCCAGCCGCCGGGTCCCTTGGCCCAGTCGGCCAGCACGTCCACCACGGCACGGGTGACATCGTCCGGTACGGGCGTGTCCGGGGCCTGCGGCACGAGCAGCGGTCGCAGCCGATTGCCCCAGCCGATGTCCGACAACCGTCCCAAGGCCCGTCCCGCCGACGCCTGTTCACCGGCCGGAATGCGCCCCTTGAGATCGATGCCGATCGCCGGCAATCCGGTCGGCCACATCCGGCGGGGCTCCACTTCGACGCCCGCGCGGCCCAGGTCGATCCGCGCGGCGTCCAGCGCGGCCGAGGTGGTGTGGGCCGTGAAGCGGGGATGCGCGCAGTTGTCGCAGCGGCCACAGGGCTTCGCGGCCTCGTCGTCGAGCTGGCGCTGCAGAAACTCCATCCGGCAGTCCTGCGTGGCCGCGTACTCGCGCATCGCCTGCTGCTCGGTCTCGCGCTGTCTGGCCACCCAGGCGTACCGGTCGGCGTCGTAGGTCCACGGCTGCCCGGTCGCGACCCAGCCGCCCTTGACCCGCCTGACCGCGCCGTCCACGTCGAGGACCTTCAGCATGGACTCCAGCCGGGAGCGGCGGAGCTCCACCAGCGGCTCCAGGGCGGGCAGCGACACGGGGCCGCCGGCCCGGGAGAGGACGTCCAGGGTGCGGCGCACCAGGTCCTCCGAAGGGAAGGCGAGCGAGGCGAAGTAGTCCCAGATCGCCTCGTCCTCCCGGCCCGGCAGCAGCAGCACCTCGGCGTGCTCGACGCCGCGGCCCGCACGGCCCACCTGCTGGTAGTAGGCGATGGGGGAGGAGGGCGAGCCGAGGTGCACCACGAACCCGAGGTCGGGCTTGTCGAAGCCCATGCCGAGTGCCGAGGTGGCGATCAGCGCCTTGACCCGGTTGCCGAGCAGGTCGTCCTCGGCCTGCTGCCGGTCGGCGTTCTCCGTCTTGCCCGTGTACGACGCCACGGGATGCCCGCGCTGCCGGAGGAACGCGGTGACCTCCTCGGCAGCGGCCACGGTGAGGGTGTAGACGATGCCGGACCCCGGCAGTTCGTCCAGGTGGTCCGCGAGCCAGGCCATCCGGTGCGCGGCGTCCGGCAGCCGCAGCACGTTCAGGCTGAGGCTCTCCCGGTCCAGCGGCCCGCGCAGCACCAGCGCGTCCGAGGTGCCGCCGGTGCCGAGCTGCTCGGCCACGTCGGCGGTCACGCGCGCGTTGGCCGTGGCGGTGGTCGCCAGCACCGGCACGCCCGGCGGCAGGTCGGCCAGCATGGTGCGCAGCCGCCGGTAGTCGGGCCGGAAGTCGTGGCCCCAGTCGGAGATGCAGTGGGCCTCGTCGACCACGAGCAGTCCGGTCGCCGCGGCGAGTCTGGGCAGGACCTGGTCGCGGAAGTCGGGGTTGTTGAGCCGTTCCGGGGACACGAGGAGGACATCGACCTCGCCGGCCGCGATTTCTGCCTGGATCGACTCCCACTCCTCCGTGTTTGAGGAGTTGATGGTGCGGGCGTGGATGCCGGCCCGGGCCGCGGCCTCCACCTGGTTGCGCATGAGCGCGAGCAGCGGTGAGACGATCACCGTCGGGCCACCGCCCGAGGCACGAAGCAGCGAGGTCGCCACGAAGTACACCGCGGACTTGCCCCAGCCCGTGCGCTGGACGACCAGGGCCCGGCGCCGGTCCGCGACCAGCGCCTCGATCGCCCGCCACTGGTCCTCGCGCAGCCGGGCGGCGCCCGTGTCGTCCCCGACGAGACGGGCGAGGACGGCGTCCGCCCGGGTCCGCAGTTCCGTGTTGCTCGTGTGCTCCATGCGTCCCATACAACAGGACGGGACCGACAGCGGGGCGAGCCTGTGGATACCGGAGACGGCTTTGTCGTGTCCCTGATTCGACTTGTCCACAGGCCCAACCGGAATCGCGAGATCCGGGAGATCGTCTGGGCATGACGAATCACAGCGAAACCACCGGACCCTCCGAAAACGCCGACATCACCCGAGGCGCAGGCCCCCTCGGACCGTCCGCCCACGACACCCAGGTCACCCTGCGCACCCCGGCCGAACTGGCCGACGCGCTGCCCTACCTGCTCGGGTACCGCCCCGAGGACAGCATGGTGCTGGTGGCCCTCCACGACCGCGCAGGCCGCGGCCGCTTCGGCGGACGCGCCCGGCTCGGCATCCCCGCCAACGAGGACGACTGGGAGTCGGCCGCACGCCAGCTCGCACAGGGACTGGTGACCGGCGGCGAGCGCCGGGGAGCCCGGCCCGAGCAGATGGTCGCCTACGTCTGCCAGGAACCCGCGCCCGGCGAATCGGGCCAGGACGTGATGCACCGGCTCGCGCCACTGACCCAGCTGCTGCGTGTCGAGTGCGGTCGGCTCGACGTGCCCGTCATCGAGGCACTGTGCGTCTCGGACGGCCGCTTCTGGTCGTACTGCTGCCCGACCGAGGCGTGCTGTCCGCCCGACGGCTCTCCCATGGGTCTGCCCGGCACCTCCGTGCTCGCGGCCGCCGCCACCTACGCCGGGATCCAGGTGCGCGGCAGCCTGCGCGAGCTGCGGGCCAGGCTGCTCCCCTGGGAGTCCGGCGCCGTGCTGGAGCAGGAGATCGCCCTGGACGGCGCGGGCATGGCCCTGGTGCCCCGGATCCTCGACGACGCGTTCCGCGCGGAGGTGGCCGAGGAAACCCTCGCCCTCGCCGAACGGATCATCGACCGGTACGCCGCCGCGACCCCCGTCTCCGGTACCCACCAGGCGGACGTCCGCGACGACACCCTGCTCTCCCACGACGAGGCCGCGACGCTGATTCTCGGATTGCAGGACCGCACGACCCGCGACCGGGCGGCCGCCTGGATGGAGGGCGAAGCGGCGGGACCGGCCCTGCGGCTGTGGCGAGCCCTGGCCCGCCGCTGCGTCGGCCCCTACGGCGAACACGCCGCCGCTCCCCTCACGCTGGCGGGCTGGGTGGCCTGGTCGGCCGGTGACGACCTGGAGGCAAGGGAGGCCTTCGCGATGGCCCTGGGCGCGGACCCCGACTACCTCTTCGCCAAGCTGCTCCACCAGGCGTGCAACGAGGGCCTGGATCCGGAGTCGATCCGCCGCTGCCTGCGGTCGGGACGAACGGACCGCACGGAACGGATCGAACTCACGGACCGCATCGGACACGTGCGGGCGGACGGGACGGCAGCAGCCGGTGAAGCCGGTCCGCCGCACCACGGTGGCGACGACCCGCCGGCCGCCGCTTCCGGCTCCCGCCGTGGCCGTCCCCCGGGTACCGGAGACACCACCGACGACCGACGGCCGCGGCCGGCCGGAACCCGGCCGCGACAGGTCCGTTCGGGGCACACCCGCCCCGCCGCCAGGCCGGGCCGCACGCGTACGCGTGCGGCGGAGACGGCAGGGCGGAGTGAGACAGGCGGTGGACGAGCCGCGCAGGAGGGCAGGCGAACCGGGACCGGCCGCGACGAGGGAGATGAATGAACGGAGGCGGCCGTGGGCGGCAGCCGGCCGGACCTGGGCCGGTGACGCCGCCCGCTGGGCCCGGAGCCTCGTGGGAAGGGCGCGGCACCGCGACCACCCGCTCTCCGCCGGGCACCGCACCGGCCTGCCGCACCAGGGCGTTCGCGGTCACAGGCGCAGGCCGGCCGGTTCGAACGACGCGGCACCGCGCCGGCATCCGATCGGCTTCGGCAGGCGCGTGCGTGACCAGGAGGAGTCCGTCTCCGTTCACCTGAGTGGCGGAACGCCTGGATGGGCCGTGCCGCCGTCCGTCCCTCCGGAGCCCTCCGCCCGGCGCCCGGTACACCACGGGCGCACAGCGCACGGAAGAAGCCTGCCGATGCATCAGCCGACTCCGCCCATCACCACCGCCGACAACCGTCTCCTGCGGGACGGGCCGCCCTGGCCGCCGTCGGCGGAAGGCCTCCTCGGCCACGCTCAGCCGCGCGGGCGCGCACCCCGGCCCAATCCCGCCCCACCGGCTTCCCCGGCCCCGGGGCGCGCCGCCGGGCTGCCGCCCACGCACGCCGCCCTGATCTGCGTCGCGCTGCCCGGCCTCGCCATCTCCACAGATCAGGGCCAGTTGACCGGCCAGGGGCTGGAGGGGTTCTACCGCGCGGGCCGCAGGCTGCTCGCGCGCTGCCAGATCCGTGTCGCGGGCCGCGAACCGCTCGCCTTGCAGGCCCGCATGACAGGGGCGGACTCCGCCCGTTTCGTCGGCACGCTCCGGGCCTCCCCGGCGGCGGGACCGGATCCGGACGTCGTCGTGGAACGGATCCGGCATGCCGACGGCACGGAGCGCATCACCTTGCGCAACTGCGCACCCCATCCCCTGCGCCTGCCTCTGGAGGCGGCCCTGGGCACGGACCTGGCCGACCTGGGCGCCATCGCCTCCGGCGCACCCGGAGCCGAACTCCCGGCCGGCGTCCACGACTCCGGCCTCCGCTGGACGACCCCCACCGGCAACGTATCGGTCACGGCGGACCCGCCACCGTCCGACGCGGTGGCCTCGGCGGGACTGCTGCGCTGGGAGTTCGAGCTGCCGCCGGGCGGAACGGCGAGCGTGGAGCTGCGGGTGCGCCCGGACGGCACCAGCCCCCCGCGCGCCGTGGGACGCGCCGCGACCAGCCCGCTGGCACCGGCCAGAGCCACCGGCGACGATCCGAGGGCCGCGGTCCTGCTGAGGGCGAGCATCGACGACCTCCAGGCGTTGCTGCTCCGCGACCCCGCGCATCCCTCCGACTGCTATCTCGCCGCCGGGGCGCCGTGGCGGTGTGGTCTGGCCCCGGCCGAGGCACTCGCCGCAGCCCGGATGACCCTGCCCCTCGGTACCCGGCTCGCCGCCGGGACACTGCGCACCCTGGCCCGCACCCAACTCCGCGGCCCGGGACCGCGGACCGGCATGATCCCCGGCCCGCGCCGCGACGCCGGACCACACCTGCCACCGGGCTGCACGGGGACGGAGGCCACCCTGCTCTTCCCCGCCCTGCTCTCGGAGGCCCGCCGCTGGGGACTGCCGGAACAGGAGACACGGGAACTGCTGCCCGCCGCCGAGCGCTGCCTGGCCTGGCTGCGCACCACCGTGGGCGACCAGACCTACCTCTGCGACCCGCAGCCCGGCGGCCCCACGCGTGGCGAGACCCAGGCCCACGCCCACCGTGCCGCCCTGCTCGGCGCCGACCTCCTCGACGCCTTCGACCGGCCCGGGAGCACCGGGCTGCGGCAGTGGGCCGCGGAGCTGAGGAAGGCGTTCCGGGCGGACTTCTGGGTCGAGGACCGGGGCGGCGGCCGTCCCGCGGCGGCCCTGACCCCGGACGGCCGGCCCCTGACCCACCTCGGCTCCACCGCCGTGCACCTGCTCGACACCGGCCTGCTCGGTGCGGGCGAGCTGGCCGTCGGCCTGCTCGACAAGGTGCAGACCGAGCAGCTCGCCCGGCTGCTCGGCGGACCGGCCATGGACTCGGGGTGGGGGCTGCGTGGCCTCGGAGCCAAGGAGGCGGGCCACAGCCCGTTCGGACACCGGTCCGGCGCCGTCAGGGTCCATGAGACGGCACTGGCCGTCGCCGGGCTGGCCGCCGCGGGCTACGAGAAGGAGGCGGGCGGGCTGCTGCGCGGCCTGCTGGCGGCGGCCGAGCACTTCGGCCACCGGCTGCCGGAGATGTTCGCCGGAGAGCAGTGCTGCGAGGGGAGTGCTCCCCTTCCACACCCCGCAGCCTGCCGCCCGGCGGCCACGGCCGCCGCTGCCGGGGTCCTGCTGCTCACCACGCTCGCAGGCATCCGGCCCGACGCCCCGGCAGGCACCGTCACCCTCCGCCCGGCCCACAGCGCGCCCCTGGGTGAACTCGGCCTGTCCGGGTTGCGGGTGGCCGGCGCGCCCTTCTCGGTGCGGGTCAGCCGGCTCGGCCTGGCGATGGTCGAGGAGGCCGCGGTCGGCCTGCAGCTGGGGGCGTGAGCTCCTGCCGGGAGCGGCGAGCCTTTACGGGGCACGGCCGCGGCGAACGGACGGCCGAGGCGGGAACGCGTCCCGGACCGAACCGGAGGGCGTACGCCGGAGCGAAGTGGATCAGCCGTCGGAGTGCGTAGCGAAGGGAGTGTTTATCGTCAGGCAGACGACTATGATCACCGCATGCCCTACGACCCGTCAGCCTTTCCGCCGTTCGCCGTCACCGTGGACCTGGTCGTGCTGACCGTGCGCCGACACGCCCTGTGCGCGTTGGCGGTACGCAGAGGCGAGTCGCCGTTCCAGGGGCGCTGGGCGCTGCCGGGCGGCTTCGTGCGGGCCGACGAGGACCTTTCGCAGGCGGCGGCGCGGGAACTCGCGGAGGAGACCGGGCTGCGGGCCCACGACCCCGACGCCCCCGCTCAGGAGGGCGGAGCCCACCTGGAACAGCTGGCGACCTATGGCGACCCCAAGCGCGACCCCCGGATGCGTGTGGTCAGCGTCGCCCACCTCGCCCTCGCCCCCGACCTGCCGGCACCGCGCGCGGGCGGCGACGCCAGCAACGCGCGCTGGGCACCGGTGGAGGAACTGCTCGCGCAGGGCGGTTACGGCCGGGACGGCGAGCCCGTCGCGCCGCTCGCCTTCGACCACGCCCAGATTCTGTCCGACGGGGTGGAACGGGCCAGGTCCAAGATCGAGTACTCGTCCCTGGCCACCGCGTTCTGCCCGCCGGAGTTCACGGTCGGCGAGCTGCGCCGGGTCTACGAGGCGGTGTGGGGGGTGGCGCTCGACCCGCGCAACTTCCACCGCAAGGTCACCGGAACCCCCGGCTTCCTCGTCCCCACCGGCGGTACGACCACCCGCCAGGGCGGACGCCCGGCCCAGCTTTTCCGGGCCGGCGGGGCCACTCTGCTCAACCCGCCGATGCTCCGGCCCGAGGTCTGACCGTCCGACAGCGCGAACTCGGCGGGGTTAAAACCTTCTATACCCGGAAAAACGGTCATTCCGCGCTATCTTCCCTAAGGTGATCCAGGCCTTCGGACTGACCAGCAACCCCCGTAAGGCGCACCCGCCCGCCGTCGACGACGTGACCTTCGAAGCGGGCGCGGGCCGCGTCACCGCACTCCTGGGCGAGGCGGGCGCGGGCAAGACCACGACGCTCAGACTGATGCTCGAACTGCAACAGGGCCGCGGCCTCACCTACTTCAGAGGCCGTCCCCTGCACCGCATCGCCCACCCCTCACGTGAGGTCGGCGTGCTGCTCGGCGACGTCCCCGGTCATCCGTCTCGCTCCGTCCGCGGGCATCTGCGCATGCTGTGCGCGGCGGCCGGGGTACCGGCCCGGCGCGCCGACGAAGTGCTCGAAGCGGTCGGGCTCGTCAGTCTGCGCGAGGAGCGCCTGGGCACGCTGTCGCACGGCGTGGACCGCCGACTCGGCCTGGCCTGCGCCCTCCTGGCCGACCCGCACACGCTCGTCCTGGACGAACCCGCGAACGGCCTCCCCACCCGTGAGGCCCACTGGCTGCACCGCATGCTCCGGGCGCACGCGGCGCAGGGCGGCACGGTTCTGTTCACCACCGCCGACCCCAAGGAGGCAGCTCGCGACGCCGACCGGGTCGTCACCCTGGAGGCCGGCAGGGTCGTCGCGGACCAGGAGGCCGGCGAGTTCGCCCGCACCAGGCTCCGCCCGCGCGTGGCCGTCCGCAGCCCCCATGCCGCCCGGCTCGCCGCCGCTCTCAGCAAGGAGGCCCGCGCCGCCCACCGCTCGGTGGAAGTCGTCCGGGAAGACGGCAACCGCCTCTCCGTGTACGGGAGTTCCACCGCCGAGGTCGGCGAGACCGCCTTCCGACACGGCATCCTGGTCCACCAACTCGCCGACGAGACCGGTGACATGGGGCCGGGCGCCGGAGGCGGGCCGTCGACGGAGGAGGCGTGGGGGACGGGAACCGTGCCGGAGGCGGTGCGGCAGGAGCCGGACCACGGCGAACCGGACACGGCCGAGGAGAGGTGGCCGGGGCGCGAACGGCGCTGTGCCGAGAGCGCGGGGGAGCAGGCTGCGGTGGACGGTGCCCGGCAGGCGTATCCGCAGCGGTTCGAGGAGGTGTCCGCCGCCGGGCGGCCGGACGCACCGCCCGCAGACCGGCGCGGGGACGCGGACGTGCTCGCGGATCGGTGCGGGGACGCGGACGTGCTCGCGGATCGACGCGGCGACGCGGACACGCTCGCGGATCGGCGCAGGGAGGCGGACACGCTCGCGGTCGCACCGCAGCCGAGGGCGGAGTTGGGCGGCCCGCAGCCCGCGGCCGCCCCGGGCCTCGCGCAGCAGTCGCGCACGACCGACCAGGAGCCGGGCCGGAGCCGGACGACGGCCGTCACGGAACCCGGCGACACGGCTGGACCCCAGCCCCACCCCACCGGCGCAGGCCGCACCGACCACCCGGCCGTCACGTCTGCGCCTGCGAGCCCGGACACGGAGCGCTCCCCCCGCATGCGTCCCCCCGCCGAGTGGCCCGCTCCCGCAGCGGCCCAGTCGTCGACCGCCCCCGCGCCCGCCAGGCCGTCGGCCCCCCTCGGCTCTGCCGAGCCCGCCGGTCACGCAGGGTCCACCAGGACGGCGCCCGCCGTCCCCGCGCAGCCGCCGGCGGCCACTTCCGGTCAGTCGTCGAGCCGCCCCTTGTCCGTCCAAGCCCCGGCAGCCCAGCAGTCGGCCCACGCCGCGTCTGCCACAGCGCAGCCGGTGCCCAGCGCGGTATCCGCCGACGCTCCCGAGGCCCAGCCTTCGGCGGACGCCGTATCCGTCGAAGCCGTCGGCGGCGAGTCCGCGATCCGCGCTGCCTCCACGGACGCTCCCGCGGCCTGGCCCTCCACCCACTCGGAAGCCGCCGAAACCACCGCCGCCGAAGTGCCCGCCGTGCAGGCCCAGCCGGAGCCGGAACTCCGCAAGGCCGCTCGGACAGCCGGCGCGAAGCCCGCCCCGGCGCCGGTCCGCCCCGCACGCCGGGACGGAGCCGCCGGGGAACCGGACCCGCTCTCCCCGCTTCCGCCCCCCATCTCCGTCCGCCTCGCCCCCAGCCCCCTCCGCCCCCTGCGCTACGAACTCCGCCGGGCCGCCGGGATCGGCACCGGTTTCCTCACCTGCGGTGCCGTACTGCTGGTGTCCGCCCTCACCGCCCTGCTGCTGGCCCGGGTGGGACACACCCCGCAGGCCCGGCTGTTCGCGGCCTGGCCGCGGGAGCTGCCGCTGCCCCCGGCGGCGCTCGGCGCGGGACTGCTCGGGGCACTGGCCTTCGGAGACGAGTTCCGCCACCCCGCGCTGGCGTCGGACCGCGGCACCGTGCCGCGCCGGCTGGGGCTGCTCACCGCGAAACTGCTGGTCTCCGGGGCGACCGCGGTACTGCTCTCGTTCCTCACCCTGGGCTGTGACGCCGAAGTGCTCTACCTCGTCTACGGCCGGGAGCTCGCACGGGTTCCCACCGACTGGATCTCACTGACCGCGAGTTGGTTCGCACTGATCGTCGGCTGTGCCTGGGCGGGCGTCCTGGCTGCCGGTGTCTTCCGGTCCACCACGGCCGGTCTCGCCGCCGTGCTCGCCGTACCGGTGCTCGTCGTGCCCGTAGTACACCGGGCTGTACAGGGCGCGGGGGTGCGGATGGCCGCCGGACTCCCCATGCGGATGCGGGAGATGTTCCTGCTGAAGTGGCCCTTCGGGGGCGAGCGCTACCTGGTCGGTGCGGTCCGGGTGGTGGCCCAACCGGTGGGCGGCGCACTGGCGTTGTCGCTGGTGGCGCTGGTCGGCGCCTACCTGTTCAGCACGCTGCGGACAAGGGCCCGATGACCGCGGACCGGGCGCTTGCGATCCCACCGTGCGCACAACTCCCCGCAGAACGGCCATTTCTTTCCGATAAGGCGTCAATTGCGATGGGGTGAGCGATCACCCTTTCGTGTGCTTTTCACCAAAGACCTCAAGGGAGTTGGAGGCAACGCCGACAAAGGATCCGTGAGTACCCTTGCGCACACCATGATGACCGCCGCCCGCTCCGCAGACTCTGGTCTGGTCGGCCCGGGCGAACTCGACCGCTATCCCTATGCGGAGGTCCCCGTCACCGATCGGGTCGGCACGCCCGCCTGGGAGGGCGCGGATCCGGAGCTGGGCCGTGTGGGCCGGCGCGCCGCGGGCAGCCGCGGCCGCGGACTGCACGGTCAACTCGTCCAACAGCTGGGTCAGATGATCGTCTCCGGCGACCTGGGCGCGGACCGTCCCCTGGTCCCCGAGGAGATCGGCCAGCGTTTCGAGGTCTCCCGCACCGTCGTCCGTGAGTCCCTCCGGGTCCTGGAGGCCAAGGGTCTGGTCAGCGCCCGCCCGAACGTCGGCACGCGGGTGCGTCCCGTCAGTGACTGGAACCTCCTCCACCCGGACATCATCGAGTGGCGGGCCTTCGGGCCGCAGCGCGACGACCAGCGCCGCGAGCTCAGTGAGCTGCGCTGGACGATCGAGCCGCTCGCCGCCCGCCTCGCCGCCGGGCACGGCCGCGAGGACGTCCAACAGCGGCTGTGCGACATGGTCGAGATCATGAGCCACGCCATGGCGCAGGGCGACGCGCTGACCTTCTCGCGGGCCGACGCCGAGTTCCACTCGCTGCTCATCCAGATGGCGGGCAACCGCATGCTGGAACACCTGTCCGGCATCGTGTCGTCGGCCCTCCAGGTGTCCGGCGGGCCGGTCGCCGGCTGCGAGCGGCCGAACGAGACGTCCCTGGCCCAGCACGCGCGGATCGTCGACGCGCTCGGCACCGGCGACGGCACCGCGGCCGAGTCCGCGATGCGTCAGCTGCTGACCGTCCACCCCGAGGTGGAGCGCGTGGTGCCCGCCCCGCGCGAGCACTGACCCGCGTCGAGAACGGTGGGCTCGGTCAGTGCCGCGTTCTCGGGGCGCCGTCGGTCCGGGAACCCGTTTCCGCCGGCCGCCGCCGGACCCCGCCGGATCCCTCAGGGCTCCGGCGGGGTCCGGCGGTGCGGCGGGGTCCGGCGCGCGGAGACCGG
>NZ_JAEKKT010000160.1 GCF_019510245.1 Streptomyces sp. | reverse complement strand
TAGGGGTTTCAATCGACACCCACCCAGGTAGGGTCTGGAAGCGTCCAGCTCCCCTTGGAGGAGGTGAGGACCGTGGCAGCCCACGACGACGACATGAACCGCGGCATCCGCCCGGGACGAGGGTCCGACGACCCGTCCGAGCAGATCGCCTATCTTGAGCAGGAGATCGCCGTCCTGCGACGCAAGCTCGCCGACTCTCCGCGACACACGAGGATTCTCGAAGAGCGGATCGTCGAGCTGCAGACGAACCTGGCCGGCGTGTCCGCCCAGAACGAGCGACTCGCGAACACCCTCCGCGAGGCCCGCGACCAGATCGTGGCCCTCAAGGAAGAAGTCGACCGACTCGCACAGCCGCCGGCCGGCTTCGGTGTCTTCCTCACGGCGAACGAGGACGGCACCGCCGACATCTTCACCGGCGGCCGCAAACTGCGGGTGAACGTCAGCCCGAGCGTCGACCTGGACGACCTCAGGCGCGGCCAGGAAGTCATGCTCAACGAAGCGCTCAACGTGGTCGAGGCCATGGAGTACGAGCGCGTCGGCGACATCGTCACCCTCAAGGAGATCCTCGAGGACGGCGAGCGCGCCCTCGTCCTGGGGCACACCGACGAAGAACGGGTGGTCCGGCTCGCCGAACCCCTGCTCGACGTGAACATCCGCCCCGGCGACGCCCTGCTGCTCGAACCCCGCTCCGGCTACGTCTACGAGATCGTCCCCAAGAGCGAGGTCGAGGAACTCGTCCTCGAAGAGGTCCCCGACATCGGCTACGAGCAGATCGGCGGACTCGGCGGCCAGATCGAGGCCATCCGGGACGCCGTCGAGCTCCCCTACCTCTACCCCGACCTGTTCAAGGAGCACGAACTGCGCCCGCCCAAGGGTGTCCTGCTCTACGGACCCCCCGGATGCGGCAAGACGCTCATCGCCAAGGCCGTCGCCAACTCGCTGGCCAAAAAGGTCGCCGAAGTCACCGGCCAGGCCGCCGGCAAGAGCTTCTTCCTCAACATCAAGGGCCCCGAGCTCCTGAACAAGTACGTCGGCGAGACCGAGCGGCAGATCCGCCTCGTCTTCCAGCGAGCCCGCGAGAAGGCCAGCGAGGGCACCCCCGTCATCGTCTTCTTCGACGAGATGGAATCCCTCTTCCGCACCCGCGGCTCCGGCGTCAGCTCGGACGTGGAGAACACCATCGTCCCCCAGCTGCTCGCCGAGATCGACGGCGTCGAAGGCCTTCAGAACGTGGTCGTCATCGGCGCCTCCAACCGCGAGGACATGATCGACCCCGCCATCCTCCGCCCCGGCCGACTCGACGTGAAGATCAAGATCGAGCGTCCCGACGCCGAGGCAGCCAAGGACATCTTCGGCAAGTACCTCACCGAACGCCTCCCGCTCCACTCCGACGACCTCGGAGAGCACGGCGGCAGCAAGGCCACCACCGTCGAAAGCATGATCCAGACGGCAGTGGAACACATGTACGCCGAATCCGAGGAGAACCGCTTCCTGGAAGTCACCTACGCCAACGGCGACAAGGAAGTCCTCTACTTCAAGGACTTCAACTCCGGCGCCATGATCGAAAACATCGTCGGACGCGCCAAGAAGATGGCGATCAAGGACTTCCTCGAGCACAACCAGAAGGGCCTCCGCGTCTCCCACCTCCTCCAGGCCTGCGTGGACGAGTTCAAGGAGAACGAGGACCTGCCCAACACCACCAACCCCGACGACTGGGCCCGAATCTCCGGAAAGAAGGGCGAACGGATCGTCTACATCCGTACCCTCATCACCGGAAAGCAGGGCGCGGACACCGGACGCTCCATCGACACGGTGGCCAACACCGGACAGTACCTGTAAAACACAGGGCGGCTGCGGGTGCCCTCACCGGGTACCCGCAGCCGACTGTTTTTCCGGCCAAAACCGGAACCGAGGCGAGCAAGGCAATGACGCAAATGATCTCCCCACCAGCGCAAAGGCGTTCTAGGCTCTTTCCTACCGCCGAGTCGCGCAGTGCGGGGACGGGCACCGCACACGCACCGGAGCGCCAGCGGTACGCGAGCGGAGCCCACGACCGAGGGCTCCGCCGGGCAAGGAGGGCCGCATGACCGTACGGCGAGTAATGGGCATCGAGACGGAGTACGGGATCTCCGTCCCCGGCCACCCCAACGCCAATGCCATGCTCACCTCGTCCCAGATCGTCAACGCCTACGCGGCGGCGATGCACCGGGCCCGGCGGGCCCGCTGGGACTTCGAGGAGGAGAACCCGCTACGGGACGCCCGAGGCTTCGACCTCGCACGCGAGGCCGCCGATGCCAGCCAGCTCACCGACGAGGACATCGGCCTCGCCAACGTGATCCTCACCAACGGCGCACGCCTCTACGTCGACCACGCACACCCCGAATACAGCGCCCCCGAGGTCACCAACCCCCGCGACGCCGTCCTCTGGGACAAGGCCGGCGAACGCATCATGGCCGAAGCCGCCGAACGAGCCGCCGCACTCCCCGGCGCCCAGCCCATCCACCTCTACAAGAACAACACCGACAACAAGGGCGCTTCCTACGGCACGCACGAGAACTACCTGATGAAGCGGGAAACCCCCTTCTCCGACATCGTGCGCCACCTCACCCCCTTCTTCGTCTCCCGCCAGGTCGTCACCGGCGCCGGCCGCGTCGGCATCGGCCAGGACGGCCACGAACACGGCTTCCAGCTCAGCCAGCGCGCCGACTACTTCGAGGTCGAGGTCGGCCTGGAGACCACACTCAAACGGCCCATCATCAACACCCGCGACGAACCCCACGCCGACGCGGAGAAGTACCGCCGCCTCCACGTGATCATCGGCGACGCCAACCTCTCCGAGATCTCGACCTACCTGAAACTCGGCACCACGGCCCTGGTCCTCTCCATGATCGAAGACGGCTTCATCGCCGTCGACCTCGCCGTCGACCAGCCCGTACGCACCCTCCACCAGGTCTCCCACGACCCCACCCTCAAGCGCCTCGTCACCCTCCGCAGCGGACGCACACTCACCGCCGTCCAGCTCCAGATGGAGTACTACGAGCTCTCGCGCAAATACGTGGAGGAGCGCTACGGCGCCGACGCCGACGACCAGACCAAGGACGTCCTCACCCGCTGGGAGGACACCCTCAACCGCCTCGAACACGACCCCATGAGCCTCTCCGGCGAACTCGACTGGGTCGCCAAACTGGAGCTCATGGAGGGCTACCGCCGCCGCGACGACCTCGACTGGGACGCCGCCAAGCTGCACCTCCTCGACCTCCAGTACGCCGACGTACGGGCCGAGAAGGGCCTCTACAACCGCCTCGCCGCCCGCGGCCGCATGAAGCGGCTCCTGGCCGAGACCGACGTCGAACGGGCCCGCACGAGCCCTCCCGAGGACACCCGGGCCTACTTCCGCGGCCGCTGCCTCGAGCAGTACGCCGACGACGTCGCCGCCGCCAGCTGGGACTCGGTCATCTTCGACCTCCCCGGCCGCGACAGCCTCCAGCGCGTCCCAACCCTGGAACCGCTACGCGGAACGCGAAATCACGTCAAGGAGCTCCTGGACCGCTGCCGCACCGCAGAAGACCTGGTCAGGGTCCTCTCCGGCGGCTGAACGGGTACCCGGAGCACACCGGGCGGCCGGGGTCAAAACCCCGGCGCCCGGGAATCATCGAGGTGGCCCCCGTACGTTGGAGAAACTGCGGGGCCGATGTCGGACCCGGCTTGTAGGGTCTGATCATCACCGATCGGCAGGAAAGCCGACCTGTCGACCCATGTCGGGCGAACTGAGCGGGGTGAGTGTCATGGCAACCAAGGACACCGGCGGCGGACAGCAGAAGGCGACGCACTCCACCGAGGAGGTCGAGGAGCAGGCGGCAGAGTCGCAGGGCTCCGAGGACCTCAAGGAACGGCACGAGAAGCTGTCGGACGACGTGGACTCCGTCCTCGACGAAATCGATGATGTGCTCGAGGAGAACGCAGAGGACTTCGTGCGCTCATTCGTTCAGAAGGGTGGCGAGTAGTCTTCGAATCGAAGGTGGCGGGGGCGCTTCGGATGGCAAGCGAAGAAGGTGTGAAGCGCTGTGTGCGGTGCGGGGAGTGCAAGCCGCACGCAGCGTTCGCCCGTAAGCGGTCCAGCCTGGATGGTTTGCAGCGCCATTGTCGGGACTGTGCGACCAACTATCACTGCGGCGCCCCGGGGCTTCCCGGCGGCGTTCGCGTGCCTGAGGGACACAAGCGTTGCCGTGGATGCGGGGAAGTGAAGCCGCACAGTCAGTGGCACCGAAGGGGCCAAGGCCTTGCCAGCCGCTGCCAGGCCTGCAGGGCGGCGGCTCAGCCCGCTCAGTGTCTTCGGCGCAGGTATGGGCTCACCGAAGCCGAACGCGACGAGTTGATCGCCTCCCGAGGCGGCGTCTGCTGTATCTGCCTATCCGCCCCCGCCGTGCATGTGGATCACTGCCACAAGACGGGTAGGGTCCGAGGCGTACTGTGCTTCAACTGCAATTCGGCCATCGGTCTGTTGAGGGACGATCCCGAGACGCTCAACCGAGCCGCCGACTACCTGGAAGGAAACGCGTGGAAGCCAACACTCGTAGCACCGGGCGTCTACCAGCTGCCTTCCTGACGCCTGGGTCCTCCTCGTTCATGGACTTTCTCGGGGAGCACCAGCCGGAGCTGCTGCCCGGCAGGCGGCAGTTGCCGCCCACGCAGGGGGTGATCGAGGCGCCGCACGGGACCACGATCGTGGCGGTGACCTTCCCCGGGGGCGTGGTGCTCGCCGGTGACCGTCGGGCCACGATGGGCAATGTGATCGCGCAGCGGGACATCGAGAAGGTGTTCCCGGCCGACGAGTACTCGGCGGTCGGTATCGCCGGCACCGCCGGTCTCGCCGTGGAGATGGTGAAGCTCTTCCAGCTGGAGCTGGAGCATTTCGAGAAGGTCGAGGGCGCCCAGCTGTCCCTGGAGGGCAAGGCGAACCGGCTGTCGACGATGATCCGGTCCAACCTGGGCATGGCGATGCAGGGTCTGGCGGTCGTGCCGCTGTTCGCCGGGTTCGACGTGGACCGGGCGAAGGGGCGGATCTTCTCGTACGACGTGACGGGCGGTCGTTCCGAGGAGCACCACTTCGCCGCCACCGGGTCGGGCTCGATCTTCGCGCGCGGTGCGATGAAGAAGCTCTTCCGTGAAGACCTGTCCGAGGAGCAGGCGACCACACTGGTGGTACAGGCTCTGTACGACGCGGCCGACGACGACTCGGCGACGGGTGGTCCCGATGTCGCGCGCCGGATCTACCCGATCATCACCGTGATCACCGAGGGCGGTTTCCGCCGGCTCACCGACGACGAGTCCTCTGAGCTCGCCCGTGCGGTGCTGGCGCGCCGTCTGGAGGAGCCGGACGGCCCGCGCGCGGCGCTGCTGTAGGGCGTCGGCGTTCTTATCAAGGTGATCCCAGTGACTTCGACGGAACCCTAAGGAAGGGGACGGATACCGGTGTCGACGCCGTTCTATGTCTCACCTCAGCAGGCGATGGCGGACCGTGCCGAGTACGCCCGGAAGGGCATCGCGCGTGGCCGCAGTCTGGTTGTGCTCCAGTACGCCGACGGCATCGTGTTCGTCGGTGAGAACCCGTCCCGTGCGCTGCACAAGTTCAGCGAGATCTATGACCGGATCGGTTTGTACGCGCACACGTTGCGCACGATCTTCTCGTCGGCGGCGGAGAAGCCGTACGAGGTGGAGCTGGTGGTCGCCGAGGTGGGGGAGACTCCGGAGGGTGACCAGATCTATCGGTTGCCGCACGACGGTTCGATCGTGGACGAGCACGGTTCGGTGGCGGTCGGTGGCAGTGCGGAGCAGATCAGTACGTATCTGGACCGTGAGCACCGGGAGGGTATGACGCTGGCGGAGGCTCTGAAGCTGGCGGTGACGGCGTTGTCGCGGGAGCCGAACGGTACGCAGCGGGAGATTCCGGCGGAGCGTCTTGAGGTTGCGGTGCTGGACCGGACGCGTCCGCAGCAGCGGAAGTTCAAGCGGATCGTCGGTCCGCAGTTGTCGCGGCTGCTGGAGTCGGGCGGTGCGGCCACGGCTGCGGAGGCGGATGAGGCCGAGGAGTCGGGCGGGGACGTCGAGTAGCCCTCGGTATCAGCCCCGCTCTGCGCGCCCCGTCCGGTGGTCACCGGACGGGGCGCCGGCGTGTGTGCACCCGTTCGGCGGCTATGAGGGGCGTGGGGGTGCTGTGGAGCCGCGTACGACGAGTTCTACGGGGATGTCTCCGTGTTCGGGTTCGCGGCCGTCCAGGACGGCGAGGAGGGCTTGCATGCCGCGTTCGCCGAAGAGTTCGGCGTCGAGGCGGACGGTGGTGAGTTCGGGGTCGATGGCGGTGGCGAGGGCGAGGTCGTCGAGGCCGGTGACGGAGATGTCGTCGGGGATGCGCAGGCCGTGGCGGCGGAGGGCTTTGTAGGCGCCGGCGGCGAGTTTGTCGTCGTCGCAGACGAGGGCGGTGGGGTGGGGGCCGGGGGTGGTGAGGGCGGCTTCGGTGGCGGCCTGGGCGTCTTCGATGGAGATGGGGGCGTGGATGGTGCGTACGGAGGTGCCGGGGACGGCTGCGGTGCGGGTCGCCAGTTCGCGGGCGCGTGCTTCGAAGGTCCAGGAGGGGACGTCGGCGGCGAGGTGGAGGAAGTGGCGGTGGCCGAGGCCGAGGAGGTGGTCGGCGACCTGGCGTACGCCGTCGGCGATGTCGAGGTTGACGGTGGCGGCGCCGAGGCTGCCGTGGGGGTCGCTGTCGAGCATGACGAGGGGGAGTTGGTCGCCGCGGATGGCGGTGAGGGCGTCGGCGGCCATGGAGGAGGCGATGACGCCGTCGAGGGCGGCCTGAGCGGAGGCGAAGGGGTCGCGGGCCGGCCCGATGCCCTCGGGGGAGGGGTAGAGGACGACTCCGAAGCCGTTCTCGGCGGCCACCCGGGCGGCGCCGGTGTAGACGCCCGCGAAGAACTCGGTGGTGAGGGCGGGGACGACGAGGAGGACGGTGCGGGTGTGGCCGAGGCGGAGGTTGCGGGCGGCGAGGTTGGGGCGGTAGCCGAGGTCGCGGGCGGCTTCGCGGACGCGTTGGGCGGTGGTTTCGGAGACGCGGCCGCGCCATTTGTCGCCGAGCACGAGCGACACGGCTGCCTGGGAGACGCCGGCGGCTTGGGCGACGTCGCGGCTCGTGGGGCGCGTGCTGCTGGATGGCACCGGGGGTGGGCTCCTTCGTCTGGACGTGTGAACAGCGCACATGGTACGTATGGGAGCCGGGGTTATACGTAAAACGTGGAGGCGGGACATGGCCGCGGGGTACCTGGAGATCCTCAGGGCGAGGCACGCGGCCCGGCTGCTGACGGGGACGCTGGTGGGGCGGTTGCCGAACGCGACGGCCGCGATCGCGATCGTGCTGTTCGTGCGGGCGGGGGGCGGTACGTACAGCCTCGCGGGGGCGCTGGCGGCGGCGTACGGGGTGGCCAACGCGGTGGGTCAGCCGGTGCTGGGGCGGCTGGTCGACCTGTGTGGGCAGCCGCGGGTCCAGTTGCCCGCGGCGTTCGCGTCGGCCGTCGCGATGGCCGTGTTCGCCTTCGCGGGTACCGGGTCGCCGGTGGTGGCGTACGGGGCCGTGGCGGCGGCCGGGTTGTTCACTCCGCCGCTGGAGGGCGGTCTGCGTGCTCTGTGGCCGAGTGTTCTCGGCGCCGAGGAGCAGGTGCACACGGCGTATGCGATGGATGCGGTGGCGCAGGAAGTCATGTTCACGGTGGGGCCGTTGCTGGTGACGTTGTGCGTGTCGCTGTGGTCGGCGCAGGCGGCGTTGCTCGTGGTGAACGTGGTGGGGGTGCTGGGGGCGCTGTCGGTGGTGGTCTCGCCGCCGTCGCGGGCGTGGCGTTCGGCGCCGCGTGCGGCGCACTGGCTGGGGGCGCTGCGTTCGCCCGGGCTGCTGGCGCTGCTGGCGGCGTTCCTGTTCGTGGGGGTGGCGATGGGGTCCATCACGGTGGCCACGGCGGTGATGCGGTGTACGGCTGGATGATGGCGGCTCTGGGGCTGGGTGCGCTGTCGGGGGGCAGTGTCTACGGGGCGCGGCGGTGGGTGGGGGAGCCGGCGCGGCGACTGCGGGTGCTGGTGGCTCTTCTGGCGGTGTGTTATCTGCCGTTGATGCTGATGCCGGGAGCGTTGGCCATGGTGTTGCTCACGGTGTTGGCTGGGGTGTTCCTGGCGCCGGCGATCGCGTGTGCGTTCGTGCTGGTGGACCGGCATGCGCCGGTCGGTACGGTCACCGAGGCGTTCTCCTGGCTTGTGACGACGTTCACAGTGGGGGCGTCGGTGGGAACGGGCCTGGCGGGGCCGGTGGTCGAGGCGGGCGGGGCCCTGTGGGGGTTCGCCGTGCCGGGTGCGGCGGGGGGTGTGTCGTTGCTGGTCCTGGCGGTCACGGGGCGGGTCCTCGCAGCTCCCGGTGGGGGTGCGGTGGTTGCGGCCGGTTCGGAAAATGATCCAAATCGTGCTGCCGAACCCCGTTTCAGCTCAGGGGATCGGGCGTAATGTTCAGTCATGGACCGCCGCATTTTCGGGCTGGAGAACGAGTACGGCGTCACGTGCACGTTCAGGGGACAGCGCCGCCTGTCGCCTGACGAGGTGGCGCGGTACCTCTTCCGCCGTGTCGTGTCATGGGGCCGTAGCAGCAATGTCTTTCTGCGGAACGGCGCCCGGCTCTATCTCGACGTGGGCTCACATCCGGAATACGCGACACCCGAGTGTGACAACGTGACCGAACTGGTCACCCACGACAAGGCCGGCGAGCGCATTCTCGAAGGGCTGTTGGTGGACGCCGAACGACGCCTGCATGAGGAAGGAATCGCGGGCGACGTCTACCTTTTCAAGAACAACACGGACTCGGCGGGCAACTCCTACGGTTGCCACGAGAACTATCTGGTGGCGCGGCACGGGGAGTTCTCCCGGCTCGCGGACATCCTGATCCCGTTCCTGGTGACCCGGCAGCTGCTGTGCGGCGCCGGGAAGGTGCTGCAGACGCCGCGCGGTGCGGTGTACTGCGTGAGCCAGCGGGCGGAGCACATCTGGGAGGGCGTCTCCTCGGCGACGACGCGTTCCCGGCCGATCATCAACACGCGCGACGAGCCGCACGCGGACGCGGAGCGCTACCGCCGGCTGCACGTCATCGTCGGTGACTCGAACATGTCCGAGACGACGATGCTGCTGAAGGTCGGCGCCACCGACCTGGTGCTGCGCATGATCGAGGCGGGCACGGTGATGCGGGACCTGACCCTGGAGAACCCGATCCGGGCGATCCGCGAGGTCAGCCACGACATCACGGGCCGGCGCAAGGTGCGCCTCGCCAGCGGCCGGGAGGCCTCCGCGCTGGAGGTGCAGCGGGAGTACTACGAGAAGGCCGTGGACTTCTGCGAGCGCCGCGGTATCCGGACCGGCACGGTCGAGCAGGTGCTGCAGCTGTGGGGCCGCACGCTGGACGCGATCGAGTCGGAGGACCTGGACCGGATCGGCACCGAGATCGACTGGGTGATGAAGAACAACCTCATCAAGCGGTACCGGGCCAAGGACAACATGACCATGTCCCATCCGCGGGTGGCGCAGATAGACCTCGCTTATCACGACATTCACCGTCGTCGAGGTCTGTATTACCTGCTGGAGAAGAAGGGGCAAGCCACGCGGATCTGCAATGACTTGAAGATCTTCGAGGGTAAGTCGGTACCGCCGCAGACGACTCGGGCGCGGTTGCGCGGTGACTTCATCCGGCGGGCCCAGGAGCAGCGCCGGGACTTCACGGTCGACTGGGTGCATCTGAAGCTCAACGACCAGGCGCAGCGCACGGTGTTGTGCAAGGACCCGTTCCGTTCGGTCGACGACCGGGTGGAGAAGCTCATCGCCGGTATGTGAGAGATCGGCACAGAACGCCACACGGGCGCCGTACGTTTTCCGTACGGCGCCCTTCTCACGTCGTAGAGTTGCGCGCACGCCATCCGCAAGATCGACCGATTACGAGGCTCTTCCGTGCGCCGACGCTCTCTTCTCCTTGCCGCTGTTCCCGCGGGACTGGTCACGCTCGCCGGGTGTGGTGACGACTCGTCCTCCTCCAGCAAGGCCAGCGCCTCGCCGTCGGCCACCGCCTCGGTGCCGCCGCCGAAGATCGTGGACGGGCCGTTGCCGGCGATCACGGCGGGCACGAAGTTCGATGAGAAGCCGACGGTGGCCAAGGGCAGCGGGGATCCGTCGAAGAACCTGGCGGTCAAGACGGTGATCGCGGGCGGTGGCAAGACGGTCGCGGAGAACGACTTCATCCAGGCCAACTACCTGGGGCAGATCTGGTCCACGGCCAAGGTCTTCGACCAGTCCTACGACCGTACGCCGCTGCTGATGCAGCTGGCCGCGGGCAGCATCATCGACGGCTGGCGGTACGGGCTGGCCGGGAAGAAGGTCGGCAGCCGGGTGCTGATGGCCGTGCCGCCGACCTGGGGGTACGGCAGCTCGGGGAACTCGCAGGCGGGGATCAAGGGCACGGACACGCTGGTGTTCGTGGTGGACGTGCTGAACTCGTTCAACTCGAAGAGCTCCAGCACGGGCAAAGAGGTCGCGCAGAGCGACGCCGCGCTGCCGAAGATCGGCACGAACACGGACGGCAAGGCCCCCTCGATCGAGATCCCGAAGGCGGACCCGCCGAAGAAGCTGGTGTCGAACTACGTGCTGGAGGGCGACGGCCCGGTGGTGCAGTCGACGCAGACCATCCTGTGCCAGTTCAAGGGGGAGGTCTGGGACAGCGGCAAGGCCTTCGAGCAGACGTACGAGAGCGGGCGGCTGGCCCAGTTCTCGCTCGAGCAGATGCAGGAGGTCCTCAAGGGGCTGGCGCAGGGGATCACCGGCAAGAAGGTGGGCAGCCGCATCATGGTCGTCACGCCGCCGGACCTCGCCTACGGGAACAACCCTCCGAACGGCGGCGTGGTGAAGAAGGGTTCGACGCTGGTGTTCACGGTGGACATTCTTGCGGCGATGTAGTCGTGCGGGCGTGACCCGGGCGGGGATGAAAGACTGTCCGGGTTCCGTGTCGTAACACAAGCAGGAGCCCAAGACGTGAGCATCGACAAGCCCGAGATCGACTTCCCCGAGGGCGAGGCCCCGGCCGACCTGGAGATCAAGGACATCTGGGAGGGTGACGGCGAGGTGGCCCAGGCGGGTCAGACCGTCACCGTGCACTACGTGGGTGTCGCGTTCAGCACCGGCGAGGAGTTCGACGCCAGCTGGAACCGGGGCACGCCGTTCCGTTTCCCGCTCGGCGGTGGCCGGGTCATCAAGGGCTGGGACCAGGGCGTGCAGGGCATGAAGGTCGGCGGGCGCCGCCAGCTGACCATCCCGGCCCACCTCGCCTACGGCGACCAGAGCCCGACGCCCGCGATCAAGCCCGGCGAGACGCTGATCTTCGTCGTGGACCTGATCGCGGTCTGATTCCCCGCCCCGGCCCGGCGCCGTCGGGCGCTGACCGGTCGTGGCCGGAAACCGGCTGCACGAGGGCCCGTGCCGTGCGCGCGGGCCCTCGGCGTCTGCCGGGTCCAGTCCGTTTCGGACCTCGTATTTTGTACTGGCTTTTGCCGTGACGCTCCGGAGCGGTACGGTCATCGGTCAGAAGCACCATAGGGAGGCGAAGGGCGTCGATGGCCATTGCCAAGGCCGAGCGGCTGATGAACCTGGCGCTGTGCCTGCTGGGGACGCGGCGGCCGCTCAGCAAGCGTGAGCTGCGGGAATCCATCGAGGCCTACCTGGAAGCGGGCAGTGACGACTCCTTCAGCCGGATGTTCGAACGGGACAAGGACGACCTCCGCGAACTCGGGCTGGTGATCGAGACCGTCGAGAACCTGGACGGCGAGGTCGGCTACCTGGCGCGCCGCGACAGCAACCGCCTGCCGCCCATCACCCTGGACGCCGAGGAAGCGGCCGCTCTCGGTCTCGCCGCCAAGGTCTGGCAGCAGGCCCGGCTCGCCGGCGCCGCCAGCGGCGCCCTGCAGAAGCTGCGCGCGGCCGGGCTGCCCGAGGACGTCGACCCGTACGAGGCGCACGGCGCCCTCGAGCCGCGCATCCCGGTGCACGAGGCCGCCTTCGAACCGCTGATGCTGGCCTGCCGGGACCGCCGCCCGGTCGTCTTCGACTACCGCAAGGCCACCGCCGCCCACCCCGAGACCCGGAACGTGGAGCCCTGGGCCCTGGAGTGCTGGCGCGGCCACTGGTACCTGGCGGGCTGGGACCGCGACCGGGGCGCCGAGCGGGTGTTCCGGCTGTCCCGGATCACCGGCAAGGTCCGCTCCCGGGGCGCCGCCTTCAGCGCGCCGGTCCCCGACGTCGTCACCGTCCGCGAGACGGTGGCGAGCTGGGCCGGTGAGATCGCGGACCGCTCCGCGCTGATCCGGCTGCGCTCCGGGTCCGGGTACCCCCTTCGGGCGAAGGCCACCGCGGTGCGGGAACTCGGAGACGGGTGGGACGAGTTGGAGATTCCGTACGGGCACGGGCTGGATGCCTGGCTGGTGGAGTTCGGACCGGACGTGATGGTCCTGGAGCCGGCCGAGCTGCGGGCGGACGTCGTCGACCGGCTGCGTGCCGTGGCCAAGGGCTGAGGGGGAGCGGAGCAAGGCAGTGGCAGGCAAACCGGTCAGGCCCGTGAACGCCATCGACCAGACCCGGCGGATGCTCTCCCTGGTGACCTACCTGCGCGAGCGCCCCGGCGCCCGGATCGCGGACGTGGCGCGCGCCTTCGGCATCACCGAGGACGAGCTGGTCTCCGACCTCGACGTGCTGCCCATGTGCGGCACCAGCTTCCGGGGCGGCGATCTGCTGGACATCGACACCGACGGCGAGCGGATCTGGTGGCACAACGCGGCCGCGCTCGGCGAGGAGGCCGCCGAACCGCTCCGGCTCGCCGCCGACGAGGCGACCGCACTCCTGGTCGCCGCCCGCGCCGTGGCCACCCTGCCCGGGCTGCGCGAGGGCGACCGGCAGGCGCTGCTGCGGGCCACCGCCAAAGTGGAGACGGCGGCCGGCGAGGCGGGTGACGCCAGCGCCCGGCTGTCGGTGACCTTCGAGTCCGAGGGCGGGGTCTTCGCCGACGTCGACCGGGCGATCGCGGAGCGCCGCCGGCTGTGGATCCGCTACTACTCGCCCGCCCGCGACGAGGTCACCGAGCGCGAGATCGACCCCATCCGCCTGGTCAGCGTCGGCCACACCTACGTGGAGGCCTGGTGCCGCCGCTCCGAGGCCCGGCGCACCTTCCGGCTGGACCGGGTGGCGGAGATCAAGATCCTTGACGAGCCGTCCGCGCCCCCCGAGATCGAGCTGCGCGACCTGTCCGAGGCCCTGGTGCAGCCGGCCGCCGAGGACCCCGAGGTGGTCGTCGAGGTCGGTCCGGCCGGCCGCTGGGTCGCCGAGTACTACCCGCACGACAGCGCGGATGAGCTTCCCGACGGCGGATTGCGTATTACCCTGCGCACCCCCGATCCGGCCTCCCTGCGCCGGCTGGCGCTCAGGCTCGGCGGTGACGGCCGGATCGTGTCACCGCCCGAGCTGGCCGAGGCCGCCCGCCGGGCGGCCCGCGAGGCACTGGCGGCGTACGACCACGTTGGGCACGGCGACGAGGAGGGGCATGAGTGAGTCGGAGGGGCGCGCCGGTGTCGAGGGGGTGACCGCGCCGAGGCCCGCAGGGTCGAGCACGGTCACCCCCTCGACACCGGCTGAGGCGTGCCGAAGGCGAACGATCAAGAAGGAGGGGCGAGGGTTTTGAACGAGTCTTCGGGGGTTCTGGACGAGTCTTCGGGTCCCGGCGCGGGTGCCCGGGAGATGACGGTCGCGGCCGCCTTCGCCGGGATGAGAAGAGTGGTCCCCGTGGTGTTCCGGGCCGGCTGCCCGGACTGCCGGGGCAGTTTCGAGCTCACCGCGAGCGCCCTGCGCCTGGCCGTCGGAGCCACCAGCAAGACGACGTTCTACTCGTTCACCTGCCCCGACTGCGGGGCCGCCGTCCGCAAGCCCGCCGGCGAGCGGATCGTCGAACTGCTCACCGGCGGCGGGGTCCGCACACTGCGGCTGCACCCCACCGTCTAGGCTCGGCCCCATGTTCTGGGCGATGGTCGCGGTTGCTGTGGGTTTCGTGGGGCTCGCCGTGCTCGGCGTGCTCGCCGTCCGGGTCTTCCTGGAGGCGCGACGGCTGGGCGCGCAGGTCGCGGACTCGGCACGGCGCATCAACCGGGCCGCGGAGGACCTGGAGCGGGCGGCCGAGAGTGCCGCCCGCACTGTGGACGCACTGTGACTCCCGCTGTGCGAGCGGTGTGAGTAGTGGGCCATAAGCGGTTTGCGTCACTTCGCCCTGTCACGGTGCCCGTAGGGACAGGTACGCTGCTGCACGCGGCACGGAGAACGAGGCCCGTTCCGCGGACCGGGAGTACGCACGGGGATTGCCTGACGTTTACCCCTGAGCGTTACGATCGCTGAGAGCACGATCACTCGGACGCATGTCCGACGGATCGCACAGCATCCCACCCAGCCGCCTCGGTGAGAAGGTAAAGACTTATGTTCGGAAGGCTCGGCGCCCCCGAGATCATTCTCATCCTCGTCGTCGTCATCCTGCTGTTCGGCGCGAAGAAGCTTCCCGACATGGCGCGCTCGCTCGGCAAGTCCGCTCGCATCCTCAAGAGCGAGGCCAAGGCGATGAAGGAAGACGGCAACACCACGACCTCCGCCCAGGCGCCCGCCTCCGGCGAGCAGTCCCAGGCCCAGCGCACCATCCAGGCGGCCCCCGGCGACGTCACCAGCGCCCGCCCGGTCAACGAGCCGTCGGACACCACCCAGCGCTGACGCAAGGCCGGTAGCCCCCGGCCTGCCGCACGAGATGAGGACGTGGGTTGCCAAAGTCTGCCCGCAATCAGGAGAAGGATCCCGAGGGGCGGATGCCTCTCGCGGATCACCTTCGTGAGCTCCGCAACCGGCTCGCGAAGGCCATGCTGGCCATCATCGTCATCACGGTGGTCGCCGCCTTCTTCTACAACAACGTCATCGACTTCCTCACCAAGCCGATCCTCGACTCGGTCGGTTGCCATCACACCTTCTCGGAGATGAACACGACGAAGGGTGACGAGCAGTGCGCGCAGATCACCATCAACGGTCTGCTCGCGCCCTTCACCCTCGCCCTCCAGGTCTCCCTGATGGCCGGTGTGGTCTTCGCCTCGCCGGTCTGGCTGTACCAGCTGTGGGCGTTCGTCGCCCCAGGTCTGCACCGGCACGAGAAGAAGTACGCCTACGCCTTCGTCGGCACCGGCGTCCCGCTCTTCTTCGGCGGCGCCTACTTCGCGTACCGGGTCCTGCCGACCACCGCGAAGGTGCTCATCGGCTTCACCCCGCACGGCGTGAGCAACCTGCTGCCGCTCGACGACCTGCTGCAGCTGGTCACCCGCATGGTGATCGTCTTCGGTCTCTCCTTCGAGCTGCCGCTGCTCCTGGTGTTCCTCAATCTCACCGGAATCATCACCGGCAGGCGCATGCTCGGCTGGTGGCGGGCGATGATCCTCGGCATCACGGTCTTCGCGGCCGTGGCCACCCCGAGCACCGACCCGCTCTCCATGCTGGCGCTCGCCGGACCGATCTGGGTGCTGTACTTCGGCGCGGTCGCGTTCTCCCTCGTCAACGACCGGCGCAAGCGCCGCCGCGACGACGACGGCCTCGACGACGACGAGGCCTCCGACCTCGACCTCACCCCCGAGGACATCGGCGAGATCGAGACCGTCTCCGCCAGCCGCGCGCTGCCCGAGGGCCCGGATCGGGTCAACGGCTACGACGACGTGACCTGACAGGGCGACCACAGCCACCGGGAGGTGCCCGCGTCCCATGACGCGGGCACCTCTTCGTCGTCCGTTGTCCCATGTTCCGGATAATGATCGTCCTGTTGTCAGTGGGGACCGGTACGCTCGAAAGCACGATGACAGAGGACCTCTCACCGGCCGAGCGGTATGCGGCGGCCCGCAGGCGGGCCGCCGAGCAGGCCACCGCGCTCGCGTCGTTCCGCGAGATGTACGACTTCGGCCTCGACCCCTTCCAGATCGAGGCCTGCCAGGCACTCGAAGCCGGAAAGGGCGTACTGGTGGCCGCCCCCACCGGCTCCGGCAAGACGATCGTCGGCGAGTTCGCCGTCCACCTCGCCCTCATGCAGGGCAAGAAGTGCTTCTACACGACGCCCATCAAGGCGCTGTCGAACCAGAAGTACGCCGACCTGTGCCGCCGCTACGGCGACGGCATGGTCGGCCTCCTCACCGGTGACAACAGCATCAACCCGGACGCCGCCGTGGTCGTCATGACCACCGAGGTCCTGCGGAACATGCTGTACGCGGGCTCCCAGACCCTCCTCGGCCTCGGCTACGTGGTCATGGACGAGGTCCACTACCTCTCCGACCGCTTCCGCGGCGCCGTCTGGGAAGAGGTGATCATCCACCTCCCGGAGTCCGTGACCCTGGTCTCCCTGTCGGCGACCGTCTCCAATGCCGAGGAGTTCGGCGACTGGCTGGACACGGTCCGCGGCGACACCGAGGTCATCGTCTCCGAGCACCGGCCCGTCCCGCTGTTCCAGCACGTGCTCGCCGGACGCCGGATGTACGACCTGTTCGAGGAGGGCGAGGGCCACAAGAAGGCCGTCAACCCCGACCTCGCCCGGCTGGCCCGCATGGAGGCCCAGCGTCCGTCGTACCAGGACCGCAGACGCGGCCGTGCCATGCGCGAGGCCGACCGGGAACGGGAGCGCCGGCAGCGGTCCCGGGTGTGGACACCGGGCCGCCCCGAGGTCATCGAACGCCTCGACAACGAGGGCCTGCTGCCCGCCATCACCTTCATCTTCAGCCGCGCCGCCTGCGAGGCCGCCGTCCAGCAGTGCCTGTACGCCGGACTCAGGCTCAACGACGACGAGGCACGGGAGAAGGTGCGTGCCCTGGTCGAGGAGCGCACCTCGTCGATCCCGCCGGAGGACCTGCACGTCCTCGGCTACTACGAGTGGCTCGAAGGCCTGGAGCGCGGCATCGCCGCCCACCACGCCGGCATGCTCCCGACCTTCAAGGAGGTCGTCGAGGAACTCTTCGTACGCGGCCTGGTGAAGGCCGTGTTCGCCACCGAGACCCTCGCGCTCGGCATCAACATGCCCGCCCGCTCGGTGGTGCTGGAGAAACTCGTCAAGTGGAACGGCGAGCAGCACGCCGACATCACCCCGGGCGAGTACACCCAGCTGACCGGCCGTGCGGGCCGCCGCGGCATCGACGTCGAGGGCCACGCGGTGGTGCTCTGGCAGCGCGCCATGAGCCCCGAGCACCTGGCCGGGCTCGCCGGCACCCGCACCTATCCGCTGCGGTCCAGCTTCAAGCCGTCGTACAACATGGCGGTCAACCTGGTCGAGCAGTTCGGGCGGCACCGGTCTCGGGAGCTGCTGGAGACCTCGTTCGCGCAGTTCCAGGCCGACAAGTCGGTCGTCGGGATCTCCCGCCAGGTCCAGCGCAACGAGGAAGGGCTCGCCGGCTACAAGGAGTCCATGACCTGCCACCTCGGCGACTTCGAGGAGTACGCGCGGCTGCGGCGGGAACTGAAGGACCGCGAGACCGAACTGGCCCGGCAGGGCGCCTCCCAGCGGCGCGCCGAGGCGGCCGTCGCCCTGGAGAAGCTCAAACCCGGCGACGTCATCCACGTGCCGACCGGCAAGTACGCCGGCCTCGCGCTGGTGCTGGACCCCGGGCTGCCCGCCGGGCGGTCCAACGGTCACCGCGGCTTCGAACAGCACGACGGCCCCCGGCCGTTGGTGCTCACGGCCGAGCGGCAGGTCAAGCGGCTCGCCTCCATCGACTTCCCGGTGCCGGTCGAGGCGCTGGAGCGGATGCGGATCCCCAAGTCCTTCAACCCCCGCTCCCCGCAGTCCCGTCGGGACCTCGCCTCCGCGCTGCGCACCAAGGCTGGGCACATCCCGCCGGAGCGGGCCCGCAAGAAGCGGTCGCAGGCCGCCGACGACCGCGAGATCGCGCGGCTGCGCACCGCGATCCGCGCGCACCCCTGCCACGGCTGCAACGACCGTGAGGACCACGCCCGTTGGGCCGAGCGCTACCACCGGCTGATCCGGGACACCTCCCAGCTGGAGCGGCGCATCGAGGGCCGGACCAACACCATCGCCCGGACCTTCGACCGGATCGTGGCACTCCTGACCGAGCTGGACTACCTGCGCGGCGACGAGGTCACCGAACACGGCAAGCGGCTGGCCCGCCTGTACGGCGAACTCGACCTGCTCGCCAGCGAATGCCTGCGGGCCGGTGTCTGGGAGGGCCTCGGCCCCGCGGAACTCGCCGCGTGCGTCTCGGCGCTGGTGTACGAGGCCAGGGTCGGCGACGACGCCATGGCGCCCAAGCTGCCCTCCGGCAAGGCCAAGGCCGCGCTCGGTGAGATGGTGCGGATCTGGGGGCGCCTCGACGCCCTGGAGGAGGAGTTCCGCATCAACCAGACCGAGGGCGTCGGGCAGCGCGAACCGGACCTCGGCTTCGCCTGGGCCGTCTACATGTGGGCTTCCGGGATGGGCCTGGACGAGGTGCTGCGGGAAGCGGAGATGCCGGCCGGCGACTTCGTCCGCTGGTGCAAGCAGGTCATCGACGTGCTGGGGCAGATCGCGGCGGCTTCTCCTGCGGAGGGCTCGACCGTGGGGAAGGCCGCGCGTAAGGCGGTTGATCTGGTGCTGCGGGGGGTTGTGGCCTACTCGTCGGTGGGGTAGCGGGTTCGTTGGCGGGTGCGGGTGGAGTGCGGCTGGTCGCGCAGTTCCTCCCCCAGCCTTCGGGCGGGGGTACCCCCAGCGCCCCTGGGCAGGGTGCGTCACCCTCGGCCGAGAAAGCTCCGCCAGCCTCCGTACCGTGTGATGTCCTCGGTGTCCGTCAAAGCGCTTGGTTCGCACAGGAAGCCGGGGACGCTGCTGCCGTCTGCCAGTTCTACGCTGCCCAGCGTCATCGGGCGGGGGAGCGCGGCGAGCAGGCGGCCCAGGCCCTCGGGCGGAAGGCTCCAGACCTCCGCCTCGATCGCCGCTCCGGCCTCGCCGACGTGGACCAGGCCCGGCTTCGGCGGGGTCGTCCGCAGCGCGTGGAAGCGGTACGTCGGTGCCGTCGTCGTGGTTCGCTCCAGTACAGCTCCCAGCGCGAGGAGTTGGGAGTTGAGGGGCTGGCCCGTCAGGTGGGCGCCCAGTACCGCCAGGCTCACCCGCGGTTCCAGGGTGCGGGCGATCGTGGCGAGGCGGGTGTCCGTGAACGCCGGGCCGATCAGCATCACGCCGAACGGCCGGCCGGCGACCTCGCCCGCCGGGACCGCCACCGCCGCCAGGTCGAAGAGGTTCGTGGAGTTGGTGAAGCGGCCCAGGCGGGCGTTGGCGCCCAGCGGGTCGGCGGCGACCTCGGCGAGGGTGGGGTGGCCGGGGGCCGTGGGGAGCAGCAGGGCGTCCGCGTCGGCGAGTTCGGCCAGGGCGCGGGTGCGCAGCTCCGTCAGGCGGTCCTGGTCGGTGAAGAGCCGGTGGGCCGGGATGTCGCGGGCCCGGGTGATGATGCCGGCGACGGTGGGGTCGAGGCCCTCGCCACCGGATGAGATCAACTTGTCGACAAAGGGGCCCACCGCCGTGTAGCGCTCGGCCACGAACGCGCCTTCGTAGAGCATGGCCGCCGCCTCGGTGAACGGAGTCAGGTCGAGCGGGCGGATCGAGGCGCCCGCGGTCCTCAGACGGTCCACCGTCTCCTGGTAGGCCTCTGCCCAGCCCTCGTCCAGCTCGCCGAGCTGGGAGAGCGGCGGGACCGCGATCCGCCAGGGGCCCGGGGCCCGCTGGGGGAGCGGCGGGAGCGTGCGGTCCGGTGGGGCCGCCATGTACGACAGGGCCTGCTCCGCCTCCGGGAGGGTGCGGGCGAACACCGTCACGCAGTCGAGGGACGCGCAGGCCGGGACGACACCGGCCGTCGGGACGAGGCCGCGGGTCGGTTTCAGGCCGACGATGCCGTTGAAGGCGGCCGGGACCCGGCCCGAGCCCGCGGTGTCCGTGCCGAGGGCGAGGTCGACGATGCCGAGGGCCACGGCGACGGCCGAGCCGGAGCTGGAGCCGCCGCTGATCCGGCGGGGGTCGATGGCGTTGCGGACCGCGCCGTGCGGGGAGCGGGTACCGACCAGGCCGGTCGCGAACTGGTCGAGGTTGGTGGTGCCGAGGGCGAGTGCGCCGGCCGCGCGCAGGCGGGCCACCACGGGGGCGTCGGCCTGCGGTTGGTACGCGTAGGCCGGGCAGCCGGCCGTCGTGGGCAGCCCGTGCACGTCGATGTTGCCCTTGGCGGCGAACAGGCGGCCCGCGAGGGGGAGGTGTTCCCCCGCGGCGACCCGCTCGTCGATCGCGCGGGCCTCCGCCTCGGCCTCCTCCTGCGGGCGCAGGTCGATCCAGATCTCGGGCCGGTCGACGGCCTCGATGCGCGCGTAGGCGGCACGGACCCGGGAGAGGGTGCTGGACATGGTCTTGCTCCTGTCGCTCAGTTCGCGGCCGGCGCCAGGACGAGCAGGGCCGTCCCCGCCTCCACCTGGTCGCCGGGCCGGGCCAGGACCTCCGTCACCACACCGGGCATCGGCGCGTGCACCCTGGACTCCATCTTCATCGCCTCCAGGGCGAGCAGCGGCTGGCCCGTCGTCACCTCGTCGCCCGGCGCGACGTTCACCTGCCATACCGAGGCCGTGAACTCCGCCTCCACGAGGTGGCCGCCCGGCGGGACGGACACCTCGGCCGGTGCGGCCGCCGGTGCTGCCGAGGCGTCCGCCCTCGCGAACTCGCCCGCCGCTTCCCACGCGTCGCGCTCGGCCGCGAAAGCCGTCTGCTGCCGTGACCGGAACCTCTCGATGGACAGGGCCTGTTCGGTGAGGAACGCCTCGTACGCGGAGAGCGAGAAGGTGCCTTCCTCGATGCGGGGCACGAACCGGCCGGAGGTGATGTCGGCGCGCAGGTCGAGGAGTTCGTCGGCGGACACCGGGTACCACCTGATCCGGTCGAAGAACCGCAGCAGCCACGGCATGCCCGGCTCGAACGCGCCGCGCTGCTGCCAGCCCGACCACACCTGGGTCGTACGGCCCACGAACTGGTAGCCGCCCGGGCCCTCCATGCCGTAGATGCACAGGTAGGCGCCGCCGATGCCGACGGAGTTCTCGGCGGTCCAGGTACGGGCCGGGTTGTACTTCGTGGTGACCAGGCGGTGGCGGGGGTCGAGCGGGGTGGCGACCGGGGCGCCCAGGTACACGTCGCCGAGGCCGAGGACCAGGTACTCCGCGTCGAAGACCGTGCGGTAGACGTCGTCGACCGAGTCCAGGCCGTTGATCCTGCGGATGAACTCGATGTTCCACGGGCACCAGGGGGCGTCGTCGCGGACGCCCGCCATGTAGCGGGCGATCGCCTCGCGGGTCGCCGGGTCGTCCCAGGAGAGGGGGAGGTGGACGGTGCGGGAGGGGACCACCAGTTCACCGGTGGGCGGGAGCGAGGCGACGATCTCCCGTACCGTGGCGAGGAGGTCGGACTGGGGGAGAGCTGCGGGGTCCGTCTGGATCTGGAGGGACCGGATGCCGGGGGTGAGGTCCCTGACCCCGGGCAGGTCCGCCGCCGTCACCGCTTCCATCAGGGCGTGCACCCGCATCCGCAGGGCGAGGTCCAGCTGCATGGGACCGAACTCGACCAGCAGGTTGTCGTCGCCGCTGCGCCGGTAGGTCACGTCACCGTCCCGGGCCAGGACACCGCCGTCGACCATCTCGGGGCGGGGCGCGCCCGTGACGTCGACGGGGGTGAAGCGGACCGTGTCGCCGGGGCGGAGCTGGCCGAGCTTCCAGCGTTCGCCGCTCAGGACGGTCGCGGGGCAGACGAAACCGCCCAGGGAGGGGCCGTCGGGGCCGAGCAGGACCGGCATGTCGCCGGTGTAGTCGACGGCGCCGACCGAGTACGGGGTGTCGTGGATGTTGGAGGGGTGCAGGCCCGCCTCGCCGCCGTCGGTGCGTGCCCAGCGCGGCTTGGGGCCGACCAGGCGGACTCCGGTGCGCGCCGAGTTGAAGTGCACCTTCCACTCGGCCGCGTAGAAGTCGCGGATGTCGTCCTCGGTGAAGAACTCCGGGGCGGCGTGCGGGCCCTCGACGGCCGCGAGCTGCCAGTCGGCGGTGAAGTGCGGGCGTTCGGCGACCGGTTCCCCGTGCGTCACCGCTCCGCCGTGCAGGACGTCACCCGTGCGCAGCGCCCGGCCGCCGTGGCCGCCGAACCGGCCCAGGGTGAAGGTGCTCGCGCTGCCGAGGAAGGCGGGGACGTCCAGGCCGCCGCCGGCGAACAGGACGTAGGTGCGCAGACCGTGCTCGGCAGGGGCGCCGATCTCCAGCAGGCCGCCCGCCGGGACGGTCACCGGCTGCCACTGGGCGACCGGGGCGCCGTCGACCGTGACCGGGGCCGGGGCGCCGGTCACGCAGACGGTGGCGGAGTGGGTGAAGCGCAGGGAGGGGCCCTGGAGGGTGCACTCGAGGCCGGGCGCGCCCTCCGGGTTGCCCAGGGCGCGGTTGCCCAGGCGGAAGGAGCGGTCGTCCATCGGGCCGCTCGGGGGGACGCCCACCTGCCAGTAGCCGGTGCGGCCCGGCCAGTCCTGGACCGTGGTGAGCGTGCCTGCGGCGGCGACCTCGATGCGGGGGGTCGGGTCGGTGACCGTGGCGAGGGAGGCCGTGGAGTGGGCGGCGGAGCGGAAGCGGGGGTCGGTGAGCGCGGCGCGTACCAGGCCGAGGTTCGTCTCGATGCCGTCGACGCGGGTGCGGGCCAGCGCCGCGTCCAGCCGGCGCAGTGCCTCGGCGCGGTCCGGGCCGTACGCGATCACCTTGGCGAGCATCGGGTCGTACGACGTGGTGACCTCGGTGCCGGTCTCCACCCAGCCGTCGACGCGTACGTCCTGCGGGAACTCCACCCGGGTCAGCAGGCCGGCGCTGGGCCGGTGGTCGCGGGAGGGGTCCTCGGCGTAGACGCGGGCCTCGACGGCGTGGCCGCGCGGTTCGCCCGGGTCGCGGACGACGTCGGTCTCGCCCCGGGCCAGGCGCAGCATCCAGGCGACCAGGTCGACGCCGTAGATCTCCTCGGTGACCGGGTGCTCCACCTGGAGGCGGGTGTTGACCTCCAGGAAGTAGGCCTCCTCGCGGGCCGCGTCGTACACGAACTCGACCGTGCCGGCCGAGCGGTAGCCGACCGAGGCGCACAGGTCCCGGGCGGCGGCGGCGAGCCGCGCGCGGACCCGCGGGGGCAGGCCGGGGGCGGGGGCCTCCTCGACCACCTTCTGGTTGCGGCGCTGGAGGGAGCAGTCCCGGTCGCCGAAGGTGACGACCCGGCCGGCGCCGTCGCCGAAGACCTGGACCTCGACGTGGCGGGCGTGCTCGACCAGGCGTTCCAGGAAGACCCCGGCTGAGGAGAAGGACGCGGCGGCGACCCGCTGGACCCGGTCCCAGGCGTCGGTCAGGTCACCGGCCGATCGACAAGCCGACATACCGATACCGCCGCCACCGCCGGTGGCCTTGAGCATGACGGGATAGCCGAGGGCGGAGGCCTCGCGGAGGGCCTCGTCCAGGTCTGCCAGCAGCCCGGTGCCCGGCGCCAGGGGCACACCGGCGGCCTGCGCGGCCGCCCGTGCGGTGTGCTTCGCGCCGAACAGCTCCAGCTGTTCGGGGGTCGGGCCGACGAAGGCGATCCCCGCCTCCTCGCAGCGCCGCGCGAAGGCGGCGTCCTCGGACAGGAAGCCGTAGCCGGGGTGGATCGCGCCCGCGCCGGTGTCCTTGGCCGCTTTGAGCACCAGGTCGGCGTCGAGGTACGACTCCTTCGCCGGGGCCGGGCCGAGCCGGACCGCCTCGTCGGCGAGGCGCACGTGCGGGGCCGAGCGGTCGGCGTCGGAGTAGACGGCGACCGTGCGCAGGCCCAGTTCGCGGGCGGTGCGCAGGACACGGACGGCTATCTCGCCGCGGTTGGCGACCAGCAGCTTCTCGAAGGAGGTCATCGCGCGGCCCCGGTGATCGTCATCTGCACCGCCGTGGGGTCGAAGCCGTTGCAGGGGTTGTTGATCTGGGGGCAGTTGGAGACCAGGACGAGGACGTCGCGTTCGGCGCGCAGGGTCAGCTTCCGGCCCGGGGCGGAGAGGCCGTCGACGATGCCGAGGGTGCCGTCCTTCTCGACGGGCACGTTCATGTACCAGTTGATGTTGGAGACCAGGTCGCGTTTGCCCAGGCCGTGACGGGCGCCCTCGGCGAGGAAGTTGTCGACGCAGGCGTGCTGCGACCAGGTGTGGTGGCCGTAGCGGAGGGTGTTGGACTCCTTGGAGCAGGCGCCGCCGACCGTGTCGTGGCGGCCGACCTCGTCGGCGGTCACCGTCATCAGCGGGGTGTGCTCGTTGGAGAGCAGCACGCTGCCGGTGGTGAGGAAGATGTTGCCCTGGGCGTGGACGGTGTCGGGCGCGCTGTAGCGGACCGAGGTGTCGTGGGCGTCGTAGACGAGGAAGTCGACGGCCTGGTTGCCGTGCAGGTCGGTGATGGTGAGGGACGCGCCCGCGGGGATCACGGCGGACCAGGCGGCGCGGGCCGGGACGACGGTCTGCGTGCTCATGCGAGCCCCCTCGCGGCGAGGAATTCACGGGTGTTGAGGAAGGCGCGGCGGCCTTCGGGGGTGGCGTCCCAGAGGGGAGCGCCGGGCGGGGTGGGCGCGGCGCGCCAGGCCAGGACCTCCAGGGGGGAGCTGACGTAGTCGGGGCGCGGGTCGGCCGGGTGCGGGACGTTGGCGATCAGTACGGTCACGTCCTGTTCGGTGCGGAGCGTGACGCTGCCGCCGGGGCCGGAGGGGCCGGTGAAGTCCAGCGTGCCGTCGTCGCGTACCTCCACGCCCTGGAAGAACGACAGGGACGGCGGGAGGTCGCGCGGTTCCAGGCCGTTCTTGGCCGCCGCCAGTTTGAACAGCTCGCGGCCCGCGGGGGAGGGCGACTGCGGGGTGCCGTCGCCGTACCGCTCGGTGTTGCGGGCCAGGGTGGAGGTGCCGCAGAGCGCGTCGTGCCGGCCGGAGGTGTCGGCGACGACGGAGGCGAGGACCCGGCCCTGGTCGGAGAGGAGCAGGACGCCCTCGCCCAGGTAGGCGTTCCACTGGACCTTGACCGTGTCGGCGACGTTCAGCCGCTCCCAGGGCCGGCCGTCGGCGTACAGCAGGAGGTGGGCACAGGCGTCGCCGACCGGGTCGGTCAGACGCAGCTCGGTGCCGCGGGCCAGGACCCGGTGCGTGTAGTTGCCGCCCGCCACCGTCTCGGCCCACACCAGATGCCCCGCCTCGCAGGGCGGGTCCGGCCAGTCGGCCGCCGGTACGACGGGCATGGCCTCGGCGCGGGTGCCCTCCTGGGCGCGGGCGTGCGCGCGGGCTCCGTACGTGGTCGCTGTCGCCATCGCTGACCTCCGGCTCCTTCGGCTGGGAGAGATTTCTGTCGCTCGACAGAAATTAGGGGCGGGCCGGGTCGGCGGCGTTGCCGTGGCGTTCCGGCCCGGTTACCGAGGTCTCACCGGGCGGCGGACCGGCCGGGGGCGGCGTCGGCGTGCTGGTGGTGCGGCGTCGTGTGCGAGGATCGAACGCATGGGGACGAGCAGTGGCCGCCGGGTCGGCCGGCCGCGAGCCGCGCAGCGACCGGACAGCGGTCTCGAGCCGCGGGCCGAACTGCTCGCGGCGGCGGCCGAGTTGTTCACCACCCGGGGCTACGCGGCCACCACCACCCGGGCCGTCGCCGAGCGGGCGGGCATGCGGCAGGCGTCGATGTACCACTACGTCTCCGGCAAGGAGGAACTCCTCGCCGAGCTGCTCGAGTCCACCGTCACGCCGTCCCTGGCCTGTGCGCGGGAGTTGCTCGCGGACGACGCGACGCCGGCCGAGGAGCGGCTGCGGGTGCTGTGCCGGGCCGACGTGGAGCTGCTGTGCGCCGGTCCGCACAATCTCGGCGCGCTCTACCTGCTGCCCGAGGTGCACACCGAACGGTTCGCCGGTTTCCACGCCGTACGCGGGGAACTCAAGGACGCCTACCGGCAGTTGATCGCCGGTACGGCGGCCGGCGGGGCGCTGGTCAAGGGGGAGCTGGAGCTGCGGACCGATCTCGTCTTCGGGCTGATCGAGGGTGTCATCCTCGTCCACCGCTCCGAACCCGAGCGCCCCGCCCACGAGTTCGCCCGCGCCACGGCCGAGGCGGCGCTGCGGATCGTGGGGGTCTGAGCGGTCTCGCGGGGCGCCGGAGGTTCCGCTCCGGAGGCTCCTTTCACTCATCACGGTGAGTGACTTCGCACACCCGTGTGTCGTGACGTGTCGTGTTCGAGCGAATGCCCTCCGTGCAAAACGACTGAGGGTACTCCGGGGCTTCGGGCGTTTTCAGGTGCTTGCCGAATATGACACGGCCTTGATCCGGTCGGACTAAGCTCGCCCGCGGCGCACCGAGTTGAGGTGAATTCGTGCGCCTGTTCCCAAACATACGGAAGATCCAGACTGCTCCATGAACCTTCCCCCCACGAGCTCCCCCGACACCCAGCCGATTCGTCTCAGAAGGCATACATGGTGAGTGTGCAATCGCCTCCCGATGGCCGTGAACTTTCCCTGGCGCGCGTGCTGTTGCTGCCCGCCATACTGATGGCCGCGGCGACCGCCGCCGCCGTCGTCCTGGTGGCGGAAACCGCCCGGGTCGCCGTCGGCGTGTGCGGGGCCGTCGGCATGGTGCTGGTGCTCGCGACGGCGGCGGAAGCGGTACGCCGCGGCCGTAGGCTCCAGGAGGCCCGCGCCGAGCACGACCGTCACACCGCGTATCTGGAACGGCGCCTCACCGCGAGCGAGGAGGAGATCGAGCACCTCGGCCGTGAGGTCTTCCCGACCGCGCTCTACCGGCTGAAGGCCGGTGAGTCACCCAAAGAGGTGGTTCGCCAGCTCTTCGACGTCGACCCGCGGATGCGCCACGCCCCCGAGTCGCAGCGCCGCCTGATCCGCATCATGCTCGACATCGTCGACGAGGAAGACCTCCAGCGCGACTCCCTGGAGCGCTCCTTCGTCAGCGTCGCCCGGCGCGTCCAGGCCATCGTCCACCAGCAGGCCCACGAACTGCGGGAGATGGAGGAGGACCACGGCCGCAACCCCGAGGTCTTCGACGACCTGCTGCGCATCGACCACGGCACCGCGCTGATCGGGCGCCTCGCCGACTCGGTCTCCGTGCTCGGCGGCGGCCGCCCGGGCCGCCAGTGGCCCAACCCCGTCGCCCTCTACAGTGTGCTGCGCGGCGCCATGTCCCGGATCCTGGAGTACCGGCGCATCGAGCTGCACTCCATCTGCCAGGTCAACATCAAGGGCACCTCCGTCGAGCCGGTCATCCACGCGGCCGCCGAACTCCTCGACAACGCCACCCGCTACTCGCCGCCCTCCACCAAGGTGCACGTCACCGCCGTCGAGGTGCAGTCCGGCGTGTGCATCGAGATCGAGGACGCCGGCGTCACCCTCAACGAGGAGGCCCGGGACCGCCTGGAGGGCCTGCTGGAGAAGGCCAAGCAGGGCAAGGACATCCAGGTCCTCGGCGAGAACCCGCGGCTCGGCCTCTCGGTCGTGGGCCGCCTGTGCAAGACGTACAACATGGACGTCTCGCTGCGCGCCTCCGCGTACGGCGGCGTCCGGGCCGTCCTCATCGTGCCCAGCGACATGATGACCACCGACCCCGCCCCCGGCATCGCCCACGGCATCGGCGCCACCGGCATCCCCAAGCCCGAGCTCGGTGCCCTCGAAGGCCCCAAGCGCCCGCCCAAGAGGCGCCGGCCCACCAGCCCCCGCATCCCCGCCGGGATCTCCATGGAGGACGACGTCCCCGAGGTCACCGAATGGACGGCGGGCGGGCTGCCGCAGCGGCGCAGCCGGATGAAGACCCCGCTCAGCCAGCGGATCGCCGAGCAGGCCGCCATCGAGCGCGCCGAACGCGAGGGCAACCCGACCATCTGGTCGCAGCACAAGGAGCCCGAACCCGAGCCCGAGCCGGAGCGCCGCGAGCCCGGCCTCTGGGTCGAGGCGTTCTGGGAGGGGCTCAAGAAGAACAACCCGGGTGTCCATCCCACCGACTTCACCCGGAACCCCACCAAGTACCTGCATCTGATCAATGATCCGGCCGGCAGCGAGGCCGACGACGAGGGGGACCTCAAGTGATCCAGCAGCGAGGCAACTTCGACTGGATGCTCAAGCAACTCGCCGACGGCGTACCGGGCGTCGAGATGATCGTCGTGCTCTCGGCCGACGGCCTGCGCATCGCCCGGCACGGTGGCGACCCCGACGCCGCCGACCGGCTCGCCGCGGCCTGCGCGGGCGTGCAGAGCCTGGCCAGTGCCGTCGCCCAGGAACTCCCCATCAGCAACGGCGACATGAACCTCGTCCTGATCGAGATCGACAGAGGTTACTTCTACCTCATGTCCGCCGGTGCCAACGCCTACCTCGCCGTGCTCGCCGACGTCACCTGCGAGCCCGGCCGGATGAGCGAGATGATGCGCGACCTCGTCGTCCGCATCGGCGCCCACCTCACCAGTCCGCCCCGGCGGAACGGGCAGACCGTATGACTCCTCCGCAACGCAAACGGCGCCGGCCCAGGCCGGAACTGGCTCAGCCCCCGGCCCCGTCCGTGCCGCCGGCCCCCGAGCACGGCGGCGAGGACGAGGACAACAAGAACCCCGAACGGCTCTACGTCATCAGCGGTGCCGACGGCGCCCGGGCCGAACTCGACCTGGTCACCTTAATCGTGGCGCGCGCCGCCGCACCGCCGTCCGTCACCCCGGAGCAGGCGGCGCTGCTCCGGCTCTGTCTCGCCCCCCTGTCCGTGGCCGAGCTCTCGGCCTACCTCAACCTGCCGTTCAGCGCGATGACGGCACTGATCACCGAGCTGATCACGGCCGAACTGGTGCAGGCGCGCGCCCCGATCGTCCGCCAGGCGCTCCCCGACCGTTCACTTCTCGAAGCGGTGATGCATGGACTTCAAAAGCTCTGACACCATCCCCGGCCCCCGCACCGAGGACCATCTCCCGCACACCGCCCAGGCCGCGGTGAAGATCGTGATCGTGGGCGGCTTCGGGGTCGGCAAGACCACGATGGTCGGTTCCGTCAGCGAGATCAGACCGCTGACCACCGAGGAGACCATGACCCAGGCGGGCATCGGGGTCGACGACAACTACGGCTCCGACACCAAGACCGCCACCACCGTGGCCATGGACTTCGGCCGCATCAGCATCACCGACCAGCTGGTCCTCTACCTCTTCGGCACCCCCGGCCAGGAACGCTTCTGGTTCCTGTGGAACGGCTTGTTCGAAGGCGCCCTCGGTGCGGTCGTGCTCATCGACACCCGGCGCCTGGAGGTCAGCTTCGACGTGATGGGACGCCTGGAGGAGCGCGGGGTGCCGTTCGTCGTCGCCGTCAACTCCTTCCCGGACGCGCCGCGTTATCCCATCGACGAACTGCGCACCGCGCTGGACCTGCCCCCCGACGTCCCCATCATCGAGTGCGACGCCCGCCGCCGGGCCTCCAGCCGTGACGTCCTGATGACCCTGATGCGCTTCCTGCACTCGCTCGCCATGTCCGGCGCGCTCACCTGACTCTTCCCACGGCTCTTCTGCCGGATTCCCACGACTACTTTCGGATCTCTTCGGAGCGATCACTGTGACGCCTGAATCCCCCCTCCCGGCCGGCGCCAGCACGGACCCGGTCCCGCCGCCCGGCTGCCCGGCGCACCGCGGCCCCGGCGGACTGCAGCGGCTCTACGGCGCCGACGCGGACCACCTGGGCGAGCTGTACGAGGAGCTGCGCGAGGAACACGGCTCCGTGGCCCCCGTCCTGCTTCACGACGACGTACCGATCTGGGTGGTCCTCGGGCTCACCGAGAACCTCCAGATGGTCCGCACTCCCGCCGTCTTCACCCGGGACAGCCGCATCTGGACCCCGCTGCGCGAGGGCATGGTCAAGCCCGACCACCCCCTCATGCCGCACATCGCCTGGCAGCCCATCTGCTCGCACGCCGAGGGCGACGAACACCTGCGGCTGCGGGCGGCGGTCCAGGGCGCCATGACCACCATCGACCACCGCAGCATCCGCCGCCTCATCGGCCGCTACACCCAGCTGCTGGTCAACGAGTTCTGCGAGAAGGGCCGCGCCGAACTGGTCTCCCAGTACTCCGAGCACCTGCCGATGGCCGTCATGTGCGAACTGCTCGGCATGCCCGAGGAGTACAACGACCGGATCGTGGAGGCCACCCGGGACGCGCTCAAGGGCACCGAGACGGCGATCGCCAGCAACGAGTACGTCATGGGCTGCCTGACCCGGCTCACCGCCCGCCGCCGGGCCCGCCCCGAGGACGACTTCACCAGCCACCTCGTCAACCACCCGGCCGGGCTCAACGACGACGAGGTGGCCCAGCACCTGCGGGTCGTCCTCTACGCCGCCTACGAGACCACCGCCAACCTCCTCGCCAACGCGCTGCGCATGGTCCTCACCGAGCCAGGTTTCCGTGCCCAGCTCAACGGCGGCCAGATGACCGTGCCCGAGGCGATCGAGCAGTCCCTGTGGGACGAGCCGCCGTTCAGCACCGTCTTCGCCTACTTCGCCAAGCAGGACACGGAACTCGGCGGCCAGCGCATCCGCAAGGGCGACGGACTGCTCTACGCGCCCGCGCCGGGAAACGTCGACCCGCGCGTCCGCCCCGACCTGAACGCCAACATGCAGGGCAACCGCTCCCACCTCGCCTTCGGCGGCGGCCCGCACGAATGCCCCGGCCAGGACATCGGCCGTGCCATCGCCGACGTCGGCGTCGATCAGCTGCTGACCCGGCTCTCCGACATCCAGCTCGACTGCGAAGAGGAGGAGCTGCGCTGGCGCGCCTCCATCGCCTCCCGGCACCTGGTGGAACTGCCGGTGCGCTTCGACCCCAAGCCGAAGCAGGACGTCACCCTCATGCCGAGCCCGGCCCTCGTGCCCCCGCAGCGCACCGACTGGCAGGTCGGCATCCCCCGCCCGGCAGCACCGGAACCGGTCCCCGCCCCCGCCCCCGCCCCCGAGCCGAGGCCGGCGGCGCCGGTGGCCGTGTCCGCCTCCGAACCGGCCAGGCCCAGCGGCATCTGGCCCAGGCTGCGCCGCTGGTGGCTGGGCCGCTAGCAGCTCGCCCGACCGGCCCAGTCCTCGTACGACTCCCACGCCTGCAGCGTCCGCCCGCTGCACAGCCGGTGCTCCACCCCCGTGACCGGATCGGTGAACTCCAGCCTCCGCGCCAGCAGTTGCAGCGGCCGCCGGAAGTCACCGTCCGGCACGGGGCCGGTCACCACCGGATACAGCGGATCACCGAGGATCGGCACACCCAACGCGCTCATGTGGACGCGCAGTTGATGGGTCTGTCCGGTGTGCGGGGTGAGCCGGTAGCGCCCCAGGTCTCCTCGGCGTCCGACCAGCTCGACGAGGGTCTCCGCGTTGGGTTCCCCCTCGGTCTCCCGGGCCGCGGGCACCCCGCGCTCCTTGAGGATGCGACTGCGCACGGTCCGGGAAACGGCGAGCGAAGGGTCGTACGGCGCGATCGCCTCGTACTCCTTGCGCACCCGCCGCTCACTGAACAGCGTCTGGTACGCCCCCCGCTCCTCGGGCCGCACGGTGAACAGCACGAGCCCGGCCGTGAGCCGGTCCAGCCGGTGCGCCGCCCCGAGCGCCGGTATCCCCAGCTCCCGCCGCAGCCGGGCGAGAGCGGTCTCGGCGACGTGACTCCCGCGTGGGGTGGTGGCGAGGAAGTGCGGCTTGTCGACGACGACGAGGTGGTCGTCCCGGTGGACGACGTCGAGCGGGAAGGGGACGGGGACCTCGGGGGGCAGGTCGCGGTGGAACCAGAGGTAGCGGCCGGGGGAGTAGGGGGCTTGGGCGGCGACGGGGTGTCCGTCGGCGCCCACGACGAGCCCTGCGTCCAGCATCTCCTCGACGACCCCGGGTCCGGCACCGGAGAGCCGTGCCACGAGGTATTCGCCGACGGTGCCCCAGCCGTCGGAGAAGGGCAACCGGATCCGCACGGGGTCCACCCCTTGTCGCTGCGGGAGGGGAGAGGGCGGGGCCGCGGTCTTACGTCTCATTTGCAGCCAAGGCTACGGGGAACGCCCTTTTCCTGGGGGCGCGGGGAACTGCGCGACCAGCCACACTCCACCCGCACCCGACCGACTACGCCGCGGCCTCCGGCACAGCAACCGCACTCCGGGACTCCGCCCGGGTGAGCCTCCATACGCCGCCCACCACCACAGTCCCGACCAGGAACAACACGGTGAACCACCGGAAGTACCAGTGGCCCCCACTGGGGTCGTACACCGCCCCCCGAGGCCACGCCAGATTCACGGTCATCACCAGCCCGTACAGCAGCGCCCCCGCGTTCACCGGCACCCCCCACCGCCCCAGCGAGAACAACGGCGCCCCGGTCTCGTCCGCCCCCTCGACCCGGAACTCCCCGCGCAGCCGCCGCACCAGCAGCGGCCCGGTCACCATCGCGTACGCGAGGTACAGCATCACGATGCAGGTCGTCCCGATCGCCAGGAACGCGTCCGGCGACGCGAAGTTGAGCAGCAGCAGTACGGCGGCCAGCACCCCCACCACCACGGCCGGGGCGCCCGGCATCCCGGTACGCGGATTCACCCGTGCCAGCCGCTCGGCGAACGGAAGCTGCCCGTCGCGCGCCATGGAGAACAGCATTCGCGAGGCCGCGGTCTGGATCGCCAGTGTCGCCACCGCGATGGCCACCACCACGTCGGCCAGCAGCACCCGGCCCACTCCGTCCCCGAGGCTGCTGGTCAGGACGTAACTCAGCCCGTCGACCCCCAGGTGCCCGTCGGTCAGGCTGGGCGCGGCCAGCAGGCCGCCCAGGATGACCAGGCCGCCGAGCAGCCCCGCCGCGGACAGCGCGGTGAGGATCGTGCGCGGTGCCGTACGCCGCGGGTGGTGCGTCTCCTCGCTCATCTCGCCCGCGCTGTCGAAGCCGATCATCACGTACGCGGCCGTGAACGAGCCGACCAGGAGGGCGCCCAGCAGACCGCCCTCGGCGGCCGTGCCGGTGTGGAACGTGATGCCCGGGGAGCGCTTGGAGTGGGTGAGCAGCAGCACGACGATCAGGACCGCGCCGATGATCTCGGCGGTCACCCCGACCCGGTTGATCACCGACATCACCCGGTTGTCCATGATGTTCACGAGGGTGGTCAGCACCAGCAGGAGGACGCCCAGCACGGCGGCGTTGGCGGTACCGTCGGCCGAGGTGACCGCGGTGTCCGTGCCGATCAGCTGGAAGCCGGACCAGAGCGCGGGCAGCACCATCTGGAGTGCGAGCGCGGCCGCCGCGACCACCACGATCTGCCCGATCACCATGATCCAGCCGGCGAACCAGCCGAAGGACGGGTTCGACAGGCGTGAGGACCACTGGTAGATGGCGCCGGAGATCGGGTAGCGGCCGGCCAGTTCGGCGAAGCACGCGGCCACCAGCAGCTGGCCGGCCAGCACGGCCGGCCAGGCCCAGAAGAAGACCGGGCCGCCGAACGCGTACCCGAAGGCGAAGAACTGGAAGACGGTCGTCAGTACGGAGATGAAGGAGAACCCGGCGGCGAACGAGGCGTACCGGCCGAGGCTGCGGTGCAGCTCCTGGCGGTAGCCGAACTCCTCCAGGGAGCGGTCGTCGGGTTCCACGGGGCGGTCGTCGAGTGTCGTCACGGCGGCACCTGCCTGTCAGGCGGACATCCTGTCGAGGACGGACATCGCGGATTTCCTGTCGGGCGACAGAAATTAGGGACGCGCTGTTTCGGACGCGTCACGCAGGCGTGTCCGGGGCGGGCCCAAGTCCTCACGCTCTTGCGGAGTCGGCCCAGACGCGATACATCGTGTGTATTGACGGGCCTGCTCGACTCGCGATATGTTCGGCCACGGATATTCGGAGGCGAGGTGGTCGGTGTGGCGGTCAAGCGGCGCAAGCTCAGCAATCCCCTGGCGCTCGTCGTGCTGACGACCCTGTGGCAGAAGCCGATGCATCCGTACGAGATAGCCCAGACCATGCGCCGTCAGGGCAAGGACACCAGCACCCGGATCAACTACGGCTCGCTCTACACGGTCATGCAGAACCTGGAGAAGCACGGCTTCGTCGAGGTCGCCGACGTGGAGCGGCAGGGCAACCGCCCGGAGCGCACGGTCTACGGCATCACGGACGCCGGGCGCGAGGAGATGGTCCACTGGCTGTCCGACCTCATGGCCGTGCCGGCCAAGGAGTACCCGATCTTCGAGACGGCGCTCTCGCTGATGGGCGCCCTGCCGCCCGACGAGGTCGCCCGCCTGCTGGAGGGGCGGCTGAGCTCCCTGGAGGTGGAGGTCGCCGGCGGCAGGGCCGTGCTGGAGAAGCTGCACGAGACCCTGCCCCGGCTCTTCGTCGTCGAGGTCGAGTACCACCTGCACATGCTGGAGGCGCAGACGGAGTGGGTCCGCGGCTTCGTGCGGGAGATACGGGACGGTTCGCTGCCGGGCGTCGAGGGCTGGCGCCGGTTCCACGAGACCGGCGAGTTCCCGCCGGAGTTCACGGAGGTGGAGCAGCAGTAGAGGAAGCTGCGAGATAGACAGACCCCGGCAGAGCTGTTGCAGCAGCTCCGCCAGGGTCTCGAACCCCGAGCTGAACCCGCCGTGAGGCAGATCCGGGCGATCGAGGTGCGGCACACCCAGGATAGCCCGGTGCTCCTCAAGCGGATCAGCTGTCATCCCCTGTCATCTGTCATCCGCTCACACAGGAGAGCCCTGTCATGAACACCCGTGCGCCCGCAGTGCAGGCGCGCCAGCTGACCAAGACCTATCCAGGCGACGTCACCGCGCTCAACGGCATGGACGTCACCGTCGAACCCGGCACCGTCTTCGGGCTCCTCGGGCCCAACGGCGCCGGCAAGTCCACCACCGTCAAGATCCTCACCACCCTGGCGCGCCCCGACTCGGGCACCGCCACCGTGGCCGGCCACGACGTGCTGCGCCATCCCGACCGGGTGCGCCGCGCGATCGGCGTGGTGGCCCAGAACTCCGGCGCCGACCCGGTCGCCACCGGCCGGGAGAACCTCCGGCTCCAGGGCAGGCTCTACGGCCTGCGCGGCGCCGGTCTCGACCGCCGGGTCGACGAGCTGCTGGACCGCTTCACCCTCACCGAGGCCGCCGGCCGCCAGGTCAAGGGGTACTCCGGCGGGATGCGGCGCCGGCTGGACGTGGCCCTCGGCCTGGTCCACCGTCCCGAGGTGCTCTTCCTCGACGAGCCCACCACCGGTCTCGACCCCGAGGCCCGCACCGCGATGTGGGACGAGATCGGCCGGCTGGCAGGCGAGGAGGGCCTGACCATCCTGCTCACCACGCACTACCTGGAGGAGGCCGACCGGCTCGCCGAGCGGATCGCGATCGTCGACCGAGGCCGGGTCGTGGTCGAGGGCACCCCGGACTCCCTCAAGGGCGAACTGCGCGGCGACGCCGTCCACGTGGAGCTGCGCGAGGCGCCCGGCGAAGCCGGCCGCACCCTGCTCACGGGCGCTCTGACCGGGCTGCCCGGTGTGCACGAGGCGCTGTTCGACGGGCGCCGGATCAGCGCCCGGGCCGACGACGGGGCCGCCGCGATGCCGGCACTGCTGGCCGCCCTGGAGCGGGCCGGGGTGACCGTGGTCGCCGCGACCGTCGCCCGCCCCTCCCTCGACGACGTCTACCTGCGCTACGCGGGCCGCCGTTACGCGGAAGCCGACGGCGCCGCCGACTCCCTCGCCCTGGCCGGAGGTGCGCGATGAGCAACGCCGTGTCCCAGACCTGGTACATGACCCAGCGCCAGCTGGTGGTGTTCGCCCGGCAGCCTGCGTTCGCCGTCATCACCCTGATCCAGCCGGTGATCTGGCTCTTCCTGTTCGGCAACCTGTTCAGGAAGGTCGTCGAGCTGGGCGGCTTCGGCACCACGTCCTACCTGGACTACCTGGTGCCGGGCGTGGTCGTGATGAGCGCCCTCAGCTCCAACATGTGGGCGGGTATGGGCACCCTGGAGGAGATCCAGCGCGGCACCCTCAACCGCTTCCTGACCACGCCGGTCAGCAGGGCCGCGCTGATGAACGGCAACGTGGTCAACAACGGGCTGGTCACCGCCGGCCAGTCGCTGATCATCGTGCTGCTCGGCCTGCTGGGCGGCGCCGACTACCCCGGCGGGGCCGGCGGCATAGCCGTCCTGCTGGTGTCCGCCGTGCTGCTCGGCACGATCTTCGGCGCGCTGTCCAACGCGCTCGGCATGCTGGTGCGGGAGCGGGAGTCGATCATCGGGATCAACACCTTCCTGCTGCTCCCGCTGACCTTCCTCTCCAGCGCCTTCATGGCACCGTCCCAGATGCCCGGCTGGATGCGGCACACAGCCGACTTCAACCCGCTCAACTGGGCGATGGTGGCGAGCCGGTCGGCGCTGTCGGCGGACCCCGACTGGGGTACGGTGCTCGGCCGCGGCGGGGCGCTGCTGGCGCTGGCGGTGGCGGCCGTGTGGCTGTCGATCAGGACCTTCAGGTCGTACCAGCGGTCGGTGTGACCGGCTCGTCGTAGCGGCGGCCGGTGCGACCGGCGAAGGGCGGCGGCACCTTCTCGTGAGGTGCCGCCGGTCCGCGGTGCGGCAGGTCTGTTCAGGCCGCGGCGGCGCCGCCCTCCTGCTCCTCCTCGATCCGGGCGTTCCACTCGCGCTTGGAGGCCTGCCAGCCGTCCTCGTTGTGCCCGAGGCGCCAGTAGCCGGAGATCGACAGGTCCTCGCGCGGGATCTGGCGCTCCACGCGCAGCAGCGCCCGCAGCTCCTTCACGAAACTCGCCTCGCCGTGCACGAAGGCGTGCACCCGGCCCTCCGGGAAGTCCAGCGCCCGTACGGCGGCGACCAGGGCCTCGCCGACCGGCCGTTCGCCCCGGTGCAGCCAGACGACCTCCACATCGGAGTCGATCTTCTGCTCCTCCTCGGGGCCGGAGATCTCGACGAAGGCGAACGCCTTCGCCCCGGCCGGCAGGGACTCCAGCGCACGGGCGATCGCCGGCAGCGCGCTCTCGTCGCCGGCGAGCAGGTGCCAGTCGGCGCCCGCGTCGGGGGCGTAGGCGCCGCCGGGGCCCATGAAGCGGACGGTCTCGCCGGGCTGGACGCGGCAGGCCCACGGCCCGGCCAGGCCCTCGTCGCCGTGCACCACGAAGTCCAGGGTCAGCTCCCGGTGTTCGGGATTCCAGGAGCGCACGGTGTAGGTCCGGGTCACCGGCCAGTGCTCGCGGGGGAACTCGGCCCGGATCCGCTCCAGGTCGAAGGGCTCCGGGTAGGTGACGCCCGCCGGCCCGAAGAGGAGCTTCACGTAATGATCGGTGCAGGTGTCCGCGGCGAAGCCGGTCAGCCCGTCACCGCCGAGGACCACGCGCTGCATGTGCGGGCTCAGCCGTTCGGTGCGCACCACCTGAGCGGAATGGGGCTTACGCGGCTTACGTCCCGGGCGCTCTGCCATGACCGGCCTCCCTGCGCAATTGGTTAGGTTTACCTAAGTTAGCACCTCCTTCCGGGTTAACACCTCTTCCATGAACACTTGATGGGCGGGTTTTGCCGGAAGAATTCCTTCGGGCGTCAGGCTTCCAGCGTCGCCAGCAGGCGGTTCAGCGAGCCGCCCAGACCCCAGTGCGCGGCCAGGGTGTTCAACTGCGCCGGGTCGCGGGGGGCCTTCGGCAGTGCCGTGTCGACGTCCGGCAGCGGTACGTCACCGGCGACCCGGACCACCTTCGGGGCCACGGCGACATACGGCCGGGCTTCGTCCAGCCGCTTGCGCTGCGACGGCGTGAGCTTCGCCTTCGGGTCGTCGACCGCGGCCATGATCCCGGCCAGGTCGCCGAACTCGGCGAGGAGCTTGGCGGCCGTCTTCTCGCCGATGCCCGGTACGCCCGGCAGCCCGTCGCTCGGGTCGCCGCGCAGCAGTGCCAGGTCCGCGTACCCGCCTCCGTCCACGCCATACTTCTCGCGCAGCCACGCCTCGTCGGTCGTCTGCAAGGTGCCGACGCCCTTCAGCGGGTACAGCACCCGCACCCCGCGCGCGTCGTCCACCAGCTGGTAGAGGTCGCGGTCGCCGGTGACGATGTCCACCGGGCCCGCGGCACGCGCGGTGAAGGTGCCGATCACGTCGTCGGCCTCGTACCCGGCGACACCGACCCGGGCGATGCCGAGCGCGTCCAGCACCTGCTCGATGACCGGCACCTGCGGGGAGAGGGTGTCCGGCACCTCCTCCTCGTCCGGTCCCGTCTCGTGCTCCTCGGCGACCCGGTGCGCCTTGTAGGAGGGGATGAGGTCGACCCGCCACTGCGGCCGCCAGTCCGCGTCCATGCAGGCCACCAGCAGGTCCGGCCGGTGGTCCTTGACCAGCCGGTCGATGAAGTCCAGCAGCCCGCGCACGGCGTTGACCGGCGTGCCGTCCGGCGCCCTCACGGAGTCCGGGACGCCGAAGTAGGCGCGGAAGTAGAGCGAGGCGGTGTCGAGAAGCATCAGTCGTGCGGTCACGCCAGGCATCATGCCGTACGGCACCGACGACGACCGGCTCCCGGCACCGGCCGGCCCTCCCCGCATCCCGACTTCACCGGCGGACGGGCCCCGACATCACCGGCGGTCGAGACCCGACATCACCGGCGGACGGATCCTCGCCTACGAAAAGAATCCGGCCAACCACATAGCGCTACGGCACTGCCCAAGCCTTTGCGCCCTTCCGGCCGGAACGGCCGACCGTGCGTTCGAGGCGCCCGCACCCCGTCCCGGTGCGCCGAGGCCCCCTGCAACACCGCGGTCCACGGCGCGACCGCGGAACTGACCGGCCGCCACCGCGCCGACCGCGCCACCGGCCGGCAACCCCAAGCCGGCCCGCGGGACTTCACCGTCCGGCGGGCCCGCCCCGGATCACCGCCTCGACCAGCCACTCCTCGCCCGGGGCGCCGCCGGGAACATCGGCGACCGCTCGCGCATCGAACTCATGGGGTGACCCCTCGTCCTGATCCAGGGCCAGCGCCTGCGGAGCGACTTCGGGAGCTGGTCGACGTATGCCCACGACTCCGCCTCGGGCCGGGCCGGCCGGCTGAGTCCGCGCACCCCCGGGGGCAGCCGCGCCCTCGCCGGTCCGGCGGCCGCGCCGATCGCCGTCCCCGGCGGCCTTCCGGCACTCCTGGTCAGCGTGTTCATCCCGAAGGAGGAGCCCGCGCACGGTGAGCCCGGCGAGCTCGTGCACTGGCGCGAACTGTGAGGGTCGCGCTCACCGGACGTGACAGGGATGTGACGGCCGCCTGAAACGGTTTGCCGAACATGCGTAGGGTGCAGAGAACCCATCAGGAGGGGCCCGGCCGGAGCGGGGCACCCGAAGGACGGAACGACGAGCGAAGGAGGGAGCCGGAGCGATGGGCGACCACAAAGACCAGCAGCCCGTGCGGGTGGGCGCGGCAGTGCGGCGGCGCCGCCGTGCGCTGGAGCTCACCCTCGCCGTCGTCGCCGAACGCAGCGGCCTGTCGGTGCCCTTCCTGAGCCAGGTCGAGAACGACAGGGCCCGCCCCAGCCGCACCTCCCTGGAGAAGCTCGCCGACGCCCTGCGCACCACAGCCGTCGAACTCCTCGCCGCCGCCGACCCGGCGTGCAGCGTGGACGTCGTACGCGCCGAGGACGCCACCGAGCCGGACTTCGCGCCGCAGGTGCGTTCCCTGGTCCGCGGTCACCACCAGCTGCACGCCTCGGAGTTCACCGGCGACCACGACGCCGGCCGCGAATTCCAGCACCGTAATGACGAATTGATGTACGTCGCCGACGGCGCCGTGGAGGTCGAGGCCGAGGGCCGCGCCTACCGCCTCGGCCGCGGCGACACCCTCTACCTCACCGGCGGGGTCCGCCACCGCTGGCGCGCGACGGTCCCGGACACCAGGGTCGTCGTGGTGGCGGTGGCGGAACACATCGAGGCAGTCCACGATCGCCAGCGCTGACCTCCCCGGTTCCGAATCGCCCCACTCTCAGGCGCCCCGTACCGGAGCGCCGCGTCAGGGGCGCGAGGAACTGCGGGACAAGCCCCTGCGCACCCGCAGTGAGCCACGGCGCGTGGTCTCCCTCGTCCCCTCCCTCACCGAGGCGATCGCAGAGACGCTCCCGGAAGTCCTGGTCGGCGCCACCGACTGGTGCACGCACCCCGCCGGCCTCGGCATCACCCGCATCGGCGGCACCAAGAACCCCGCCCTCGACCGCATCCTCGCCCTCACCCCCGACCTGGTCATCGCCAACGAGGAGGAGAACCGCGCCCCCGACCTCGACGCCCTGCGCGCCGCCGGCGTGGAGGTCCTGGTCACGGAGGTGCGGGACGTACCGCAGGCCTTCCGTGAGCTGGCCAGGGTGCTGGCCGCGTGCGGGGCGTGCGGCCGCCCCGGCTGGCTGGACGAGGCGGAGCAGGCGTGGTCGGCACCGGTGCCCGAGCCCTCCGCCGCGGCGGTCGTGCCGATCTGGCGGCGGCCGTGGATGGTCCTCGGCAGGGACACCTTCGCGGGTGACGTGCTGGCCCGGCTGGGGGTCCGCAACCTCTTCGCCGACCACGCCGAGCGCTACCCGCGCATCCCGGTCGGGGAACTGCTCGACGCGGCCCCCGACCTGGTCGCCCTCCCGGACGAGCCCTACCGCTTCACGGCCGCCGACGGCCCGGAGGCGTTCCCCGGGCTGCCGTGCGCACTGCTCAGCGGACGGCACCTGACGTGGTACGGACCGTCACTGGCCGAGGCGCCACGCGTGCTGGGCGAGGCGCTGCGAGCAGCTCTCCGCTGAGCAGCCCGCGCACGGTGCCGGAGGCGGCCGCGAGCCAGCCGGCGACGAGCAGGCCGTACAGACCCACCGCCAGCCAGTGGCAGCCGGCGAGCCCGGTGTGCCGCCCGAGCGCGGCGGCGCCCGTGACGCAGGTGCCCACGGGGAAGGTGAAGGCCCATCACGTCATCGCGAACCGCATGCCGTGCCGTCGGGCGCGCACCACGTGCGCGGTCGCCAGCGCCAGCCACAGGAGCGCGAACCCCATGACCGGAACGCCATACAGCACGGCGAGGAGGCCGAAACCGGTCGCGTACGGTGCCGGCACGACCCCGGGGGCGAGGTCCGCGAAGGCACCCACCGCCGTCGTCGACTGCCCGAGCGGGCCCAGCACCAGGAAGATCGTCGGCGTCAGCGCGAGCGGCAGCGGGCCGCCGGTGACCAGCCGGGCGAAGACGAGCGTCAGCATCAGCAGCGTGGCCAGCAGGCTCAGCCCGAAGAGCGCGAAGCAGCCGTAGAGCAGGGCCGCACGGGGCTGGCCGGGCGGCAGATGCGGGACCAGCTGGGGCCCCAGCGCCGCCGAGACCATGGGCGCGACCAGCGGCAGCAGCCACGCCGGAGAGGCCTGACCGGGCTCGACCCGGTGCCGTACGGCCAGCAGGTACGGCACGGCGACGGCGGCCACGAGCCCCACCGCGGTACCGGCGGTGAACAGCACGGAGTCGAGCACGACGGCGGCCGGCTCGCCGATCCAGTCCCGCCCGAGGGCGAGGGCACCGCCGCCGACGGCCAGCAGGGCCATGGAGAGACAGCCGTAGAAGGGCGCGACCGCGGGGTCGCGGAGGTGGGCGAGGGCCTGGTCGCGGTGGCAGGTCCAGTGCAGGACACGGGCGACCAGCAGCACCAGGAGTTGCAGCAGGGACAGCGCCCAGACGGCGACGAAGAGCTCACGCGGGCCGCCGGCGCCGAGCGCGACGCCGCCGAGGGCGAGGGCCGCGGTGCCCATGACGGACGCGTACCAGTTGGGGCCGAGGTGACGGACTGCGGTGACCATGAGGCCACGGTCCCGCCGCTGTGGGCCCGCTACCAGGGAGTCGGTCTCTATGGGGGCATAAGCTGGTCTTATGAGCGAGACGGAGGAGCGGGCGGGCGGTGGCACGCTGGCGCACCGGGTGCCGGATCTCGGCGCGCTGGAGCTGCTGCTGGCCGTGGCGCGGCTGGGCAGTCTCGGGGCGGCGGCGCGGGAGGTCGGCATCACCCAGCCGGCGGCCAGCAGCCGGATCCGGTCCATGGAACGGCAGCTGGGCGTGGCCCTCGTCGACCGTTCACCGCGCGGCTCCCGGCTCACGGACGCGGGGGCGCTGGTGACCGACTGGGCGCGGCGGGTGGTGGAGGCGGCCGAGGCCTTCGACGCGGGCACCCAGGCGCTCCGGGACCGCCGTGACTCGCGGCTGCGGGTCGCGGCGAGCATGACCATCGCCGAGTACCTGCTCCCCGGCTGGCTGCTCGCGCTGCGCGCCCAGCGCCCCGACACGGCGGTGTCCCTGCTCGCCGGCAACTCGGCGGCGGTGGCGGAACGGCTGCTCGCGGACGAGGCGGACCTGGGCTTCGTGGAGGGCCTGACGGTCCCGCACGGCCTGGACTCGGCGGTGATAGCCCACGACCGCCTGATCGTCGTGGTCGCCCCCGCCCACCCCTGGGCCCGCCGCCGACGCCCGCTCGCCGCGGCGGAGCTGGCGGCCACCCCTCTCATCCTCCGCGAACGCGGCTCCGGCACCCGCCAGGTCCTCGACGCGGCCCTGGGCGGCCTGGCCCGCCCGCTGATCGAACTGTCCTCGACCACGGCCGTGAAGGCGTCGGCCGTCAGCGGCGCCGGCCCGGCGGTCCTCAGCGAACTCGCGGTGGGCGAGGAACTGGCGATGCGCCGCCTGGTCAGCATCCCACTGGAGGGCATCGCCCTACGCCGCGACCTACGAGCCGTCTGGCCAACAGGCCACCGCCCGACCGGCCCGGCCCGCGAACTCCTCTCCCTCACCCGCACCTGACCAACTCAGGGGGCTCCGCCCCCTGCACCCCCGAATCCCCCGCCCACCCACCACCCGACTCGGTTGCTCGAGAGGGAGAGTCCGAAAGAGCTCGGACGACTCGGTCACTTGAAGAGGAACGGTCTGAAAGACAGCCCGTCCGGGCGTCCGAGGGCGAAGGCGGGTCGGTGCTATCTCTCAGTCTGTTCGGGCGTCTGAGGGCGAAGGCCGGTCGGCGCTGTCTCTCAGTCTGTTCGGGCGTCTGAGGGCGAAGGCCGGTCGGTGCCACCTCTCGTCCTGTTCGAGCGTCTGAGGACGTAGGGCGGACGGCACCCCTCCAGCCCGTCCGGCGTTTGAGGACGAGGCCGTAGGCCGATGCGGGGGGCCGGGGGCGGCAGCCCCCGGAGCGGGCGGTCGAAGGGGGCCCACCCCCTGGAGGATGGGACGGGTAGGGGCGGCGGGGGCGGGAACGCCGGTCAGGACCCCGACGCTGCGGTGACCAGTGCTCGCATCACGCGCAGGTCCTCGCCCATCTCCGGATGCCACTGGACGCCGAGGACCCAGCCGCGCACGGCGGGCAGTTCGACCGCCTCGACCGTGCCGTCCGCCGCGTACGCAGACGCGACCAGGCCGTCGCCGAGGCGGTCCACCGCCTGGTGGTGGAAGGTGGGGACCGAGGTCTCCTCCGGGACCGTCTCGGCGTACCGCGTCCCGGGGACCGGCTTCACCTCATGGCGGCCGAAGACCCCCGGCACCTCCGCATGCCCCTCGATGTGCTGGACCAACGTGCCCCCGAGGGCGACGTTCAGCAGCTGCATGCCCCGGCAGATGCCGAGCAGCGGGACGTGCGCGGCCAGCGCCGCGTCGATGAGGGCCAGTTCCCAGGCGTCCCGGGCGCGGGCGGGGCGCCCGGTACGGGGGTCGGGCTCGGCGCCGTAGCGGACCGGCTCCACGTCCGGGCCGCCCGCGATCACCAGGCCGTCCAGCCGGGCCACCGTCGCCGCCGCGTGCTCCGGGGCGTCCGGCGGCAGCATGGCCGCCAGGCCGCCGGCCCGCTGGACCAGCCGTGGGTAGCCGGCCGGCAGCAGGGCCGCCTCCAGCTCCCAGACGCCCCAGCGCGTCCCGGCCTCCAGGTATGTGCTCACGCCGATCAGCGGCCGTCCGGTCATGGACCCCTCCCGAGTCACAAAGGTGTGCGTGCGTACCTTTATGGCATGCCCGTGGGCCGTCACGCCAGGAAGCCCCGCAGCAGCGCCGCCGTCCCCGCGCAGTGCTCCCGCATCATCTCCCGCGCGCCGTCCGCGTCCCCGTCTAGCACCGCCTCCACCAGCGCGATGTGCTGGCGCTGCGAGTGTTCCAGGTTGCGGACCAGGAGCGGGATGCAGTCGAGGAGGTCGTTGACCGTGGCCCGTACGGCCGCGTACTGGGCGGTGAGGGAGGGGGAGCCGCACAGTTCGGCGAGCGTCAGGTGCAGCAGGGTGTCGAGGCGGCGGTAGTCCGCCAGCGGTGCCTCGTGGGTGCGGGCCAGCGCCTCGCGGAGGCGGAGGGTCTGCTCGCCGCTCAGGCCATGGGACGCGCACAGGCCCGCCGCGCCCACCTCCAGGACCTCCCGGAAGCGCAGCACGTCCTCGATGTCGACCTCGGTGATCCGGCGCCGCAGTTCGTCCTCGCCGCCGGCGTCCGTGCGCGGCAGCACGAACGTGCCGCCGTACCGTCCGCGCCGGGACTCCACCAGTCCCTGGTCCTGGAGCACCTTCAGCACCTCGCGCAGCGTCACCCGGCTGATCCCGAGCCGCTCCGCCAGCACCCGCTCCGCGGGCAGCCGCTCGCCGCCCGGGACCAGGCCGAGCCGGACGACCTGCAGGATCTGCTCCAGCGCCTCCTCGAAGCCGTTGCCCGCCCGCACCGGTCGCAGCACCGGAGTCAACGGGTCGTCGAGGGCGCCGTCCGTGTCCGGCGACATATGGCCGTACCCCCTTCCCAAGCAATGGTTCTGTTCAATACCTTAGAGCTCCCCGCCCGGCCGCAGAAGCGCAGCAGCACCATCGCGAAAGAAGCCGAAGGAGCTCCCGTGGCAGACCGCACACCCCCGCTGAGCGTCGAGGAGCTGCACACCCTCGTCGCGAGCGGCGAGATCGACACTGTCGTCCTGGCCTTCCCCGACATGCAAGGGCGGTTGCAGGGCAAGCGGTTCGCCGCCCGCTTCTTCCTCGACGAGGTCCTGCGGCACGGCACCGAGGGCTGCAACTACCTCCTCGCCGTCGACACCGAGATGAACACCGTCGACGGCTACGCCATGTCCTCCTGGGACCGCGGCTACGGCGACTTCGCCATGCACCCCGACCTCGCCACCCTCCGCCGCGTGCCCTGGAACGCGGGCACGGCGATGCTCATCGCCGACCTCGCCTGGAACGACGGCTCCCCGGTCGTCGCCGCGCCCCGGCAGATACTCCGCCGCCAGCTGGAGCGCCTCGCCGAACTCGGCTACACCGCACAGGTCGGTACGGAGCTGGAGTTCATCGTGTTCAAGGACACCTACGAGGCGGCCTGGGACGCGAACTACCGGGGGCTGACCCCGGCCAACCAGTACAACATCGACTATTCGGTGCTCGGGACCGGACGGATCGAGCCCCTGCTGCGCCGGATCCGCAACGAGATGGCGGGGGCGGGGCTGACCGTCGAGTCCGCCAAGGGCGAGTGCAACCCCGGTCAGCACGAGATCGCCTTCCGCTACGACGAGGCCCTCGTCACCTGCGACCAGCACGCCGTCTACAAGACCGGCGCCAAGGAGATCGCGGCCCAGGAGGGCGTCTCCCTCACCTTCATGGCCAAGTACAACGAGCGGGAGGGCAACTCCTGCCACATCCACCTGTCGCTGACGGACGCGGACGGCGCCAACGTGTTCAGCGACGGGCCCGGCATGTCCGACGTGATGCGGCACTTCCTCGCCGGCCAGCTCGCCGCCCTGCGCGACTTCTCGCTCCTCTACGCCCCCAACATCAACAGCTACAAGCGGTTCCAGCCGGGCTCCTTCGCCCCCACCGCCGTCGCCTGGGGCCAGGACAACCGGACCTGTGCGCTGCGCGTCGTCGGCCACGGCCGCTCGCTGCGCTTCGAGAACCGGCTGCCCGGCGGCGACGTCAACCCGCACCTCGCCGTCGCCGGCCTGGTCGCGGCCGGGCTGTACGGCATCGAGCAGCAGCTGGAACTCCCCGAGCCCTGCCCCGGCAACGCCTACACCGCCGACTTCGCCCACGTCCCCACCACCCTCCGCGAGGCCGCCGAGCTCTGGGAGAACAGCCCCGTCGCCAAGGCCGCCTTCGGCGACGAGGTCGTCGCGCACTACCGCAACATGGCCCGCGTCGAACTGGAGGCCTTCGACGCCGCGGTGACCGACTGGGAGCTGCGCCGCTCCTTCGAACGCATGTGAGGCACCCCTTGTCGCAACAGTACGAACTCGACGTCCTCAACCCGGCCACGGAGGAGGTGATCGCGACCGTCCCGGGGGCCGTGGCGGAGGACATCGACACCGCCGTACGACGGGCCGCGCGCGCCCAGGAACGCTGGGCCGCCCTCGCCCCCGGCGAGCGGGCCCGGCTGCTGCGCCGGTTCGCCGTCGCCGTCGACGAACACCGGGAGGAACTGGCCCGGTTGGAGGTCCGGGAGGCCGGGCACACCATCGGCAACGCCCGCTGGGAGGCCGGCAACGTCCGCGACCTGCTCGACTACGCGGCAGGGGGAGTGGAACGGCTAACCGGCCGTCAGATCCCGGTCCCCGGCGGCCTCGACGTCACCCTTCTCGAACCCCTCGGGGTCGTCGGCGTCATCGCCCCCTGGAACTTCCCCATGCCCATCGCGGCCTGGGGTACCGCCCCCGCCCTCGCCGCCGGCAACGCGGTGATCCTCAAGCCCGCCGAGACGACCCCGCTCACCGCCCTCCGCCTGGCCGAACTCGCCCTGGCCGCAGGCCTCCCGGAACACCTCTTCCAGGTGCTCCCCGGCCGCGGCGACATCGCCGGCGAGGCCCTGGTCCGCCACCCCGGCGTCGCCAAGATCGTGTTCACCGGCTCCACCCGGATCGGCAGGCGCATCATGGCGCTCTGCGCCGACCAGGTGAAGCGCGTGACCCTCGAACTCGGCGGCAAGAGCCCCAACCTCGTCTTCGCCGACGCCGACATCGAGGCCGCCGCGGCCGCCGCCCCGATGTCCTTCCTGGACAACTCCGGCCAGGACTGCTGCGCCCGCACCCGCATCCTCGTCCAGCGCGCGGTCCACGACCGTTTCGTCGAACTCCTCGCCCCCGCCGTCGAGTCGGTCACCGTCGGCGACCCGGCCGACGAGCGGACGGACATGGGCCCGCTGATCTCCAAGGCCCAGCTGGAACGGGTCCGTTCGTACGTCGACGCGGACGCGCTCGGCATCCGCGGCAAGGCCCCCGAGGGCCCCGGCTTCTGGTTCCCGCCGACCGTCCTCACCGGCGTCGACCCGCACGCGCGCGTGGCCGCCGAGGAGGTCTTCGGACCGGTCGCCGTCGTCATCCCGTTCGAGGACGAGGCCGACGCGATCCGGCTCGCCAACGACACCGACTACGGCCTCTCCGGCTCGATCTGGACCCGTGACGTGGGCCGCGCCCTGCGCGTCTCCCAGGCCGTCAAGGCCGGCAACCTGTCCGTCAACTCCCACTCCAGCGTCCGCTACTGGACCCCCTTCGGCGGCTTCAAGCAGTCGGGGATCGGCCGCGAGCTCGGCCCGGACGCCCTCACCGCCTTCACCGAAACCAAGAACGTCTTCATCAGCACGGAAGGCCCCGCACAGTGACCGCTGAGACCCCTGACATCGTCTGCCGCCGGCTCGTCGGCCGTACCGCCGTCATCACCGGAGCCGGCAGCGGCATCGGCCTCGCCACCGCACGTCGGCTGGCCTCCGAGGGCGCCCACGTCGTCTGCGGCGACGTCGACGAGACCCGCGGCAAGGCCGCCGCGGAGGAGGTCGGCGGCCTCTTCGTGAAGGTCGACGTCACCGACGCCGAGCAGGTCGAGGCCCTGTTCAAGACGGCCTTCGACACCTACGGCAGCGTCGACATCGCCTTCAACAACGCCGGTATCTCGCCGCCCGACGACGACTCCATCCTGGAGACGGGACTCGAGGCCTGGAAGCGCGTCCAGGAGGTCAACCTCACCTCCGTCTACCTGTGCTGCAAGGCCGCCATCCCCTACATGCGGCAGCAGGGCAGGGGCTCCATCATCAACACGGCGTCCTTCGTGGCCCGGATGGGCGCGGCGACGAGCCAGATCTCCTACACCGCCTCCAAGGGCGGGGTCCTGGCCATGTCCCGGGAACTGGGCGTGCAGTTCGCCCGCGAGGGCATCCGCGTGAACGCGCTCTGCCCCGGACCGGTCAACACCCCCCTCCTCCAAGAGCTGTTCGCCAAGGACCCCGAGCGGGCCGCCCGCCGCCTGGTGCACATCCCGCTCGGCCGGTTCGCCGAGGCCGAGGAGATCGCCGCCGCCGTCGCCTTCCTGGCCAGCGACGACTCCTCCTTCGTCAACGCCAGCGACTTCCTGGTGGACGGCGGGATCTCTGGGGCGTACGTCACGCCCCTCTAGGAGTCCGTGTACCGATCCCCACCCCCGTCCTACAGTGCGGGAGTGAGCATGACGCCGCCGCCCGGCTGGTACGCCGACCCCGAGGCCCCGCACCTGGAGTGCTGGTGGGACGGACGGGCCTGGACCGAGCACCGGCGCACCCCCTCCGGCCTCCCCGCGCCGCCGAACCCGGCGGCGCGGGCGTCCGGACGGGCCAAGGCGGTCGCGCTGATATCCGCCGCGGCCGTGCTGGCGACGGCGATAGTCTCCGGCGCCACCGTGCTCCGCACCGACGAGGCGAGCGGCAGAGCCGGCACCACGGTCCGCGCCGCCCCCAGCGCGGCGGCGCCCCCGTCCCTCGTCGTCGACCAGCTCAACGGCATCACCCTGCCGGTGCCGGCCGGCTGGACCGGCTCCTCGTACCTCGCCCAGGACGACGTCGTGATGACCACCGACGGCACCTACGCCTGCCCGGCCCACACCGGCCGGTGCCGCCACGGCCAGGTCATCAGCCGTACGGCGGGCAGCGCCGACGGCGTCTCCCCGCGCACCGTCGCCGAACGGGACGTACCCGACGCGGCCGAGGCCGCCTACGGCCGCGATCCCGGCGGCCGCCGGCCCTTCGGCGGCATCCGGTCCCACCAGGTCGTCAAGTCCGGACGGGTCGCGGTGGCGGGCCGCGACGGCTACCTGGTCCGCTGGTGGGTACGGACCGCCGAGGGACCGGGCGGCTACGTCCAGTCCGTGGCCTTCCCGTCCGGCACCGGCCTCCCGGCCCCGGTCGTCGTCCGGTTCGTCTTCGACGCGGGCCCGGACGGACCGCCGCTGTCCGACATGGACGAGATCACCAGCGGTATCCGTCCGGTCGGTTAGAGGAAGGTGTGACCTTCGCCCCGGTACGTCGGTACCGTCGCCGTCACACGGTCGCCCTCGACCAGCTGCAACTCGGCGAACCGTTCGCACAGTTCACCCGCCTTGGCGTGCCGGAACCACACCTTGTCGCCGATCAGCAGATCGTCCGCCGCCGAGCCGAGCAGCGGGGTCTGCACCTCGCCGGGGCCCTCCTGGGCGTCGTACGACAGCCCCTCCGGGAGGTACGGCACCGGGAGCCGGTCCGGGCCCGCGGCGCCCGAGGCCGGGTAGCCGCCGCCGAGGACGGTCACGACCCCCACACCCGGACGCCGTACCACCGGCATGGCGAAGAGCGCGGCCGGACGGCCGGTGAACGACGTGTAGTTGTCGAAGAGACGCGGCACGTACAGGCCCGACCCGGCCGCTATCTCGGTGACCGCGTCCTCCGCCGCCGTGGTCTGCACGCTGCCGGTGCCGCCGCCGTTGACGAACTCCAGGTCCGGTGCCACGGCCCGGACCGCCCGCACCACCGCGCCGCGCCGCTCGGCCAGCTCACGGCGGGCGGTGGCCTGCATCAGCCGCACCGCGCGGGAGCGCAGCGGCCGGCCGGCGACATCGTCCCCGACCCCGGCGATGTGCCCCTCGTACCCCATGATCCCGACCAGTTTGAAGCCCGGCCGCCGGACCACGGTGCGCGCCAGGTCGGCGAGCTGGGCGGGGGAGTACAGCGGCGAACGCCGGGCCCCGACCCGCACCCGGCCCCCGAACAGCTTCAGCGAGGTGTCCAACTCCAGGCAGACCCGGATCACTTCGCCACCGCCGTCCCGGGCTCCGTCGATCAGGTCGAGGTGCGCCGGGTCGTCGATCATCACGGTCACGGCGGCGGCCAGCTTCGGATCGGCGGCCAGCTCGGCGTACGCGTTCCGGTCGGCGGACGGATACGCCAGCAGGACGTCGTCGAACCCCGACCGTGCCAGCCACAGCGACTCCGCGAGCGTGAACGACATGATCCCCGCGAAACCGTCCTTCGCGAGCACCCGTTCCAGCAGGTGGCGGCAGCGCACGGACTTGCTCGCGACCCGGATCGGCTTGCCGCCGGCCCGGCGCACGAGGTCGTCCGCGTTGGCGTCGAAGGCCTCCAGATCAACGATCGCGAGAGGGGCGTCCAGATGGGCGGTGGCCCGGTCGTAACGGGCCCGGTCGGCGGCGCGCGCAGTCATGAACGAAGCCTGCCAGACAGGATTACCGCAGGGTAGGGGGACGATCCGGGCAGATGCCGCGGGCCCGCGGACTGGTTGCCGTTCGCGCTCGCACAACCCGTAGAGTGACGCGCACGTACGGCGGAACGTCCCGGCCGCCTGACCCGCGCCGGGATGCGGATCCGCGCGTACGGGTATGCCTGCCCGGAGGCGGACGCCTTCGCGCCGGGTAGCACGACGGCCCGTACGAGGAGTTGGCCCGGGCACGAGGAAACGGGGGGCGCATGAGCGGCGAAGCGCGGCACGCCCCGATCCCACGACGCCCCTCACCCGACCACACCCCGGCGGAGCCGCCCGGGAAGCCCGCGACAGCGCCCGACGGGACCTGGCCGGGCGACGGTGGTTCCGGCCGCGGCGATGTCCCGGACCCGGCGGGCGCGTCCCGCCGGGCGGACCGGCCCGGGTTCTTCGACCGGCCGTCCCGGATGAACCGGTCGCAGCGGCCGGACGTATCCACGGGCGGGGGCGGGGCCACCGGGCAGGACCAGCTGCCGGAACGGCCCGGCGGGCAGCAGAGTCGTGATGGCCGGACGAGTCGGGGCGGTGCGGTGGGGCAGGTCGAGCAGGGTGCGGGGGACCGGGCTGTCGGCCGTTCGACGTCCGCCGAACGCATCGTCCGGCCCCGCCACCCCGGCCTCCGGCCGCCACAGGGCCAGCCGCCCCAGGACGCCTCCACCGCATCCCCGCCGCCACCACCGGCCTCGGCCCGCTTCCCGGACACACCTCCGGCGCCTGCTGGCCGGGAGCCCGGGGGCCGGGCGGTGCCGCGGACGCCGTCGGCGCTCTTCGGTGGGGAGACCGAGCTACGGGGGCCGTCGGCGTCCTCGGACCGGGAGCCCGGCCACGCTGTGCCGCCCGCGTCCTCCGGGCGGGAGACCGGGCGGACCGCGCCGTTCCGGCTGTCGTACGGTTCGGGCCCGTCGCCGCGGCGCGCGGATTCCGGGTCGCAACCGACCGCCCCGCCGCGCCCCCTTCGCGCGGCGACGGAACCGGAGCCGTCGTCGGACGAGCGGCGCGGCGCCGCTGGGCCGTCGGCTGCGCGTCCGGGTACGGGCACGCCGTCCGCACCCTCCGGCGAGCCCACCGGGGGTACGTCCGGCGGGGCCGAGCCGAGACGGCCCGAACCGCCGCGCGGCGACTACCCGACCAGCGCCGTCGGCGCGCAGGACTCGGGCAGCGCGTGGAGCCCGCACATGCGGACGTTCCCCGTCCCGACCGCCCCGCCACGCCCCACGGCGCCCCCGAAGGCGCCCCCACCGCCACCCCGGCCGACCCAGCCTCCGTCCGCCGGCGCGCCACCGCGCCCGCCGGCCGCCCCGACGGCAGGTACCCCACCGCGTCCGACCGCCCCTCCGCCGGCCGGCACCCCCGCGCGTCCCGCGGATCCTCCGCAGACGGGCACCGCACCGCCTCCGGCGGGGCGAGCGTCGACCGGTGTTCCCTCGCGTCCTGCGGGGTCTGCTGTCTCCGACGGTTCGTCGCGTTCGGCGAGCGTTCCTTCGCGTCCTGCGGGGTCTGCCGTGTCCGACGGTTCGTCGCGTTCGGCGAGCGTTTTTCCGCGTCCCGTGGGGTCTGCCGTCTCCGATGGCCCTTCGCGTCCGGGGAGCGCTCCGGTGCCCGGTGCTCCGCCGCGTCCGGCGGGACCTCCGGCGGCCGGTGCACCGGGGGGTGAGGCGCCGCCTCGGCCGGGTGGCCCGGTGGCCTCCGGTTCGCAGCGTCCGGCGGGGCTCCAGGAGAGCGGTGCCCGGACGCGTCCCGACGCCGCGCAGGCCACCGGTACGGCGTTCCCGGCCGTCGACGGGCCCGCACGGTCGGCGGCGGGAGCGCCGCCGCGGCCCTCGGCCGCTCCGGCCCCGGCCCGTCCGGGCTCCGCCACCGTGCCGCCCGTCGCCTCCACTCCCGTTCCGCCTTCCTACCGCGACACCGCCCTGCCGCCGCACCCCTTCGGCCTCGCCCCGGACCCCTCGATGTCCTGGACCTCCGCGGGAACTCCCGGCCGCGAGCGGCCCGTTGTGACCTTCGGTGAGCCCGAGGGGTACGACGAGCGGGGGCGGGGGCTGTCGTTGGCCGGTCGCGTGGCGCCTCGTACCGCCGCTGCCGCCGCCTGCATGGTCCTCGGCCTCGGCCTCATCGGCGGCGCTGTGACCGGCGGCTGGATCGTCGACGACGGCGGCGACGCGGGCGCGGCGACCACCTTCAGCTCCGCCTCCGGCCTCTGGCACAACGTGCCCGTCGACGAGCTGTTCCCGCGCACCGTGCAGGGCACCGGCGCCGGCCCCGGCGGAGCCGACCGCACCTGGACCCGGATCGCGGTCGCCCCGGCCACCGGCTGCACCGACGCCTTCGACCCGCTGCTGCGCAAGGCCCTCGCGCCCGTCGGCTGCCGGCGCCTGATCCGCGCCACCTACACCGACGCCACCCAGAGCTACGTGACGACCGTGGGCCTGCTGTTCACGAAGGCCGACCCGGCCGGTATGACCGCCCTCGCCAAGCGGTTCACGAGCGAGCGCCTGGACCGCCGTACCGACCTGCTGCCCCTCCCGTACGCCGCGAAGGACACCGCCGCCGAACGGTTCGGCCCGCACCAGCGCGCCTCCTGGACGATCTCCGTGCTCACCGACGCCCCGGTCGTCGCCTACGCCGTCTCCGGCTGGGCCGACGGCCGTACCGTCGACACCCCGCAGTCCGCCGCCGACGCCGAGGCGTCCGGCGCCACCACGGCCGCGGCCCAGGCCGGCCTCGGCAACGAGGCGCAGGGCCTGGCCGACCGCATCGAACGACGACTGCGCCAGAACATCTCAGGACCGGCAACGGAGACGCCCTCATGAAGCGCCGTGCGACCGGGGCCGCCGTGAGCCTGCTGCTGGCCGGCTCGCTCGCCCTGCTGCCGAGCACGACCGCGTACGCGGACAGCATCCGCGCCCAGCAGTGGGGCCTGTCCGCGCTGCACCTCGACGAGGCGTGGCGGACCACCAAGGGCAGGGGCATCACCGTCGCCGTCCTGGACACCGGTGTCGAGGCCGACCACCCGGACCTCGTCGGCAACGTCCTGGCCGCCAAGGACATGATCGGCTTCGGCGCCGGGCCGGGTGACCGCGACTGGGCCCGGCACGGCACCGCCATGGCCGGCATCATCGCCGGTCACGGCCACGGCGTCGGCAACGGCGACGGCGTGATGGGGGTCGCGCCCGAGGCCAGGATCCTCCCCGTCCGGGTCATCCTCGAAGACGGGGACAGCGCCCGCGCCAAGGCCCGCTCCACCCGGGGCGACGCCCTCGCCGAGGGCATCCGCTGGGCCGCCGACCACGGCGCCGACGTCATCAACCTCTCCCTCGGCGACGACTCCGACTCCGCGCACCCCGAGCCCAGCGAGGACGAGGCCATCCAGTACGCCCTGAAGAAGGACGTCGCGGTCGTCGCCTCGGCCGGCAACGGCGGCGACAAGGGCGACCACATCTCCTATCCGGCCGCCTACCCGGGCGTCATCGCCGCCACCGCGGTGGACAAGTTCGGCACCCGCGCCGGCTTCTCCACCCGCCGCTGGTACGCCACGATCAGCGCGCCCGGCGTCGACATCGTCATCGCCGACCCGGACCACAAGTACTACGAGGGCTGGGGGACGAGCGCCGCCTCCGCCTTCGTCTCCGGTGCCGTGGCCCTGGTGAAGGCCGCCCACCCCGGGCTCACCCCCGCCCAGATCAAGAAACTGCTGGAGGACACCGCCCGCGACGCCCCGGCCGGCGGCCGCGACGACTCCCGCGGCTTCGGCATGATCGATCCGGCGGCCGCCATCAAGGCCGCGGCCAGGCTGAAGACGCAGAACCTGACGTCGGCTTCCTACCGCAAGAAGTACTTCGGCCCCGGCCCGGACGCGGAGGAGAAGACGACCAGCGCGACGGACTGGGCGGCCCCGCTGGCCGGCGGCTCGGGCGGCGTCCTGCTGGTGGCGGCGGTGGTGCTCTGGAGAGGCCGCCGCAGGGCTGTCTGACTCGCCCATCCTCGAAACGCCCCGCAGGGGGTGCTGGGGGTACCCCCGGCCGAAGGCTGGGGGAGGAACTGCGCGACCGGTCCCACCGGGCCTGCACTCGCCCGCGAACCCCCGACCCCTCCCCTTACTGCGAAGCCGAAGCCGAAGCCGACGCGGACCCGGAAGAAGCGTCAGCCTCCGTGAAGGAACCCACCGCCGCCTTCGCCGCCGCCTCCACCAGGGCAATCCCCTTCGCCTGGCTCACGGTCCCCTTCGACAGCACGGTCACCAGATAGTCCGTGCCGCCCACCGTCACCCGCCCGATGCTGTTGACGTCCCACAACCCGGTCGTGCTCCGCGCCAGCCACCCGTTCTTCAGCGCGCACTCCGAACCGTCGGCGGCGGCCGACACCCCCCACCGCTGGTCCGACTCGACCGTCTTCATCAACCGCTGGACATACGCCCGCGAGGCCTCGCTCAGCATCGAGTCGTCCCCGAACACCTGCTGGAGCAGCGTGACCTGATCGGCCGCGGTGGTCTGCGTCAGCCCCCACAGCGCCCCGTCGCCCCCCTCGGTCGACGTCAGCCCGAACCGCTTGTTCGCGGCGTCCAGGCCCGCCGCCTTGCCGATGACGCCCCACAGTTGGGACGCCGACGTGTTGTCGCTGTTCTCGATCATCTTCGTGGCGTACGCCTTCTCCGTCGCCGTCAGATGCCGGCCGGCGTCCTGCGCCTGGAGCAGCAGCGTCGCCAGGATGTCGACCTTGACGATGCTCGCGGTGTCGAAGGCCGTGTCGCCGTGGACCGCGCTGTCACCGGAGTCGAGGTCGAGGACGGCCGCCGAGACCTTCGCCGCGGAGGGCACGGTCACCTTCGCCAGCGCCGAGGTCAGCAGCGCGTCCCGGTCCACGGCCGGCTCCGTCACGGGTTCCACCGATGCCTCCCCACTCGCCGAGGCCGATGCCGAGGAGGACGGCGCCGGCGACGCCGCCGAGGATACGGCGTCGTCGCGCGCGTGCGCCTTCACGTACACGGTCCCCGCGGCGGTGGCACCGACGACGGCGACCGTGGCGAGCGAGACGTAGAGGAGGGCCCGGCGCCGGGGCCGGGAGCGGCGCCGGGCCCGGCGGGATCCTGGGGTGGCTCTGGGGGAGTCCATGCCCGCGATGCTCGGGGCGGGGACTGTGCGAGCCGTTTGCCGGACGTTAGAAGTAGGTCAGGGAAATCTGAGATTCCCGTGAAAGCCGTGTCGTCGCGGTTTCGGGGGCCGCACAACCGCAGCAGGATCCCACCGATAGGGTCGGGGACCGTGGCGAACAAGAACATTCCCGACTCCGGCTACTCCGACGACGACGGCTCCGCCGACCCACGGCTGGCCGCCGCGCTGGCCGCCTGGGCCGAGGACCGAAGCGCCGTCGCGCCGGTCCTGGAGGCGCTGAAGGGCGCCCGGCTCCTGGTCCCGGTGGTCGCGGTGCTCGGCGAGGTCGAGGAGGACGAGCACGGGCTGCGCCGCGAGAAGACCAGCGACATGGCCGTCCCCACCCTGAAGGCGGGCCGCCGCACCGCGCTGCCGGCCTTCACCTCCACCGAGTCGCTGGCCCGCTGGGACCCGGCGGCCCGGCCGGTCGCCGTACCCCTGCACCAGGCGCTGCAGGCCGCCGCGCACGAGAAGGCCGACACGGTGGTGCTCGACCTGTCGGGGCCGGTGCCGTTCGAGCTGACCGGTGCCGCGCTGCTCGCCCTCGCCGAGGGGCGTACGACCGCCGACCCGCTCGCCGACCCGGCCGTGGTCGGGGCCGTCCGGGCCGCCGTGGCCGCCGAGCCCGCCGTGGTCCGCGCCCACCTCGGGCCCGGTGCGGCCGACGGGACGCTGGCGCTGGTCCTCGACCCGGCCGCGGCGCCGCCCGCCGAGGCCGCCCGGGCGGTCGCCGAGCGGCTCGCCGCCGACGAGACACTGCGGGCCCGCCTGGTGCGCGGCCTCGACCTGGCACTGCTGCCGGCCGGGACCACGCCTCCGGGCGAGCCCTTGTACGTAAGAGACTGAGCGGCGGCTAGCCGTAGACGGGGCCGGTGTACTTCTCGCCGGGGCCCTGGCCGGGCTCGTCGGGGACGATCGAGGCCTCGCGGAAGGCCAGCTGGAGCGACTTCAGGCCGTCCCGCAGCGGGGCCGCGTGGAACGAGCTGATCTCGGTCGCGGACGCGTCGAGCAGCCCGGCGAGGGCGGTGACCAGCTTGCGGGCCTCGTCCAGGTCCTTGTACTTGTCCCCCTCCTCGGTCAGACCGAGCTTCACGGCCGCGGCGCTCATCAGGTTGACGGCGACCGTCACGATCACCTCGACCGCGGGGACCTCGGCGATGTCGCGGGTCATCTCGTCGAAGTCGGGCTGCCCGGCGTCACCGGGGCCGGGAAGGGGCGTCTCACTCATGCCCCACACGATAGGCGCAGGGGTGCGGAGGCTCTCACCTAGCCCCAGGTCGTCTCAATTAGCCCTGTCCCGGCTTTGCTGCTAGCCTTGTCTGACGACCGGCCGGACGGGTATGCCTCACAGCTAGCCGACCCGGCCCACAAGTGGAGGCTTCGAACTCCCACCTGACTGCCCCCGGGGCGGCGGGTCACCGGTCAGACGGTCGCTTCGCCGTTCACGGCGACGGCGTTCCGTCCGATTCTGCGCCCCGCGATCCTCGCGGCGGTGTTCCGGTAGTTCGAGGAGCCCCGCCTGTGATCGTCCGGGGCATTTTTTCTGCTTCGGTGCGGTTAGGTCTTACGGAAACAGACGTTACGCGGCTGCCCGCCAGGCTGTCGTGTGGTGCTACCGAGGAGGATCCATCAGCACCGAGCCCCGCATCAACGACCGGATTCGCGTTCCCGAGGTGCGACTTGTCGGTCCCAGCGGCGAGCAGGTCGGGATTGTCCCGCTTGCCAAGGCGCTGGAGCTTGCGCAGGAGTACGACCTGGACCTGGTCGAGGTCGCGGCGAACGCCCGTCCGCCCGTGTGCAAGCTCATGGACTACGGGAAGTTCAAGTACGAGTCGGCCATGAAGGCCCGTGAGGCGCGCAAGAACCAGGCGCACACGGTCATCAAGGAAATGAAGCTCCGGCCGAAGATCGACCCGCACGACTATGACACCAAGAAGGGTCACGTCGTCCGGTTCCTCAAGCAGGGCGACAAGGTCAAGATCACGATCATGTTCCGTGGTCGCGAGCAGTCCCGGCCCGAGCTGGGCT
>NZ_JAEKKT010000159.1 GCF_019510245.1 Streptomyces sp. | reverse complement strand
GCAGCGGCCGGGTCGCGTTCTGGGGCGACAGCTCGCCCATCGACGACGGCACCGGCCAGTCCGGCAACACCCTGTACGACGGCTGGAACGACAGCGGCGCCACCAACGCCGCCCTCGCCCTCAACGCCACCGCCTGGCTCACCGGCGCGTCCAGCGGCAGCAGCGGTGGCGGCGGCGGAGGGGGCGGCGGTGGCACCTGCACCTCCGCCCAGCTCCTCGGCAACCCCGGCTTCGAGTCCGGCAACACCACCTGGACCGGCAGCAGCGGGGTCATCACCAACTCCAGCAGCGAGGCGGCCCGCACCGGCTCCTACAAGGCCTGGCTCGACGGCTACGGGTCCGCCCACACCGACACCCTGTCCCAGTCGGTGACCATCCCGTCCGGCTGCTCCGCGACGCTCAGCTTCTATCTGCACGTGGACACCGCGGAGACCACCACCAGCACCGCCTACGACAAGCTGACGGTCACCGCCGGATCCACCACCCTGGCCACGTACTCGAACCTCAACGCGTCCTCCGGATACGTCCTCAAGAGCTTCGACGTCTCCTCCCTGGCCGGAACCACGGCCACCATCAAGTTCACCGGTGTCGAGGGCTCGACCCTCCAGACGTCCTTCGTCATCGACGACACCGCGCTCAACGTGAGCTGAGCGGGACGGACGGTTCCGGCAGGCCCGCCGGAACCGTCCGCTCCACCGCGTTCCAGCCGGAGACCCGCACCTGGGGCGTGGCGCCGTGCAGGTCGGCGGTCCGGTAGGTGGCCGTCAGGGTCGCCGACTCGCCCGGCCACAGGCTGACCTCGTTGTCCGACCACCGGACCGGCAGCACGGGCCTGCCGTTCGCGTCGACCAGATGGACGTCCGTCAGCAGGGCCGGGGTCTTCCCGGTGCCCGTGTTGCGGACGGTGACCGTGGTGGTCGAGGTGCCGTCGGCCTCGGTCGTCGACGCCGTCGCCGTGACCGGGACCTGGGCCATCGAGGAGAGCCCGGACAGATCGCCGTAGCTCGTCGTCGGCGTGTGCCACCAGTCGGTCTTCGTCCAGTCGAGGGTGTCGGGCCGGGTGGAGAGCCAGTAGACGTTGCGGCTCACCTCCTTGCCGTCGGCGTCGGTGAGGACCAGCCGCGCCAGGTAGGTGGACGACAGCCCGGACACCGACGCCGGCAGCGTGAGGGCGGTGCCGTGCGCGCCGTCGCCCTGGACCGAGACACCGGTGACGGCCTTGTCGTACTTCTGCGTGCCGTCGGGGTTGAAGAGGGTGGCCCGCGCGGTGAGCCCGGCCGCCGGCGTGTGCCGGTTGTTCACCACGACCACCGAGCGGTCGTCGTAGGAGTACTGGACGTGCAGCGGCTCGTTGGCCTTCTTCGCGCCGAAGTAGGCGCCGCCCTGGTCGAGGTAACGGTCCATCAGCTGCCAGTGCAGGGACGTCCAGCCGCTGTTGAACATCCAGTAGATCACCCCGGTCGAGGGCTTCGAGGCGTCGGTCTGGTTGCGCTCGTACGCCTCGTACTGCGCGCGGACGTTCTCGTACTGGGCGAGCTGGGCCTTGCGGACGTAGTCGGTGAGGCTCTTCGGGGCGCCGTAGCGGCCCGTGAGGGCGGCGTCGTAGACCTTCAGGGTGCCGAAGGTCGCGGACGGCGAGCGGTGGTACTGCTTGGCGTCCGGGTTCTTCCAGAGGGTGTCGAGTTCGGCCGGGGTCATCATCCGGCGCAGGGTGTCGAGGGTCGGGATGTCCGGTCCGGCGCTGGTCTCCGAGTTGAAGCCGGTGGCGCCGCCCTCGCGCTTGGCGTACCAGTAGCCGGGCGGGACCCAGTCGTAGGGGCCGGTCATCTTCATGCCGGAACTGCCCAGCTGAGGCGCCGACTTGTCCGAGGCGGCGGGAACCACCGGGACGGACCAGTCGGCGGCGTCCAGGGCGTCCAGATAGTTCTTCTCGATCTTCGCGTCGGGTGCGGCGTCGCTGCCGATCAGGAAGGAGATCACGCTCGGGTGGTCACGCAGCCGGGCGGCCTCGGCGGCCATCGAGGCCTGGGCTACCGGGTAGTCGGCGGCGGTCCACTTCTCGCCGCTCTCGCCGGGGTTGGTCTGCCCCTCCCACTTGTCGCAGCACTCCCAGCCGGGCAGGGTGAGGACGCCGAGGTGGTCGGCGAGGTCGAAGAACTCGTCGGGCTCGATGTGGCCTTCCAGGCGGATGGCGTTGAGGCCCAGGTCCACGGCGTACTTGAGGCGGTCCTCGGCGTAGGCGCGGTCCCAGCGCAGGAACTCGTCCGGCGACCAGCCGCCGCCCTTGATCAGCAGCCGGCGGCCGTTGATCGAGTACTGGCGGGCGCCGTCGGCGTTCAGCGGTGCCCGGACGTCACGGATGCCGAAGCTCTCGTGCGCGGTGTCCGACGCCGTGCCGGCGACGGAGGCGGTGAGGTCGAGGTCGTAGAGCGGCTGGCCGCCCATGCCCGCCGGCCACCACACCTTCGGGGAGGCGAGGTGCAGACCGGGGGTGTCGGCCGGGGTGAAGGTGACGGTCGTGGCCTGGTGGGCGGCGAGCTGGACCGACCGGGTGAGGGTCACCCCGGCGACGGTGCCGGAGACCTCGGCGGTGACCGGCGCTTCCGAGTCGTTGCGGGCCTGCGCCTTCACGGTCAGGTCCGCCGTCGCGAGGGACGGCACCGCGAGCTTCGTCACCACGTGCGCGTCGCGCAGCGCGACCGGGCCGCCGCGCCGGACCAGGACGTCCCGGACGATGCCCATGTTCTGGTCGGGCGGCGGCTGGAGCCAGTCGAGCCAGCCCATGGTGAGGTTCTTGTTGGGGTTGTTGGGCTGGATGCGGAAGGCGACCGTGTTCGTGCCGGCCTTCACCAGCGAGGTGACGTCCAGTTCGTGCCGGGTGTAGGCACCGGCGACGTCGGCGGTGGTGGCGACCTGACGGCCGTTCACGTACACGTCGGCCGCCGAGATCACCCCGCTGAAGTCGAGGTAGGTGCGCTGCGCGGGGTCGGCCGCCGAGAAGTCGCTGCGGTACCACCAGGGCACCTGGAAGGGCGCCTTGGGGATCTGCTGCTGGTTGGTGGAGACGAACGGGTCGGGGTAGACGCCGTCGGCGAGCAGCGCGGCCAGGACCGTGGAGCGGGGCCCCGCCGGATACCAGCCCTGCGTCGGGTAACCGGGGGAGGAGACCGCCGACGCGGAGTCGCCCACGTCGGCCGTCGACCGGATCGCATAGCCCGACAGCGGGGTGGCGGACCCGGCGGCGGACGGCACACGGGTGATCCCGGTGGAAGCGTGGGCCGGGTCGCGGGCCCCGGCCCAGGCGCTGGTGTTGAGTGAGCAGAGCAGTCCCAGGGCCACGGCGGCCGTGGCGAGGCGGTGTCCGGGGGCACGGCGAGGGAACACGATGGTCTCCAGGCTCGTAAAGTTAGGAAACTTTACTAACCCGGCTCAAGCTAGGGCGCCGCAGAGGTCGTGTCAATCACCGTGGCGCCTGCGCGAGTTGGCGCCGCGGCCGTCAGGACGTGCCCGACCTGCGCTCGAACACCAGGTCACGGGCGGTGCCCAGGGCCGTGGCCACCGCGCCGAGCAGCACCGCGTCCTCGCCGAGGCCGCTGGGCGCCAGCTTCGGGCGCAGCGGGGTGAGGGTGCGCAAGTGCTCCCGCACGGGGCGCAGCAGCAGGTCGACGCTGTGGCCGACCCCGCCGCCGAGCACCACCAGGTCGGGGTCGAGCACGGCCGCGGCCGCGGCCACCGTGTGCGCGATCCGCTCGCCCTCGAGCCGTACCGCCTCGGCGGCGGCCCGGTCGCCCTGGCGGGCGGCGTCGAACACGGACTTCGCGGTGAGCTGCCCGGTCATCCCCAGCCGTCGCGCGGTCTCGACCACGGCCACCCCCGAGACCGCGTCCTCCAGGCGCTCCGGCCCCCGCTGCCGCCCCGGCCAGGGCAGGAAGCCGATCTCCCCGGCGAGTCCGTGCGCCCCGGTGAACAGCCGCCCCTCGCTGACCACGCCCATCCCGAGGCCGGTGCCGATCATGATGTACGCGAACAGCCGGCTGCCCGCCCCGACGCCGTACGTGTACTCGCCGAGGGCCGCCAGATTGGCGTCGTTGTGCACCTCCAGCGGCACACCCAGCTCCTCGCGCATCCGGTCGAACAGGCCCGCGCGCCCCCAGCCCGGCAGATGCATCGCGTACCGCACCCGGCGCTGCCGCTCGTCGTACACGCCCGGCGTGCCCACCACCCCGTGCACCACCTCGGCCGGATCCACTCCTGAGTTGGCGACGACCTGCCGGGCGGTTGCGACCAGCAGGTCGGCCATCGCGCCCGAGCCCCGGGCCCGGTTGCGCACGTCGGAACGGGCGACCAGGGTGCCGTCGAGATCGGTGACCGCCGCCCGCAGCCAGCTCCGGCCCACATCGATGCCGAGTGCGTAGCCCGCCGCCGGGTCGGGCGCGTACAGCACGGCCGTGCGGCCGCGCTCCGGCACGTGGGTGCCGACCTCGTGGACCAGCCCCGCCGTCTCCAGGGACGCGAGTGCGCTGGACACCGTCGGCTTCGACAGACCCGTCTCCCTGGCCAGTTGGGCGCGCGAGGCGGAGCCGAGCAGGCGCAGCCGGTCCAGCAGCAGCCGCTCGTTGGTGCTGCGCAGTCGCTGCCGGCTCCAGGGCTGCTCCTGCTCCTCTACGACGTCGCTGGCGGCCATCGCACCATTCTCACCGATTCCCGGCGCATACTTGACGCATCTAGTAAGGCTCCTTAACTTTATCGGCCATCCCGTCGAGTCGGCACCCGCCCGTCGTACGCGCCTCGCCCACCTCCCCGTGTCTCGCTCAGGAGCCCTCATGTCTGCAGGTCCCGGTAGTCCCGTCGTCTCGGGCAGTGCGCCACCGGCCGGCGGTTTCGTCCGCCGTGTCGGGCTGTTCCAGGCCACCGCCATCAACATGAGCCAGATGTGCGGCATCGGTCCGTTCGTGACCATCCCGCTCATGGTCGCCGCGTTCGGCGGCCCGCAGGCCGTCATCGGCTTCGTCGCGGGCGCGCTGCTCGCGCTCTGCGACGGCCTCGTCTGGGCCGAGCTCGGTGCCGCGATGCCCGGTTCCGGGGGCAGTTACGTCTATCTGCGGCAGGCCTTCCAGTACCGCACCGGACGCCTGATGCCGTTCCTGTTCGTGTGGACGGCGATGCTCTTCATCCCGCTGATCATGTCCACCGGCGTGGTCGGCTTCGTCCAGTACCTGGGCTACCTCGCCCCCGGCCTCGGCCAGACCTCCGGCGACCTGATCGGGCTCGGCGTCATCGCCCTGGTGGTGCTCCTGCTCTGGCGCGGCATCGAGCACATCGCCCGGATCACCGCCGTCATGTGGACGGTGATGATCGCCTCGGTGCTGCTGGTGATCGTCGCCGCGGCGACCGACTTCAGCCCGCACCTGGCCTTCACGTACCCGGCCCACGCCTTCGACCTGACCAGCGACCACTTCTGGCTCGGCTTCGCCGCGGGCCTGACCATCGGCATCTACGACTACCTCGGCTACAACACGACCGCGTACATGGGCGCCGAGATCAAGGAACCCGGCCGCGTCCTGCCGCGGTCCATCCTCCTCTCGATCCTCGGCATCATGGCCATCTACCTGCTGCTCCAGATCGGCACGCTCGGCGTCGTCGACTGGCACCGCATGACGAACCCGGACGACATCGCCTCGACCTCGGTCGCCTCGGCGGTCCTGGAGAAGACCTGGGGCAAGGGCGCCGCCGACACGGTGACCGTGCTCATCCTCATCACCGCCTTCGCCTCGGTCTTCACCGGCCTGCTCGGCGGCTCCCGGGTGCCCTACGACGCCGCCCGCGACCGCGTCTTCTTCCGCCCCTACGAGAAGCTGCACCCGAAGCACCGCTTCCCGATGCTCGGGCTCGCGACCATGGGCGTGATCACCGCGATCGGCTTCCTGATCGGCCGGCACACCGACCTGGCGACCCTGATCCAGCTGCTCACCACCGTGATGGTGATCGTCCAGGCGCTGGCCCAGATCGTGGCGCTCACGGTGCTGCGCCGCCGGCAGCCGGCCCTGAAGCGGCCGTACCGCATGTGGCTCTACCCGCTGCCGAGCATCGTTGCCTTCGCCGGCTGGTGCGTGATCTACGGCTACGCGGACCGCAACTCCCCGGGCCGCCACCCCATCGAGTGGTCCCTGGCCTGGCTCGCCCTCGGCTGCGTGGCGTTCCTGGTCTGGGCCCGGCTGGAGAAGGTGTGGCCGTTCGGGGCGAGGGAGATCAGCGAGGAGTACCTGACGCCGGAGGAACCGGCCGTGGTGTAGCGTCCCCGCCACACGTCAGCCTCACCCGGCGGTCAACTACCGCCGGGTGAGGCTTTTTTCATGAACCGCACGGCTCCCCGAACCGCACCGCACCGGTGCCGGCATTGACATGCAAGTAATTGCCTGCATAACGTTGAGTGTGCGATCAGAGGACGACAGCGGGATGGACCAGGTCTTCAAGGCGCTGGCCGACGACACCCGCAGGCGGCTGCTGGACCGGCTGCACGAGCAGAACGGCCAGACGCTGGGCGAGCTGTGTGAGCGCATCGCGATGACCCGGCAGTCGGTGACCCAGCACCTGGCCGTCCTGGAGGCCGCCAACCTGATCAGTGCCGTGCGGCGGGGACGGGAGAAGCTGCACTACCTCAACCCGGTGCCGCTCCACGAGATCCAGGAGCGGTGGATCGACAAGTTCGAGCGCCCGCGCCTGCGCGCGCTCGGCGACCTGAAGCGACGAGCCGAGGAAGCCATGAGCGACCAGCCCAGCTATGTCTACGTCACCTACATCGCCAGCACCCCCGAGAAGGTCTGGGACGCCCTCACGGACGCCGACCTGACCGCCGTCTACTGGGGGCACTCCAACGTCTCCGACTGGCAGCCCGGATCCCGCTGGGAGCACGTCCGCACCGACGACTCCGGCATCGCCGACGTGGTCGGCGGCGTCGTCGAGAGCGACCGCCCCACCCGGCTGGTCACCACCTGGGCCGCGCCCGCGGACGAGGGCGACCGGGCCCGGCACTCCCGCGTCACCTTCGACATCCGCCCGCACGCCGACATCGTGAAGCTCACCGTCACCCACGAGGACCTCAACGACGAGGGCGAACTCCGGGCGATCTCGTCCGGCTGGCCGGCCGTCCTCTCCAACCTGAAGTCCCTCCTCGAGACGGGCAGCCCCCTCCCGCAGGAGCCCTGGCTGGTCCCCGGCCGCTGAGCGGGCGCGCGGCGGGGCCGGTCCGCCGTCATCGGACCGGCCCCGCGTCCTCCCTTCCAGGGGATGCTCGGTGCCTAGGTCATGGGCGTCCGCCTGGCCGCCGAAGCGGCGCACACCAACCCGAGGCAGAGGGCCAGCGCGCCGATGACGACGTTGTTGATGATGACGCCCGTGTCCGGGCTGGTGCCGACCACCCAGGGGGCGATGATCATCCAGATGCCCAGCGCGCACATGGCCCAGCTGAGGCCGTACATGCGCTCCGGTGCCCTGGTGAAGCCCAGTGCCAGCAGGCCTATCGCTATGCCCATGATCAGGTTGTGGGCCACGAGCGCGGGCTGGCTCGCCGTGTAGTGGAGGATCCACGGGGACGCCGCGCAGTACAGACCGAGGAGGAACACCGGTCCGTCCACGAGTGCCACGTCACGGCCGCCGAGCATGCGGTCGTAGCGCTCCCGCATCTCGGAGACATCGGGGTGGCTGGATATGTCACTTCTGCCGTGCGAGACGTTGGCCATGACTCGTCTCCTTTGACTTGCAGGCCTGACCGCGTCTGGTGCGTGCGGTAAACGCCACTACCTACCATTCTGCTCTTATCTCTTCTTTATGTGTACCTCTCGGGCGTTCCGGGTGCGCTCAGCCGCGCTCCCGCAGCCAGGGGCGTGAACACCGCGTCGTGCGACGGACCGGCGGCCGGCGGCAGTCCGGGGCGTTTCCGGCATGTCCGCGTCGATCGGGGGCAGCCGCAGGGAAAGGCGAAAACCGACCCGGGAGGTGCAGGACCACTATGGGTGCGAGGGTGCTGGAGCGATTTCCCGCCGGGGCTCCCCGGGGTTCGTGGCCGGCTGAGGAGTACGCGGCGCGGTGCCGCGCCGAGGGCGAGCGGGCGACCGTGGTGATGGATCTCGGCTCGGACGCCTTCCTGGTCGTCGTACCCGGCTCGGACGACGACCGGCCCCCCTCCGCCGCGGGCGCGTCAGCCGGGAAGTGACTGCTCGGCCCAGATGGTCTTGCCCCGCGCGTTGTACCGCGTCCCCCAGTTCTGTGCGAGCTGGGTGATGAGGTAGAGACCGCGTCCGCCCTCGTCCGTGTCCCGGGCGCGCCGCACATGGGGCGAGGTGCTGCTGCCGTCCGAGACCTCGCAGATCAGGCTCCGGTCCCGGATCAGGCGCACGGTGATCGGCGCGCCGCCGTACCGCAGCGCGTTCGTCACCAGCTCGCTCACGATGAGCTCGGTGGTGAACGACTCCTCCGCCAGACCCCACCGCGCGAGCTGCCGGGCCGTCAGCTCCCGTGCCCGGCGGACCATTTGCTCCTGCGCCTCGATCTCCCAGGTGACATGGGCGTCCGGGGCCAGACCCCTCATCCGGGCCACCAGCACGGCCACGTCGTCCTGGTGGCCCGGTGGCAGCAGTTCGGTGACCAGCGTGTCGCACACCTCCTGCGGTGCGGCCGACGCGGGGGTGCGGGAGAGCGTGGCGCGCATCCGGCGCAGCCCGGTGACGAAGTCCTGCGCACGCGACTCCAGCAGTCCGTCCGTGTAGAGGACCAGCAGGTCCCCGTCGGCCAGGGCGATCTCCCGTTCCTCGAACACGACACCGCCGAGGCCGAGGGGCGGGCCGCCGGGCAGGTCCACGAAGTCGACGGCGCCGTCCGCGGTGACGACCGCGGGGGGCGGATGACCGGCACGCGCCAGCTGGCACAGCCGGGACACCGGGTCGTACACCGCGTACAGGCAGGTCGCCCCCGTCACCAGGGACACCTCGTCGCCGCGCTCGTCGAGGAACCGGTTCATCTGGTCGTCCAGGTGGGCGAGGAGCTCCGCGGGGGACAGGTCGAGGTCCGCGAGGGTGCGGACGGCACCGCGCAGCCGGCCCATGGTCACCGCCGACTGCAGACCGTGCCCGACCACGTCGCCCACCACGAGCGCCACCCGGGCCCCGGACAGCGGGATCACGTCGAACCAGTCCCCGCCCAGCCCGGTGTGCTCGCTGGCCGGCAGATAGCGGGACGCCGTCCGCACCGCCGACGGCGACGGCAGGTGCTGGGGGAGCAGACTGCGCCGCAGGGTCCGGGCCGTCGTCCGCTCCCGGTGGTAGCGGCTGGCGTTGTCGACGCACACCGCGGTACGGGTCACGATCTGCTCGGCGAGCAGCACGTCCTCGGGCTCGAACCGGCGTGGGCTGCGCGAGCGCATGAAGACGGCGGTTCCGAGGGCGACGCCCCGGGCGAGCATGGGGACCAGCAGCCAGGAGTGGACGTCCGGGCCCGCTCCCGGTGCCCGGCGGGGGTCGGTGGCGGCGGGGCGCAGCTGCTCGTCGGTGAGGAGGACGGACTCGCCCTTCGCGAGGGCGGCGAGGAACGGCGAGCCCGGCACCGTCGCCGCCGTGTCGAGGTCGCCCACCCGTACCGTGCGCGCCCCGCCGGGGGGCGTGTCCCCGGCGGTCACTCCGTCGGACGCGGCCCGGCGCAGCAGCGGGTGGCGCGGCCGTGCGTCGTCGGCCGGCTCCCTGCCGTCCGTGTCGTCCCGGTCGGAGAGGACGGAGTCCAGCAGGTCGACGTGGCAGGCGTCGGCGAACCACGGCACCGCGACCTCGGCCAGCTCCCGGGCCGTCTGCCACAGGTCCAGGGTGGTGCCGATCCGGGTGCCGGCCTCGTTGGCCAGGACCAGCCGCTCGCGCGAGCGGACCCGGTGGGTCACGTCGGAGACCACATGGGCCAGCGCGATCACCGTCCCGGCCGGGTCCCTGAGCGGCAGGATGGACTCCGACCACACGTAGTCCTGCGGCGAACCGGGTACGGGGTGGCCGACCACCTCGGTGTCGAGCAGCGCCTTGCCGGTCTCCAGCACCCGCCGTTGCCGCTCCTCCAGCGCGTCGATGTCCAGGAGGCCGGGCGGGGCCATCTCGCGCATGGTGTGCCCGGAGTACTCGGCATCCCGGAACACCCCGGCGCGCCGCTGCGCGAGGTTCTGGGCGATGAACCGCTGCCGGGTGTCGAAGAGGTCGATGTGGAAGGGGATGTCGGTGAACAGCCCCTGCAGCAGGGCACGGCCGAATTCGTACGTGCGGTACGCCTCCGCGCCGGCCGCCTGTACGAGCCACCGCTGCTCGCCGTCCGCGGCGGTGAGGGAGCGTACCCAGACCTGGACCTCGACCGGCTCCCCGCCGCGCCGCCGCAGCACGAGCGGCCCCTGGCGGACGCCGTCCTCCCACCGCCGCACCACGCGCCCCGCCTCGGCGGGGTCGTGCAGCAGGCCGGCCGCGGGCCGGCCGAGCACCTCCCGCGCCGGGTGACCGAGCAGCGCCTCGGCGCCGGGGCCCCAGGCCGCCACCCGGCCCTGCGCGTCCAGCAGTACCTCCGCCTCGCCCCCGGGCTCAGGGAGCTCGCCGCGGCCGTCGAAGGTGATGTCGCGCATCCTCACCTCGGGCACATCCGTGCCGGACTCGGGATGTCGGTGTTTGTGGTGTTTGCCTAATAAATGATACCTGCGGGTGCGATGTCGGCCCCCGTGCATGCGGTGCACGCCCCGGCCGTGCCGGACGCGGGGGCCGCCGACGGATCCTTGACCCCCGGTTCGGCCTCCGCGATGCTGTGTTGCGAAACACGAGATGCGTGCCGTATCGAGCAACATCTCGCCGCCTCTGTCAGTGGAGGAGTGGCCATGTCCCAGCAGGTCCGTGCCGTCGTCGCGCGGAGCAAGGGCGCCCCCGTCAGCCTCGAGACGATCGTGGTGCCCGACCCGGGGCCGGGCGAAGCCGTCGTACAGGTGCAGGCCTGCGGCGTCTGCCACACCGATCTGCACTACCGCGAGGGCGGCATCAGCGACGACTTCCCCTTCCTGCTGGGGCACGAGGCGGCGGGGATCGTCGAGGCGGTCGGCGACGATGTCACCGACGTGGCGCCCGGTGACTTCGTGATCCTCAACTGGCGTGCGGTGTGCGGCCAGTGCCGCGCCTGCCTGCGCGGGCGTCCGTGGTACTGCTTCGCCACGCACAACGCCGGGCAGCGGATGACCCTGACTGGGGGCACCTCCCGGACGAAGTCTGGGGGAGGGACGGAACTCTCGCCCGCCCTCGGCATAGGGGCGTTCGCCGAGAAGACGCTGGTGGCCGCCGGGCAGTGCACCAAGGTCGACCGGCGCGCCTCGGCGGCGGCCGCCGGGCTGCTGGGATGCGGCGTGATGGCGGGCATCGGCGCCGCCCTCAACACCGGAAACGTCGGCCGCGGCGACAGCGTCGCCGTGATCGGCTGCGGAGGCGTCGGCGCCGCGGCCGTCCTCGGTTCGAACCTGGCCGGCGCGGCGCGCGTCATCGCCGTGGACATCGACGACCGCAAGCTGGAGAACGCCCGCAGGCTCGGCGCCACCCACACGGTCAACTCCAAGGAGACCGACGCCGTCGACGCGGTGCGTGAACTGACCGGCGGCTTCGGCGCCGACGTCGTCATCGAGGCGGTCGGCCGCCCGGAGACCTACCAGCAGGCCTTCTACGCCCGCGACCTCGCCGGCACCGTCGTCCTGGTCGGCGTCCCCACTCCGGAGATGAAGCTGGAACTGCCGCTCCTCGACGTCTTCGGTCGCGGTGGCGCACTCAAGTCGTCCTGGTACGGCGACTGCCTGCCCTCCCGGGACTTCCCCATGCTCATCGACCTGTACATGCAGGGCCGCCTCGACCTCGACGCCTTCGTCACCGAGACCATCGCCCTGGACGAGGTCGAGAAGGCGTTCGAGCGCATGCACCACGGTGACGTGCTGCGTTCCGTCGTGCTCCTCTGACGAACGGCCGCGGTCTCCGACCGCCCACAGGCGAAGCGGCCCTGCCCCGGTGACGGCACCGGGGCAGGGCCGTGCCCGCACCCCACCGGGGCCTGTTCGCCCTGCTCACGCCTGCTTTCGAGGGCGCTTCGGCGTGCCCGCGGGACCGCCGTCGGAGGCCGGGTAAACCGGCGCGTGAACTCCTTGACAACGCTTCGCGGCGGCCTCCAGACTGGCGTTGCGCTCATCGCAATCCGTTTCGCTATACGCACCGAGGTGTCATGATGATTCCCGCGTGCCGTCTCGCGGATCTGCCGCGAGGCGAGGCCCACCGGCTCGACATCGAACCGCCCGTCTCGGTGTTCCACACCGACGACGGGGAGCTCTTCGCCATCGACGACACCTGCACCCACCAGGACGCCTCGCTCGCCGACGGCTGGCTGGAGGGCTGCGAGGTGGAATGCCCCCTGCACGCCTCCAGGTTCGACCTGCGCACCGGCGCCGTGGACGCACCCCCGGCCAAGCTCCCGGTCCGCACCCACGAGGTCGTCGTGGAGGACGGCACGGTCTACGTCCGGCTCTCCGCCGAGGCGCCCAACCTGCCGCCGTGCGTCACCGCCCGCCTCGCCGGAGGCGCGGCGTGAGGACCGTCGCCGTGGTGGGCGCCTCGCTGGCCGGTTTGTCGGCCGCGCGCTCGCTGCGGCAGCGGGGGTACGACGGCCGCCTGGTCGTCGTCGGCGACGAGCCGCACCGGCCGTACGACCGGCCGCCGCTCTCCAAGGAGTTCCTCGCCGGCACCCTCGGCGAGGCGGACCTGGCACTGGAGCGCGACGACGAGGACCTCGGGGCGGAGTGGCTGCTCGGCGCACGGGCCGTCGGTCTCGACCGCACCCGGCAGGCGATCCGGCTCGCCGGCGGCGGGGAGGTCCGCGCCGACGGCGTGGTCATCGCGACCGGCGCCGCCGCCCGTACCCTGCCCGGCACCGAGGGCCTCGCCGGCGTCCACACGCTGCGCACCCTCGACGACGCCCGGGCGCTGCGGGCGGACCTCGCCCGGGGCGGCCGCCTGGTGGTGATCGGCGGCGGGTTCGTCGGTGCCGAGGTCGCCTCCACCGCGTACGCCCTCGGCCTCGACGTCACCGTGATCGAGGCGGCCCCGACCCCGCTGGCCGGACCGCTCGGCGAGGCCATGGGCGCCGTCGTCTCCGCGCTCCACGCCGACCACGGGGTACGGCTGCTGTGCGGAGTGGGGGTCAAGGGGCTGAGCGGCGAGCGCCAGGTGGCGGGCGTGCTGCTCGAGGACGGCCGCAGCGTGCCCGCCGACACCGTCGTCGTCGGGGTCGGGGCGCGCGCCTCGGTCGACTGGCTGGCGGGTTCCGGCATCGCCCTCGACAACGGCGTGAAGTGCGGCGCCGACGGCCGCACCAGCGTCGCCGGGGTGGTCGCCGTCGGCGACTGCGCCAACTGGTACGACCCGCACACCGGCGCCCACCGCAGGATCGAGCACTGGACCGGCGCGCGGGAACGGCCGGACACCGCCGTCGCCACGCTGCTCGCCCACGGCGCGCGGGAACCGGGGGCGCCCCGGCCGCCGTACTTCTGGTCCGACCAGTACGGAGTGAAGATCCAGTTCGTCGGTCACGCCGCCGGGGCCGACAGCGTGACGGTCGAGGAGGGCTCGACCGACGACCGCAGCTTCCTCGCCGTGTACCGGCGGGCGGGCCGGCAGGTCGCCGTGCTCGGGATGAACCAGCCGCGGCTGTTCACCCGCGCCCGCAAGCAGTTCGGCACCGCCGCGTCCTGACCCGGCGCCCGCGCCACCCCACCGATCCACGACGTTCTCCGAGGAGTGCACCGTGACCTCGACCAGCCTGCCGGACAGCCTGATCGCCACCCTCCCCGGCTCCGCCTACACCGATCCCGGGATCTTCGCCCAGGAGCAGGAGCGCATCTTCGAGACGATGTGGTTCTGCGTGGCCCGCGCGGCCGATCTGCCGAAGCCCGGCGCCTTCCGCACCGTCGACGTGGGCCGCGAGTCCATCCTCGTCACCCGGGCCCGGGACGGGTCGGTCCGCGCCTACTTCAACGTCTGCCGGCACCGCGGCGCCAGACTCTGCACGGAGGAGACGGGCGAGGTCAGGCGGGCGTTCCAGTGCCCGTACCACGCCTGGACCTACGACCTGGACGGCAGGCTGGTCGCCGCCCCCAACCTCACCAGGATGCCGGACGTCGGGCGCACCGAGTACGGCCTGGTGGGCGTCGCCGTCCGCGAGTGGCTCGGCTATGTGTGGGTGTGCCTCGCGGAGAACCCGCCGTCCTTCGAGGAGGACGTGATCGGGGCGGCCGTCGAGCGGCTGGGTGACGTCGAGTCGATCGAGCGCTACGGCATCGAGGAGCTTTCCGTCGGCAGGCGGATCGTCTACGACGTCAAGGCCAACTGGAAGCTCATCATCGAGAACTTCATGGAGTGCTACCACTGCGCCACCATCCACCCCGAACTCACCGAGGTGCTGCCCGAGTTCGCCGACGGCTACGCGGCCCAGTACTACGTCGGCCACGGCGCCGAGTTCGGCGCGGACGTGCAGGGCTTCACCGTCGACGGCTCCGAGGGACTCGACCGCATCCCCGGGGTCTCGGTGGACCAGGACCGGCGGTACTACGCGATCACCGTCAAGCCGCAGGTGTTCATCAACCTGGTCCCGGACCACGTGATATTCCACCGGATGTACCCGGTGGCCGCCGACCGCACGATCGTCGAGTGCGACTGGCTCTACCTGCCGCACGTCGTCGAGAGCGGCAAGGACGTCAGCCGGTCCGTGGAGCTCTTCGACCGGGTCAACCGGCAGGACTTCGAGGCCTGCGAACGCACGCAGCCGGGCATGAGCTCACGGCTGTACGCCAAGGGCGGGGTGCTGGTGCCCAGCGAGCACCACATCGGCGCCTTCCACGACTGGGTCGGCGAACGGCTCGGAACCCTGCAGCCGGAGTGACGCCCGTGGCGCGCTTGCGCCGCCGGCGCGGTGCCGCCGAAGGCCGGGGGAGGAACCGCGCGACCAGCCTCCGCCGACCCGCAGCCGAGCGGGCGGGCCGTCCGGCGGTCGCCGCGCGGGCGGCTCAGCCCAGGTACCCCATGCGGTAGCTGATCTCCTCCGCGCCCTTGACCAGCACCGGGGCCAGCTCGTGCATGCGCTCCTCGGTGAACCGGTAGGACGGCCCGGAGGCGCTGATCGACGCGATGACCGCGCTGTCCCGGTCCCGGATCGGCGCGGCCATCGCGTGCAGCCCGATCTCCAGCTCCTCCAGCGTCCAGGCGTAACCGCGCTCCCGGGCCTCGGCGAGGTTCTTCTCCAGCTTCGCCTTCGAGGAGATGGTGTGCGGGGTCAGCTTCTTCAGGCCCCCGTCCGAGATCAGTGCGGCCCGCTCCGCGGCGGGCCGGTGGGCGAGCATGATCTTGCCGCTGGAGGTGGCGTGCAACGGGGTCAGCTGGCCGACCCAGTTGTGCGCGGTGACGGCGGCCGTACCCCGCACCTGGTAGAGGTTGATCGCGTAGTGCTCCTGCATCACCGCGATGTTGACCGTCTCGCCGATCTCCTCGGCCAGCCGCTCGCACACCGCCCGGCCCTGCTGGGTGACGTCGATGCGCCCGGTCACCGCGCCGGCCAGGCGTACGATGCCGAAGCCGAGCGAGTACTTGCCCCGCTCGCCCGACTGCTCCACGAGACCGCGCGCCTCCAGGGCGCCGAGCAGCCGGAACGCGGTCGACTTGTGAACATCGATCTCGGCGGCCACCTCGCTCACTCCCGCCTCGCCGCGCTGGGCCAGGATCTCCAGGACGCTGATGGCGCGGTCGACGGACTGCACGCCACCGGAAGATGAGCCGTTCGTTTCGGTATCCGGACTGAAGTTGCTCATAGCGAAACTATACGCGCAGTAAACAACGCACTCCAAGTAACGCGATGTGAACAAAGATCTTACAAGTTGCGTTGTTCGCAACCTGGTGCGTATAGCGATACCCGTACTAGCATGCCGCGCAATCGACGGCGCGAGCGAGACGAGGCACCATGGCTCCCTTGCAGTACGACTTCGTCATCGTCGGCGGCGGCTCGGCCGGCAGCGCACTGGCGAACCGGCTCTCGGCCGACCCCGGCAACCGGGTGCTCGTCCTGGAGGCAGGCCGCCCCGACTACCCGTGGGACGTCTTCATCCACATGCCGGCGGCGCTGACCTACCCCATCGGCAGCCGCTTCTACGACTGGAAGTACGAGTCCGAGCCCGAGCCCCACATGGGCGGCCGCCGTGTCTACCACGCCCGCGGCAAGGTGCTCGGCGGCTCCAGCAGCATCAACGGCATGATCTTCCAGCGCGGCAACCCCATGGACTACGAGCGCTGGGCCGCCGACGCCGGGATGGAGAGCTGGGACTACGCCCACTGCCTGCCGTACTTCCGCCGGATGGAGAACTGCCTGGCCGCCGACCCGGACGACGAGTTCCGCGGCCACGACGGCCCCCTGGTCCTGGAACGCGGCCCGGCCACCAACCCGCTCTTCTCCGCCTTCCTCAAGGCCACCGAGGAGGCCGGCCACGCGCCCACCGACGACGTCAACGGCTACCGGCAGGAGGGCTTCGGCAAGTTCGACCGCAACGTCCACCGCGGCCGCCGCCTGTCCGCGTCGAAGGCGTACCTCAAGCCCGCCCGGAAGCGCCCGAACCTCACCGTGCGGACCCGTGCCCTGGTCACCCGCGTCCTCTTCGAGGGCAAGAAGGCGGTCGGCGTCGAGTTCCAGCGCGGCAAGGGCGCCCTCCAGCAGGTCCGCGCCAGGGAGGTCATCCTCTGCGGCGGCGCGATCAACTCCCCGCAGCTGCTCCAGCTCTCCGGCATCGGCAACGCGAAGGAACTGGCCGCCCTCGGCATCGACGTCGTCCACGACCTGCCCGGCGTCGGCGAGAACCTCCAGGACCACCTGGAGGTGTACATCCAGTACGCCTGCAAGCAGCCCGTCTCCGTACAGCCGTACCTGGCGAAGTGGCGGGCCCCCTTCATCGGCCTCCAGTGGCTCTTCCGCAAGGGCCCGGCCGCCACGAACCACTTCGAGGCCGGCGGCTTCTGCCGCAGCAACGACGACGTGGACTACCCCAACCTGATGTTCCACTTCCTGCCCATCGCGGTCCGCTACGACGGCTCGGTGCCGGCCGGCGGTCACGGCTACCAGGTGCACGTCGGCCCCATGTACTCCGACGCCCTCGGCTCGGTGAAGATCAGGAGCAGGGACCCGCGCGAGCACCCGGCCCTGCGCTTCAACTACCTCTCCACCGAGCAGGACCGCCGCGAGTGGGTCGAGGCGGTCAAGGTCGCCCGCAACCTCCTCAACCAGCCGGCCCTCGCCCCCTACAACGACGGGGAGATCTCACCCGGCCCGTCCGTGGCGACCGACGAGGAGATCCTCGCCTGGGTCGCCAAGGACGGCGAGACCGCCCTGCACCCGTCCTGCACCTGCAAGATGGGCACCGACGAGATGTCCGTCGTCGACCCGACGAGCATGCGGGTGCACGGCGTGGAGGGCCTGCGCGTGGTGGACGCCTCGGTGATGCCGTACGTCACCAACGGCAACATCTACGCGCCGGTGATGATGATCGCCGAGAAGGCGGCCGACCTCATCCTCGGCAAGGAGCCGCTGCCGCCCTCCAGGGCGGTGTACTACCGGCTTCGCGATGCCCAGAAGCAGGCAGGGTAGACCGGGCCACGGCGGCGCTTTCGCGGCCGAATCGGGATGCGCGGAGCCCTTGACGGCTGTCGGCACATTCGGTCAGGGTGTTCCACCAAAAGCAAACCAATGCACAATGCGCAACGAATTCGGGCTCGAAGGGCGCGGCCGTGGCAGATCTGTATGTGGATGGGAAATGGCGCGCGGCGGTGGCCGGCGGCCACCGCGAGATCCGCTGTCCGGCGGACGGCACCCTCGTCGCGACGGTCTCGGAGGCGACCCGCCGCGACACGGAGGCCGCGATCGCCGCCGCCCGCCGCGCGTTCGACGAGGGCCCCTGGCCGCACACCCCCGAGCGCGAGCGCGGTGCCCTGCTCCTGCGCACCGCCGGCATCATCGAGCGCGACGCCAAGGAGTTCGCCCGCGCCGAGTCCCTGGACACCGGCAAGCGCCTGGTGGAGAGCGAGTACGACATCGCCGACGTCGTCTCCTGCCTCCGCTACTACGGCGGCATCGCCGGCACCGGCGCCGGACGCGTGGTGGACACCGGCCGCGACGACGCGCTCAGCCGGGTCACCTACGAACCCGTCGGCGTCTGCGGGCTGATCACCCCCTGGAACTACCCGCTGCTGCAAGCCTCCTGGAAGGTCGCCCCGGCTCTGCTGGCCGGCAACACGTTCGTCCTCAAGCCCAGCGAGCTGACCCCTTCCACGGCGATCCTGCTGATGAAGGCCCTGGAGGAGGCCGGACTGCCGGCCGGTGCCGCCAACCTCGTCCTGGGCGCCGGAGCCGAGGCGGGCGCACCGCTGGCCGAGCACCCGGCGGTCGACATGGTCTCCTTCACCGGCGGACTCGACACCGGCCGGCACCTCATGGCCACCGCGGCCGCCACGGTGAAGAAGGTCGCCCTCGAACTCGGCGGCAAGAACCCCAACGTCGTCTTCGCCGACGCCGACTTCGAGACGGCCGTCGACTTCGCGCTCACCGCGGTGTTCCTGCACTCGGGGCAGGTCTGCTCGGCCGGCGCCCGGCTGATCGTCGAGGACTCGCTGCACGACGCCTTCGTCGACGAGGTGGTCCGCCGCGCCCGCCTGATCCGCCTCGGCGGCCCCTTCGACCCCGAGACCGAGACCGGCGCGCTGATCTCCGCGCGGCACCGCGAGAAGGTCGAGGCGTACGTCGAAGCCGGGATCGCCGAGGGTGCCGTACTGCGCTGCGGCGGCGCACGCCCCGACGACCCCGCGCTCGCGAACGGCTTCTACTACCCGCCCACCGTCCTCGACGAGTGCCGCCAGGACATGCGCGTGGTGCACGAGGAGTCCTTCGGCCCCGTGCTCACCGTGGAGCGCTTCCACGACGAGGACGACGCCGTCCGCATCGCCAACGACACGGAGTACGGCCTCGCCGGAGCCGTCTGGACGCAGGACGCGGGCAAGGCCCAGCGGGTCGCCCGCCGGCTGCGCCACGGCACCGTCTGGATCAACGACTACCACCCCTACGTGCCGCAGGCGGAATGGGGTGGCTTCGGGCACTCGGGCGTGGGCCGCGAGCTGGGACCGACCGGCCTGGACGAGTACCGAGAGCCCAAGCACGTCTGGCAGAACATCCAACCCCGGCCGCAGCACTGGTTCCGCGGCTGACGCCGAAGAGAGGTCCCCACCATGCCCCCAGCCCAGACCGAGGCGTCGCAGCGGCGCGACACGTCCGAGGAACCCCGGGACCGCACCCCGGTCATCTCCGTGCGCCGGCTGTGGAAGGTGTTCGGGCCCAGGGCCGACGAGGTGCCGGGCTCCGAGGAGCTCTGCGGGCTCACCCGCCGCGAGCTGATGGACCGCACCGGCTGCACCGCCGCCGTGCGGGACGTCGACTTCGAGGTGTCGCCCGGCGAGGTCTTCGTCGTCATGGGCCTGTCCGGATCCGGCAAGTCCACCCTGGTGCGCTGTCTGACCCGGCTGATCGAGCCCACCGCCGGCGAGATCGTCTTCGAGGGTGAGGACATCCGGGACGCCGACGCCCGGCGGCTGCGCGAGCTGCGGCGCAGCAAGTTCTCCATGGTCTTCCAGCACTTCGGCCTGCTGCCGCACCGCAAGGTCGTCGACAACGTCGCGTTCGGCCTGGAGATCCGGGGCATGGGCAGGGCCGAGCGCGTGAAACGTGCGATGGAGACCGTCGAACTGGTGGGCCTCGCCGGCTACGAGAACTCCTACCCCGACCAGCTCTCCGGCGGCATGCAGCAGCGCGTGGGCCTGGCCAGGGCGCTGGCCGGTGACCCGGACGTCCTCTTCTTCGACGAGCCGTTCTCCGCGCTGGACCCGCTGATCCGCCGCGACATGCAGAGCGAGGTCGTCCGGCTGCACCACGAGGTCGGCAAGACCATGGTCTTCATCACCCACGACCTTTCCGAGGCGCTCAAGCTCGGCGACCGCATCCTGATCATGCGGGACGGCAAGACGGTCCAGTGCGGCACCGGCGACGAACTCGTCGGCGCCCCGGCAGACGACTACGTACGGGACTTCGTCAAGGACGTGCCGCGCGGCGACGTCCTCACCCTGCGCTGGATCATGCGGCCCGCCGAGCCCGGGGACGCCCTGGACGGACCGGAGCTGGGCCCGGACGTCGTGGTACGGGAGGCGACCCGGGCGGTGCTCGCCGCCGACAAGCCGGTCAAGGTCGTCGAGAACGGCAAGCTCCTCGGCATCGTCGGCGACGAGGAGATCCTCGCGGTCGTCGCCGGGCAGGAGGGCGGCGCCTGATGGCCGCCGTCGCCGACGCGACCGCGCCGGTCGCGACGATACGCAAGAAGGTCAGCCGTCCGATGGTGGTGGCGGCGATCCTGGTCGTCTGGCTGGTGCTCTTCGCCGCGTTCCGGGGCGGGCAGACGCTGACCCTGGCCGCCGCCGACCTCACCGGCCTGCACCGCTGGCTCAACGACGTCAACGACAGCATCGGTGCCAACCGCAACTCCAATCCGGTCTTCCTCTACTTCTTCAACGAGATCCGGCTGGCCATCGACAACCTGGTCACCTTCGTCCAGTCCCTGATCTCCCAGCCCGCCGACGGCCGCCCGGTCCCGCAGATCGGCTGGCTCGGCGTCGTCGGCCTCACCGGCTACGTCTCCTGGGCCGTGGGCAACTGGCGGGTCGCCCTGCTGGCCGTCGCCGGGTTCACCTTCTTCGGGCTCCAGGGCCTGTGGCAGGAGAGCATGGACACCCTGGCGCTGACCCTGTCGGCGGTCCTGGTGGCCCTGCTCATCGGCCTCCCGCTCGGGGTGTGGGCGGGGCTCTCCGACCGGTTCAACCGGATCATGACGCCGTTCCTGGACTTCATGCAGACGATGCCGACCTTCGTCTACCTCGCCCCGCTGACCCTGATCTTCCTCATCGGCGGCGCCTCCGCCGTCATCACCACGGTGATCTACGCGGCCCCGCCCGCCATCCGCATCACCGCGCACGCCATCCGCTCCGTCCCCGAGACCACGGTGGAGGCCGCCGACTCGCTCGGCACCACCCGCACCCAGCAACTGCTGAAGGTGCTGCTCCCGATGTCGAAGCGCACGGTCGTCATGGGCGTCAACCAGACCATCATGGCCGCCCTGGCCATGGTCACCATCGCCGCCCTGATCGACGCGCCCGGTCTCGGCAAGACCGTCGTGCAGGCCCTCCAGTCGCTCGATGTCGGCACCGCCTTCAACGCCGGCCTCGCCATCGTCGTCATGGCCATCGTGCTCGACCGGGTCACCACCGCGGCCGCCGCCCGCACCGAGACCCGCCGCACGGACGGGCGGTTGGGCAAGTGGCGCCGCCCGCTGCTGGGCGCGGGCGGGATCGCGGCCGCCGTCCTGGTCTACCTCTCCCACACCTACGTCTGGGCGGCCGAGTTCCCCGGCGACGGCACCGTCGGCAGCCACATCGCGAGCGCGGCGGACACCGCGACCACCTGGCTGCAGGACCACCTCTCCGGCCTCACCAACGCCCTGCGGGACGCCCTCACCAACGGCCTGCTCAACCCGTTCCAGACGCTGCTCACCGACTCGCCGTGGTGGCTGGTCGGCGCGGTCCTGGTCGGGCTCGGCGCGGTCCTCGGCGGCTGGCGGGCCGGGGCGACGGCGGCCGTGTGCGTCGGCCTGCTGGTCGGCACGGGCCTGTGGTCGGACAGCATGACCACCCTCGCCTCCACCGTCGTGGCCACCGTCCTGGTGATGCTGGTCGGCGTGGTCTTCGGCGTGTGGATGGGCCGCAGCACGCTGGTGGACCGGCTGATCCGGCCCACCCTGGACGCGGCACAGGTCATGCCGCCGTTCGTCTACCTGGTGCCGTTCCTGGCGCTGTTCGGCGCCACCCGCTTCACGGCGATCGTCGCGGCCGTCGTCTACGCGGCACCCGTGGCCGTCAAGATCATCGCGGACGGGGTGCGGAACGTCTCCGCGCCCACCGTGGAGGCGGCCACCTCGGCCGGGTGCAACACCTGGCAGATCATCACCAAGGTCCAGCTGCCGATGGCACGCAGCGCCCTGACCCTCGCGACCAACCAGGGCCTGATCTACGTGCTGTCGATGGTTGTGGTGGGCGGCCTGGTGGGGGCCGGCGCCCTCGGCTACGACGTCGTGGCCGGTTTCTCGCAGGGCGAGCTGTACGGCAAGGGGCTGGCGGCAGGGCTCGCCATCGTACTGCTCGGAGTCATGTTCGACCGGATCACTCAGGCTGCGGCACGACGCACCAGGGCATAAGGAGCTCGACACCATGGCACATCACTGGCGAGCCGGCGCGGCCGGCCTGGCCGTCCTCGGCCTCACCCTCACGGCCTGCGGCGGCGCGAAGGTCGGCGAGAGCAGTTCCGCCGGCTCGACGTCCTCGGGCGGCAAGTGCGGCCGTCAACCCCTGGGTGGGCTACGAGGCGGACGCGGCGGTCGTCGCGTACGTCGCGCAGCACGACCTCGGCTGTACCGTCGACAAGAAGGACCTGAAGGAGGAGATCGCCTGGCAGGGCTTCGGGACCGGCGAGGTCGACGCCGTCCTGGAGAACTGGGGCCACGACGATCTGAAGAAGAAGTACATCACCGGGCAGAAGACGGCCGTCGAGGCCGGCTCGACCGGCAACAAGGGCATCATCGGCTGGTACGTGCCGCCGTGGCTGGCCAAGGCGCACCCGGACATCACGAACTGGCAGAACCTCGACAAGTACGCGGCCCAGTTCAAGACCTCCGAATCCGGCGGCAAGGGCCAGCTGCTCGACGGCGACCCGTCGTACGTCACCAACGACGCCGCCCTGGTGAAGAACCTGAAGCTGGACTTCAAGGTGGTGTACGCGGGCAGCGAGACCGCGCTCATCCAGGCCTTCAGAACGGCCGAGAAGAACAAGCAGTGGCTGATCGGCTACTTCTACGAACCCCAGTGGTTCCTCTCCGAAGTGCCGCTGGTCAAGGTGAACCTCCCCAAGTACACGACGGGCTGCGACGCCGACGCGGCGAAGGTGGCCTGCGACTATCCCGTCTACAACCTCGACAAGATCGTGAGCGCGAGCTTCGCCAAGTCGGGCAGCCCGGCGTACGACCTGGTGAAGAAGTTCAACTGGACCAACGACGACCAGAACACCGTGGCCAAGTACATCGCGGTGGACAAGATGTCGGACGACGCGGCGGCGAAGAAGTGGGTCGACGCCAACCCCGACAAGGTCAAGGCCTGGCTGAAGTAGCCAAGGCCGCGGGAACAGCCGTTCCGGGACGCCCGGCGGGCGGTGCGCACCTGTGCGCGCCGCCCGCCGGGCGTTGCTTTCCGGCCGTCGTCAGACCCGTCGTGGGGCCCGTGAGGCCCCTTGACACCCCTCCTCGGAGGCGGGCACATTGAGTTGCGCAGCCTGAATCAGGTTGCGCAGAAAGCAACTGCACCGGTCTCAAGTTCGGAGGTTGGGCGATGGCGGGACCCCGAGTGGTCATCATCGGAGCGGGTGTCGTGGGGGCGGCCCTCGCGGACGAGATCTCCCAACGCGGCTGGACCGAGGTGACCGTGGTCGACCAGGGCCCCCTCCCGGCCACCGGCGGCTCCTCCTCGCACGCCCCCGGCCTGGTCTTCCAGACGAACCCCTCGAAGACCATGACGGAGCTGGCCCGCTACACCGTCGAGAAGTTCTGCTCCCTCGACGTCGACGGCAAGCCCTGCTTCCTCCAGGTCGGCGGCCTCGAAGTGGCCACCACGCCCGAGCGCCTCACCGAACTCCACCGCCGGCACGGCTGGATCACGTCCTGGGGCGTCGAGGCGCGGATCCTCACCCCCGAGGAGTGCGTCGAGCAGCACCCGCTGGTCAACCCCGACCGGGTCCTGGGCGGCCTCCTCGTCCCCACCGACGGCCTCGCCAAGGCCGTCCTCGCCGTGGAGGCCCAGATCCGCCGGGCCACCGAGCGCGGCGTGCGCTTCCTCGCCCGCCACGAGGTCCTGGACGTGCAGCAGAGCGAGGGCCGCGTCACCGGCGTACTGACCGACCAGGGCGAGATCCCCGCCGACATCGTCGTGTGCTGCGCAGGCATCTGGGGCCCGAAGATCGCCCGCATGGTCGGCATGAACCTGCCCCTCACGCCGCTCGCCCACCAGCTCGCCTGGACCGGCCCCGTCCCCGCCCTGGCCGGCCAGACCGAGGAGGCCGTCCGCCCGATCCTGCGCCACCAGGACGCCGACCTCTACTACCGCGACCGCTTCGACGGCATCGGCATCGGCTACTACGGCCACCGCCCGATGCCGGTCTCCGCCGACGACATCCTCTCCTTCGACGAGGCCGACCGGATGCCGTCGGTCCTGAAGTTCACCGAGGAGGACTTCGCGGACGCCTGGACCGAGACCCAGTCACTGCTCCCCGCGACCCGCGAGGCCAAGGTCGAGGAGGGCATCAACGGCCTGTTCTCCTTCACCACCGACGGCTACCCGCTGCTCGGCGAGTCCCCGGACGTCAAGGGCTTCTGGGTCGCCGAGGCGGTCTGGGTCACCCACTCCGCGGGTGTCGGCCGCGCGGTCGCCGAGTGGCTGGTCGACGGCCACTGCTCGTCCTTCGACCTGCACGAGTGCGACGTCAACCGCTTCGAACCGCACCAGCTCGCCCCGGAGTACGTCCTCGCCCGCGACTGCCAGAACTTCGTCGAGGTCTACGACATCCTCCACCCCCTCCAGCCGTCCGGGAAACCGCGCCCGATCCGCACCAGCCCCTTCCACGCTCGCCAGCAGGAACACGGCGCGTTCTTCCTGGAGGCGAACGGCTGGGAGCGCCCCCAGTGGTACGAGGCCAACGCGGGCCTGGTCGAGGGCCGCGCGATCCCCAACCCCAACGACTGGGCCGCCCGGTACTGGTCGCCGATCGTCGGTGCCGAGGCCCAGGCCACCCGCGAGACCGTCGCGATGTACGACATGACCGCCCTCAAGCGCCTGGAGGTGAGCGGCCCCGGCGCCGCCGGCTTCCTGGAGGGCCTGGTCACCGGGAAGGTCGCCAAGTCCGTCGGCTCGGTCACGTACACCCTGCTCCTCGACCACGACGGCGGCATCCGCAGCGACATCACCGTGGCTCGCCTCGGCCGCGACCTCTTCCAGGTCGGCGCCAACGGCAACCTCGACCTCGACTGGTTCAGCCGCCACCTGCCCGCCGACGGAAGGGTCCAGGCCCGCGACATCACCCCAGGCACCTGCTGCATCGGACTGTGGGGCCCACTCGCCCGCGAGGTCCTGCAGCCGCTCACCGACGCCGACTTCTCCAACGAGGGCCTCAAGTACTTCCGCGCCAGGCGCGCCTACATCGGCTCGGTGCCGGTCACCGCGATGCGGCTGTCGTACGTCGGTGAACTCGGCTGGGAGCTGTACACGACCGCCGACCAGGGCGCGAAGCTGTGGGACACCCTCTGGCAGGCGGCCGAGCCCCTCGGCGGGATCGTCGCCGGCCGCGGCGCCTTCAACAGCCTCCGGCTGGAGAAGGGCTACCGGTCCTTCGGCACCGACATGACCTACGAGCACGATCCCTACGAGGCCGGCGTCGGCTTCGCGGTCCGGCTCGACAAGGGCGACTTCATCGGCAGGGCCGCGCTGGAGCGTCGCAAGGCCGACGTACGGCGCAAGCTCACCTGCCTCACCGTCGACGACCCCCGGGCCGTCGTCATGGGCAAGGAGCCGGTGTACGACGGCGACCGCGCGGTCGGGTACGTCACCAGCGCGGCGTACGGCTACACGGTCGGCAAGGGGATCGCGTACGCGTGGCTGCTGGCGGAGCTGGCGGTGCCGGGGACCACCGTGCGGATCGGCTACTTCGACCAGCGCGTGGAGGCGGTGGTGGCGGAGGAGCCGCTGTTCGACCCGGCGATGGCCCGGCTCCGGGGCTGAGCAGCCCCCGCAGCGTCAGGCGGACCGCTCCGCCAGCCGCTCCAGGTGCGCCCCGCGCGACTCGTCCGTCTGGCCCTGGACCAGCAGGAACAGGGCCTCCCTCGCGAGGCGCTGGGCGCGTTCGCCGACGGACATGGCCCGGCCGCCGCCCGAGACCACCGCCGCGGTGGTCGCCGTACGCAGCAGGGTGAACGCCTCGGCCCGCAGCGCCAGACGCTCCCGTGCGTGCTCCTGCGGCACCGGATGATCGGCGAGCGCGTAGGCCCGGCGGCGGACCTCGCCGAGGCGCACCCGCAGGGGAGCGGCATACTCCTCCCGCACCAGGGCGAGGGCCGCCGCCGCGACCCCGAAGACCGCGGGGTTGGCGTTGCGGCTCTTCGGACGGTCCGTCGCCGCCCACTCCTCGTAGGGCATCCGCAGCGCCACCGCCTCCTCCGGCACCCGCAGGCCGTCCAGGTCCAGGGACACCGTCCGGGACGCGGTGAGCGCCGCCAGCCGCATCGGTTCCGAAGGCCGCAGGCCGGGCTGCTCCCGTGCCTCGACGAAGGCGAAGACCACCTCGTGGTCGTCGGTCACCCCGGCCAGCAGGAGCACGTCGTTCAGACCCCAGCCGGTGTACCAGGGCACCGTGCCGAAGAAGCGCACGCCGTCCGCCTCCCGCCGGACCCGCACGGGGATCCGCGGGTAGGACCGCAGATGCGCGTACGCCACCCCCGACAGCAGCTCACCGCGAGCCAGCGGGCCCAGGAGGCGGTCCCGTACCGGCAGGTCCGTCCCCACCAGGGTCAGCACCGGCGTGTGGTGCTGCGTCTGCACGAACCAGGTCGAGCAGCACGCCCCGGCCAGGATCTCCGCCGTCTCGCGCACCACGTCCGCGGGCGCCGCCGAGCCGCCGTACGCCACCGGCGCGTTCACGCCCAGCAGGCCCGAGCGCTTGATCGCCTCGATGTGGCTCGCGGGGACGCCCTCCTGGTCGACTCGCTCGGCGGCGGGGGAGAGGAGGCCGTCGGCGAGCTCCCGGGCGCGGGCGACGAGCGGATGCGCGGCGATGGTCATGGAGAAGATTCTTTCGGTTCCGCGGTGCGAGATGTCGATCCTTGGGCCTGCCGTTCGTGTAAAAGGCGAACACACCCCCACGACGACCGAGGAGAACGAGATGAAGCACTACCTGCTCAGCGTGGTCCAGCCGGCCGACGGCACCCCGCCCTCGCCCGAAGCGCTCGCCGCGATCGTGCGCGACGTCGAGGCGTTCCACGACGAGCTGCGCGCGGCCGGCGCCTGGGTCTTCGCGGACGGTCTGCACGGCCCGGAGACGGCCACCGTGCTACGGCCGAAGGACGGCGACGTGCTGATCACCGACGGTCCCTACGCCGAGGGCAAGGAGTACCTGGGCGGCATCTGCCTGATCCGGGCGGAGGACCTGGACGCCGCGCTGGAGTGGGGCCGCAAGGCCGCCCTCGCCACCACTCTCCCCATCGAGGTGCGGCCCTTCATGGGACAGCACTGATGGCGGAACCCGCCGACGTCGAGGCCGCCTTCCGTGCCGAGTACGGGCGCGCGGTCTCGGTCCTCGTCCGCTTCCTCGGCGACATCGACCTCGCCGAGGAAGCGGTCCAGGACGCCTTCACCACCGCGCTGGACAGCTGGCCGCGCGCCGGACTGCCGCCGAGCCCGGCCGGCTGGATCATCACCACCGCCCGGAACCGCGCGCTCGACCGGCTGCGCCGCGAGTCCTCCCGGGACGCGCGGCAGGCCGAGGCCGCCCGGCTGTACGCGCCCGACGCACCGGCCGAGGAGGGCCCCGTGCGCGACGAACGGCTCCGGCTGATCTTCACCTGCTGCCACCCCGCACTCGCCCTCCAGTCCCGGGTCGCCCTGACCCTGCGCCTGCTCGGCGGGCTCAGTACCGCGCAGATCGCCCGCGCCTTCCTGGTCCCCGAGCCCACCCTGGCCCAGCGGCTGGTCCGGGCCAAGGCCAAGATCCGCGACGCGGGCATCCCGTACCGGGTGCCGAGGGACGCCGACCTGCCCGACCGGCTCGGCGGCGTACTGGCGGTCGTGTACCTGATCTTCAACGCGGGGTACGGCGGTGATACCGCGCTGTGCGCCGAAGCCGTACGCCTGGGCCGGCTGTTGTACGAGCTGATGCCGGACGAGCCCGAGGCCGCCGGGCTGCTCGCGCTGATGCTGCTCGTCGAGGCCAGGCGTCCGGCCAGGGAGCCGGCGGCGGGGGTGCTGGTGCCGTTGAACGAGCAGGACCGTGGACGGTGGGACCGGGAGCTGGTCCGGGAGGGCCAGGACCTGGTCCGGCGGTGCCTGCGGCGGAACAGGCCCGGGCCGTACCAGATCCAGGCCGCGATCAACGCCGTGCACAGCGACGCGCCCACCGCCGAGGCCACCGACTGGGGGCAGATCCTGCGCCTGTACGACCAGCTCATGGCCGTCGCCCCGAGCCCCGTCGTCGCGCTGAACCGGGCGGTCGCGGTGGCCGAGACCTCGGGGCCGGGCGAGGCCCTGGACCAGGTCGACGCCCTCGACCTGGACCGGTACCACGTGCTGCACGCCGTCCGTGCCGACCTGCTGCGCCGCCTCGGCCGGGACACCGAGGCGGTCGCCGAGTACGACGCCGCCATCGAGCTGGCCGACAGCGTGCCCGAACGGGCCCACCTGGTCCGGCGGCGGAGCGGACTCGCGGGCTGAGACGGTGTGGCCGCGGTCCCGGCAGCCGGCTCCACGGGCCGGAATTTACTTCGGACGCTGAAAGGTTGCAATATACATCTGACCGTCGAGACCGGATCCGGGCCGCAAGGCCCATCCGCACCACCAGTGAGGCATCCGTGAACCAGCCCGCCCCCGAGCAGCCCGCCGACGTCGTGGCCCGGCTGCGCGCCACCTTCCGCACCGGCCGCACCAGGCCCGTCGAGTGGCGCACCGGCCGGCTCCGCCGGCTGCGCGCCATGCTCACGGAGCGCGGCGCCGAGATCGCCGTGGCCCTCCACGCGGACCTGGGCAAGAGCACCCGCGAGGCCTACGGCACGGAGATCGACTTCACCGTCCGGGAGATCGACCACACCCTCGACCACCTGGAGGAGTGGCTGCGCCCCGAGTCCGCACCGGTCCCGAAGCACCTGGGCGACGACGCGACCGCCTGGACGCAGTACGACCCCCTCGGCGTCGTCCTCGTCATCGCCCCGTGGAACTACCCGGCCCAGCTGCTGCTCGCCCCCGTGGCCGGCGCCCTCGCCGCCGGCAACGCGGTCGTCGCCAAGCCCAGCCCGGGCAGACCTGCGTGGCTCCCGACTACGTCCTGACCGACCCGGAGACCGCCGCGGCCCTGGAGCCCGCCCTGGCCAAGGCCGTCCAGGGGCTGTTCGGCAGCGAGCCCAAGGAGTCCGGCGAGTACGGCCGGATCGTCAACGAGCGCCACTTCGACCGGCTCAGCGCACTGCTCGGCTCGGGCCGGGTGGCGGTCGGTGGCGACACCGACCGGGCCGCCAGGTACATCGCGCCCACCGTGCTCGCCGATGTCGACCCGGAGTCCCCCGTGATGCAGGAGGAGATCTTCGGCCCGATCCTGCCCATCGTGACCGTCCCGGACCTCGACGGCGCGATCGGCTTCGTCAACGACCGCGACAAGCCCCTCGCGCTCTACGTGTTCAGCGAGTCCGACGACACCCGGGAGCGGATCGCCGCCGAGACCTCCTCCGGCGCCCTCGGGCACGGCCTGCCGCTCGCCCACCTCACCGTCTCCGACCTGCCGTTCGGCGGGGTGGGGGAGAGCGGCATGGGCAGCTACCACGGCCGCTACTCCATCGAGACGTTCAGCCACCGCAAGGCGATCCTCGCCAAGCCCCTGAGCTGAACCTCCTCACCGGCCGGGCCCCGGTCGGTGCCGTTTCCCCGCGGGAGGCCGGTCGACTGGTCTACACCCTTGACTGGTACAGACCAAAGCAGTTGAGTGTGCCTCACACCCCCCACCGCGGCCGCACCCCATCGAGGGGCGCGGCCGCGTCAACGGCTCCCTGGAGTCCCAGATCCTCGGCGTCCGCGCGAGCGGCAACTGTCTTGCCGACCCGGCCGTAAGGATCGTGTGCCAGACTCCGTCGATGACCTCCGAAACGATCACCGCGGACGCCTCCGGCACCTGGAAACTCGGCGACCTGCCCGTCCACCGCCTCGGCTTCGGCGCGATGCGGCTGACGGGCAGCGCCGCCTTCCACCACGGCACCCCGAGCGACCGAGCCCGCTCGATCGCCGTCCTGCGCAAGGCCGTCGAGCTCGGCGTGAACCACATCGACACGGCGGCCTTCTACTTCTCCGCCCTGCGCTCCGCCAACGAACTCATCAACACCGCCCTGGCCCCGTACCCCGACGGCCTGGTCATCGTCACCAAGGTCGGCACCCACCGGGACCATGACGGGGAGTGGGTCACCTCCGCCCGCCCCGACCAGCTGCGCGGACAGGTCGAGGAGAACCTGCGCCAGCTCGGCCGCGACTACCTCGACGTCGTCAACCTCCGCCGGATGGGCCAGGACTCGATCGCCGAGCACTTCGGCGCCCTCGCCGAACTGCGCGAGGCCGGGCTGGTCCGGCACCTCGGCGTCTCCGACGTCGAACCACGCCATCTCGACGAGGCGCAGGCCATCGCCCCGGTGGTGTGCGTGCAGAACCGCTGGGGACTCGACGCGGCGAACCCGGCCACCGACGAGCTCGTGCGCATCTGCGGCGAACGGGGCATCGCCTTCGTACCGTTCTTCGCCGTCGCGGGCGACGCCGGGGCGCTCGGCGCCACCGCGAGCCACGACGACGAGGTGCTCGCCGTCGCCCGCGCCCACGGCGCCACCCCCGCCCAGATCCGCCTCGCCTGGACCCTGCACCAGGGCCCGCACGTCCTCGCCATCCCCGGCACCGGCAACCCGGACCACCTCGCCGAGAACGTGGCGGCCGGCGCCGTCCGGCTCACCGAAGACGAGCTGACCCGGCTGGACGCCCTGCACACCAGGGCCGGCTGACGGTCCGGCTCAGACCGCCCACACCCCGTCCCGCATCAGATGCCGGCCACGCAGTTCGAGCGTCCCGCGCCAGGCCTGCACCGCGTACGGCAGGATCCGGAAGAACGCGTACGACGGGCTGTCCCCGCGCGGGTCCCAGCCCGTCTTCGCCCGCAGCGCCCCGGCAGCCGCCTCCGGCACGTCGGCCGGGGACCAGACGCTCACCTCGCCGTCGAGCAGCACGACGTCCTGGGTGTCGCCGAGCGCGAGCCGGACCCGGCCGCCGTCCCGCAGATTGCGGCCGGTCGGGTTGGTGAGCCGGGTGGACAGCCACACCGCGTCCGCGTGCCAGACGAACCAGAGCGGGACGAGACACGGCAGCCCGCCGCCGTCCGCCGTGGCCACCCAGACGTCCGTCTCCCGTTCCAGACGCGCGAGTACGTCCTGCTTGCGCTGGCCGGGGGAACGGGCCGGGTTCGTGATCTTCATGGCCGCGAAACTACCGGCCGTGCCCGCTCCGCGCCTCGGCCCCGCGTCCTAGGTCTCCGGTACCGCCCACTGGGACGGTCCCCGGCCCGCGACGGCCTCCCCATAATGGATTCACGGCCGCCGGCCGCTGCGGGGCTGACTACACTGCCGTAGACGGTCTGCTGACCGAGGACGAAGAAGGGGGGAGGAACCTTCCATGGCCGACGGGAAGGACGAACGCCGGCCCGCCGGCGAACTGGAGGCGAGCGTCATGGCAGCTCTCTGGGCCGCGGGCGCGCCCCAGACCCCCGGACAGGTGCAGCGGAGCCTCGGCACCGACCTGGCCCGCACGACCGTGACCACGATCCTCACCCGGCTGCACGATAAGGGCGTGGTCGAACGGCACCGCCAGGGGCGTGGCTACGCCTACGTCCCCGTCCAGGACGCCCAGGGCCTCACCGCGAAACGGATGCACACCGAACTCGACCGGGACAGCGACCGGGAGACCGTGCTCGCCCGCTTCGTCGCCCAGCTCAGCCCCGACGACGAGCGCGTGCTGCGGACCCTGCTCGAACCCGGCGAGCAACCCGGTCCGTCATGACCGCGCTGCTGCTCCTGCCCCTGCTGGTGCCGTTCGCGCTGCCGGCGCTGTCCCGGCGGGCCCTCGACCGGCTGGCGCCCGGCACAGCGCTCTGGGTGATCACCACCTCGGCCGTCGCCCTCGCGGGCTGCTGCCTGGCCGCGCTCGGCGCGTTCTTCCTCACCGGGCTCCTCAAGCTGCCGTTCTTCGCGGCGCTCGGTGAGCTGGTCCAGCCCCTGCACACCGCCTCCGACCAGTACGTCCTGCCGCTCACGGCGCTCTCGGTCGGCGGCCTCGCCGTGTGCGCCGGGACCCTCGCCCGGACGGTGCTCCGGCAGACCCGTGCCTTCCGCGCGGCCCGTACGGAGGCGGGACGCCGGCCCGCGGTGGGCGACCTGTGCGTGGTCGACTCGCCGTGCCCGGACGCCTACGCGCTGCCCGGACGTCCGCACCGGATCGTCGTCACCACCGGAATGCTGCGCAGCCTCGACGGAGCCGAGCGGGAGGCGCTGTTCGCCCACGAACGGGCGCACAACACGGGCGGCCACCACTTCTTCCTCGCCGCGGCAGAGCTCGCCGCGCACTGCCACCCGGCGCTGCGGCGGGTCCGGGACGTCGTCCGGCTGGCCGTGGAGCGGTCCGCCGACGAGGCCGCGGCGAGTGCGGTGGGGGACCGGCGCCTGACCGCCCGCGCGATCGCCCGGGCCGCGCTGGCGGGACAGGGCGCCGCGGCCGAGCGGCCGGCGTTCGTGTCCGGCGCCGCGTCCGGGCCGGTGCCGCAGCGGGTCGAGGCGCTGCTGGCGCCGCGCGGACGGCGACGGGCCGGGGCGTGGGTGGCGGCGCTGCTGGTGGCCTGCGCGGGGTTGTCGTGTGTCGCCTCCGCGACCGGCATGGTCGACTTCCATCATCGCGTGGAGGTCGCGCAGGGGGAGACGGAGCGGTAGGGGGCGGCCGGTTCTCGGGTGCGGGTGCGCCGTGGCTGGTCGCGAAGTTCCTCCCCCAGCCTTCGGCCGGGGGTACCCCCAGCGCCCCTGGAGGGGCGCTTCAGCGGGCGTCCCCCAAGGAGTTGCGCTCGGAAGAGGAAGATTGGCATCCCGGGAGTTTTACGTATAACCTCTCCCGCTAACCGCTCCATCGAAAGGCCCCCATGCGACGCGTCGCCCTGGTCACCCTTGTCGTCGGCGACTACGACGAGGCGATCCGCTTCTACACCGAGGCCCTCGGGTTCCGGCTCGTCGAGGACGCGCCCCGCCCGGACGGTTCCCGCTGGGTCGTCGTGGCGCCCGGCGGGGAGGGACACGGCACCGGACTGCTGCTCGCCCGCGCCAAGGACGCGGACCAGCGCGCCCGCCTCGGCGACCAGACGGGCGGCCGGGTCGGCTTCTTCCTGCACACCGACGACTTCGCCCGCGACCACGCCCGGATGACCGCCGCCGGCGTGACCTTCCTGGAGGAGCCGCGGCACGAGCCCTACGGCAGCGTCGCCGTCTTCCAGGACCTCTACGGAAACCGCTGGGACCTGCTCCAGCCCGCCGCCTGACCGACCACCCGAACCACCTGCCGAGGACAGCTCCACCATGACTGCTACGCGCGTAGACGCAGACGTGATCCGCCGCCTCCCCAAGGCCGTCCTGCACGACCACCTCGACGGCGGCCTGCGCCCCGCCACCCTCGTCGAGCTCGCGGCCGAGGCAGGTCACACCCTGCCCACCACCGACCCCGACGAGCTGGCCGCCTGGTACTTCGAGGCCGCGAACTCCGGTGACCTGGTCCGCTACATAGCCACCTTCGAGCACACCCTCGCCGTCATGCAGACCAAGGAGGGACTGCGCCGGGTCGCCGAGGAGTACGTCCTCGACCTGGCCGCCGACGGTGTCGTCTACGGCGAGGTGCGCTACGCGCCGGAGCTGAACACCAAGGGCGGCCTCACGCTGAACGAGGTCGTCGAGAGCGTGCAGGAGGGGCTCGCCGCCGGTATGGCGAAGGCCGCCGCCGCGGGCACGCCCGTCCGCGTCGGCACCCTGCTCTGCGGGATGCGGATGTTCGACCGGGTCGCCGAGGCCGCCGGGCTGGCCGTCGCCTACCGGGACGCCGGTGTCGTCGGCTTCGACATCGCCGGCGCCGAGGACGGCTTCCCGGCCGCCGACCACCTCGCCGCCTTCGAGTACCTGCGCCGCGAGAGCGTGCCGTTCACCATCCATGCCGGTGAGGCGTTCGGCCTGCCCAGCATCCACCAGGCGGTCCAGGTGTGCGGAGCCCAGCGCATCGGGCACGGTGTCCGCATCACCGAGGACATCGTCGACGGCAAGCTCGGCCGCCTGGCGAGCTGGGTGCGCGACCGCCGGATCGCCCTGGAGATGTGCCCCACCTCGAACCTCCAGACCAGCTGTGCCGCCTCCGTCGCCGAGCACCCCATCACCGCGCTGAAGGAGCTGGGCTTCCGGGTCACCCTCAACACCGACAACCGGCTGGTCTCGGGGACGACGATGACCCGGGAGATGTCCTTGCTGGTCGAGGAGGCGAACTGGACGGTGGCGGACCTGCGCACGGTCACGGTGAACGCCCTGAAGAGCGCGTTCATCCCGTTCGACGAGCGCAGGGCCATCGTCGAGGACGTCGTCCTGCCGGGTTACGCCTCCGCGCTCTGAAGCAGCCCCCGCAGATAGGCGGCCTGTCCGGCGTGCTGCAGGTCGTCGGACAGGACGCTCACCAGCCGCACGCCCAGCGTCACCGGCGGATCGAAGCGGGTGTCGACGATCCGTTCGAGGTCCTTGGCCGGGAGCTCGCGCAGCACCTTGAGGGTCTGCTCGTGCACCGCGTCGTAGTAGCCGGTCAGCAGGTCGCCGGAGTCCACCGTCACCTTCGCCACGTCGGCCGGCGTATGGCCGTACCCGTGGTCACGGGGTGGCAGGTCGAGGCCGAAACGCTTCTCCCAGCCCTGGGTCAGCCACACCTGGTCGAGGTCGAAGGCGTCGGCGACGTGGTCGTCCTGGATCCGGGTGAGGTGCCAGACCAGCCAGGTGATGGAGTTGGAATCGGTGGCAGGGCGCTTGTTGAGCAGGTCGGGGCCGGCGCCGTCGAGGGCGGCATGGACTTCTTCCTGGATGCGGCCGAAGCCGTCGATGAGAATGTCCCTTGCATGCATACGACCACGATCGCTCATCGCCGGTCGTCATGCGTCAGGAATCCAGCTTCCGTGGAAGCCCAGCGGCACCCGGCCCGGCAGGTGCACCCTGGCCAGCGGCTCGCCGGTGAAGTCCTGTGCGGCGAGGACCAGCAGGTCGGCGGCGCCCCGGTCCGGGTTGTGGACGTAGGCGATCGCGTACCCCTCGTCCTCCCGGCGCCCGTGTTCGCTCGGCACGAACACCGCCTCACCCGCCGCCGCGCCCCTCGGCAGCCGGTGCACCTCGGCCGTGCCGCGCGCAAGGTCGTGCTTGAAGAGGGCGTTGGAGAAGGCGCGGTCGGGCGGGTTGCCGTCGCCGGCCAGATAGGCGAGGGACATCTCGGCGGCCGCCGCCGAGTAGCCGTAGCGGTGCCGGCGGGACACCAACTCCTCGTTGACCCGCGGGAACTCCTGCGGCCGGTCGTCGAGCGTGCGCCTGCGGACCTGGCCGCGGCGCAGGTCGACCGTCCAGCGCTCCAGCTTCGCGGTGCCCACCGCGTGCGGTCCGTCGGTGGTGGCGCCCGCGACCTCGAACGGTGCCGGATACGTCGTCAGGTCGATCACCACGGAGCCGCCCTCGTCGTACGCGTTGAGGGTGTGCGAGTAGAAGACCGGGTCGACGCCGAACCACCGGACGGCGCCCCCGGAGCGTGGCATCACGCCCACCCGCGCGGGGTGATCACGGTTCCAGACGTACGGCACCGGCGCGCCCGCCCCGGCGGCCGCCGCGTCGAAGGTGACCGGGACGTCGAAGACGACCACGTGCCTCTCGGTGAGCGCGAAGTCGTGCATCATCGGCGCGTCCCGGACCGGGATCCGGGTGGTGCGGGCGAGCCGGCCGCTCGGGTTCACGACCAGGTGCCGGACATGGTCCCAGGTCGGGTAGTAGGCGATCGCGTGCAACTCGTCCGCGTGCGCGTCGTACTTGGTGTGCGCGGTGAACGCGCCCTCCAGGGTGCCCCGGAAGTCGTAGGTGCCCACGGTGTTGAGTTCGCCGTCGAGTTCGTACGGCAGCGGGCCGCTCTCCTGGAGCGCGAGGATGCGTCCCCGGTAGGGGACGACATGGGTGTTGCAGGCGAAGTCGTCCGGCGGGACCGGCCCGGAGCGGGTCTCGCCGAGCTCCGCCGCCACCTGTGAGGAGCGCACCCAGCGGTTGCGATACCACTCGGCGCGGCCGTCGCGCAGCCGCACCCCGTGGACCATGCCCTCGCCCAGCATCCAGTGGTGGGCGCGCGGATCCTCCAGGCCCAGCACGTTCGGCCCGTTGCGCAGGTAACGACCGTTCAGGTCGCTCGGGACACGGCCGGTGACCGGCAGGTCGAAGGCCGTGAGTTCCTCGGTGACCGGAGCGAACGCACCCTCCAGGAAGGGATGGTGACGGTCCGTCGCATGCGCGGCGGCTGCGGCTGCCGCTGCCTCCGCCGGACGGGCCGTCGTGCCCGTCAGCGCGCCCGCCACCGCGATGCCCGCCGCCCCGCGCAGGACCGTACGCCGTGTGTGTTCCGCCATCTGGGTACTCCCCCTCGTCGTCGTGGACATCCACGAGTCTGCGGCGGCGGGCAGCCCGGGTCAGGAGGGGCAGGCCCCGTCCGGGGGTGTTGCCAGACCCCCTGTTTCGAGCAGGGTGATCAGCGCCCGGGCCGCCGGGCTGGTGGCCGTCTCGGGCGGCAGCAGGGCGACCGTCTCGTAGGCCGTCTCGTCCGTGTCCTTGAGCGCGAGCGCGGCCAGCGCGGGGCGCTTGTGGCGGAAGTGGCGGGGTGCGACGGCGATGCCGAGGTTCTCGTCGACCAGGTCGAGGAGGCTGTGCACGTCGTTGACCTCAAGGGCGACCGTGCGCCGCACGCCCGCCGAGGCGAAGGCCGCGTCGGTCGTGCGGCGCGGGCCCCAGTCCGGGTGGAAGTCGACGAACACCTCGCCGCCGAGGTCCTCGGGGGTCACGGCCGCGCCGGCCGTCGCCAGCCGGTGGCTGGGATGGCACAGCACGGTCATCGGCTCGCCGGTCAGGGACACCGAGCGCAGCTGGTCGGTGTCGTCCTGGGTGCGGTAGGCGAAGGCCAGGTCGAGCCGGCCCGCCGCCACCTCCTCGGCGAGCGCGCCCGAACCGGCCTGCCGCAGCCGGATCTCCACGTCCGGGTGGCGGCGCCGGAACGCGGCGAGCAGCCCGGCCACGTGCACCCCGGCGATGCACTGCTCGGTGCCCAGCGCCAGCGTCCCGCGCAGCACGCCCTGCACCGCCGCAACCGCCTCGTGCGCCGAGCGCACCTGGGCGAGGATCCGCTCCGCCTCGCCGAGCAGCGCCCGGCCCGCCTCGGTCAGCGTCACCCGGCGGGTGGTCCGCACGAACAGCGGTGCCCGCAGCTCCCGCTCCAGGGCCCGGATCGACGCCGACAGGCCCGACTGGGACACCATCAGCCGCTCCGCAGCCCGGGTGAAGTGCTGGTCCTCGGCGACGGCGACGAAATGCTGGAGGTGGCGCAGTTCCATGATTGAGAAGCCTATCCGCACAATTCCATCGGATTCTCCTGTTGGACCGCTGCCCGCCGCTCGGGAAAGAGTGGAACCGGTAGATCCTGTGGCAACCCCTCTGGAGTCGCGTTGTACACCGCACACCCCGACCGCTACGCCGACATGCCGTACCGCCGCAGCGGCCGCAGCGGCCTGAAGCTCCCCGCGCTGTCGCTCGGCCTGTGGCACAACTTCGGGCCCGACCGGCCCGTGACGACCCAGCGTGCCATCCTGCGCCGCGCCTTCGACCTCGGTGTCACCCACTTCGACCTCGCCAACAACTACGGCCCGCCGCCCGGCGCCGCCGAGTCCGCGTTCGGCGAGGCCCTCAGGGCGGACTTCGCGGCCTACCGCGACGAGCTCGTCATCTCCACCAAGGCCGGCTACCTGATGTGGTCCGGCCCGTACGGCGAGTGGGGTTCGCGCAAGTACCTGCTGTCCTCGCTGGACCAGTCCCTGACCCGGATGGGCCTGGACTACGTCGACATCTTCTACTCGCACCGCCCGGACCCGGAGACACCCCTGGAGGAGACGATGGGTGCCCTGCACTCGGCGGTCCAGCAGGGCAAGGCGCTCTACGTCGGCATCTCCAACTACTCGGCGGAGCAGACCCGAGAGGCCGCCCGGATCCTCGGTGAGCTCGGCACCCCGCTCCTCATCCATCAGCCGCGCTACTCGATGCTGGACCGCCGTCCGGAGAGCGAGGGCCTCCTGGACGCTCTCGACGAGCTCCAGGTCGGCTCCATCGTCTTCTCCCCGCTGGAGCAGGGTCTGCTCACCGGCCGCTACCTCGACGGCATCCCCGAGGGGTCGCGGGCCGCGAGCGACAGCCCGTTCCTGAACTCGGACGAGGTCACCGCGGACCTCGTCGCCCAGCTGCGCGACCTCGACGAGGTCGCCAAGGGCCGCGGCCAGACCCTGGCCCAGTTCGCCCTGTCCTGGGTGCTGCGCGGCGGCCGGGTGACCTCGGCGCTGATCGGTGCGAGCAGCCCGCAGCAGGTCGAGGACTGCGTCGGCGCGATCGGGAACCTCGACTTCGACGCGGACGAGCTGGCCCGGATCGACGCGATCATCAACCGCTGATCCGTTCGGTGAGGCGGACGCACACCGCGTCCCCCTCACCCTTTCCGATCGCCCTGCGGACGTCGGCCCGCACGGGCAGCTTGTGCGTGCCGTGGCCGAGGGCCATGAAGGAACTGCGGAACGGGTGCCCGTCGACCGTGCCGCGGACCCTGACGAGCCCCAGGGTGCCGAAGAACACGGCGGACTCGGGCCAGACCACGTAGGTCCAGCCGCCCCTGGCGGGGCTGCGGCGCAGCACGGCGGTGAACTCCACGTCCAGATGGGCGGTCGTACTCATGACGGTCCTCCGCTCGCGGTGGTCTCCCTCGTCGAGAAGACCGCCGCGAGCGGCGGAACTCATCGCCGGCGGCGGTTCACGCCCCGGCCGGAACCCGGTCCAGGAAGCCCAGTACCCGGAGGACCCGGCCGTCCTCACTGAGCGTGACCACGTCAAAACCGGCCACCGGAGCCGACCCCTCCGCCTCGTTCACCAGCTCCCAGCCGAAGCGGGCCGTGTCATGGTGGCCGTCGACCACCCCGAGCGGACGGAACACGAAACCGGGGAACTGCTCATGCACCGCCGCGATCACGGCCGTGATCTGCGCATGTCCGGTGACATCCGCGAGCGGGTCGGTGTAGCTGCCCTCCGGAGCCCAGGCCTCGGCGACCGCCTTGCCCAGCGCCTCCGGCTCGGTGGCGTTCCAGGCCTCGAAGTAGCGGGCGGCGGCGGTCTGGTAACGGTCGGTGTTCACGGACATGGCGAATCAGCCTCCATCGAGGTCGGCACTGCTGGTCAGAGGGTGGATCGCGGTGTGCGGCGATCCGTGGACACCACTCTGCCCCGGTCCGCGTGACGGGTCGATTACCCCTCGGGTAATGAAGGCCGACCGGTGCACCTCGCGCATTTCGGCCAATTCGCAGCGCGAATATGCCAAGAGACTGGCCGGAAAGGTGTGGTGACAGTGTTTCGAAAGTGAACATACTCGAATGCCAGGAGCACTTCACCGCACAGGAGCCGCACGGAAACCCGGCCGCGACGGCACACCGGCGAGCTACGGGGGAGTGATCGTGCACGACGAATTCCTGTGCCATGTCACGGCATACGGCATGTGCGGCGGGCAACGCATCGGCGTTCCGCTCGGCACCTACCGTGCGCCGACCCTGGCACTGGCGCTGTGGTGGTTACGGGACCGGGCCTCCTGGATCGCGGAACGCCTCGACCCCTTACCCGAGAACCCCAGATTCCCGCAGGGATCACTCGTGCCGGTCGCGGAGACCGTCTCTGATGTACCCGGCCTGCTGCGCGCCTGGTGCGCCGACGCGGCCCGGCAGGAACTGGTCGCCGACGAACTGGCCGACGGGCGGTTGGTGCGGATCGCGCTCCAGGACGACACCACGGAGTACGAACTGCTCGCCGAGTCCATCGACGCCCTGCGGATGCAGCGCACCATCCCGGCCCTCGTCGTCCCCGTCGCCTGACCCGTGACAGCCGCCGCCCGCGCGGCGGTGACCAGGCACAGAAGGGGGCGGATCGGTAGAATTCTTGCCATGGCGGAGCGGCCGGTCGCCTCGACGGCGCCCGAACTCGTCCTGGAGACCGACACGGGATCCACGGTGATGAGCCCGGGCCGCGACTACCACGTCGGGCGGGACCCGTTGAGCGACATCGTCATCGACGATGCCCGGGTCTCCTGGCACCACGCGGTGCTGCGGCCCGACGACGGTCACTGGACGCTGGAGGACGAGCAGAGCACCAACGGCACCTACGCCGACGGCCGCCGCATCCGGGAGTGGGAGGTAGGACCGGGCACGGTGATCCGCTTCGGCAGCCCCGCCGACGGGCCGTCCGCCGTCCTGAGCGGCCGCCCGGCACCCGCCGCGGACCGTCCCTCCGCCGTCTCCATGCCCGCCCGGACCGGCACCTTCCGGCAGCCCTCCTCGGTACGGCCGCTCCCGGCCCGCACGGTCCGCATCGGCCGCGCCACCGGCAACGACATCGTCGTCGACGACCTGACCGTCTCCCGCCACCACGCCGAACTGCGCGCCGACCCCGACGGCAGCCACGAGATCGTCGACCTCGACAGCCACAACGGCACCTACCTCAACGGCCGCGCCGTCACCCGCGCCCTGCTCGGCCCCCGGGACGTCGTCGGCATCGGCCACTCCGCGTTCTGCCTGGTCGACGGCCGGCTCCAGGAGTACGTCGACACCGGCGAGGTCTCCCTCGACGTCCAGGAACTGACCGTCGCCGTCGACCACGGCCGCAGGATCCTGCTGGACCACGTCTCCTTCCCGGTGGGGGAGAAGTCCCTGCTCGCCGTGGTCGGGCCGAGCGGGGCCGGCAAGTCCACCCTGCTCAACGCCCTCACCGGCCAGCGCCCCGCCGAGCAAGGCACCGTCCTCTACGACGGCCGCGACCTCTACCGCGACTACGCCGAACTGCGCCAGCGCATCGGGCTCGTCCCGCAGGACGACATCCTGCACGTCCAGCTGACCGTGCGCAGCGCCCTGACCTACGCCGCCGAACTGCGCTTCCCCGAGGACACCGCGAAGGCCGAGCGCCGACAGCGGGTGGACGAGGTCATCCGGGAACTGGGCCTCGAACAGCGCGCCGAGCAGCCCGTGCACAGCCTCTCCGGCGGGCAGCGCAAGCGGGTCAGCGTCGCCCTGGAACTGCTGACCAAGCCCTCCCTGCTCTTCCTGGACGAGCCGACCTCAGGGCTCGACCCCGGGATGGACCGCTCGGTGATGAACATGCTGCGCGGCCTCGCCGACGACGGCCGTACCGTCATCGTCGTCACCCACAGCGTCCTCAGCCTCGACGTCTGCGACCGTCTCCTGGTCCTCGCACCGGGCGGCCGGACCGCCTACTTCGGGCCGCCCGGCGACGCCCTCGGCTTCTTCGGGTTCGACGAGTGGCCCGAGGCCTTCGAGGCGTTCGAGCGGGACACCGGCCGGGACTGGGCGGGGGAGTACAGCGCCTCGTCGTACCACCGCAAGTACATCGTGAACTCCAGCGCGCAGCCGGTGGTGCCGCACTCCGGGCCGGTGGCCGCCGCCCCGCCGCCGCGGCCGCGCAGCTGGGGCGCCCAGTTCTCGACCCTGGTGCGCCGCTACACGGCCGCGCTCGCCGCCGACCGGACCTTCCTCGCCATCATGATCGGGCTGCCTTTCGTCATGGGCGCGATGGTCCGGGCCGTCGCCGGCCACAAGCTCACCGTCGACACCGCGACCGACGTGCTGCTCCTCCTGTGCGTGGGGGGAGTGCTGGCCGGCTCGGCCAACGCGGTGCGTGAACTGGTCAAGGAACGCGTCATCTACCAGCGCGAGAGAGCCGTCGGCCTGTCCAGACCGGCGTACGTGATGTCGAAGGTCGCCGTCCTCGGTACCGTCACCGTCCTCCAGGCGATCGTGCTCACCCAGGTGGGCCTGGCCGGTGTCGACCTCAACGCGCCCGGCGGCCACGGGGTCCTGATGCCGCCCCTGCTGGAGATCACCGTCGCCGTGGCCGTGCTCTCCTTCACCGCCATGATGCTCGGGCTGCTGATCTCCGCGCTGGTCCGCAAGGAGGAGGTGACGATGCCGCTGCTGGTGCTGCTCACCGTCGTCCAGGTCGTCTTCTGCGGGACCCTGCTGAAGCTGAACGGTGTGCCCGGTCTCGAACAGGTCGCCTGGCTGGTCCCCTCGCGGTGGGCGCTCGGCGCCATGGCCGGCACCGTGGAACTGCACCGGATCGTGCCCGGCTCCTTCACCGACGACCCCTTGTTCCGGCACTCGGCGGGCGTCTGGCTGCGGAACATGGTCATGCTGATGGTGCTGTCGGTCGTCTTCGGCTGTGTGCTGTCCCGGCTGCTGCGCCGCCACGAACCGGCCGTGATGCGGAAGTAGGCGACCGATGACCACGACGCCAGGATTCCGGCCCACCCATGTCGTCCCCGGCGACGGCATGCCCGCCTGGGAGGCGCCCGACCCGGCCCGGCCCACCGTGCCCCTCGACCCGCTGTTGCCGGTCCAGCTCGTCGAACGGCGCGGCGACTGGGCGCACATCAGCTGCGCCAACGGCTGGTCCGCCTGGGTCGACGGCCGTTACCTCGTCGCCGTACCCCAGGACCCGCCCGTCACCGGCGGCCCGCCCACCGACGCCACCGACCCGCGCCCGCTCCTTGCCCACGCCGCCGAGGCGCTCATCGGCTACCGGGCCGCCGTCGAGGAACTGGCTGCCGGCGGCCTCGACGGGGAGTCCTTCCGCGGCCGTACGCACGGGCTGCGCATCGGCGTGGTGGTCGACGGGGAGTCCATGTGGCTGTACGACCCGGCCGAGGGACGCTGGCTGTACGGCGACGGGCGGCGGCTGTCCACGTACGTCACCGACCGCGCCGCCCCGGGCGGCGACGGCCCCGGTCACGAGCCCACCCGGGTGGTCGCGCCCGACGGCGGCCGCTGAGGCCCGGCGGCGCCGCGGTGCCCCGCCGGCGGCGCTCAGGCCACCACCTCGCCCCGCCGGTGCACCGGGCGGGCCAGCAGCGCGCCCAGGAACCCGGCGAGCAGACCCCACAGCGCGCCCAGGCCCACCGCCGGCCAGAGCACGGGCTCGAGCAGCAGCTCGCCCGACAGGTTGCCGCCCAGGTCGCCGACGCCGAGCAGGGAGAGGCCGTAGTGGGCGGAGACCCGCCCGGTCAGGCACAGGGCGAGCATCGTCAGCGCGAGGGCGACCGCCAGGTGCAGGGCGTGCTGCCAGGCGCGGATCCGGGCCGGGGAACGGACCGCCATCTGGAACGCGGCCGCCGTCAGGAGCACCGCGGCCACCCCGGCCAGCCACCACCAGCGGCCGTCGTGGGCGGTGACGGTCCGCAGGTTCAGCGTCGAGACGTCCGGTGTGCGCAGCACCTCGGCGAGCACCTTCGGCACCGGCAGCCCGAACGGTCCGTCGACCCTGCCCTTCCAGGTGGCGCCCAGACCGAGCGTGAGGGCCAGCCAGGCCAGGTTGGGCAGCCCGAGCAGGATCACCGCGAGGGTCTGCCCGGCGTGCCCGCGGGCCGCCATCGCCGCCAGGGCGATCACCAGGGCCAGTACGACGTACGCCAGCACGAGCACGACCATCGCGTACGCCGCCGGCCGGACCGAGGCCTGGAAGCGCACCAGGCGCCCCGGCAGCGGCGCCCCGCGCGACACCAGCAGCGCCAGCAGCAGGATCCCCGCCAGCCACAGCAGCCCGAACCCGGCCGTCTGCGGCACGTCCGTCGTGAAGCCCGCCTCCGGTGCCGCGTCGAGTGCGTCGGTGAGATCGCCGAGGGTGCCGTTGCCCACGTCCACCGCGAAGGCGTGCCGGGCACCGGAGGCGAGCCCGATCAGCGCGAGCAGCCACAGCACCGCGATCCGCGCCGCCCACCCGGCCAGCTCTCCGGCCCCGGCCACCGCCCGGTGCCGCAGCGGCCGCAGGAAGCCCCCGGCGGCGGTCAGCGCCCCGACCAGCGTCACCGACAGCGGTACCACCGTGAGCCCGGCGTGCGTGCGGGCCAGTTCGCCGGCGTTTCCGGACAGTTCGGCGGCGCCGCCGACGGCCGTCACCACGGTCGCGAGCACCACCGGCAGGAACGCGCCCTTCGGGAGGTCCGTCGCGCCCGCGGCCCACAGCCCCGCCGCGGCCACCACGAGCATCACGATCGACGTGGCCAGCACCACGGCCAGGGCCCGCGGCCACCCGTGCCGGACCGCGGCTCGGCCGGCCGGCGCGGCCACCGGCCGCTCGGAGGCGATTCGGGGGCGCACGCTGTCACGTTAGGCAACGCCCGGACCCGCCGCCCCCCGGGTGGTCCGTCCGCGCGGCAAGCGCGTCGGCTCCAGGTCGGCTCCAGGTCGGTCCGGTGCCGGCTCGGCCGCGGCTCCGGGTCCGCTTGCGGGCGGTACCGGACCGGCGCACATTGGGCTCGACATGCCCCAAATGAGGCATTTTTCATGAATGCCGTTTACTGCACCGGGGAGATGAGCGCGTGAGCGTCGAACCGCCGTCGTCGGGCCGCCCCACAGGTCCCCCCTCCGGCCCCCTGTCCGGGCCCTCCGGGCCGCCCCCAGGACCCCCCTCGCAGCCGCCCGGAGGCGGCGGCGGTCAGGGCGGAGAGCCGCACCGCCCGTGGTGGAGGTCGGCGCCCCGGGTCGCGACGCTCACCACCGCCGTGGTGGTAGCCACCGCCCTGGCCCTGGTCCTCACCCGTTCGGGCGACAGCTCCGGCAGACGCGGCGAGGTCTTCCTGCAGTCCGCCAACAGCTCCGGACAGGACCCGTTCACCGAGTCCACCGCCAGGAAGGCCACCGCGGCGCCGCTGTCCGCGGCCCCGGCCGGGTCGGCGGCGCCGGTGAACGAGGTGCGCGGGGTGGACGGCGGGGCGCCCGGACTCTACAGCGGCACGAAGAACAGCCCCAGCTGCGATGTCGAACAGCAGATCAAGTACTTGCAGGCCGCGCCGTCCCGCAACCGGGCCTTCGCCTCGCAGGCCGGCGTCCAGCCCTCCGGCGTCCCCGCCTACCTGCGCTCCCTCACCCCGGTGCAGCTGCGCGCCGACACCCGGGTCACCGCCCACGGGTACCGTGACGGCGGGACGACGACCTACCAGTCCGTCCTCCAGGCGGGCACCGCCGTCCTGGTCGACGGGCACGGCGTGCCCCGGCTGCGGTGCGCCTGCGGCAACCCGCTGGCCCCGCCGGTCGCGCAGCGGACCCCGAGGGCCGTCGGCACCGCCTGGGCCGGCTACCGGCCCGCCAACGTGGTCGTCGTCGCACCCGCCGCGCAGATCATCAAGGTGTTCGTCGTCTTCGACCACGAGCACGACGACTGGTTCGGCCGCCACCGGGGCGACCACACCGGGCACGACGACCGCCCGGCCAGGCCCCCGGCCGATCCGGATCCCATGAACCCGCCGCCTGACCACGGCTGCCCGCCCGCCTCCGGCAGACCCGGTTCGCCCGGCCCCGTCGTCGAACTCCCCGTCGTCGAACTCCCCGTCGTCGAACTCCCCGTCGTCGAACTCCCCGTCGTCGAACTCGTCGTCCTCGAACTCGCCGTCCTCGAACTCGCCGTCCTCGAACTCGCCGGCGTCGAAGCAGCCGCCCTCGTCCGCGCCGCCGTCCTCGAAGCCGCCGTCCTCCGAACCGCCCTCGCCGGAGCCTCCGAAGACCGAGTCGCCGAAGACCGAGTCCCCGAAGACCGAGTCGCCGGCGTCGCCGCCGCCGAAGTCGCAGGGACCGGCCTCCGAGCCGCCGTCCTCCGCGCAGCCGCTCGCCCCGCAGTCCGCTGCGTCGCCGGGCTCGCCCGGACCCGAGTCCGCGGTGTCCTCCGCCGCCCCGGCGTCCTCGGCCCAGCAGATGCCGCCCGGCTCGGCGGCCCCCGGTGCGCCGGCGCTGTGACCAGCGCGACGTGAGGTGTGCGCGGTCGGCGAACACCTCCGGGGACTGCCGGAGCGCACTCGGGGTACGAGGATGGATGCAACAGCGACGGGCCGGTCCGGCCTCCTGGAGAGACTCGCATGATCGAAAACCTGGGCGGGGCAGTGATACCGACTGGCTTCGACGTACCCGTGGAGCCGCTGCGACGCGCGGCGCACTACACCGGCGAGCCCGGCTGCATCGCCGAGGCACGGGACTTCGCGGCCGGCTTCCTGGAGCAGCTCAGGACCGAGTGGTGCGCCGAGATCGATCCCCGGGCCGACGGTGAGCTGCTGCTCGTGGTGAGCGAGCTGGTGACCAACGCGGACCGGCACAGCAACGGCCCGTACATCCTCGAACTGGAGGGTACGGAGAGCGCGGTCCTGGTCTCCGTGTACGACAGCAGCGCGGCCCTGCCCCGGCGCTTCCCCAGGGACCCCGAGCGGGTCGGACGGCACGGGCTGGAGATCGTCCATGCCCTGGCCACCGAGGTGACCGCCGAGAGGGTACCGGTCGGGAAGCGGGTACGCGCGCTGGTGCGCTTCCCTCGGTGAGCCCGAGCCGGTGAGCCGAAGCCACGGGCGCCGCCCCACGCGCCGGTGCGGGGCAGCGCCCGGGATTCGCCGTCAGGCGCAGCCGAGCTCGCCCAGCATCCCCTGACGCAGCCGCGTGATGATCCGCTTGATGAGACGGGAGACGTGCATCTGGGAGCAGCCGAGCCGCTCACCGATCTCCGCCTGCGTGGCCTCCTCCACGAACCGCAGATGGATGATCTCCCGGTCCCGCTCGCTCAGCTCGGCCATGAGCGGGGCCAGCGACTGGAAGTCCTCCACGAGCCGCAGGCCTTCCTCCTCGACCCCGATGAAGTCGGCCAGCACCGCCTCGCCGTCCTCCGGGCCGTCCCCGGTCAGCGCGGCGTCCAGGGAGGAGGAGTTGTAGCCGTTGGCGGCCAGCTGGCCCTCGACCACCTCCTCCTCGGACAGGTTCATGAGCGTGGCCAGCTCGGCGACCGTCGGCTCCCGGTCCAGGCGGCTGGACAGCTCCTCGCGCGCCTTCGCCAGCTCCACGCGCAGTTCCTGGAGCCGGCGCGGCACGTGCACCGCCCAGGTGGTGTCCCGGAAGAACCGCTTGATCTCGCCCACGATGTACGGCAGCGCGAAGGAGGTGAACTCGACCTCGCGCGACAGCTCGAACCGGTCGATCGCCTTGATCAGGCCGATCATCCCGGTCTGGACGATGTCCTCCATGTCGTCGCCGCGGTTGCGGAACCGGCCGGCCGCGAACCGGACCAGCGACATGTTCATCTCAATGAGCGTGTTGCGGGCGTACTGGTACTCGTGCGTACCCTCCTCCAGCTCCCCGATCCGCTGGAAGAACTGGCGGGACAGCTCGCGTGCGTCGCGCGGGGCGACGGCCCTCGGGTCCTCGATTCCTGGCAGTGCCCCCTCCGGCGTCCACGCCTCGACGGGGTGAGCGGTGTTCACTGCTTCCGACCGGATCCCGGCGGTGTTCATGTCCTCTCCCAGGTCACTCATGTTCGGCGGCTGCCTATTCGGCCGGTCTCGTCCCGGCCCTGTCCAGGTGTCGCCCGGCCCGGGTACCCGGAAACGGACGTCTCATGCGTGCCTCGACGGCTCGGGTACCCGGGGTGACGCGACGCATGCGTGCGGTTTCCCGCCTTGGCGGAAAACCGCCGGTGGTGGCCTGGGGACGAGGCCGCTAGGGCCCGACGCGCACGGCTGTGACCAGCTCGTGCCAGTACCGTTTGGTGACGACACCGCCGTACCGGGAGTCGATCAGCTCGCGGATGCCCGAGAGCAGCCCGTTCCGGGCGGTCTCCGGGAGTGCGCGGTGGTTCGAGTACGTGAGCAGCACGTCCAGGTACTGGCGGGTGCTGTACGTGATCTCCTGGGCGTGGCCGTGCACGGCCACGTCGGTGAAGTACGGGGAGCCGGTGAACTCGGTCGTGTCGGTCGCGAGGTCCGACTCGCGGGTCTGGCGCAGGCCCGGCGGGGTGGCCGGATCCCAGCGTTCGTAGCACTCCTGGACCTCGGCGAAGAAGTCCTCGGTGCCGCCTGCCACGTGGTGGGTGGCGACGACGCCGAGCAGCCCGCCCGGGCGCAGCGCCCGGGCCGCCTTCGGCAGCCGGACCGCCGGGTCGATCCAGTGGAAGGCGGTCGCGCAGACCACCGCGTCGAACGGCTCCGGCGGCAGCTCCCACTGTTCGAAGGCCGCGACCACCACGTCCACGCCGGGAAACGCCGACAGCTGCCGGCGGGCCACGGCGGCCATGCCCGGGCCGATCTCCACGCCGGTGATCGAACAGCCGGACGCGGCCAGGTCGACGGTGAGCTTGCCGGTGCCCGGGGCGATCTCCAGCACCCGGACGCCGGGCCCGGCCCCCGTGACCCCGACCAGCTCCTCGACCAGCGCGGCCGGGTAGCGGGGCCGGGCCCGTTCGTAGCGCTCGGCGTCCTCGTCGAAGATGTCCCGCAGCCTGCGGTCCCTCACCCTGAATTCCAGTGCGTCCACGCTGGGAAGGATGCCGATGCCCGCGCCTCGGGGCCAGTGTTTTCCGGCACGTCTTCCAGGGCGCCGAGCGATGAGTTTCCCGGCGGGCGGGGGTCGGTACAGATGACCCGTTTCTGCTCCCAGGAGGTGTCCATGACCGCCGACGGATTCACCACGTGTCTCTGGTTCGACGGGCAGGCCGAGGAGGCCGCCCACTACTACGTGTCGATCTTCAAGAACTCCAGTATCGGGAAGGTCGGCCGGTACAACGAGGCCGGACCCGGGGAGGCGGGCTCCGTGCTGGCCGTCGACTTCACGGCCAACGGGCAGAAGTTCGTCGCCATCAACGGCGGCCCGCAGTTCAGGTTCACCGAGGCCATCTCCTTCCAGATCTACTGCGACGGCCAGGAGGAGGTCGACCACTACTGGGCCAAGCTCACCGAGAACGGCGGCGAGCCCGGCCCCTGCGGCTGGCTCAAGGACAGGTACGGCGTGTCCTGGCAGGTCATCCCGGACGGGCTGATCGAGATGATCGGCGACGCCGACCCGGAGAAGGCCGCGCGCACCACGCGTGCGATGTACGCGATGGGCAAGCTCGACATCGCCGCGTTGAAGAAGGCCCACGCGGGGGAGTGAGCGGTACGGGGACGGGGGCGGTGTCCGCGGACACCGCCCCCTCGTGGACACGCCGCCGGATCAGACCCGGTCGGCCACGATCAGCAGGTACTGGAAGCTGCCGTTCTTGTACGCGGTGAGGAACGCGTCCTCGATCCCCGTCACCAGGTGGTCGGCCTGCTTGCGCAGTTCCCAGTAGGGGATCGTCGCCGCGGTGAGGTCCTCCACGTGGACCGGCACCAGCCGGTTGGCGGCCATCGCCCGGAAGTACTCCGAGCGCGGGTGGATGTCGCAGATGTAGTGCGCGTTGATCAGGGACACCTCGCGGGACGCCTGCCCGTAGGTGTTGTTGTAGCAGCCGGTGATCGTCACATAGCGGCCGCCGCGGCGCAGCAGCCGGGCGTGCTCGGCGAACAGCAGGTCCAGCTCGACGTACATGGTGGACTCGTTGTTCCACGAGGCCGCGTAGGCGCCCGTCTCGAAGCCGGTGTCCAGCATGTTCCGGTGGTGGTAGCGGACCTTGTCGCCGACCTCCCGCTTGCGGGCCATCTCGTTGGCGAAGTCGGCCTGTTTGGCGGAGATGGTCACCCCGTCGGAGTGGCAGCCGTAGCGCAGGTTCGCCACGATGCTGCCGCCGCCGCGGCCGCAGCCCGCGTCGAAGACCCGGTCGGCCGGCGTCAGGGCACCCAGATGGGAGGCGAGCAGTTCGGCCTGGGCGTGCTCCAGGCGGTGCAGCTCGGCGGTGACGCGTTCCTGGCGCAGCGCGGGGTCGGTCTCGTCGAGTACCGACCAGTCGGCCTCACCGATGCCGTAGTGGTGGTGGTACAGGTCGTCGATCTTTCCGAGTGCGAGGTTGACCGGGTTCTCCTCGGCGTTCCAGTACTCCGCGACGCTGTTCTGGTACCTGGACTGGGTCGGCACCGGGGCTGACGTGGTGGTCTTCCGAGCGACAGGGGCGGTGGTCAACAGGTTCTCCTCGAAGTGTTTCTGACGGTGCTTCGGATGGGCTCGGTGGCTACCAGTAGTCGGGCAGGTGGTAGCGGTGGGTGTTGGTGGCGTGCCACTCGTGGTTGCCCGAGACCCAGGCGGCGAGTCCCTCGGCGTAGCGCGCGATCAGCGGTGAGCCGGCGGACAGGGCGGCGGACTCCTCCTCGAAGGCGGCCATGACCCGGTTGTGGATGTCGACGGACTTCAGATAGGCCGCCTTCAGCCCGCGCCGGTCGTTGGCCGCCACCACCTGGGGCAGGTTCAGGTGGTCCGGGTCGCTCGCCAGCTCCTTGGTGAAGGAGTAGAGGTCGTTGACGATCGTGGTGGCGTTGCACGCCAGGGCCGTGATCCGCTGGATCTCCGGGCGGGCGTAGAGCTGTTCGGGCAGTTCGTAGCCGTCCACCGCGTCGACGATCGACAGACACGGCCGGAAGTTGTTGAACTGCCGCATCACCAGGTACTCCCAGACCCGCGGCAGGTACCCGGTCTCCATCCACGCGGCCTCGCCGAGGTACCCGAGGTGCAGCCGGGCGATGTCGTGCACGAACCGGTCGGTCTGGCTCGGCGTGGCGAAGGCCGCGAAGTCCGCGAGGGCGAAGCGGTACGACCGCAGCGGGCCGGTGGCCCGGATGCCCTCGCGCCACTCCTCCTCCAGCTCCGGGATGCCGTGATAGGGGTCGAGCGCCGACTGGGCGATGATCAGCGGACCGCCGAGGCCCCGCCGGGATCCGCCCCGCCCCTCGTCCTCCTCGCAGTAGCAGGAGTCCACGATGTTCTCGGCGAGCAGCAGCTTGCCGGCGGCGGTGAGCCGGTCGAGGTCGAGGCCGCCCGGATGCTGGAGGACGACGGCCCGGCCGAACTGGAAGTCGGCGAAGTCCCCCTTCCAGGCCGCGGGGAACAGCTCCAGCTCGCGGGCCCAGGCCTCCAGCCGGCGGTCGAGCTCGGCGGCCTTCTCCGGGTCGGCGGGCACGGCCGGCCGGTAGTGCAGCCCGGGGACCGCCCCGGTGCGTTTGGCCGGGCGCAGTCGCTCCGCGATGTTCGGCGGTCCCGGCAGGGCGTAGGAGGTGGTGGTTGTGCTCATGGATGTGCTCCAGGCCGTCAGTCGGCGGTGCGGCCGAGCTGGACGTTCTCCAGGATCCCGGCCGCGTCGGGAACCAGGACGGCGAGCGAGTAGTAGGCGGTGACCAGGTAGTTGACGACGGCCTGCTCGTTGATCCCCATGAAGCGGACGTTCAGGCCGGGCTGGAACTCCTCGGGGATGCCGGTCTGGTGGAGGCCGACGACCCCCTGGTCGGCCTCGCCGGTGCGCAGCGCGATGATGCTGCTGGTGTGGTCGTCGCTGATCGGGATCTTGCTGCACGGGTAGATCGGGACCCCGCGCCAGGCCGGGATCTCGTGCCCGTCGACGTTGGTGGACGGGGGTACGAGGCCGCGCCGGTTGCACTGCCGGAAGAAGGCCGCGATCGCCTTCGGATGCGCCAGGATGACCTTGGTCTTGCGGCGCATGGAGATCAGCTCGTCCATGTCGTCCGGGGTCGGCGGGCCGGTGAAGGAGCTGATCCGCTGCCCGTAGTCGATGTTGTGCAGGAGCCCGAACTCCCGGTTGTTGACCAGCTCCCACTCCTGGCGCTCGCGGATCTCCTCGACCGTGAGGCGCAGCTGCTGCTGGGTCTGGTCCATCGGGTGGTTGTAGAGGTCGGCGACCCGGGAGTGCACCCGCAGCACGGTCTGGGTGAGCGACAACTCGTACTCGCGCGGCGCCAGTTCGTAGTCCACGAAGCCGCCCTGGAGGGTCGGCTCGCCGGTGTGGCCGGCCTGCACCGGCACCTCGGCCTCGCCCTTGCGGTTCATCGGCAGCCGCTGCCGGTCGACGTAGGCCTGCAGATGGGCGCCGAGCGACGGCACCCGGTCCATGATCTCCTCGGCGACCGCCCAGGGCAGCGCCAGGACCACGCCCGCCGTCTCGGCCCGCACCGAGGTGAGCCAGAGCGGGTCGGTCTGGCCGACCGCCTCGTCGCCCATCTGGTCGCCGTCGGTGACGACCCCGACGACCTCCTCCTCGCCGTACTTGCCGGCCGCGTACCGGATGAACCGGCCGTGCACCACCAGGTAGGTCTCGGTGACCGGCTGCCCGGCCTCGAACAGCACCTGCCCGGCGCGGACCTCGCGGGGCTGGAACCGGTCCGCGAGCTGGTTCAGCGCGTCCGGGTCGTCGTAGCCGCGCAGGATCGGCAGCTCGGTGAGGGTCCGCGGGATGACCCGGATGTCGTCCCCACCGTTGTGCTCGAAGCTCACCCGGCCCCGTCCGGTGCGCAGTTGCAGCCGCCGGTTGACCCGGTAGGTGCCGCCCTTGACGTCCACCCACGGCAGTGTCTTCAGCAGCCACCGGGAGGTGATGGCCTGCATCTGCGGTTCGGACTTGGTGGTCGTGGCGAGCTGGCGTGCGGCCCGGGTGCTCAGGCTGGTGAGCTGCCCGTCGGCGGTCGGATCCGGCTCGGGCTCGTCGACGGCGGAACCGATGACGCTGTCCGGTGTGGACACATTCCCTCCAGCAGAGAGGTGAACAACGGTGACCCGGAGGGTCGGTGGTGTGCGAGGTGGTGGTGCGCACGGACAAGCCAAACAGCCTTGGTGATCTACGGGTACGGCGCGAAAGGGGCGGTTGCATGCCTTAGTTGCGCAAACCAGGTGTTCGGGGTGGAAAGGGTTGCGTTTCCCGGTCGTGCGCCGGTCGCCCGCTCTCGTGCCCGGGGCCGCGCCGGGGTTGGACTCAGGAAAGGTCGTTCACCAGCACCGCGGCCCCGTCGAAGCGCCCGGCCTTCAGGTCCCGGAGGGCCCGCGGGGCCTGAGAGAGCGGGTAGGGGTGGGTGGTCGCGTGGACGCCGTGCCGCTCGGCGAGGGCGAGGAACTCCCGCCCGTCGGCACGGGTGTTGGAGGTGACACTGCGCAACTCCCGCTCGTAGAACAGCTCGCGCTCGTAGTTCAGTGACGGCACGTCGCTGAGGTGGATGCCCGCGACCGCCAGCACCCCGCCCCGGTCCAGGGCACGCAGCGCGACCGGCACCAGATCGCCGACCGGCGCGAACAGGATCGCGCTGTCCAGCGGCTCGGGCGGCGGCTCGTAGGCGTCCCGCGCCGAGGCCGCGCCCAGCTCCACGGCCAGCCGCCGCGCCTCGGCGCCCCGGGTGAGCACATGCACCCGCGCGCCCTCGGCGAGCGCCACCTGCGCGCACAGGTGGGCGCTGCCCCCGAAGCCGTACAGGCCCAGCCGCCCGCCCGCCGGGAGCGACGCCCGGCGCAGCGCGCGGTAGCCGATGATCCCGGCGCACAGCAGCGGTGCGAGCGCGACGTCGTCGAGGGCGCCGGGCAGCCGGTAGGCGAAGGCGGCCGGCACGGTCGTGTACTGCGCGTAACCGCCGTCGGCGTCCCAGCCGGTGTACGCCGAGCGCGGACACAGGTTCTCGGAGCCCCGCAGGCAGTACGCGCACTCCCCGTCCGTGCGCCGCAGCCAGGCCACCCCGACCCGGTCGCCGACGGCGAAGTCCGCCACCCCGGCACCCGTGCCCGCGACCTCGCCGACCACCTCGTGGCCCGGCGTCACCCCGGTCCGGTGCACCGGGAGATCACCTTCGGTGACGTGCAGATCGGTGCGGCACACCCCGCAGGCCCGCACCCGCACCAGCAGCTCGTCCGCCCCGGGCACCGGCACCGGCCGCTCGACCAGCCGCAGCGGATCCGCCTCGACCGGCCCGGGCCGTTCCACCGACCATGCCCGCATCACGTCCGCCATACCGCGCCCCGTCCGCCGAAGGCCGCCGACTCCCTTCCAGTCTCCGCCGGAGTGCGGCGTTCGGCGCGCGGGCGGTCCGCCCGGTGGCTAGCGTGAGGAACCGGGAGAACCCGCTCGATCGGAAGGGCCGCGGACATGGCGGTACAACCTGAAGGAACCCCCTGTTGGGCCGACGCGATGTTCAGCGACCTGGAGGGGGCCAAGAGCTTCTACGGCGAGGTGCTCGGCTGGACCTTCGGTGAGTCGTCCTCGGAGTACGGCAACTACACCCAGGCCTACGCGGACGGCAAGGCCGTCGCCGCCGTCGTACCGCCCATGTCAGGTCAGGAGGGGCACTCGCAGTGGTGCCTGTACCTCGCCTCGCCGGACGCCGCGGCCGCCGCCGGGCGGATCCGGGCGAACGGCGGCGAGGTGCTGATGGAGCCGATGCAGGTCGGCGAGTTCGGCACGATGTGCCTGGCCCGTGAGCCCAGTGGCGCGGTGTTCGGGATCTGGCAGGGCGGCGTCCACGAGGGCTTCGAGGCCACGGCGGTGCCGGGCGCCTACTGCTGGGCGGAGGTCTTCACCCGCGAGCCCGAGAAGACCGACCCCTTCTTCGCGGCCGTCTTCCCCTACACGGTCCGGCAGATCGAGGACAGCAACGTCGACTTCCGCACGTTCAACCTCCGTGAGCAGCCGGTCCTCGGCCGGATGCGGATGACCGACGACTTCCCGCCCGAGGTGCCCTCGTACGTGAACGTGTACTTCACCGTCTCCGACTGCGACGAGGCCGTCGCCAAGGCGACGAAGCTCGGCGCGGCGCTCCGGTTCGGGCCGATGACCAGTCCCTTCGGACGGATGGCGGCGCTCACCGACCCGCAGGGCGCGAACTTCTCGGTGATCGACGTCACGACCACCGAAGGTGAGATGCCCTCCGGCACGGAGGTCTGACCAGCCCGGATCCCGGGCCACGGCCGGGCACTCCGCCCGGCCGTGGCATGATCGGGCCCATGCGTGAACGAGTGGTGGCCGCGTGCGACGGGGCTTCTAAGGGAAACCCGGGACCGGCCGGCTGGGCCTGGGTGGTGTCCGACGACGCGGCGACTCCCGCCCGCTGGGAGGCCGGGCCGCTCGGCAAGGCCACCAACAACGTGGCCGAACTGACCGCCCTGGAACAGCTGCTGGCGGCCACCGACCCGGACGTGCCGCTGGAAGTGCGGATGGACTCGCAGTACGCGATGAAGGCCGTCACCACCTGGCTGCCGGGCTGGAAGCGCAACGGCTGGAAGACCTCCGCGGGCAAGCCGGTCGCCAACCAGGACCTCGTCGTCCGCATCGACGAGCTCCTCGACGGCCGCACGGTCGACTTCCGGTACGTCCCCGCCCACCAGGTCGACGGCGACCCGCTGAACGACTTCGCCGACCGCGCGGCCAGCCAGGCCGCCACGGTCCAGGAGGCCGCGGGCAGCGCCCTCGGCTCCCCGGCGCCGCCGCCGTCATCGGCGCCCGTCGCCTCCGCCGCGGCCCCGCGCCGCAAGGCGGCACCCCGCAAGAGCGCGGCGGGCGGCTCCTCGTCCCGCACCATCAAGGCGAAGTTCCCCGGCCGCTGCCTGTGCGGCCGTTCCTACGCGGCCGGCGAGCCGATCGCCAAGAACGCGCAGGGCTGGGGCCACCCGGAGTGCCGTACGGTGGCCGAGGCCTGACCCAGGGGCGTCACACAGCGGCCCGGTCAGGGCTCCAGGGTGTCGAACGTGTAGAACCTCGTGTGGTCGAGCAGGTCCGCCGGCCGCACGTCGTTCCACGGCTTCATCGTCTCGTCCAGGTCCACCACGTCCGGCGTGCCACCGCCCGGTACGTAGGCCGCCCCGGGGTGCCGACGCTGCCACCGGGCCCACAGCTTGTCGACGAAGGCGTGGTGCAGCCAGAACACCGGGTCGTTGGGGGAGACTCCCGTGGCCATCTGCCCGCCGACCCAGACGTGGACCCTGTTGTGGAGGTTGACCCCGCGCCAGCCCTCCAGATGGTTGCGGAAGCCGTCCGAGGCGCTGTTCCAGGGCGCCATGTCGTACGTCGCCATGGACAGGACCGAGTCGACCTCGGCCCCGGTCGGCAGCTCGCGCACGGCCGTCCCGAGCGACCTGCGCAGATAAGTACGGCCGTCCACCCGGATGTTGACCGGCCAGTTGCCGCCGGTGGCGGCGAACGGCCCGTCCGTGACCCGCCCGTCCGAACTGCGCCCGGTACCGCCGAGGAAGTCCGGTGCCCACAGCGCGGCACGGACGGTCCGGTCGGCACTCCAGTCCCAGTAGGGGAGCGCGACGGAGGAGTCCACCGACTGCAGCGCCTGCTCGAAGTCGAGCAGGAATCTGCGGTGCCAGGGCAGGAACGACGGCGAACGGTGGCCGGTGCGCTCCGAGTCGTCCGTGTCGGACATGATGAAGGCGTTGTGCGTGCGCACGAAGTCGTCGTAACGCCCGCTGCGCTTCAGTTCGATGACGGCGGCGACGAACCGCCGCTTCTCGTCGGCGGTCAGACTGGCCTGGTTCTTGCGTACGGTCATGTGCGGAAAGCTCCTTGAACGGGGCGGTCGGCGCGGTCAGTTGGCGGGGGACGGCAGCAGCGCGGCGCCCTGCAGCTCGTCGACCGCGGCCCTGGCGGCGGCGCGCGGGGTGGCGACCGGGGCGTAGTGGCTGACCACGCTGATCCAGCTGCCGTCGGCGTTCCGCATCACATGCAGGGCGACCCCGTCCACGAACACCGCGTATCCGCCGCCGTGTCCGTGGTGGTGACCGCCGCCCATGTCGTCCGTGCCGGCCGGGCGGCCCTGTATTCGGCGGCCCTTGTAGACCTCGTCGAAGGGTTCGAGTGATCCCTCGTGCGAGTGGCCGGCGGCCGAGGCACCGGGCGCGAGGAGGGACTGGGCACCGGCCGCGGCGGCGAGGGCGGCCGCCGCGGTCAGGGCGCGACGGCGGGTGAGTTCGGGCATACGGATGCTCCTGTGACGGGTGCGGTTGATGACTCCGTATGCCTATCCGCCGGCTCCGGAGCGGGAGAAATCGCCCGGATCGGGTTGGCTACGATAAGGACAATTAGCTACATGTCATACAAGATTGAACAAAGGTGATCTTGCTGTGGCAGCGGCTCCGCCGGACCCGGAACGGGTAATTCCTTGCGTGGGTGAGCGGCTTGCCGGAGATCTTTCTCCGCGGTCCGCCGTCCGGGTGGTGTGGCTCACGGCGTCAGACTGGCGCGATTCGAAAGCCCGGCCGGGCGTCCTCGCGCTGCTACCCTCCGATGCCAATTGACCACGTTCGGTGAAACTCAGGGGTGTGTGCGTGAAGGTCGTCTGCGTCGGAGGCGGGCCCGCCGGCCTGTATCTCGCGATCCTGCTCAAGCGGCAGAACCCGTCCCACGACATCGCCGTCCACGAACGCAACCCCGAGGGCTCCACCTACGGCTGGGGCGTCACCTACTGGCGCGCCCTCCTCGACCGGCTGTACGCCTGCGATCCCGAGTCGGCCCGGGCCATCGAGGACAGCTCGGTGCGCTGGACCCAGGGTGTCGCCCACGTCCGCGGCCGGACGGCCCGGCAGCCCGGCGACGCGGGCCACGGCATCGGCCGCCACCGCCTTCTGGAGATCCTCGCCGAACGCGCCCGCAGCCTCGGGATCCGGCTGGAGTTCGAGGACGAGATCACCCCCGAGGACCTCCCCGAGGCCGACCTGGTCGTCGCCGCCGACGGCATCCACAGCGCCCTGCGCACCCGGCACGCCGGCCACTTCGGCACCGAGGCCACCGAGGGCCGCAACCACTACGTGTGGCTCGGCACCACGCGGGTCTTCGACTCCTTCACCTTCGCCTTCGTCGAGACCGGGCACGGCTGGGTCTGGTGCTACGGCTACCCGTACGACGACGGGCACAGCACCTGCGTCATCGAGTGCGCCCCGGACACCCTCACCGGCCTCGGCCTCGACGCGATGGACGAGGCCGGTCAACTGGCGCTGCTCGAGGAGCTGTTCGCCGGCATCCTCGGCGGCCACCCGCTGACCGGGGGCTCCTCGGCGGCCTGGCCCGCCTTCCGTACCCTCACCAACCGCACCTGGCACCACGGCAACCTCGTCCTGCTCGGCGACGCCGCCCACACCACCCACTACTCCATCGGCGCCGGCACCACCCTCGCCCTGGAGGACGCGATGTGCCTGGCCGGCGCCCTGCGCGAGCACGCCGTCCTGCCCGAGGCCCTCGCCGCCTACGAACGGCGCCGCCGGGCCGAACTGGTCTCCGCCCAGAGCGCAGCCCGCCTCAGCGCCCAGTGGTACGAGAACCTGCCCCGCTACATCGGCCTGCCTCCGCACCGCATGTTCGCGCTGCTCGGGCAGCGGCACTCGCCGCTGCTGCCGTACGTCCCGCCGCAGCTCTACTACGGCCTCGACAAGGCCGCCGGACGGCTGGAGATGCTCCGCAGGTTCAAGCGGTGGCTCGGGCCCCGGGCGGCGCGCGCCCTGCACGCCCGGTCGTAGGCGCCGTACGGTCGCGGAATGGTTTGGGTGAAAGGTCATTCACTCGATAGGGTGAATGGGAATTCACCTCCACATCCGCGTCGCCCGCAGGAGTGCCGATGGACCAGCCCGCCCCGACAACAGGCCACCGGGGATCGCCGGCCGCCCCGCCCTCGCTGCGGGGACGGCTGACCATCCCGGTGCTGGCCTTCGGCGGGATCCTCATGGCCGTCATGCAGACGGTCGTCGTCCCCCTCCTGCCGGATCTGCCCCGGCTCACCCACTCCTCGGCCGGCGCCGTCTCCTGGACGGTCACCGCGACCCTGCTCGCCGGAGCCGTCCTCACCCCCGTGCTCGGCCGGGCCGGTGACATGTACGGCAAGCGGCGGGTGCTCACCGGGGCCCTCGCCCTGATGACCCTGGGCTCCGTGATGTGCGCCCTGTCGTCGGACATCACCGTGCTCATCGTCGCCCGCGCGTTGCAGGGCGCCGCCGCCTCCGTCGTACCGCTCTCGATCAGCATCCTGCGCGACGAACTCCCGCCCGAGCGCCGGGGATCGGCGGTGGCGCTGATGAGTTCCACCGTCGGCATCGGCGCCGCGCTGGGCCTGCCGCTGGCCGCGCTCGTCGTGCAGTACTACGACTGGCACACCATGTTCTGGCTGACCAGCTTCCTCGGGGCGCTGGGCGTCGCGGCCGTGTGGTGGGCGGTACGGGAGTCCCCGGTCCGCGAGAGCGGCCGCTTCGACGTCCTCGGTGCGCTCGGGCTGGCCGCCGGGCTGACCTGCCTGCTGCTCGGCGTCTCACAGGGCGGCCAGTGGGGCTGGGGCAGCCCCCGTGTCCTCGGGCTCTTCGGCGCCGCCGTCCTCGTGCTGGCCCTGTGGTGGTGGCAGCAGCTGCGGACCGGGCAGCCCCTGGTCGACCTGCACCTCGTGGCCCGGCCGCGGGTCGGCCTCTCGCACGTCGCCGCCCTGCTCACCGGGTTCGCCTTCTACGCCAACTCACTCGTCACCGCCCAGCTGGTGCAGGCGCCGAAAGCCACCGGGTACGGCCTCGGCCTGTCGATCGTGGCCACCGGCCTGTGCCTGCTCCCCGGCGGCGTGACCATGCTGCTGTTCTCGCCGCTCTCCGCCCGGATCTCCGCCTCCCGCGGACCGCGCATCACCCTGGCCCTCGGCGCGGCGGTCATCGCCTGCGGATACGCGGTCCGCATCGCCGACAGCCGCGACCTGTGGATGATCATCCTGGGTGCCACCGTCGTCTCCACCGGCACCACCCTCGCCTACTCCGCGCTGCCCACGCTGATCCTGCGGGCCGTACCGGCGGGCCAGACCGCCTCCGCCAACGGCGTCAACGTCCTCATGCGGACCATCGGCCAGGCCACCTCCAGCGCCGCCGTGGCCGCCGTCCTCACCCACCACACCAGCCTCGTCGGCGGCGCCCCGATCGCCACGCTCCACGGCTATCTGCTGGCCTTCGTGATGGCCGGCGTCGTCGCCCTCGCGGCCGGTGCCGCCGCCCTCTCCATCCCCGGCGACAAGGCGCCCGACGACACCCCGCGGGTCCGCAGCCGTGCCGGGAGTGTCAGGGACGACGCGCTGGAGGGAGCGTGAGTGCCGTGAACACCCGCCCCGGCACCCCCGCCCCGGCTCCCGCCCGCCGGGACGCCGAGGCCACCAAGGCGGCCATCCTCAGAGCCGCCCGGTACCTCCTCGCCCGGCACGCGCACGCCGACATCACCCTCAAGGACGTCGCCGAACGCGCAGGGGTCAGCGCACCGCTGATCCTCAAGTACTTCGGCAACAAGGACAGCCTCTTCGCCCGTGTCATGTCCTTCGACACCGACGCGGCCGCCCTGCTGGACGCACCCCTTGAGGACCTCGGCCGGCACATGGTCCGGCACGTCCTGGAGAGCCAGCGCGACCGCGGTGCCGACCCGCTGCTGCGCATCGCCTTCGCACCCCTGCACGGCGACCACGGAGACGTACTGCGCGCCAACTTCCGCGCCCACGTGGTCGACGCCCTCGCCGCCCGGCTCACCGGCCCCGACCCCGGCCTGCGTGCCGAACTCGCGGTCGCCCAGCTGATCGGCCTGGGCGTGATGTACGGCATCGCCCGCGGCCCGCGGCTGCGGGACCGCGCGGCCACCGACGTCACGGACATCGCCGACCGCTACGGCCCGGCCCTCCAGGCCCAGCTGACCCCCTAGGGCCTGTCTGACAATTCCCGTCTGCCGCGCGACGCCATGCACGCACTCTCGCCGCACCGGCCCCAGATCCAAGTACGTCCAGTACGAGGGTCTGGGGCCGGCACGCCGAGAGCACGCACCTGACGCCGCGCGGCCGCCCTTCGGGCAACGACGCGAATTGTCAGACAGGCCCTAGTCCGGCTCCGCGGCCGGCCCCGTCAGCAGCGCCTCGGCCGACCTGCGGAAGGCGGCCGTCAGCCGGTGTCTGTCGCCGGCGCGGGTCGCCAGCACCACGTGGCTCGGTTCCAGGCCGTGCAGCGGGACCGTGGTGAGGTCCGGGCGGACGACCGCGCCCGGCACCCAGGGCACGATCGCCACGGCCTGCCCGGCGGCCACATGCTCGAACTTGTCCTCCACCGCGCCGATCAGCGGCCCGTCGGGCGCGGGGCTGCCGTCCGGCCGGGGATCGACGCGCCAGAACGCGTTCCACAGCGGATCCCGGCCGCGGGGCAGCGGCTCGTCGGCGATGTCGTCGAGCGTGACCGACTCCTTCCCGGCCAGCCGGTGGTCCAGCGGGACGACCAGGACGCGCGGCTCGTCGTGGAGGACGGTCACCCGCAGACCCTCGGTGGCCAGCGGCAGACGGGTCACGACCGCGTCCGCCCGCCCCGTCAGCAGGGCCTCGCGCGGCTCGTCCCAGTCGAGGTGCACGGTCCGCACCTCGGCGTCCGGGAAACGGCGGCGCAGGTCGCGTACGGCGGGGGTGACGAAGATCCCGTTGATGTAGGCCCGGGTGACGGCCGCGGCCTCGCCCGCGGCCCGCAGCAACCCCTCGGCCCGCGGCAGGAACACCTCGCCGGCCTCGGTGAGCCGGGCCCCCTGCGGGGTGCGGTCGAAGAGCCGCGCCCCCAGCACCTGCTCCAGCCGCTGGATCTGCCTGCTCAGCGCCGGCTGCGTGACGTGCAGGGCGCCCGCGGCCCGGCCGAAGTGCCGATGCTCGGCGACGACGGTGAAGTACCGGACGAGCCGCAGATCGAGGTCGGGGACGGAAGCGGGATCGGCCATTTCTCCAGAATACGTTCGGCGACCTGCGTTCATGCCTGAAGTGCATTGCGCATTGCGAAAGAGGTTTTGGACGCCCCCGGCCCGTCGGCCCAACGATGGACGCACCACCCCCTCATCCGAAGGAGCACCCACCATGCGCGTGTTCGTCACCGGCGGCAGCGGCTTCATCGGCTCCGCCCTCATCCCCGAACTCCTCGGCGCAGGCCACCAGGTCCTCGCCCTCGCCCGCTCGGACAAGTCGGCCGAGTCCCTGCGGGTGGCGGGCGCCGAAGTGCACCGCGGCAGCCTCGACGACACCGAGGACCTGGCCCGCGCGGCGGCCGTAACCGACGGCGTCATCCACCTGGCCTTCAACCACGACGACTTCCCGAACCTCACCGGCGCGGCGGAGAGCGACCTGCGCGTGATCGAGGCGGTCGGCGCCGCGCTGGAGGGCTCGCACCGCCCCTTCGTGATCACCTCGGGAACCCTGATGCTCGCCTCCGTCGACGGGGTGGCGACAGAGGAGGACACCCCGGTGCCGGGCACCTACCGCGCCGACTCCGACCTCGCCGCCCTCGCCCTGGCCGGGCGCGGCGTACGCAGCGCGGTGGTCCGCCTGGCCCCCTCGGTGCACGGCCGCGGCGACCAGGGCTTCCTGCCCCGGCTGATCGACGTCGCCCGGGAGAAGGGCGTCGCCGCGTACGTCGGCGACGGCACCAACCGCTGGCCGGCCGTCCACCGCCTGGACGCGGCCCGCCTGTTCCGCCTGGCCCTGGAGTCGGCCCCGGCGGGCACCGGCCTCCATGGCGCGGCCGACGAGGGGATCCCCTTCAAGGACATCGCGGCGGCGATAGGCAGCGGCCTCGGCGTTCCGCTGCAGAGCATCCCGGCGGACGAAGCCCAGGCCCACTTCGGCTGGCTCGGCATGGTGGCGGCCGTCGACAACGCGACGTCGAGCGAGCGGACCCGCAAGCTGCTGGGCTGGGATCCGGAACAGCCGGGCCTGATCGCCGACTTGGAGGAGGGGCACTACTTCCCCCATTAGCCCGCGCATGTCAACGGCGCACAAGCATCCCGTCCAGGAACCCGTTGCTGAAAACCCGGTGTGGGTCGAGGCGGTCCACCACCTCGACCGCCGCATCCCACACCGCACTTCCGAACGACTCCGGAACCCTCGTGCCCAGCACCTCCTCATCGCTCCACACACCGGACTCCGTATAAGCCCACCCCTTGGACCACTCCACCCGGGTCCCTTCGAACCTCTCGAACAGAAACCTCTCCAACTCCCGCAGGAACGCCTCCGCATGAGGCGTCCCCGGCAGCGTCAGCACATCCAGCCACACAGCGGTGTCGGCCCCCTCGCGGGGCCGCACCGCCGACAGCAACGGCACCTGTGCCCCGGCCACCCCGGCGTCGGACGCCTCGTCCAGTCCCGTCACCCGGATCTCCACCGACCCGTTGACCGGGAACCGCCCGGACGCCGCGTAGGCGGTCAGCCGTTCCCGGTAGAACGACGTGAACTCGTGCACCACCCGCTGCACGTCGGGCCGCCCCGTGAGCACCGCGTACCCGTTCGCGCCGACCCGCAGCGTGGTCGGCCTGATGTACAGCAGCGTGTTCTTCGACGCCCCCCAGATGTCCGAGGACGACGTCGCCGCCAACCCCACGGTGGCCACGTCCAGTTGCGCGTTCCCGAGCACCGGCGCCAGGTACCAGGCGGCGTCCGACACCATCCGCCCCACCAGGTCGGCGACCACGGTCGGTACGTTGTCGGAGAAGGGGTAGTTGTACGGCGAGGTGACGTGCCGCGAGGTGAGCGGCCTGTCCGGTGCCACGCTCCACTCCTTCAGCCACGGGTACTCGGTGAAGGCGAACCAGATCGCCTCGACCCGCCCGGACCGCCGCAGGAAGCCGTCCAGGGTCCGGCCGCCGGAACCGGGCGCGGCGAACAGCTCGGCGGCCGGGACGTCGGTCCGGCTGACGCACCGCAGCCTGCTGTTCGCCCCCACCCGCAGCACGACCTCGGTGACCAGCGCGCGGCCCAGATGCGTCAGCAGCGCCGCGCAGTCCGCCTCGTCGCGCCGGAACGTCCGCAGGACGTACGCTCCGGCGCTCCCGTCCCACACCACCGCCGTCAGCGACAGCACGAGGTTGCTCAGCGAGCCGTAGGTGTGCCCGGGCACCGGGTCCTCGCCGTCGGCGGGTACGGCGGTGCCGTGCGCGTCGATCGCGAGCGCGCCGCCGAGCGTCAGATCGCCCGGCGCGGGCGCGGCGGTGAGCCCGAGGCCCTGGTCCTCCAGGAAGGTGAGCAGCGCCTCCAGGGTCACCCCGGTCCCGGCCCGGACCGCGGAGCCGGAGTCCAGGGAGAGCCCGGTGAGATGGCTCGTGGTGTCGACGAGCAGAACCTGTTCGGCGGCTCCCGTCCCCTCGGTGATCGTCAGGGGCGACCAGCCGTGCGAGGAGCCACGCGCGCGGACCCGCCACCCGTTGCGCCAGGCCCAGTCGACGACCGCGAGCACCTGACCGGCGTCGGCCGGGGCACAGGCCCACAGCCCGTCGGCGGTGATCTCGCCGACCCAGTTGCGGTAGGCGGAACGATACAGCGCGACATCCGCGGGGAAGCCGGGCAGTTCGGCGGCGGCCACGGCCGGATCGGCGGCGAGCAGCACCGGAACGGCGGCGAGCGCGGCGGCGGACCGCAGGAAGCCACGGCGGCTCCAGCCGTCCACGGCAGGGAAGTTGTCCGATGAACGATCAGTCACGCCGACACGCTAGGGGCCCGGTGGACACACCTCCGATTTCCGTCCACCAAAATCACCCGTGTGAGTGAAGGATTCACAGGCGGTCGGTGATGCACCGGCCCGTGACACCGTTGTCGGTGGCGGATGACAGACTGGCGCCATGGACGAACGCGTAATCGGCAGGTCGGGACAGCGGGCATCGGTCGTCGGCCTCGGCACATGGCAGCTCGGCGCCGACTGGGGCGAGGTGGACGACAAGGAGGCGCTCGCCGTTCTGGAGACGGCGGCGGAGGCAGGGGTGACCTTCTTCGACACCGCCGACGTGTACGGGGACGGGCGCAGCGAGCAGACCATCGCCACGTTCCTGCGCGGCAGGCCGGACCTGCACGTGCTGGTGGCCACCAAGATGGGCCGCCGGGTCGACCAGATCCCGGAGAACTACGTCCTGGACAACTTCCGCGCATGGAACGACCGGTCGCGCCGCAACCTCGGCGTGGACCGCCTGGACCTGGTGCAGCTGCACTGCCCGCCGACGCCGGTCTACTCCTCCGACGCGGTGTACGACGCCCTCGACACCCTGGTCGAGGAGGAGCGCATCGCCGCCTACGGCGTGAGCGTCGAGACCAGCGCGGAGGCCCTCACCGCGATCGCCCGCCCGGGCGTGGCCAGCGTGCAGATCATCCTCAACCCGTTCCGCATGAAGCCGCTGCACGAGGTGCTCCCGGCCGCCCGCGAGGCCGGCGTCGGCATCATCGCGCGCGTGCCCCTCGCCTCCGGGCTGCTGTCCGGCAAGTACACCAAGGACACCGTCTTCGCGGCCGACGACCACCGCACCTACAACCGCCACGGCGAGGCCTTCGACCAGGGCGAGACCTTCTCCGGCGTCGACTACGCGACGGGCGTCGAGGCCGCCGCCGAGTTCGCCGCCCTCGCCCCCGAGGGGTACACCCCGGCCCAGCTCGCCCTGCGCTGGATCATCGACCAGCCCGGCGTGACCACCGTGATCCCGGGCGCCCGCAATCCGGAGCAGGCCCGCGCCAACGCGGCCGCCGCGCAGCTCCCGGAGCTGTCGGGGGAGACGGTCGCCGCGATCCGCGACCTCTACGACCGCCGGATCAAGGACCAGGTGGAAGCCCGCTGGTAGCACCGGAGCGGGCCGGGAGCGCGGCCCTGCCGCTCCCGGCCCGCGCCGTTTGAAGGCCCGTCCCGTGGGTTACACGCACTCCATGACCGACCAGGAGAGGCGGACCGGCCGAGACGAGACGGCGGACGAACGCGCCGACCGCATGTGGACGGATCTCATCCAGGAGGTGCGCGTCGCGCAGACCGGTGTGCAGATCCTCTTCGGCTTCCTGCTCACCGTGGTCTTCCAGCAGAAGTACGCCCAGCTGTCCCACGTGGACAAGACGATCTACGTCGTGACCGTCATCCTGGGCGCGTCCGCGACGGGTGCCCTGATCGGCCCGGTCTCCCTGCACCGGCTGGTCTCCGGCCGCCGGGTGAAGCCGGAGGCGGTACGGCTGGCGTCCCGGCTGACCTCGATCGGCCTGTTCCTGCTGCTGGCCACCATGACCGCCTCCCTGGTGCTGATCCTCCGGGTGGCCACCGAGGGGAGCCGGGTGACCTGGGTGGTGGCGGGCATCGTCGTCTGGTACCTGGCGTGCTGGTACGGCCTGCCCCTGTGGTCCCGGCACCGCCACACGGCCCGCTGAGCCCGGTCGCACGGCCACTCCCGCGCGGCGTCGCACCACGGCCGAGCCGTGTCACACGCCCCGCCGAGCCGCCTCCAGCACCCGCAGCTGCCGGTCGTGCACCCTGCTCAGCACCAGCACGGACACCGTCGCCCCGATCAGCGCGCAGAACATGTCCCACTGGGTGTCCCACACATCGCCCTGCGTGGCCAGGAAGGCATCCGCGCCGTGCCCGCCGATCTCGGCCGCCAGCCACTCCAGCAGCTCGAAGCAGGCGCTGAACGCGAGGCACGCGCACACCGTCAGCGGGGCCAGCCAGCGGCTGCCGCGCAGCGGCGAGGTACGGACGAGCAGCTCCCGGACCAGGACCGCCGGCACGAACCCCTGCATGAGGTGCCCGAAGCGGTCGTAGGGATTGCGGGACAGGTGGAAGGTGTCGCGCACCCAGTCGCCCACCGGCACCTCGGCGTAGGTGTAGTGACCGCCGACGGCGAGCACCAGGGCGTGCGCCGCGAGGAGCCCGGCCAGCAGCCCGGTCAGCGGGAAGCGGCGCCAGGTCAGCACCACCAGCGGCAGCCCGGCCAGCACCCACACCGTCTCCAGGAACCAGGTCGTACGGTCCCGCGCGCCCCACGCCGAGAGGGCCAGGCCGGCCACCACCACCCCGGCGAGCAGGGCCGGCGGAACCCGGCGGGGCACGCGGTGCGGAACGGGGCGCGGGGCGGGGTGCACTGCGGTCATCGCGGACTCCTTGTCGTGGGAGCCCCATCGTGACCGCGGCGTCCGGGCGCCTGCATGAGTACGGCTACTCAGCCGGTGGCGAGGATCTCCGCGAGTACGTCGTCCACCGGGACCTCTTCGCGGCCGGGCGGCACGGCCATGTAGGTGTCGCTCAGGAAGGAGGCCAGCGCGGGTGCCCACGCGAACACCACGGCGTGGTGGCGGCTGCCGCCGGGCAGCGGGTCGCCGAGGAAATCCATGCGCACTTCCCTCCAGCGCCCCTGCCGCACGGGACGCAGCCGGACGTCCCCCACCCCGACCGGTTCTCTCAGCCCGTCGTTGAGCATCTCCCGGTCCAGCCGCCACCGGGCGAGCACCCGGCCGTCCAGGGTGAACACCGCGGTGACGGCGAACGGGTCACCGGCGTCGTACGACAGATGGGCGAGGACGGGACAGCGGCCCGTCCCGTCCGTCCGCAGCTGTACGACCAGGGTCCTGTGCACGATGGGGTTCACGCGAGTGGCCTCCGAGAACGATCGGCTTGGTGCCCTCTAGTACCCCTCTCGCGGGAAAAACGCTCAATCCCGAGCGGAATTCTCCTGCGCGTACGGTGCGTCCTGCGCCCCCGCGGTGGGCTCGGTGCTCTTCGTGCCGCGCAGCGCGGCCAGGCAGGAACCGATGGCCTGCCGGAGGTCCTCCAGGCGCTGGACCATGTCGTCCTCGTAGAAGTCCTGGGCGTCGTCGAAGGTGAGCTCCTCGAACGCCCTGGTCGCCTTCTGCAGGCTGTTGTAGAACTTGGTGCGCTTCTCCTGGACCCGCAGTTCGGGGTCGGCCTCCACCGCCTCCACGACCAGGTTCCTCATGGTGTCGTAGGCCTCGGTCGCCCACTCGCCGGAGTCCTCGTCCTCGTCCAGTTCGTCGAGGAGCGACAGATGGCGCTCGGCCTCCTGGCGCAGCTCCGAGGGCGCGTCGACGGTCTGCCCGGCCGGGGTCCTGATCTGGCCAGACTCGGCGATCTGCCGGACGTAGCCGATGCGTTCGGCCGAGCGGCTCTCGCTGGCGACGGCCTTCTTCAGGTCCGCGGTGCGCACCACGTCCCGGGCCAGTACGGTCTGCAGCTCCGGGTCCTCCTTGATGCGGTCGAGGAGGGCAGAGCGGGCGGCGCGGGCGGTGGACGGGTCCGCGAGGATCGCGGCGCGCAGCGCGGTGGGGTTCTCGGCGACCTCGAGGGCCTTGGTGGGCCGGATGCCCTCGGCCTCGGCGGCCTCCGCGATGGCCGTGCCGCGCTCGGAACCGGCACTGCTGCGGGAGACGTAGTAGTCCAGCCAGACGTCGGAGTCCGGCAGTTCCACCTCCTGGCCCGGTGCGAGGGCCTCGAAGTGCGGGACCAGACCGTCGTCGGCGGCCTTGTCCCAGGCCTTGTAGTAGCGCATGACCCGCTCCGCGGAGCAGCCGGCCAGCTCGGCGAACTCTTTCGCCGACACCTTCGGCGTCCCGTCCGCGCCCTGACCTCCGGGCCGCACGCTGCGGGCCACCATCAGCCCGAACGTCCAGCCTCCGGTCCGCACGTAGGCGCCGAACTCGCGGGCGTCCCGCGCCACCAGGTCGGAGAGGGGAGCCGGAGACGCGCTGGACGTCTCGGACGGGTCGATCGCTAGGGTCACGGAGGACACTCCTGAAGGCTGCCGAACTGCGTACGTACCGACGGGCAGCCTATATCGACCCATTGGCCGGGGTTTGCCGGACCGGTGGAGATCAGCCGAGGGCGTCGCGCAGCGCCGGCAGCAGCGTCTTGCGCGACCAGTCCAGGTACTCCGGCTGCGACTCGCCGCCGATCTGCACCAGGGCGATCTCCCCGAACCCGGCCTCGGCGTACGGCCGTACGGCCTCGACGAAGTCGTCCGGATCGTCCCCGCAGGGGATGGACGCGGCCACGTCGTCCTGGGTGACGAACTGGGTCGCGGATTCGAAGGCGTCCGGGTGCGGCAGTTCGGAGTTGACCTTCCAGCCGTTGCCGAACCAGCGGAACTGGGCGTGCGCGCGCTTGACCGCCGTGTCCCGGTCGGGGTCCCAGCACACCGGCAACTGGCCGACCCGGGGCTTGCCCGAGCCGCCGTGCCGGTCGAAGGCGTCGAGGAGGGAGGACTTCGGCTCGGTGGCGATGACCAGGTCGGCGAGGTGCCCGGCGAGGGTACAGGACTGCTCGCCGGAGACCGCGATGCCGATCGGCGGCGGCTCGTCCGGCAGGTCCCACAGTCGGGCCGACTCCACGTCGAAGTGGGTGCCCCGGTGGTTCACATGGCCGCCGGCGAACAGCGCCCTGATGATCTCCACCGCCTCTTCCAGCATCTCGTGCCGTACGTCCACCGACGGCCAGCCGCCGCCCACCACGTGCTCGTTGAGATTCTCTCCCGCGCCGAGGCCGAGCCGGAACCTGCCCCCGGACAGCAACTGCACGGTGGCCGCCTTCTGGGCCACGACCGCCGGGTGGTACCGGAACGTCGGGCAGGTCACGTAGGTCATCAGCGGGATCCGCTCGGTGGCCTGGGCGGCGGCACCGAGCACACTCCACACGTAGGGCGAGTGACCCTGCGAACGCAGCCACGGAAAGTAGTGGTCCGAGGCCACCGAGAAGTCGAAGCCCGCCTCCTCGGCCCCCACCAGATGGTCCACGAGATCACGTGGACCGGCCTGCTCGGTCATCATCGTGTATCCGATTTGCACCATGGGAGCCGAGTCCCCCGACCGGGCGGCCGGAAAACGGATCAGCCGGCTCAGGTACGGAACGTCTCCAGGAAGGTCTTCATGGCGAGCTTGTCCGCGGCGCCGTCCCAGTCGGCGGCGGGTGCCGTGATGCGCAGTGAGAAGCTGCGGCCGCCGCCGAGCAGGAAGCCACGGCCGAAGGTGTGCACCCGGTCGGCACCCGTGCCGGACAGCCACTCCATGTCCGCGGCCTTGTGGCCCTGGTAGGTGGTCGCCTCGATCTCGCCGACCCGTTGGTAACCGTCCAGCTTCGCCAGCCCCGGTTCCACGTCGTCCCGCCAGATCGCGACCGGGTCCGGGCCCGCCTGGGTGCTGTAGGTGACCGCCAGGGTGCGCAGGTCGTCGCCGCCCGGGCCGAAGGTGACGCGGTAGGCGACGTCGTCCCGGGCGGTGTCGAGGCGCTTCCAGCCCTGCGGGAGCGCCACGGAGAACCCCTCCGGGGCGGTGTAACGGTGAAAGCCGGCCGGGAGGGCACCGGCGGTGGCCGTCGCCGTGGCAGACGCAGATGCGGATGCGGATGCGGATGCGGAGGCCGACGCGGTGGAGGAGGAGGGGGCCGTCCGGGACGGGGAGGCGCTGGGGACGTTGCCGTCCGTGCGGTTGCCCGGGGCGCCGGCCGTGGCCGAGGCGCTCGGCGCCGAGCCGGCCGTGGCGGCGCCCGGCAGGCCCTGGGTCGCGGCCAGCACCGCTACGGACACGGTCACCACGGCCAGCGCGGTCCCGCCGATCATGGTGGTTCGGCTCCACCCGGAGGCCCGGGCGGCGACGTAGGCGCCGCGCAGCCGGGAGACGGGGGCGGGCTGCTCGGTCGTCTCGGGGTCCTCGTCCAGGACACGTGTCAGTGCCTGACGCACCACTGCCCGGCTCAGCCGCTCCCGGGAGTTCTTCCGCAGCAGCCCCTGCACCACCTGGGTCAGCGGCCCGGCCCGCAGCGGGGTGCGCAACGGCAGCCGGTCCACGCCCTTGAGGGTGGCGTCGGCCTTGCCCCGGTCCCGGAACGGCGGCCGGCCCTCGACCATCGTGTAGAGGATCGCGCCGAGTGCCCACAGGTCGGCGGCCGGGCCGATGCGCTCGTCGCGGGCCTGCTCCGGCGAGGCGTACGACGGCGCGGTGACCCGGGGCGCCAGTGTCGCCCCGGCCAGACCGAACCCGGTGACGACCACCGGGCCCCGGTCCCGGACGAAGATCTGGCCGGGGCTCAGCTCGCCGTGCGTGTAGCCGTCGGCATGCGCGGCCTCCAGCACGTCGAGCACCTCCAGGGCGATGCGTGCGGCCCGTACGTAGGTGAAGGTGGCCTGCTGGGCGAGCAGTTCACTGAGCGGCGTCCCGTCGATCAGCTCCGTCACCGTCCACAGCGCGCCGGCCTCCTCGAAGGCGTCGATCACCATGGCGACCCGGCCCGGCCGCAGCGCGCTCATCACCTCGGAGGAGCGCAGAATGCGGGCGGTGGCCCGGCGCACGGTGTCCTCGGTGGGCGCCTCGGGGAACGCGATCTCGGTCACCAGACGCGGTCGCTCGGCCTGCACGTCCTCCGCGTACCAGCTGACGCGGTTCGGCTCGCGGTCGGCGACCTCGAGGAGCCGGTACCTTCCGGCGACCAACTCTTGTGCGGAGACATGCGCCTTGACCATCGTCATCCCTCGCTGAAACCCCTGCCTCGTCATTAACCAGAGGTACGCGGGACGTGCCCCGGTGTGTTCAAAGAATCTGCAACTCGGGGAGCGTTCTTGCCTTTTATTCAACCGGCCGCACCGGCCCGGCGCTTGGGGAAAACAGCGTATGGCCGGGCTTCGACCTGTGGGTAACCGACGGTAAAAGCCCGGCTGCGATCCGCTGGTCAGTCCAGTCCGAAGCGCTCGGTCCACTCCGAGATCTCCCGGTGCGTCACATTGCCCCCGCACACCACGAGGCCGATCCGCGCCCCGGCGCCGACCCGCGCGAGCACCTGGCGGGCCGCGGGCAGCAGACAGCCGGCGGCCGGCTCGGTCCACACCTTGGCGTGCTCGGCGAACTCCAGACTGCCCCGCACCGCCTCCCGGTCCGGCACCACCAGCACCTCCTCCACCAGCGCGGCCGCGTGGTCGTACGTCAGCCGGGACACGGACGGCGCGCTGAGCGTCGTCACGATCGACGACACCGCGACCGGCAGCGGAGCGCCCGCCGCGAGCGCCTCGGACATGGCCTGCGCGCCCGCCGTCTCCACACCCCACACCCGCACCTGGGGGCGGCGGGCCCGCAGGGCCGCCGCGACGCCCGCGATCAGGCCCCCGCCGCCGATGCTGACGATCACGTCGGTGACGTCGTCGTCCGCGTCCTCGGCGAGTTCCAGGCCCACCGTGCCCTGTCCGGCGATCACCACCGGGTCGTCGAAGGGGTGGACCAGGGTGAGCCCCTCGTCCCGCAGCCGCGGCACCAGCTCGAACGCCGAGTCCATGCCGTCGGTGAGCCGCACCGCCGCCCCGGCCGCCTCGACCAGCGCGATCGACCGCGCGGGCGCCGTCCGCGGCATCACCACCGTCGCCTTCACGTGGAGGGCCGCGGCCATCACCGCGAGGGCGATGCCGTGGTTGCCGCCGCTGACCGCCACCACACCCGCCGCCCGCTCGGCCTCGCTCAGGGAGAGCAGCTTCGCCGTGGCACCGCGCGCCTTGAACGAGCCGGTGCGCTGCAGGAGTTCGAGCTTGGCGGTGACCGGGACACCGAGCAGCTCCGACAGGCCGGGACCGGGCACGGTGGGAGTGCGTACGACGTGTCCTTCGATCAGCCGGGCCGCGGCTTCGATGTCCGAGATGCCGATGATGCCGTTCAAGGCGGTTCACCCTTCCGGCGCGGGGCGAGGGTCCGCGCCGCTCGCACCCTCACCCGGCCGGACCGCCCTGGTCAACCCGGCCCGGCCCTCGGCGGCCGGACCACGCGGACCAGGGCGGCGGGTGTCAGTGCTGCTGTACCTTCTGCGGGGTCGCCTCGCTCGGCCGGACCACGACGTGGCCCTCGCCCTGGAGCATCAGCTGGACCGCCTCGCCGGAGCCGCCGCGCAGCATCGAGCCGATGGACTGCGAACGGTGCAGCGAGGTCTGCAGGTGCGCGGTCCAGCCCACCACCGCGTCCGTGTCGACGTACACCGGTGCCTGTGGCGAGACCGGGATCACCAGCGGGTTGCCGTCGCAGATCAGGCCGAGTCTGCCGTATCCGGAGAACACGCTGTTGAACAGGCCGCCGCCCGCGATGCCGGACCCCTTCACGGTCCGGATCTCGTACGACAGCGTGGCGTCGAAGCACAGCACGTTGCGGCCGTTCACGGTGAACTGGTCGCCCGGCTCTATCTCCACGATGAAACAGTTCTGCGCCTCGTGCGCGAACCAGGCCTCGCCCTGGCCCTGCACGGACATCAGCGGCAGCCCCTCGCCGGTCACCGCGCGCTTGAGCATCCCGCCCACGCCCTGGCCCTTGCGCTCGAACTTCAGACCGCCGCGGTGCGCGATCATCGCGCCCTGGCGGGCGTACATCTCGCCGTTGACCGTGTACCTGAGGCACTTCGCGTTCTCGACCGTCATGCCGGGCTCGACCGCCGGCGCCACCATGTGCTGACTTGAAAAGAGATCACCCTTCATGCCGGGCATGGTGTCCCGGACGGACCCGTTCCGCCAAGATCGCGGAGGGTACCGGTTCAGGCACCGAACAGCTGGGTCCAGTAGGTGCCGGCCCGGCCGCCCCCGGCGAAGCCGGTGCCTATGTGGGTGAAATCCGGTTTGAGGATGTTGGCCCGGTGGCCCGGGCTGTTCATCCAGCCCTCCACCACCTCGGCCGCCGAACGCTGGCCGCAGGCGATGTTCTCGCCGATGGTGCGCCGCCGGGAGCCCGCGGCGGCGGCCCGGTCCCAGGGCTGGGTGCCCTCGGGGGAGGTGTGCGAGTAGAAGTCGCGGGCCGCCATGTCCGTGCTGTAGGCCTGAGCTGCCGTCGCCAGCTGCGGATCCGCCGCGAGCGGCCGCAGCCCGGCCCGGGTGCGTTCCCGGTTGGTGAGGTCGACGACCTCGGCGCGGGTGCGGGTCAGTTCGGCCGGGGTGAGGGGTCTGGCCCACAGGGCGGTCCAGTACGTGTCCCCGTCCCGCGGGCCGCGGGCGTGCGCCAGGCCGGCGTGGGTGAAGGTTGGGTCGAGCAGGGTCCGCCGGGCGTCCTCGGTGCGCAGGCAGTAGTCGACGAACTCGGCCGGGGTCCGGGGGCCGGAGACGAGGTGTTCGCCGACCGTGACATAGGCGAAGCCGGTGGCGCTGATGCGCTGGTGGACCGAGACGCCGTCGGGACCCTCGGCCGCCAGACGGCCGGCGTCGGCCACCGCGGTGGCGTGGGCGAGGGCGGCGGAGATGAGCCGGCCGTCCGGGGCCACCGGCGGGCGGCCGGCCCGGGCGCGGGCGGAGTTGACCAGGCCCAGCAGACCGTCCGGATCGGGGAGCGCGGCCGTCGACGGGCGGGCCGGCGAGGCCGCCGTGCGCTGGGCCGGGATCGTGGCGCGGAAGCCGGGGGACGGCTGCTGGTCCTCGACCACGTCGACCCCGAAGTCCCGGGCGAGCCCGGCCAGTCCGTCCGCGTACCCCTGGCCGATCGCGCGCAGCTTCCAGCCGGTGCCCCGGCGGTATATCTCGGAGAGCAGCAGCAGGGTCTCCGTCTGCGGGCGCGGCGGTGCGAAGCGGGCCACCGTACGGCCGAGGCGGTCGGTGACGTGCAGGGTGGCCGCGGGCAGCCGGCCGAGCGGGGTGCCGGGCTCGGCGGCGGTGACCGTGAGGGTGACGCGCTGGGCGCCCGCCCGCAGCAGGTGTGGCTCGACGGTCAGCGTGTCACCGCGCAGCCGGACGCCGGGTGCGTCCGGCTGGTTGTAGAAGACGAAGTCGGCGTCCCCGCCGACCTTGCCGCTCTCGCCGGTGATCAGCGCCGACACGTCGAAGGGACCGGGCACCCGCAGCGTCAGCGCGCCGCCCGGAAGGGGCAGATTGCCCCCGGGGACCAGCTCGCTCATCTCACCGCCTCTGCGAGGTCGGGGGCCGAAGGTCGCGCCCGGTGGGGGAGTCGCCGGTTGAACGTCCGGCCCGGGCGCGGGGTTCCCTCCGGGGACGGGGGCGCTACTGCTCCCGCGGCGCGGCCGGTGCCACGTCCTCGCGCTCCAGTGGCACGGCAGCGGTCCGCGCAGCCTTCTGCTTGCCGCAGAACACCGGCTCCAGCGTGGTCGCCAGCGTGTTGAGCACGTCGGAGCTGTTGGAGGCGTTGGCGAGCGCGGTGAGGCTGCGCCTGCCGTCCTTGCTGGTGAAGGAGTACGTGTAGTAGCCCTGGACGGCGCCCGTGTGGCCGTAGACGGAGATCCCGCAGGACAGGTCGCGGCGGCGCAGCCCGAGGCCGTAGGAGGTGTTGGCGTTGACGCGGGTGAAGCGCTCCATCTCCGCGAGGCGGGCGGCCGACGTCAGCTTTCCGCGCACCAGCGCCGAGTAGAAGGTGTCGAGGTCGCGTGCGCTGGAGATGATCGCGCCCGCGCTCTGCGCCCAGGAGACCGTCTGGTCCGTGGCGTCGACGGGCGCGGCGCCCGCCCGGTCCGCGGTGAGGTAGCCGTTGGCGTGCCGCCCCGGGATCTTCGTGTCGGGGTGCACGTAGGAGGTGTCGTCGAGCTTGAGCGGCTTGAAGATGCGGTTCTCGTACTCCGTGCGCACGCTGTGCCCGGTCAGCTTCTCGATCAGCATCCCGGCGACCACGAAGTTGGTGTTGGAGTACGAATAGGCGGCGCCCGGCGCGTTGGTGCGCGCCTTCCTCAGGGACATGTCCACCAGCTGGCGGTAGGTGAAGACCTTGTTGCGCACGGCCTCGAAGCCGGACACGCTGCTGGCGAACATGTCGTTGGTGTAGTCGTAGAGACCGCTGCGGTGGCTCAGCACGTGCCGCACGGTGATGCGGTCGTCCGGCAGCAGCCCCGGCAGGTAGCGGTTGACGGGCGCGTCCAGGGCCAGCTTGTGCTCGTCCACCAGTTGCAGCAGGACCACCGCCGAGAACGTCTTGGTGATGCTGCCCACCCGGAAGCGGTCGGTGGTGGTGAGGGCCCGCCGGGTGGCCCGGTCGGCGATGCCCTGTGCGGACCGGTATACCTGCGTGCCGTCGTCGATGCGGGCCATCGCGCCGGGCGCGCCCTTCGCCACGACCGAGCGCAGCACCGCGGCCAGCCCCGTGGTGTCGGGCGCCGGGAGGGTGGTGGCCGCCCGCGGCCCCGCCGCCGTCTTCAGGGGTGCCGCCTGGGCCGGGACCGCGAACAGTGACAGCGTCACCGCCCCGAGCACCGCGCTTCTGCACATCGTTGCCGAGACCATTCGGACCTGTTCCTCTCTGGGCTGTCTTCGATGCGAGATGAGTCACATACGGCTCGGGGAACCCTCTCGCATCCCGTCACATCTCCACAGCCGACGCACAGTTGGTCATTCCCTGATCACTGTGCGGTGTGGATTCGTCAAGTATTGCCACGAAAAGCAAGAAACGTAACGAATCCTGCTTTACATGGACATGATTCGTCCGGAAGGGTTGCGGCTCAGGGCCCGACCAGCCCTCTTGGCGCCCAACGGCGTCCTGCCGAAAGGCGGTTGGTGATCCCGCCGCCTTCGAACGAAGGAACCCTGATCAGTGCGTAGCGCGCACATACGCAGCGTGGCGGTCGCCGTCGCGGTGACGACGGCCGCCACGGGCCTGGCCGGTACGGCCTTCGCCGGTCCCGCGACGGGGGAACGACGGCCGGCCGCGACGGCCTCCGCCACGACGGCCGCGCAGGTGGTGGCGGCGGCCCGGACCGCGGCCTTCGCCCATGCCGCGGCGACCGGAGTCGGCGCGGGCGACGAGCTCCAGCCACAGGACGTGATGATCGACCCCGAAGGGGCGCGCCATGTCCGCTTCGTCCGCACCCACCGGGGGCTGCCGGTGCTCGGCGGCGACCTCGTCGTCCACCTTTCCCGTCGGTTGGCCTACACCGGCGTCACCCGGGCGGCCGACCACACCGTCAGGCCCGCCGCCACCGAGGCGAAGCTGACCGCCCGGCAGGCCGAGGAGAAGGCCGCCGCGGCCGCCGACGGCGACGCCGGCACCGCCCGGCTCGTGGTGGACGCACGCGACGGCGCCGCCGCCCTCGCCTACCAGGTGGCGGTCGACGGTTCGAACGGCTCCAGCACGGTCGTCGTCGACGCCCTCACCGGCAAGGTGCGCAGCAACACGCCGGACAGCGACGAGTTCCTCTCGCCCCGGCTGCTGGACACCCTCCGCCGCCACGGCGAGACCCTCGACCCGGCCACCGGCATCGGCGCCCAGGCCCAGGCCCTCGCCGGCGCGTCCGTCTCCGCCGCCGTCCACTACCCGGTGACCGCCCACGGCTCCGGCCGGTCCCTGTTCGTCGGCAAGGTCCCGCTCACCACCACGCAGACCGCCCGCAGGAGCTTCCTGCTCAAGGACCCCACCCGCTACGGCACCGAGACCCGGGACGCCAAGGGCAGGGAGACCGAGAGCTTCGGCCAGGGCACCAAGTTCACCAGCACCACCGACAGCTGGGGCAACGGCACCACCACCAGCCGGGGCAGCGCCGCCGCCGACGCCCAGTACGGCATCACCGAGACCCTGGACTTCTACAAGAAGGCCTTCGGCCGCAAGGGCATAGCGAACAACTCCAAGCCCGCCCGCGCCATGGTCCACTGGGGCAGCAAGGTCGGCAACGCCTTCTGGGACTCCGCCTGCGGCTGCATGCTGTACGGCGACGGGGACGGCGACGAGATCAAGAAGCCGCTGGTCGTCCTCGACGTCACCGGCCACGAGCTGACCCACGGCGTGGTGGACGCCACCGCCAAGCTCGAACCGACACGCGTCGACAACGACGGCAACCAGTTCGGCGAACCGGGCGCGCTGAACGAGTCGCTGGCCGACATCTTCGGCTCCGGCGTGGAGTTCTTCGCCGACAACCCGAAGAACCCGCCGAACTACCTGCTGGGCGAGAAGCTGGGCCTGCGCCAGAAGTTCCTGCGCCGCCTCGACCACCCCTCGCTCGACCGCCTCGAAGGCACGGTCGACTACTGGTCGCCCGAGGTGACGGACGCCGAGGTGCACGCCGGCTCCGGCGTCTCCTCGCACGCCTTCTACCTGCTCGCCGAGGGCAGTGGCCGCAAGACGATCGGCGCCACCACCTATGACTCGCCGACCTACGACGGGTCCACGGTCACCGGCATCGGCCGTGCCAGGGCCACGGCGATCTTCTACCGTGCCCTGACCCGGTACATGGTCTCCTCGACCGACTTCCACGACGCGCGGATCGCGACGCTGAAGGCGGCCAAGGACCTCTACGGCGCGAGCGGCGTCGAGTACCGCACGGTCGACCAGGCGTGGGCCGCGGTCAACGTCACCGAGGCCGACACACCGGTCGCCCGCCACTGACGGGCGCGCCCCGCAGCCGATCCGGGTGCCCCGTCGGGGGGCTGGGCACCCGGATCGGTCGCGCTTGCGGAACACGAGCCAACGCGCCCGTGCCACCCGTCATTTGAAGGCCACGGGAGCCTCACAGTCAACCATCAGGTGATTCCTGTTTCTTTTATTGACAGCGGAAAATAAGCCACCTAAGTTCCCGGCCATGCGCTCCACCTCCCGTGCCGAGACGTTCCCGGCCCACACGCCGGCCGTCTCGCAGATCTTCACCACGGTCCTGTCCCACGGCCCCGTGACCCGGCTGGAGGCGGCCCGCCTGGCCGGCCTGTCGCCGGCGGCCGTGACCAAGGCCGTCCGGCCGCTCCTCGCGGCCGGGTACCTGGCGGAGGACGCCGACGGCGAGGCCCGGCCCGCCCTCGGACGCCCGGCCAACCTGGTACGGGTGGACGGCGGACGCGCGCTGTTCATCGGGGTCAAGGTGACCGGCGACGAGGTCATCGCGGTCCTCACCGACCTGTGCTGCCGGATCCTGCTGGCCCGCCGGCTGCCGGTCACGGACCGCGCGGCCAGGGCCGTCCTGACCTCCGTCGCCGAACTCACCCACGAACTGCGCACCGAGGCCGAGGACTTCGGCGCCCCCGTGCTCGGCCTCGGCATCGCCGTCTCCGGCGACGTGGACCGGGCGGAAGGGGTCGTGCGCTACTCGCCCTTCCTCGACTGGCGGGACGTGCCCCTCGCCGAACTCGCCGTGATGACCACCGGACTGCCGGTCGTCGTCGACCACGACGTCCGCGCCCTGACCGTCGCCGAGCAGTGGTTCGGCGCCGGGGTCGGGCTCTCCGACTTCGCCGTCGTCACCGTCGGCGCCGGCATCGGCTGCGGACTGGTGATCCACGGCCAGGTGGTGTCGGGCGCGCACGGCGTGGCCGGGGAGATCGGGCACGTGGCCATCGACCCGGCCGGGCCCCTCTGCCACTGCGGCAACCGCGGCTGCGTGGAGGCGATCGCCGGGGACGCCGCGCTCGTCACCCGCATGCGGGAGGTGACCGGCCGTCAGGTCGCCGACTCCGCGGCGGCGGTGGCCCTCGCCCACGAGGGCGTGCCCGGCGCGCGCGAGGTGTACGCCCGCGCCGGTGAGGCCATCGGCCGGGGCATCGCGACCGTGGCCAACCTCTTCGGCCCCGAACGCGTGATCATCTCCGGCGAGGGGCTCGCCGCCTACGACCTCTTCGCCGAGCAGATCCTCGACTCGTTCACCGCGGCCGCCTTCGGCTCCGCCGCGCGGTGCGACGTACAGACCCGCCCGCTCCCCTTCGAGGAGTGGGCGCGCGGGGCCGCGGCCGCCGCGATCCAGTCCTTCATCACCTCTTCTCCCACACCGACGGGCAAGGGCTGAGCCGCCCGAGACCCCGAACCCTGGAGGGCCCATGCGGTCACCTTCGACATCCGCCCTGCCCGTACGCGGGCTGAGAACCGTCCTCGTGCTGGCACTGACGGCCGCCTTCGCGGCCGCCGTGCCCGCCGCGCAGGCCGAGACACCCGCCCCGATCGCCGCCAAGCCGTACATGGGCTGGTCGAGCTGGAGCATGCAGTCGTCCAAGTACCCGGGCCTGAACGACAAGGGCGACTACAGCTACCTCACCGAGGCGAACGTCCTCAAGCAGACCGACGCCCTGGCGAGCAAGCTGAAGAAGTACGGCTACGACTACGTCAACATCGACGCCGGCTGGTGGATGGACTGGAACTGGAAGCAGGGGTACGACCAGTACGGCCGCCAGAAGGCCGACCCCGCCCGCTTCCCCAGCGGCATGAAGGCCGTCGCCGACCACATCCACGCCAAGGGGCTCAAGGCGGGCATCTACCTGCCGGTCGGCCTGGAGAAGGGCGCGTACGGCGACGGCAGTACGCCGATCTGGAACGCCGACGGCTGCACCACCGCCGACATCGTCTATCCCGACCTGCGCACCACCAATGGCTGGGACAGCTCGTACAAGATCGATTTCGACAGGCCGTGCGCGCAGAAGTACATAGACTCCCAGGCTCAGTTGCTCGCCGGCTGGGGCTACGACTTCCTCAAGCTCGACGGCGTCGGCCCAGGCTCCGGCAAGAGCGGTGACCAGTACGACAACGTCGCCGACGTCGCCGCCTGGCACAAGGCGATCGCCGCCACCGGCCGCCCGATCCACCTGGAAGCCTCCTGGTCGCTGGACTTCGGCCATGCCGCCGACTGGCAGAAGTACACCAACGGCTGGCGCATCGACACCGACGTCGAGTGCTACTGCAACACCCTCGTCAGCTGGGAGAACTCCGTCGACGACCGCTGGGACGACACCCCGGCCTGGACCGGCGAGGCAGGCCCCGGCGGCTGGAACGACCTCGACTCCCTCGACGTCGGCAACGGCGCGATGGACGGCCTCACCAAGGCCGAACGGCAGAGCTACGCCACCCTCTGGGCCATCGCCAAGTCGCCCCTGTTCACCGGCGACGACCTCACCAAGCTGGACGACTACGGCGTCTCCCTGCTGACCAACCGCGACGTCATCGCGATCGACCAGAGCGGCAACCCGCCGGCCCGCCCGATCACCCCGTCCGACCCGCAGCAGGTCTGGGCCGCGAAGAACGCCGACGGCACGTACACCGTCGCCCTGTTCAACCTCGCGGACTCGCCCTCGGCGGTCACGGCCGACTGGACGGCGCTGGGATTCACCGGCAAGGCGTCGGTGCGGGACCTGTGGAACCACGAGAACCTGGGCAGCTTCCAGAACAAGATCACGGAGGCGCTGCCGGCCCACGGCTCGCGTCTGTTCACCGTGACGCCGAAGGGCAGCGCGCTGGCCGCCACCGGCTACGAGGCCGAGGCGAGCGGCAACACGCTCAGCGGCAACGCGTCCGTCGCCGGGTGCGACGCGTGCTCCGGGCAGAAGAAGGTCGGGAACCTGTACCAGGGCGGCAAGCTGACCTTCAACGACGTCGTCGTCGACAGGGCGGGGACGTACCTGGTGAAGGTGGCCTACATCAGCGGTGACTCCCGGCCGGCGGTTGTCTCGGCCAACTCCGGGTCCGGGACCAGCCACAAGTTCCCGTCCACCGGGGACTGGGGGACCGTCGCGACGGTGAGCGTGCCGGTGGTGCTGAAGGCCGGTGCGAACACGATCAGCTTCGACAGCGGGTCGGGGTACGCGCCGGACGTCGACCGGATCGACGTTCCCAAGTCGCCGAGGTAGTTGCCTCGGTAAGTGCGTCGTCGGGAACTGCGGACCGGTGGGGGGCTGGTCGCGCAGTTCCCCGCGCCCCTGAGGGGCGCGTTGTTCCTCCGCCCGACTGCAAAGGAACCGGTCATGCAGAACAGCCAGCCCAGCAGACGCAGTTTTCTCGCCCTCGCCGCAGCCACCGGAGCCCTCGCCGGGCTGCCCTCCTTCACCGCAACCGCCGCGCCGGTGCGGTCGTCCGCACCCCTCGCCACCCCTCGCCACCAACTCTGGTGGCAGGCGCCCGCCGACGACGGGTCGATGATCACGCAGGGGCTGCCCGTCGGCAACGGCCGGCTCGGCGCCCTCGCGAGCAACGACCCCGGGCGTGAGCTCCTCCTGGTCACCGATGCCACCCTCTGGACCGGCGGCCTCAACGACACCCTCGACTCCGACGGCCAGTTCCCCTACGGCCGGGCGGACTTCGGTTCGCTCACCCTCCTCGCCCGGCTCACCGTCGAGATACCCGACCACGACCTGGGCGCCGTCTCCGACTACCGCCGCACCCTCGACCTCGACAACGGTGTCGTGACGGCGTCCTACGTCCGCTCCGGAGTGACGTACCGGCGGCAGGTGTTCGCCAGCCGTCCCGACGACGTGATCGTGCTGCACTTCGGCCAGGACGGCGGCGGGCGCTACACCGGCACCATCACCCTGGAGGGCACCCACGGTGAGACCGGCGGCACGGCCGAGGCGTTCGCCGGGTCCTTCGCCAACGGGCTCAAGTACGGTGCGGTCGTGAAGGCGTACGGCAACGGCGGCAGCGTGCGGGTGAGCGGGTCGCACATCGGCTTCACCGACTGCCGCGAGCTGACCGTCGTACTCAGCGGCGGTACCGACTACGCGCCGGACGCCGCCGCCGGCTACCGGGACCCCTCCGTCGACCCGGTGGCGCTGGCCCGCACCAAGGTCAGGGCGGCCGCCCTGCACTCCGCGGACTCGCTGCTGCGCACGCACGCGGCCGATCACCGGGCGCTGTTCGGCCGGTTCGACCTGTCGCTCGGCACCTCGACGGACGACCAGCGTGGACTGGACACCTGGGCGCGCATCCAGGCCCGCGCCGACACCGGCGACCCGGATCCGGAACTGGAGGCCGCCTACGCCCAGTTCGGGCGCTACCTGATGATCGCCGGATCGCGCGACAGCCTGCCGATGGGCCTCCAGGGCCTCTGGCTGGACGGCAACGACCCGGACTGGATGGGCGACTACCACACCGACATCAACATCCAGATGAACTACTGGATGTCCGACCGGCTGGGCCTGTCCCAGTGCTTCGACGCCTTCACCGACTACTGCGTCGCCCAGCTCCCGGCCTGGACCGATCTCACGCAGCGCCTCTTCCAGGACTCCCGCAACCGCTACCGCAACTCCCGTGGGAAGGTGGCCGGCTGGACCGTCGCCATCTCCACCAACCCCTTCGGCGGAGGCGGCTGGTGGTGGCACCCGGCGGGCAACGCCTGGCTGTGCCAGAGCCTCTGGGAGCACTACGAGTTCACCCGGTCCCGCGCCCACCTGGAGAAGATCTACCCTCTCCTCAAGGGTGCCTGCGAGTTCTGGGAGGCGCGGTTGCTCACCACCACCCTCGACGACGGCAGGGAGGTGCTGATCGCGGACAGCGACTGGTCGCCGGAGCAGGGACCGCTGGACGCCAAGGGCATCACCTACGCCCAGGAACAGGTGTGGACGCTGTTCGGGAACTTCCGTACTGCGTCCGCCGAGCTGAAGAGGGATGCTGGATACGCGGGCACCGTCGGCAAGCTCCGGGACCGCCTCTACCTGCCGGTGGTGAGCCCCAAGACCGGCTGGCTGGAGGAGTGGATGTCCCCGGACAACCTCGGCGAGACCACCCACCGCCACCTCTCGCCCCTGATCAACCTCTTCCCCGGCGACCGGATCCGCCCCGACGGCTCGACCCCCGCCGACATCGTCAAGGGCGCCACCGCCCTGCTCACCGCCCGCGGCATGGACAGCTTCGGCTGGGCCAACGCCTGGCGCTCGCTGTGCTGGGCCCGGCTGAAGGACGCCGACAAGGCCTACGAGCTCGTCGTCCGCAACCTCCGCCCCTCCGGCAACGGCAGCAACGGCACCTCGCCCAACCTCTTCGACATCTACGAGGTCCAGCAGGGCCGGGGCATCTTCCAGATCGACGCCAACTTCGGCACCCCGGCCGCGATCCTGGAGATGCTGCTCTACTCCCGCCCGGGTCATCTGGAGCTCCTGCCGGCCCTCCCCGACGCCTGGGCCGCCGCCGGCAAGGTCACCGGGGCGGGCGCCCGCGGCGGCTTCGTCGTGGACCTGAGCTGGCGGGACGGCAAGCCGACGGAGGCCCGGATCCGCAGCGTCGGCGGCCGTACCACCACGGTCGCCTACGGCGGAAAGACCCGGACGATCACGCTGAAGCCCGGCGCGTCCGTCACGCTGAAGGACCTGGCGCGGTGACCGGCCGGTTCGCGCGGCTGCTCGGCCCCGCCGCCGTCCTCCTGGCCACGGTCGCCTGCCAGACCGGGCCCGCCGGCGCGACACCCGCGCGGGAGTCCTCCGCCCAGCCGTCCTCGCAGTCCTCGCAGGCCTCCCGATCCGCTCAGTCCGCCCGGTCCGCTCCGTCCCCCTCCCGGTCCGCGGCCTCCGCCCGGCACGACGTCGTCACCTGGGGGGCCAGCGCCGACCGGCTGGGACAGGGCACCGCCGACCGCGGCTACCGGCTGGTCGTGCACACCAGTACGGCCGGCAGCGACCTGCGGATACGGCTGTCCAACGCCTTCGGCGACCGGCCGCTGAACCTGGACAGCGTCTACGCCGGTCTGCAGAGCCAGGGCGCCGCCCTCAAGCCGGGCAGCAACAGGCGGCTGACCTTCGACGGCGCCCGCACGGTCGCCGTGCCGGCCGGCGCCACCGTCTGGAGCGACCCGCTGCCCCGCGCCCTGCCTGCCGGCAGCAACCTGGTCGTCAGCCTGCACAGCCCGGACGCGGCCGGCCCCGCCACCGGTCACGGCATGGCCATGCAGACCTCCTACCTCACCCAGGGCGACCACACCGCTGAGGAGAGTGCCGCCAACTGGACCGGCACCACGGGATCCTGGTGGTACCTGGACTCGGTCTCCGTACGGCCGAAGAACCCGGACACCGGGGCGGTGGTGGCGCTCGGCGACTCCATCACCGACGGCTGGGCGTCCACCAGCGACCAGAACCGGCGCTGGCCCGACTACCTCGCCCGCCGGCTCCAGAAGGCCGGCACCGAAATCAAGGGCGTGGCCGACGAAGGGATCTCCGGCAACCAGGTCCTCACCGACGGCGCCGGCCAGGCGGCCGTCAACCGGCTGGACCGCGACGTCCTCAGCCAGCCCGGCGTCCGTACCGTCTTCCTCTTCGAGGGGATCAACGACATCAAGGCCCACACCGGGGTCACCGCGGCCGACCTGATCGCCGGGTACCAGGAGGTCGTCCGGCGGGCGCACGCGGCCGGGAAGTGCGTGGTCGCCTCGACCGTCGGGCCGTTCGAGGGCTGGCCGGAGTGGGACCAGGCGGGCGAGACCGTCCGCCAGGAGGTGAACCGGTACATCCGCACCAGCGGGGCGTTCGACGGGATCGCCGACTTCGACCGGATCCTGCGCAGCCCTTACGACCAGGCGCGGATGCTGCCGTTCCTGGACGGCGGCGACCACATCCACCCCGACGACAAGGGCATGCAGGCCATGGCCGACTCCGTCGACCTGGCGGGCCTCGACTGCGACCGCTGAAGCACCGGCACCACCCCGCGTCCGGCACCACCCCGCGTCCGATCAGCCCCGGGCCGACGGCCCAGGGCTGATCAGACGTTCCCGGTAGGCGATCGCCACCGCCTCCGTACGGCTCGCCGCGCCCAGCTTGGCGAGGATGTTGGAGACGTGCACGCTCGCCGTCTTGCCCGTGATGAACAGCTCCTCGCCGATCTGCCGGTTGCTGCGGCCCAGCGCCAGCAGCCGCAGCACGTCCTGCTCCCGTGCGGTCAGCGGCGAGACCTGGTCCTTCACCGGCGCCGCCCGGCGCAGCACCGCGTCCGACCGCGCCAGCAGGGGCGCGGCCCCCAGCGCCACCGCCGTCTCCCGGGCCGCCCGTGCCTGCTCCGCGGCCTCCGTAGGCCGCCCGTCGGCCGCCAGGGCCTCGGCGTACCGCAGCCGCACCCGGGCCGCCTCGTACACATCGCCGTACGCGAAGGCGGCCACCGCCTTCTCCCAGGCCGCCACCTCCGGCCCGGACACGGCCCGGGCCCACTCCGCCTCGGCACGCGCCAGCCAGGCCTGCCCCTCCGGACCCTGCCGCGCGGCCGTGGCCCGGGCCAGCCCCACCAGTTCACCGGCGACGCCGCTCCAGCCGTCCGCGCTCCCGTCACCGCGGGACGAGACCGACCGGTCCGCGACCGCGGCCAGCGCGAGCGCGGCGAGCCGGACCGTCACGTCCGGCGCCCGCCCCGACTCGTCGGTGAGCGCCGCGACCGCCTCCCGCGCCCGTCTCACGGCCTCCTCCGGTTCACCCCGCACCGCGGCCGCGTCGGTCAGCACGATCCCCCCGACGAGCCGGCCCATCCAGTCGAACGGCTCCCCGAGCAGCGCCCCGGCCCGTGCCACGACATCCGGCTCGCCCCGGGCCAGGGCGACGTACAGGACGGGTCCCGTGGTGAACGCGGGCGCCGGTCCCTCCGCGCCGGCCACCCGCACGCATTCGTCCCACTGCCCCAGCGTGTGGAGCACCAGCAGCCGCAGGTACCGCATCTCCAGGGCGTACGGCGAGGACAGCAGCCCCGACCGCCGGGCCCGGTCGAGCCCCTCGGTGAGCCACGGCAGGCACTCCCGCAGCTCGCCCGACTCGTAGCAGCCGATGGCCAGGCTGAACAGCGCCCGCATCTCCACCGGCGTGTCCCCGGCCTCCCGGGCCAGCTCCCGCGCCTGCCGGAGCCGTTCCCGGCCCTCCTGGGTGCGTCGCCCGCCACCCTCCAGGCGGGCCAGGGAGATCAGCAGGTCGGCCCGGGCGGCGGTGGCACCGATCCGCTCGGCGGCTTCCAGGGCCTGCCGCGCGACCCGCAGCGCGGTCGCGTCGTCCCCGACCTGACGGGCCGCCATGACATGCGTGGCCGCGGCCCACACCCAGGTCCGGGACGGCGGCTCGGCGGGGATCATCGCCAGCGCCTCGCTGCTGTAGGCGAACGCGGCGGCGAGGTTGTCGACGGTCATGAGGTTCCCCGCGAGAGTGTAGCGCACCCGGGCGGCGAGTTCGGGATCCGCGTCCTGGCCGGCGCCGGCCAGCGCGGCCCGGGTCAGCGACACGGCCCGGTGCGCGTCCCCGGAGTGGGCGGCCGCCGCCGACGCCCGCAGGGTCAGGCTCACCGGGTCCAGCCCCTCGCCGGAGGGCCGCGCCTCGCACGGCACGGCCGGCCACAGGTCCAGGGCCGCCTCCAGGTGCCGCAGCTCCTCCGCCGGGGCACCCATCCGCCGGGCGTGACCGGCGGCCTCCACGGAGGCGGCCAGCGCCTCGGGCAGATCGTGGCTCTCCCGGTAGTGGTGCGCCCGCTCGGCAGCGGTCGCCGCCCCGCCGCCGCGGGCGGCGAGCAGCCCCGCGTAGGTGCCATGCAGCCGCGCCCGCTGCCCGGGCAGCAGATCGCCGTACACGGCCTCGCGTGCGAGGGCGTGCCGGAAGGCGTAGGTGTCCCCGTCCCCGGCGACGAGCAACTGCCGTCCCACCGCCTCCCGCAGGGCGGCCTCCAGCTCCTCCTCCGGAAGTCCGACGGCCTCCCGCAGCAGGTCGTGCCCGACCCGGCGCCCGGCCACCGCGGCCGTCCGCAGCACCTGCTGGGCCGTCTCCGACAGCTGCTCGACCCGGATCAGCAGCAGATCGGCGAGCCCGGTGGGCATCCCGTCCGTGCCGGCGGCGGCCACCAGCTCCTCGGTGTAGAAGGCGTTGCCCTCGGCCCGCTCGACGATGTCCCGTACGGTCGCCTCGGCCAGCGGCCGCTGCTCCAGCGCCCGCACCAGCCGCGCCACCTCGCCGTCGGCCAGCGGCCGCACCTCCAGCCGGTCCACGCCGGGCAGCCGCACCAGCTCGGCGAGGAGCGGCCGCAGCGGATGCCGCCGGTGCAGGTCGTCGGCGCGGTAGGAGGCCAGCACGGCGAGGCGCGGGGGCAGCACCCCACGGCTCAGCAGGAACCGCAGCAGATCACGGGACGACTGGTCGGCCCAGTGCAGGTCCTCCAGGATCAGCAGCAGCGGCGCGGCGGCCGCCAACTCGGCGAACAGCCCGGCGACGCCCTCGAAGAGCCGCAGCCGCGCACCCGCGTCGCCGGAAGAGTCCGGGGCGGCCCCGAGCAGCCGCTCCACGACGGGATGCGCGGCCAGCACCCCACTGAACCGCTCATCACCGGCCAGCACCCCGAGAACCTCGGTGAACGGCAGATACGGCAGCCCCACATCCCCGAGATCCACACAGTGCCCGACGACGACGGTGACTCCGTCCGCGGCCGCCGTGGCCGCCACCTCGTCCAGCAGCCGGGTCTTGCCGACCCCCGCGTCCCCGGCGACCAGCAGGGCCTGCCCACTGCCGTTCCGGGCTCGCTGAAGGATCTCCGCGAGGCGGGCCGACTCGCGATCCCGGCCGATCAGGGGAGTGCTGAACGATCTCTGCGACACCCTCACATCCTGACAAAGGCCCAGCGGAGAAGCCAGGGGCGCTGGGGGCACCCCCGGCCGAAGGCTGAGGGAGGAACTGCGCGACCAGCCACCCCCGAGCCGCACCCGCCGTCACCGCAGAGCCCCCGCCCCCCTAGGCGCTCAACCCCGCAGAACCCGAGCCCAGTCCGCCGGCACCCGCTCCGCAGGACCCGGCACCGACTGCTCCGCAGGATGACTCACCGGCGGCGCCAACTCCGGCCCGGCCTCGTACAGTTCCTCCGTCTCGAAGTTCCAGAACCAGCCCTCGCCCGGCTCGTAGCTACGGATCACCGGATGCCCGGTGGAATGGAAGTGCGCCGTCGCGTGCTTCGAGGGCGAGTCGTCGCAGCACCCGATGTGCCCGCACTGCGCGCACCGCCGCAGATGGAACCACCAGCCCCCCGCCGCGTCGCACTCCACACACCCGGCGCCGCTCGGCGGAACGTTCGGGTCTATCGCGGTGTCGCCACTCATACTGCCTCCACAGGTGTCTCGGATTCCTCGGGCGCCTCGGCGGTCAGCGGGAGCAGCACCTGGAACCGGGTGTCGCCGGGCTCCGACTCCACCCGCATGGTGCCGTGATGCTTGTTCACGACGATCCGCCAGGAGATGTCCAGACCGAGCCCCGTGCCCTGCCCCACGGGCTTGGTCGTGAAGAAGGGGTCGAAGATCCGGTCCTTGATCTCCGGCGGGATCCCCGTCCCGGTGTCCCGGAACTCGACCAGCAGCTGCTCGTGGTCGAGCGCGGTCCGCACGGTCAGCGTGCCGTGTCCGCCGCCCGCGCCGTCGCCGTCCTTCATCGCACAGACCGCGTTGTCGATGAGGTTGGTCCACACCTGGTTGAGCTCGGCGGGGTAGGCGGGGACGGGCGGGACCGTACGGTCGTACTCCTTGACCACCCGGATGTCCTGCCCGATCTTCCCGGACAGCATCAGCAGGGTGCTGTCCAGGAGTTCGTGCACGTCCACCACCCGGTACGGCGCCCGGTCCAGCTGGCTGTACTGCTTGGCGGCGTCGACGAGGTTCGAGATGCGGGTGGTCGAGTCCTCGATCTCGTTCATCAACAGCTCGGTCTCGATGGTGTAGTTGAGCCAGCCGACCGAGTTCGGCAGGATCTCCTCGTCCACGGCCGCCGCGACCTGCTCCAGCCAGTCCACGTCGAGCCCGGCCTGTACGAAGGTGGGCGCGAGCTGCCAGCCGTGGTCGATGCCGTGGTCCTCCAGCCAGTCCGTGAGCGCGTCCTCGCGGTCCGAGGCCTCCAGCGGACTGAGGGCCGGCGCCTTGGCGACCCGCTCCGCGGTGCGCTCCTGGATCTCGATCAGCCCGGCCAGCTGCTCCCGCGAGAAGGGGCTCTCGGCGATGACCGCGAGCTTGTGCCGCATCTTCGCCACCCGCTCGCGCAGCGTGGACGTGGCCCGCACGGCCGCCGCGGCCGGGTTGTTGAGCTCGTGGGTGAGCCCGGCGGACAACGAGCCGAGAGCCAGCAGCCGTTCGCGCTGCCCGATCGCCGCCTGGGTGTTCTTCGAACCGAAGAACAGGCCTTCCAGCAGGTGCACGGCCATCGGGAACCACTCGCGCATGATGTCCGCGAACGTGTCGGCCGGGAGCACGAAGAACCGGGTCGGCTCGGTCACCCGCATCGAGTTGTTGTACGCCTGCCGCACCCGGTCCCCGAGGTAGGCCTGCATGGCGCCCGCGTACACACCGGACTGCGAGGTCCGGGTGACCTCGACGTCGTCCCCGCCGACCTGCCGGGAGAGCACCACCGTGCCCTCGATCATCACGTAGAAGCAGGTGGCCGGCTCGCCCTCGGTGTAGACCGGGCCCGGCTGGAACAGCTCGACCCGGCCCGCCGCGCACAGCCGCCCGAGCTGCTCCGGCTCCAGCTTCTCGAACAGGAACAGCGCGCCGATCTCCTTCGGGCTGCACGGCATCGGCTGCCCGCTCATGACTGCTCCAGGTACCGGTGGACGAGCATCACTGCCATGGCTCCTTCTCCGACGGCGGACGCGACGCGCTTGGCGGAATCGGCGCGTGCGTCGCCCGCCACGAAAACGCCGGGAATGCTGGTCTCCAGGTGGTACGGCGGCCGGTCCAGCTCCCAGCCCCCCGGTGGCCGTCCGTCGACGGTCAGGTCGGGCCCGGCCAGGATGAACCCGCGTTCGTCCCGCAGCACCGTGTCACCGAGCCAGTCGGTGAGCGGAGCCGCCCCGATGAACACGAACATCCACTGGGCGTCGACCTGTTCCCGTTCCCCGCTGCTGACATGGCGCAGGGTGAGCTGCTCCAGGCGCTCGACGCCGTGCGCGGCGTCCACCACGGTGTGGCTGCGCACGGCGATGTTGGGGGCCTCGTTGATCTGCTGGATCAGGTAGTACGACATCGAGGCCGACAGGTCGGCGCCGCGGACCAGCAGGGTCACGGACTTGGCGAACCGGGACAGGTACATCGCCGCTTGGCCGGCCGAGTTGGCGCCGCCGACGATGTACACGTCCTGGCCCTGGCAGGAGGTCGCCTCGGTGAGCGCGGATCCGTAGTACACCCCGCAGCCGGTCAGGTCGAGACAGCCCGCGGCCTCCAGCTGCCGGTACTGCACACCGGTCGCCAGGATCACGCTGTGCGCCGCGACCGCCGAACCGTCCGTGAACCGCACCACCCGTGCGGCCCCGTTGACCTCGAGAGCCGTCACCTCGCGCGCGGTCAGGATCTCCGCGCCGAACTTGGCGGCCTGCCGGCGGGCCCGGTCGGTGAGCTGGGCGCCCGACACGCCGTCCGGGAAGCCCAGGTAGTTCTCGATCCGCGAGCTCTGCCCGGCCTGCCCGCCGGTCGCCGACCGCTCCACGAGCACGGTCCGCAGCCCCTCCGACGCCCCATACACGGCCGCGCCGAGCCCGGCCGGGCCGCCGCCGATCACCACCAGGTCGTAGAAGTCCGCCGTCGGTGTCGTCGCCAGCCCCACGTGCGCGGCCAGCTCGGGCGCCTCGGGTTCCACCAGGGGCGTGCCGTCCGGCGTGATCACCAGCGGCAGCCGGTCCCCGTCGGCCCCGGCCGCGGCCAGCAGCCGCCGGCCCTCCGGCTCCTCCACCGAGTACCAGCGGTACGGCACCTGGTTGCGGGCCAGGAACTCCCGCACGTCCGAGGACCGCGCCGACCAGCGGTGCCCGACGACCTTGGTGGCCGGCACCGGCTTGTAGTCGCTGGCCCGCCAGGCGTCCAGCAGGTCGTCCAGGACCGGGTAGAGCTTCTCCTCCGGCGGATCCCAGGGCTTGAGCAGGTAGTGGTCCAGATCGACGACGTTGATCGCGTCGATCGCCGCGTTGGTGTCCGCGTACGCGGTCAGCAGCACCCGGCGCGCACCGGGATACACGTCGAGGGCCTGTTCCAGGAACTCGATGCCGTTCATCTGCGGCATCCGGTAGTCGGCGAGGATCACGGCCACCAGGTCGCCGCGCAGCTTCAGCTCTCGCAGCGCGTCCAGCGCCGACTCCCCGGACTCCGCGCGCACGATCCGGTACGACGCGCCGTAGCGGCGCCGCAGGTCCCGGGCGACGGCACGGGACACTCCCGGGTCGTCGTCCACGGTCATGATTACACCTACGGTTGAGCTTTTAGGTGGCATAGAACGACCGTACGGGACGGGGAGGGGCCATGGCCACGGGAACCGTGACAAGGGCGGCACGCGAGTACCTGCGTGTGTCCAAGGGCAAGGGCTAGACCGCGCGCAGCATCACTGACCAGCACCGCGACAACATCGCTGCCGAAGCCGATCACGGTCCGTGGACGTGGGGCGAGCCGTACAGGGACACCGGCTCGGCCTCCAAGTTCGCGGCCAAGGTGCGCGACGACTTCGAGAAGCTGCTGGCCGGCCTGACGTCCGGCGCCATCGGTGAACCCGGCGACGTGCTCGTGCTGTGGGAGGTGTCCAGGTTCGCCCGTGAGACCGGCCGGGGCGTGGCCCTGGTCGACGCGGCGGAGGCGGGCGGATACCTGATCCACGTGACCAGCCTGGACCGCACCTTCAACCCCCGCGACTACGGTGACCGGCACTCCTTGATCAGTGGCATCAACGACGCGGAGAAGGAGGCCCGGCTCCTGTCGGTGCGTACGCTGCGTGGTGTGAACCCCGCAGTCGGCGAGGGCCGCCCCCACGGCAAGATCCCCTTCGGTTACCGGCGCACGTACGAGCTGATCGACGGTCGCCCGCGTCCGGTGCCGCAGGAGGCCGACCCGGCCGAGGGGCCGCACGTGGTCGAGCTGTAAGGACTTCTCCGGCAAGCACAAGCCCATGGCCTGCTGTTTCTCGCACTGGCCGACGAGAAAGGGCAATCTGATCTGGATCTCGGGCCCTGGTCGACCTCGGCTTCATCGGCCTGGACGACGACCCCGACGACCCGGTGATCACCACCGGCCGCAAGGCCACCCGCAACCACCGCCTCACCGGCGCGGAGAAGGAAGCGAACCGCCTGCTCAATCGCGAACGCGCCGCTGTCGAGCACGGCTTCGCGAACCTGAAGTCCTGGCGCTTCCTGACCAAGATCCGCATGAACGCCCGGCACGCCACCACCCTCCTGCGCGCCCTGCTCGTCCTCGCAAACACCGAAATCCACAGGTGACAGACGATCTCCCGAAGAAGATCACGCCCCAGACCGGCGCGAGTACATCACCGCAACCTCACACCAGCCCCGTGACCTGTGAAAACCGGGCGCAGCGCACACACCGTGCGCTGCGCTTATTGGGGTCAGTTCAGCGTGCTGTCGACCGAGGACAGCGGTACGGAGTACAGCAGCCGTTGTGGCCGCGCGGTGTCAGTGCCCGACCAGTGGGCGTTGATGTCGGCCGCCCATTCGGTCACCGTCCACAGCCGGCCGGTGTTCCACCAGTAGGACATGCCCTCCGTGTGCATGCCCCAGCAGGCGTACGTGATGTCGCCCCCGCAGTTGGCTGCCGCGCTGGCGTCGCTGGTGTTCTGCCGCCACAGGATGCCGTGCTGGTCGACGCCGCCGCGCGCGTCGTCGACGTAGAAGTTCGGCGTGCCCCCCTGGGTCGTACTGTGCGACAGCACGCCCTGGAGACCGACGGCGTTCGTCTCGTAGATCTTGTCGGCCTCCACGTACCCGTTGCTGTCCTTGGCGAGGTAGCCCGGGTCGTTGCCGTCGAAGTTGTAGCGCCAGATGCGGGCCGGCTGGGTGCCCCCGGAGGAGAACCACTCGGTGGCAACCAGACTGTCCGGCACGCTGCTGCGGTCGAGCGAGATGGAGGCGAAGCACGGGAAGGAGTCGTCGCTGGTCGAGACGCAGCCCCCGCCGGCGAGGCTGTAGGAGCCGATCGCCGGCATTACGTACTGGTAGCCGTCGGCGGACCAGCCGTTGCTCACCTTGCCGACCACGGAACTGTTGACGGTCGCCTGCAGGATGCGGTGCATGTCGAAGATGTACAGCTGGTTGTGATCGGAATCCCCCTCCCAGGAGGTGACGATCAGCTTGTCCTGATACCAGACCATGCCGCCGATGTGGGACTTCAGGGCGCGGTAGTCGGTGCCGCCGTTGAGGGGGATGACGGGCAGGACCCAGCGGTACTTGAAGTTGCTCGGGTCGTTCGCGTCGATGAAGGCGATGCGGGCCATGTGGTCCGTGGTGGTGGACCCGTTCTCGCCCCAGCCGGACAGGATCACCTTGTTCGTGCCCCACAGGCCGTCGTTGTCCGCGTCACCGCTGGACGTCACCGACTGCGGCAGCCAGTCCTGGGTCTTGTCGTCACCGTAGTCCCAGCAGTAGTAGGACTCAGCCGTCGGCTTCAGCGGCAGCGCGGTCTTCTCCATGGTGGAGCAGTCCGCCGCGTTGCGCATCGGGTGGTTGGCGCTGGCGAGGACCTGGTCGACCCCGCGGGCGGTGCCCATCTCGCTGGCCAGGTTGTCCAGTGACGAGGTCGGGACCCGGTGCTCCTGGAGTTCCAACCTCGCGTAGTCCGACGAGGAGGTGAGGGTGGTCAGCTTCCCGGGGTTGCCACCGGGAGCCGCCTGCGCGGGGCCCGTCGGCACCATGACGAGGGCCACCACGGAGAACACGGTGGCCACCACGAGTCTCAGACGGTTTCGAAATATGCCAGAAGTCTTCACGCAGCAGATGCTAGTAGTTCTTGATCAGGTGAGCTGTGGAGTAACTCTCAAATCCCGTGGATCAGTTGAGGTGGCTCGGGCGTCGGCTTACTGAGTTTTCGTCAGTTCTGTGGTTGCAGGAGCTGCAACGGTGTGAGGCTGTTGGTGTGTCTTCCAAGTCGCAGGCCGTGCTTTCCGATGTGTGTCCGTTCCGCCCCTGACACGGCCCCAGTTGGCCGAGGCGCGTCGCATGCGGGCGGTGGAGTTGTTCGAGCAGGGGCGTGCCACGTCCGAGGGTGCACGGATGGTGGGGATGCATGCCGAGAGCGTGCGCCGGTGGAAACGCTTATGGGAGCAGGGCGGTGCTCAGGCACTGCGGCGGCGTCCGGCCACCGGTCGGCCGCCCAAGCTGGATGATGCCCAAGCCGAAGCTGTTCGGGTCGCGTTGGATGCAGGCGCTCAGGCGCACGGGTTCGAGGCAGACCTGTGGTCGTTGGAACGGGCCGGCGTGGTGGTGGAGCGGGTAACCGGGGTGAAGGTGGCCCGGGCCTCGGTATGGCGCCTGCTGACCGGGAGGCTGGGGTGGAGTCTGCAACGGCCCAGGCGCCAGGCGCCAGGCGGTCGAGCGGGACGTGTCCGAGATCGCCCGATGGGTCGCTCAGGAATGGCCACGCATCAAAGGGGGGCGGTGAAGAAACGTGCCTGGATAGTGTTCCTTCGACGAATCAGGCATATCGCTGCTGCCACAGGTGCGCCGCACCTACGCGCCGGGCACCTACGACACCACCTCCCTGATCGACGTGCTGGAACGCCTCAAGGCCTTCTACGCCGGGGAGTCGGTGGTCTCGGTATGGGACGGACTCTCCGCTCATTGGAGTCAGGGCATGCGGGCCTGGGCGGCCGAGCAGGACTGGCTGACGCTCGAGCGGCTGCCGGCCTACGCGCCCGAACTCAACCCCGTCGAACTGCCGTGGTCGGCCATCAAAACCTGCGAGCTGGCCAACCTCGCCGGCGACCACCTCGCCGACGTCGCTGACGCAGCCGAACACGGCATCCAACGCGTCTGCTCCAGCGAGCAACTCCCGTGGTCCTTCCTCACCCACACCGGCCTCACCATCCACCCCCAACCCGCACAGAACTAACGAAAAACTCAGTAGGACTCGGATCAGAATGAGGTTTTGAGTCGTCGCCAGCAGATGATGGCGCAGCCGAGGGTGATGAAGGCTTGGTGGATGCCGTCGCGGCGTTCCCAGCGGATGCGGCTACGCCAGTGTCCGTGCCTACGTCAGCAGGACGCTTCGCGCCAAACCTCAACCGCTCGGCCTTCACCACGCCCGCCGTGTCCAGTCCGGCCGCAGCGGGCCGCGAACCAGCCGTCAGGTGGGCGCGTCTCCTCCAGCAGAGCGAGGGCCTGCGGTGTACGGACGGATGGTGCGGGGCCGCACCCTCGCAGGCCACCGCGGCGAGCACCACCGCCTCCCAAACCTGCGGGCCGCGGTGCCGGCCAGCTCGGAGCGGGATTGCTTGAGAATCCACTGCGAGGTGTCCACGGTCAGGATGACGGTCCGTGCTGCGTCGGCAGCCTGTGCCATACGTCTCCCACCCCGAGCCGTTGGTTCCACGGCACGGCGGGCTCTCCTGGAGGAGCGCGCCCACCGTACCGGTTCCCGCCCATCGTATGTTCGATCGCCCGCCTTCGCTCTTGTACGGCGGTGCACAGCGGGCACCCGTCAGTGCGGAAGACTGATCACGCGGACACGGAACGGACGAGGAGGCCGGTGCATGACACGCCCGATCACGGCAGGGGTGGACGGTACGGAGGAGAGCCTCGCCGCTCTCGACTGGGCGGCCCGGGAAGCGGTGCGCCGGGGGCTGCCGCTGCGGGTGGTGCACGCCTGGCGGTACGAGCAGCACGAGGCGCTCGGCGGTGACCGGGAGGCCCAGCGCGGGTGGGTGTCCGACGGGGTGGCCGAGTCGGTGCGGGCCGTCGCCGGGCGGTATCCGGAGCTCGCGGTGAGCGTCGACGTGCTGGAGGGCGGGCCGGTGGAGGTGCTGGTCGACGCGGCGGCCGGGGCCGAGCTGCTGGCACTGGGGTCGCGCGGGCACGGCCGGGTCGTCGGGTTCCTGCTGGGCTCCGTCGGACAGCAGGTGATCGCGGAGGCGGCACGCCCGGTGGTACTGGTGCGCGCCGGTGACCGGCCCACCGCGGAGGCCGCCGGACGGGAGGTCGTCGTGGGCCAGCAGGGCGGCCCCGAGGACAGCACGGCGACACTGGAGTTCGCGTTCGAGACGGCGGCGGCCCGGGGCGCGACGGTCCGGGTGGTGCGGGCCTGGACCCTGCCGCCGGTCTTCGCCTACAGCCCGGGGTCGCTGAAGCTGCTCGACGAGTCCGGAGGCATGGAGCCCTTCGAGAAGGAGGCGCTGTCCGAGGCGGTACGGCCGCTGCGCGAGCGGTTCCCGGACGTGCCGGTCGCCGAGCACGTGGAGATGGGCAGTGCGGGGCAGGTGCTGCTCTCGGTGGCCGGCCGGGCCCAGCTGATGGTCGTCGGGCGGGGCGCCCACCGCACGGCGGTCGGCGCCCGCATCGGCTCGGTCGCGTACGGGGTGCTGCACCACGCCGACTGCCCGGTGGCCGTCGTACCGCACGGGTGACCCGGCGCGGGGCTTCCTCCGGGGCTCGCTCCGGGCTTACTCGGGGGTGACCGGCTCCAGGGTCTCCCGTGCCTTGGGCAGGACGTTCTCGATGTAGTCCTCGACCGCGTTGTCCAGGCCTATGTCGTGCTGGGCCCGCTCGGACAGGTACCAGCGGTGTTCGAGCAGCTCGTGGTAGATCTCCGCCGGGTCCATCGATCCGCGCAGCTCCAGTGGCACGGCCCGCACGGTGGGGCGGAAGACGTCCCGCACCCACCGGTGGGCCAGCACCTCGGGGCGGGCCGCGAGGGGGTCCCCGGGGGCGTAGTCGTCCTGGGTGGCCATCCAGCTCTCCAGGTCGTTGAGCAGCCGCCGCGCCTGGTTCTCCTCGGCGTCCAGGCCGGTCAGCCGCAACAGCTGGCGCTGGTGGTGACCGGCGTCGACGACCTTCGGTACGAAGGTGACGCTGTCGCCGTTGGAGGAGTGCTCGATCTGCATCTCGGCGACGTCGAACCCGAGGTCGTTGAGCCGCCTGATCCGGCGCTCGATGTACTGGTACTTGCCCGCCGGGTACACCGAGGTCCGGGTCAGCTCCTCCCACAGCTCGCCGTACCGGGTGCAGATCTCGAACCCGAACTCGATCGGGTCCAGCGAGGGATGCAGCGCCCCCGAGGCCTCCAGGTCGAGGAGTTCCCCGCTGATGTTCACCCGGGCCAGGTCGAGGTCGTACTCCCGCTGCCCGTTGCTCAGCTGCGGGTGCAGGTCGCCCGTCTCGGCGTCCACCAGGTACGCCGCGTAGGCGCCCGCGTCCCGCCGGAACAGGGTGTTGGACAGCGAGCAGTCGCCCCACGCGAACCCGGCCAGGTGCAGGCGGACCAGCAGCACCGCCAGGGCGTCCATGAGGCGGTGCATGGTGGCCGGGCGCATGGTCGTCTCGAACATCGAGCGGTACGGCATGGAGCCGCCGAGGTGCCGGGTGACCAGCACCGACTCCAGGGGTTCGCCCTCGGCGTCGGTGCGGCCGGTGATCACCGCGAGCGGGTCGACCGCGGGGATGGCGAGCCGGTCCAGGTCGCGCAGCAGCTCGTACTCGCGCAGCGCAGGGCGCTCCGCCAGCTCCTTCACCGCGAGGACCTCGTCGCCGGCCCGTGCGTAGCGCACCACGTGCCGGGAGATGCCGCGGGGGAGCGGCACGAGGTACTCCTCGGGCCATTCCTCCAGCGGGACGTCCCAGGGGAGTTCGAGCAGGAGCGCGGGGTGCTCCGGGTTGGTGGCGTTGATCTGCAAGGCCATGGGACGAACCTTAAGGCCGGCGGGTCACGAGGCCAGCTCCCGGGCCCGTTCGGCGGCCGCCCGCACCGGACCGCGGTGCAGCGGGCCGTGTCCCGGCAGCAGGGCGTCCCCGTCGAGGGCGCCGATCAGTTCCAGTGAGGCGACGGCCCGGGCCCGCTCGTGGTGGAACATGTCGGGCAGCAGCTGCGGGCCCTGGATGCGCGAGGTGCGGTGGCCGCTGACCAGCGCGTCACCGGAGATCACGAGGCCGGCCTCGGGCAGGTGGTAGACGGTGTGCCCGTCGGTGTGGCCCGGGGTGTGCACCGGGACCGGGCGGCCCGGGAGGTCGAGCGGTCCCTCGGCGACCGGGAACGCGTCGGGCGCCTTGACCGGGTGCTGCTCGGTGCCGCCGACGCGCAGCACGTGCACCAGCCACGGCACCACACCCGGCCGCCAGGCGTTCTTCACCACCTCGCCCACGGACACCTGCTGGAGGTACTCCCGCCGGGCGTGCGGTACTTCGGCCTCGTGGAGGTAGACCGGGGTGCCGTGGGCGGCGCGCAGGTACTCGGCCGAGCCGAGGTGGTCGTTGTGCGCGTGCGTGATCAGCACGGCCGCGACCGCCTCCGGTGAACCGCCCACCTCCGCGAGGGAGTCGAGCAGCCCCTGCCGGTCTCCGGGGTAGCCGGTGTCCACCAGCGTGACGGCGTCCCCGTCCTTGAGGATCACCCAGTTGGTGTGCTGGCCGTGCACCAGATAGGCGCCCTTGCCGACTTCGTGTACCTCTGCCCGCATGATCACTCCGGCTTGCCCGTTCGTGCCGATCGAAACGGAGCACAGCCAACCACATGCAGGGGGCCGCCCGGCGCCGAGGTCCAGGTCACCGCACCCCCTGTGGCCTGAACTGGATGCTGATCCGCGGCCCGGCGGCCCGGGCCGTCTTCGGTACGCAGTGCTCCCAGGTCCGCTGGCAGGAGCCGCCCATCACGATCAGGTCGCCGTGGCCGAGCGGGCGCCGCACCGAGGGGCCGCCGACCAGGGGGCGCAGCAGCAGGTCGCGGGGCTCGCCCACGGAGAGGATCGCAACCATGGTGTCCTCCCGTGCACCCCGGCCGATCCGGTCGCCGTGCCAGGCCACGCTGTCCCGGCCGTCGCGGTAGTAGCAGAGCCCGGCCGTGGCGAACGGCTCGCCCAACTCCTCGGCGTAGTGCCGGGTGAGCGCCTCGCGGGCCTCGGTGAGGACGGGGTGGGGGAGCGGGTCGGCGGCGCCGTAGAAGGCGAGCAGGCGGGGTACGTCCACGACGTTGTCGTACATCTGCCGGCGCTCGGCGTGCCAGGGGACGTCCGCCGCCAGCTGTTCGAACAGCGCGTCGGCGCCGCTCAGCCAGCCGGGCAGCACGTCGATCCAGGCGCCGGAGCCCAGCGCCGTCCGGTCGATGCCGTCGAGGGTGCCGAGCCGCAGCTCGTCGGTCTGGTCGAACAGGGAGCCCTGGAGGTGCGTGGCCATGAGCCCCAGCGTACTCCTTAATCGAAAATCTGTTCCTATTTGATCTCCGGGCAGGCTGGGCACACCCCTTTCGATACATCCATGCATCCGATACATTCGTGTATCGAATGGAGGCCGGTACATGACAGCGAAGGGCGGCGCGCCCCCACGCGTGACCCGGCGGCGGGTGCAGACCCGCGCCCGGCTGCTCGATGCCGCGTTCACCGTGTTCGCCGCCAAGGGGTTCGGGCGGGTCTCCATCGAGGAGGTCTGCGAGGCCGCCGGGTTCAGCCGGGGCGCCTTCTACTCCAACTTCGCCACCCTCGACGAGCTGTTCTTCGCCCTCTACCGGGAGCGTGCCGACCTCATCGCCCGGCAGGTCGCCGACGCGCTCTCCGGCGACGGACCCGACCTGGACGTGCCGGCCTCCGTGGACCGGGTCTCCGACGTGCTCCTCCTCGACGTGGACTGGCTGCTGGTGAAGACCGACTTCCTGGTGCACGCCGCCCGGGACCCGGCCGTCGCCGAACTCCTCCTCGACCACCGCACCCGGCTCCGCGAGGCCATCGCCGACCGGCTCCTGCGGGCCCGTGGCCACACCCCGATCCCCGCCGTGCTCGGTGACGTCGAGGGCGCGGCCCATGCGGTGGTCGCCGCCTACGACGGGGTCACCGTCCAGCTGCTGCTCGACAGGGACGTGCACCGGGCCCGTGCCTGGCTCAAACAACTGCTCACCGCGCTGCTGACCGACGGCAGCACCCGATCCGGATAAGAAAGGCGTCGCCATGGACGCGGACGTCATCGTCGTCGGAGCCGGCCTCGCCGGCCTGGTCGCGGCGCACGAACTCACCAGCAGGGGCAGGCGCGTCGCCCTGGTCGACCAGGAGAACGCCGCCAACCTCGGCGGCCAGGCGTTCTGGTCCTTCGGCGGGCTCTTCCTCGTCGACTCGCCCGAACAGCGCCGCCTCGGCATCAAGGACTCCCTCGACCTCGCCTGGAGCGACTGGCAGGGCAGCGCCCAGTTCGACCGCGAGGACGACGAGGACTCCTGGGCGGTGCGCTGGGCGCGGGCCTATGTCGAGTTCGCGGCGGGGGAGAAGCGGCCCTGGCTGCAGAGCCACGGCATCAGCCTGCTGCCGACGGTCGGCTGGGCCGAGCGCGGCGACCTGCGCGCCCACGGCCACGGCAACTCCGTCCCCCGCTTCCACGTGGCCTGGGGCACCGGCACCGGCGTGGTCGAGCCCTTCGTCCGGTACGCCAGGCAGGCCGCCCGCGACGGACTGCTCACCTTCCACCACCGCCACCAGGTCGACGAACTCGTCATCGAGGACGGCGAGGCGCGCGGCGTCCGCGGCACCGTGCTCGCCCCCGACGACTCGCCGCGCGGCGTCGCCTCGGGCCGCGACCGCATCGGCGACTTCGAACTCACCGCCCAGGCCGTCGTAGTCACCACCGGCGGCATCGGCGCCAACCACGACATGGTCCGCCGCTACTGGCCCGAGCGTCTCGGCACACCCCCCGCCGAGATGGTCACCGGCGTCCCCGCCTACGTGGACGGCCGCATGCTCGACATCAGCGCCGGGGCCGGCGTCCGCCTGGTCAACCGCGACCGCATGTGGCACTACACCGAGGGCATCCAGAACTGGAACTCCATCTGGCCCGGCCACGGCATCCGCATCCTGCCCGGCCCCTCCTCCATCTGGCTCGACGCCCTCGGCCGCCGCCTGCCCGACCCCTGCCTGCCGGGCTACGACACCCTCAGCACCCTCAGGCACCTGCGCACCACCGAGGACATCGCCGGGTACGACCACTCCTGGTTCGTCCTCACGAGGAAGATCGTCGAGAAGGAGTTCGCCCTCTCCGGCTCCGAGCAGAACCCCGACATCACCGCCAAGGACCGCAAGGCCGTGCTGCGCGACCGGCTGCTCGGCAAGGGCGCTCCCGGCCCGGTGCAGGCCTTCCTCGACCACGGCGCGGACTTCGTGACCGCGGCGTCCCTGGACCAGCTCGTCGAGAAGATGAACGGCCTCACCGACAAGGCGCTCCTCGACGCGGCCGAGGTGCGCCGCCAGATCGTCGCCCGCGACCTGCAGATCAACAACTCCTACAGCAAGGACTCCCAGGTCCAGGGCATCCACAACGCCCGCCGCTACATCGGCGACCGGCTCGGCCGGGTCGCCACCCCGCACCGCATCCTCGACCCGGCCGCCGGACCGCTGATCGGCGTCAAGCTGCACGTCCTGACCCGCAAGACCCTCGGCGGCATCCAGACCGACCTGGACTCCCGCGCCCTCGGCGCCGACGGGCAGCCGATCGGCGGGCTCTACGCGGCCGGCGAGGTGGCCGGCTTCGGCGGCGGTGGCGTGCACGGCTACAACGCGCTGGAGGGCACGTTCCTCGGCGGCTGCCTGTTCTCGGGCCGGGCGGCGGGGCGCGCGGCGGCGAAGCAGACCGCCTGAGCGCTGCGCCGGCAGTGCCGCGATGCGCCGCCCGCCGTCTTCGTCTGCGGCGCCGTCGTGGCTGGTCGCGCAGTTCCTCCCCCCAGCCTTCGGCCGGGGGGACCCCAGCGCCCCTTCGGGGGCGGGAAACTGACCGGCTCAGCCGGCGAGGAGCCGCGCCAGCACGGTGGCGTGGCTCTCGTCCGGGGTCTTGGACGCGGTGAGCAGGGTCACCTGTCCCTCGCGCACCGACTTCCGCAGGCCGTCGAGGAGTTCGGCGGCCTCGGGAGCGGCCAGCTCCGCCTCGTATCGGCGCACGAACTCCTCGTACGTCCCGCCGGCGTGGAACCAGCGGCGCAGTTCGTCCGACGGCGTCAGCCCCTTCGGCCACTCGTCCACGTGCGCGACCTCCTTGGACAGCCCGCGCGGCCAGAGCCGGTCCACCAGGACGCGCACCCCGTCCTCCGGCTCGGGCGACTCGTAGATCCTGCGGACGCGCACGCTCACGGTCGATGCACCCTTCGGCTCGGCGACGGTGCCGCGAGCGTAGTCGGCGGCCCCGCCCCGCGGGCTGCCGACGCGGCGCGGCTTGACCAGAATGAGGGGGAAACGCGGACACCCGCGCGCCTAGTCTGTGGGCCACTGATCATCGGCCACCCCCCCAGGGAGTTCATGTGCAGGGCGCAAGCAGACGTACCGCAGTCCTCCGCCGCGAGGCCGTCCTCGGCACCGTCCCGGTCGCCGTGGCGGCCCTCCTCGCCGCTGCCGGAACGGCCTCGGCGAGCACGATCGGCGCCGCGGGCGCGGGCGACCCCTACTTCCCGCTCAGCGGCAACGGCGGCTACCACGTCAGCCACTACGACCTGACGCTCCGCTACGACACTTCCTCCCGGCACCTCGACGGCAAGGCGGTCCTCACCGCCCGCGCCACCGAGAAGCTGACCCGCTTCGACCTCGACCTCAGCGGCCTGAAGGTCACCCGGGTGACCGTCGACGGCCGGGCCGCCCGCTTCAGCCGCAGCGGACAGGAACTCGTCGTCACGCCGTCGCGGGCGCTGGCCAAGGGCCGGGACTTCCGGGTCACCGTGGTGTACGGTGGCACGCCCAAGCAGGTCACCGACCCCGATGGCTCGGCCGACGGGTGGATCCGCACCGACGACGGCGCGTTCGTCGCCGGGGAGCCGCAGGGCGCGATGACCTGGTTCCCGGCCAACAGCCATCCCAAGGACAAGTCGTCGTACGACTTCACGATCACCGTCCCCGAGGGCCGCACCGCCGTCGCCAACGGCGTCCTGCTCGGCCGGCGCACCTCCGGCGGCCGCACGACCTTCCGGTGGCGGCAGACCGAGCCGATGGCCGCGTACCTCGCGACCGCCACGGTCGGCAAGTTCAACATCCAGCAGTACACCACCCGGGACGGGGTCAAGGTGTACAACGCGGTCGACCCGCGCGAGGCGAGCGGGTCGGCGGCCGTGCTGAAGAAGCTGCCGTCGGTGCTGGAGTGGGAGAGCAAGCTGTTCGGGCCGTACCCCTTCCGGTCCGCCGGATCGATAGTCGACCACGCGCCGAGCGTCGGGTACGCGCTGGAGACGCAGGGCCGGCCGATCTACGACTCGGCGCCGGATCTCAGCACACTGGTGCACGAGAACGCCCACCAGTGGTTCGGCGACTCCGTCTCCCTCACCGCCTGGAAGGACATCTGGCTCAACGAGGGCTTCGCCACGTACGCGGAGTGGCTGTACAGCGAGCAGCACGGGGGCGACAGCGCGCAGAAGACCTTCGACGCGCTGTACGCGAAGCCGGCCGGCGACGAGTTGTGGGCGTACCCGCCGGGGGATCCGGGGAGCGGGAAGAACATCTTCGGTGAACCGGTGTACGCGCGGGGGGCGATGGCCCTGCACGAGCTGCGGAAGACGGTCGGGGACCCGGTGTTCTTCCGGATTCTGCGGGCGTGGGCTTCGGAGCACCGGTACGGGCACGGGACGACTGCGGAGTTTGTGAAGCTGGCCGAGGGGGAGTCGGGGAAGGACCTCGGTTCCTTGTTCCAGACGTGGTTGTACAAGAAGGGCAAGCCGTAGCGGTACGGGTGCCGGCCGGTGGGGGTTGCTCGCGCAGTTCCTCCCCCGGCCTTCGGCCGGGGGTGCCCCCAGCGCTCCTGAAGGGGCGCGCTGCCGCTAACGAGCATCAAAAGCTGACGAGTTTCTTACATTCGTCGGTCAGGGTCGGTCTCATGATCCATCGCAGAACTGCCGTTGCCCTCCTCTCCGCCTCCCCCCTCCTGCTCTCGGGTTGCGGGGGAGGCGCCGAGGCCGCGCCGAGTCGGTCGGGCGACGACCGGTCGGAGCGGGCGACGGCTTCCCCCACACCCGAGAGCAGCAGCCCGCGGCCCAGCGGCATACCGGGGCTCGGGCCCAGGACTACGGCCGCGATACCCGGGCGGGCCGAACAGGTGGTCGTCGCCTCCGGGCGCGGCGAGGACTCGCCGCTCTCCACCGTCGTCCTCTACGAACGCGACGACAACGTCTGGCAGCCCGGCGCCAGTTGGCCCGCACACAACGGCCGGGACGGCTGGAGCGAGCACCACATGGCCGGGGACCTGCGCTCACCCGTCGGCGTGTACGGGCTGACCGACGCCGGGGGCCTGCTCGCCGACCCGGGGAGCAGGCTGCCGTACCACCGGTCCTACGGCTTCACCTCGCCCGGTACCGGATTCGAGGGCGAACCGCTGGAAGGTTCCTTCGACTACGTCGTCGCCATCAACTACAACCGCCAGGCAGGCACTTCCCCGCTCGACTGGACCCGGCCGATGGGCGCGAAACGGGGCGGTGGCGTGTGGCTGCACGTCGACCACGGCGGGCCCACGCACGCCTGCGTCAGTGTCGCCAAGGCGCACATGAAGGAGCTGCTCCGCACCCTCGACCCGGACCGGCACCCGGTGATCGTCATGGGCCACGCCGGCTGGCTCGCCCGCTAGCCCGCCGGAACTCCGCTTAGGATCCGAACCTGTGTGCGCACATGTGCTGGTCGCCGAGGACGACGAGATGCAGGCCGAGCTGATCCGGAGATCGCTGCTCGCCGAGGGGCACAGCGCGACCGTGGTCCATGACGGGGCCGCCGCGCTGGACGCGGCCCGGCGGCTCGGTCCCGACCTGGTCGTCCTCGACCTGATGCTCCCGGTGATCGACGGCTTCGGCGTCTGCCGGGTGCTGCGCGGCGGCGACCCGGAGATCCCGGTGCTGATGCTCACGGCCCGCTCCGACGAGGACGACGTGCTGCTCGGCCTGGAGCTGGGCGCCGACGACTACATGACCAAGCCGTACAGCCCGCGCGAGCTGATGGCCCGGATCCGGACGATCCTGCGGCGCAGCGGGCGGGCCGCCCCGGTCCGGGAGGAGGAACCCGCCGTGACCGCCGCCGGGATCAGCGTCGATCCCGTGCGGCACGCGGTGCGCTGCGACGGGGAGCCGGTGGAGGTGACCCCGGCCGAGTTCCAGATCCTGCTCGCCATGGCGGGGGAACCGGACCGGGTGTTCACCCGGCGGCAGCTGCTGCAGTGCACCCGGGGCTTCGACCGGTCCTCCACCGAACGCGCCGTCGACGTCCATGTGATGAACCTGCGCCGGAAGATCGAGGCCGATCCCCGGCGGCCGGTGCGGCTGGTGACCGTGTTCGGCGTCGGCTACAAGCTGAGCGGCGGCCGGCCGTGAAGCCGCGGATACCGTGGCGCAAGCGGCTGCTGGTCCGGCTGCTGTTCACCTCGGTGCTGATCGCCGTCTGCTCGGTGGCCGCCACCGCCTGGCTCGCCGTGACGACCACCACCAGCGCGCTGGAGGAGGAACAGGGGCAGGACCTGGCCGCCGACAACAAGATCCTCGCCGAGCTCAGCGGGTACGCGGCGGACCACCCCGACTGGAGCGGGGTCCAGCACACCGTCCGGGCCCTGGCGGCCAAGACCGGCCGCCGGGTCGCCCTGACGACCGCCGACCGCACGCTGATCGCCGACTCGGCGCCCCGCGACACACCGCTGCCCCCGCGGCCCGCCGCCGCCGTGGACCCCCTGCACACCGACACCTACACCGAGTTCGGCGCCCAGCTCAGCGGCATCGACCCGCGCGCGGTGGGCCCGTTCCTGCTGACCGGGCCGGAGCGCGCGAAGCTGGAGGCGGTCGCGAAGAAGCAGCAGGAGTGCTTCGGCCGCGTGGGCGTCCGGACCACCGTCCAGCACACTCCGAGCGGGCGGCCCCATGTCGTCGTCGACGACGCCAGGGACGCTCCCCTCGAACTCAAGGTCGGGTGCGGCAACGTCTACGGCGAGTCGACCGCCGACACGGGGGACGCCCTCGACTTCCCGATGCCCACCGAGACCAAGGCCCTCGCCGCGCTGACCTCCCTGGCCCGCCCCTGCCTCCGGGCCAAGGACCTGGACTTCGGCAAGGAGCTCGCCCTCACCTTCGACACGACGGGACGCAACCCCGTCTCCGGCGGGTTCCTCGTCACCAAGAGGGGCGTCGAGCGGCAGACGGACCAGGCCGCCAGGAACTGCATCACCAACGCCCGCCGCACCCAGCTCGAACCGTACGTCGCCCCGGCCGCCGAACTCTTCCTCGGCATCGGCGACCAGACCGCACCCCGCTTCGACATGTCCCCGGCCAACAAGGCCAGGATCGTCGGGGCGGCCGGCCTGGTCCTCGCCGTCACGGTCGCCGTCACCGTCCTGGTCGCCACCCGCCTGGTACGACCGCTGCGCGCGCTCACGGCCGCAGCCCAGCAGCCGCCCGAACTGCACGTCCGGGCCCGGGTGCGCACCCGGGACGAGACCGGGCTGCTGGCCGAGGCGTTCAACGACCTCACCGAGCGCCGGGAGCGCCTGGAAGAGCAGCGCAAGGCGATGGTCAGCGACATCGCCCACGAACTGCGCAGCCCCCTCACCAACATCCGCGGCTGGCTGGAGGTCACCCGGGACGGCCTCGTCGACCCCGACCCGGCCCTGCTCGGCTCCCTGCACGAGGAGGCGCTGGTCCTGCAGCGGATCATCGACGACCTCCAGGACCTGGCCGCCGCCGACGCCGGCACCCTGCGCCTGCACCGCGAACCGGTGCGCGCCGCCGACCTGGTCGACCAGGTCGCCGCCGCCCACCGTGTCGCCGCCGACGCGGCCGGGGTCACCCTGCTGACCGACGCCGACGGCAGCGCCTGGCTCGACGCCGACCCGGTCCGGATGCGGCAGGCCCTCGGCAACCTGGTCTCCAACGCCATCCGGCACACCCCCGCCGACGGCACGGTGACCCTGTCCGCCCGCCGTGACGGCGACGACGTCGTCCTCACCGTCACCGACACCGGTGCGGGCATCGCCGCCGACGATCTCCCGCACGTCTTCGAGCGGTTCTGGCGCGCGGAGAAGTCCCGCAGCCGCCGTACCGGAGGCAGCGGCCTCGGCCTGCCGATCGTGCGCCATCTGCTCGCCGCCCACGACGGCACCGCCGAGGCACGCAGCGAACCCGGCAAGGGCGCCGAGTTCATCCTGCGGCTGCCGGCCGCACCGGCCCCGGCCGACGTCAGCTGAACCGGCGCTCCGCCCGCTGCCGGCGCCGGGTCAGCAGCCGGCGCTCCGCCTCGGTGGTACCGCCCCAGATGCCCACGGCCTGCCCGGTCTCCATCGCCCAGCGCAGGCAGGGGTCCTGTACCGGACACCGCTCGCACACGGCCTTCGCGCGCCGTGTCTGGTGCAGCGACGGGCCGGTGGTCCCGATCGGGAAAAAGAGGTCGGGGTCCTCGTAGCGGCACTCGGCGTGGTCTCGCCAGTCGTCCATCGAAGTCACCTGCGATCCAAGTCGATTCTGCCGTGTCGGGTACGCGTTGCTCGGTTCCGGGTCACCGGTCCGGGCGCGGCTGAAACGGCCAAGTCCCGCAGGATTCGCGGACGGTCACTGCTCGCGCAGACCCCAGGGGGAACCGTATGCGGTCAGCAGGTCGAGGAACGGGCGGGCCGGGAACGCCTCCGGGCCGAGGACGCCCGAGCCCGACCACGCGCCGGTGGCCAGGAGTTCGAGGGCGACGACCGGGTTGAGGGCCGTCTGCCACACCACGGCCTGACAACCGTACTCCGCCATGGACCACTGGTTGTCGACAACGTGGTAGAGATACACCTCCCGCGGCCGCCCGTCCTTCACCCCGCGCACCCAGGTGCCCGCACAGGTCTTGCCGCGCATGCGCTCGCCCAGCGTCGCCGGGTCGGGCAGCGACGCGGCGACCACGTCCCGGGGCGAGACCGCGACCGGGCCGTCGGCGCCGGGCACCGTCACCGGTGCGGTGCGGTCCAGGCCCAGCAGGTGCAGCGTCCTGAGGGTCTCGATGAACTCACGCCCGAGCCCGTACTTGAAGGTGACCCGCCGCGCGCCCACCCAGCGCGGCACCAGCAGCACCTCCTCGTGCTCGACGTTCACGCACTCGACCGGCCCGATCCCGGCCGGGAAGTCGAACACCTCGGGCTCGCTGAACGGTTCGGTGGTGAACCAGCCGCGCTCCCGCTCGTACACGACGGGCGGGTTGAGGCACTCCTCGATGGTGGTCCAGATGCTGAAGGAGGGCGCGAAGTCGTAGCCGTCCACGGTCAGGTTCGCGCCGTCGCGGATACCGAGCTCCTCGATCTCGTCGAAGAGCTCGTCGGCCGCGTACCGGGCGAACACGTCCGACAGCCCGGGCTCGACACCCATCCCGACCAGCGCCAGCGCGCCCGCCCGCTCCCACTCCCCGGCCAGCGCGAACTGCTCGTCGCCCAGCTTGACCCCGCACTCCTCGTACGGCCGCTCGGGATGCGGCCGCGACAACGACATCGCCATGTCGAGGTAGTCCGCGCCCGCCTTGCGGGCGGCCCGGAACAGGGGCAGGACGAAGCGCGGATCGGTGGCGTTGAGCAGCACGTCGCACTGGTGCCGGGCGAGCAGCGCGGCGACGGCCGGCTCGTCACCGGCGTCGACGTGCTCGGCGCGGAACCGGTCGTCGCCGACGGCCGCCACCGCCGCCTCGGCGCGGGCCAGGTCGTAGTCGGCGACCACCATCAGGTCGAAGAACGGGCGCCGGGCCGCGATCCGGGTGACGGCGGTGCCCACACCACCGGCTCCCACGAGCAGAACACGCATGCGGAAATCTCCTTCTGGGACAGAGAGCGAGGTCGGTACGGGGGCGCCTTGGCCGGAATGAAACGCCCGGCCGTCACGTAAGGTCAATGGCGTTGGCATAAGGACGGCAGGGAGCGTGCGATGCCCAAGAAGGTCGTACCGGAGGAGAAGCGCCGCAGGCGCCGTCCCACCCGCAGCGGCACGGTGCTCTCAGAGCGGCTGATCGTGGAGACCGCGCTGCGCCTGCTGCGCGAGCACGGCAGCGCCGGCCTGACCGCCCGCCGCCTGGGGCTCGCCCTCGACTGCGACCCCAGCACCCTGTACCGCTACTTCCGGGGCATGGACGACCTGACCCTGGCGATCGGCGACGCCCTCATCGGCCAGGCGCTGGCCGGCTGGACCCCGACGGGGGAGTGGCGGACGGACCTGCGGACCATCGGCCTGCGCATCCACGCGCAGTACGTCGCCCACCCGCAGGCGGCCCTGCTCACGACGAACCGCGTGACCGGCCGGGCGCACGAACTGGCCGCCGACGAGGCGGTCCTGGACGTCCTGCGCACGGCAGGCTTCTCGCTCGCCGACACCGTCCGCGTCTACCACGCCTTCATCGACCAGACCCTCGCCTTCGCAGCCCTGGACGCGGCCTCCCTCACCCTCCCGAACGACTCCCGGCGAGCCGACGAGGACAAGTGGCACTCGACCTACGCCCGCCTCCCGCACACCACCCACCCGCGCATCGCGGAGGCGTCCCGCCTGCTCGCGAAACGCATGGTGACCAGTGCCTATCCGACGGCCCTGGACATGCTTTTGGACAGCGCAGAACGGTCCTTGTAAGCACCTGCGGCTGGAGCGCCCCTTCAGGGGAGCTGGGGGCACCCCCGGCCGAAGGCTGGGGGAGGAACTGCGCGAGAAGTCCCCACCGACCCGCACTCGCACGACCGCCGGCAGCCCCCTCACGGTTGGCGCAACGCACCCCCCGCCGTACGTATGACCGCCTCCGCCACCGCCACCAAAGCCGGCGAATCCAGCTTCCACTGCTGCCAGTACAACGGCACGTCCACCCACCACTCCCGCCCTCCGACCCGCACCAACCGCCCCTCCCGCAACCGCGGCTGCGCCTGGGCCTCCGGCACCATCCCCCACCCCAACCCCGCCGTCACCGCGTCCACGAACCCCTCGGACGTCGGCACGTAGTGCCGCAGGGCACTCGCGGCCGCACCGCCCAGCCGCCGGACGAACCCGTCCTGGAAGTCGTCGACCCGGTCGAACACGACCACCGGCGCCTCGGCGAGCGCCTCCGGCAGCGCCCCCGAAAGTCGCTCCGCCGCGAACTCCGGCGCCGCAACCGGCAGGTACCGCATCCGCCCCAGCGCCCGCACCGAGCACCCCGGCACCGCCTCCGCCGACGACGTCACCGCCGCCATCACCAGCCCCTCCCGCAGCAGGGCAGCCGTGTGGTCCTCGTCCTCCCGGCGCAGTTCGACATAGACGTGCGGCAGCCCGGTCAGCGCCCGCAGGAACCACGTCGCCAGCGAGTCCGCGTTCACCGCGACCGAGACCCGGGTGGGCTCCCCGGCGCCGCTCATGCCCAGCTCACCGCGCGCGTCCCGCTCCAGCCGCGCCAGCTGCCGGGCGAACCGGACCAGCACCTCACCCGACTCCGTCGGCCGCACCGGCTTGGTGCGCTGGAGCAGCACCCGGCCGGTGCGCTGCTCCAGCGCCTTGACCCGCTGGCTGACCGCCGACGGCGTCACATGCAGGGCCGCGGCCGCCGCGTCGAACGTGCCCTCGTCCACGACCGCCAGCAACGTCCGCACCTGGTCGAGCGGAAGCTCCACGGACCCACTCCTGTCTGTCTTCAGCTGTGCTAAGGGTACGTAAAATCTTTAGCTGTACCTACAGTGATCGCTTCCGTAGCGTCGAGGTCATGTCCAGCTCTCTCGCCGCCGCTGCCGCGGGCTTCGGCAGCGGCCTCTCGCTCATCGTCGCCATCGGTGCCCAGAACGCCTTCGTCCTCCGCCAGGGCATCCGCCGTGACGCGGTCCTCGTGGTCGTCGGCATCTGCGCGCTCTCCGACGCCGTCCCACCGAGGACGAGGCCGCGGGGTCCCGGCGGCGGGCGGTGCTCACCTGCCTGGCCATGACCTGGCTGAACCCGCACGTCTACCTGGACACCGTGTTCCTGCTCGGCACCCTCGCCGCCGACCGCGGCGACCTGCGCTGGACCTTCGGACTGGGCGCCGCCCTGGCCAGCCTCTGCTGGTTCACCGCCCTCGGCTTCGGCGCCCGGCTGCTCGGCCGGTACCTCGCCGGGCCGGCCGCCTGGCGGGTGCTGGACGGGCTGGTGGCGCTGACCATGATCGGGCTCGGCCTGCTGCTCGTGGCGGGATCCTGAGGCGCCCGGATCCCGAACGGCCGCATCCTGAGACAAGCGGTTCGGCAGGCGCGGAAGTTGCTGCGATAGTGAACCCGCAACCGAAAAGATGTAGCGGGCATCGAGAAGAGCAGGACACCAGGAACTCCGTGGACACCAGCGAGAGCGGCACCCAGTCCGACATACAGACCCCCGACGGCACCTCGGCCGCACCGCCCCGGAGCGGCTGGCGGCGCTGGGCGATGGACACCCGCCCGCTGCGCATCCCGGCCTATCGCCGGCTGTGGACGTCGACCATCGTCACCTCGGTCGGCAGCCAGCTGACCGCCGTGGCCGTGCCCAAGCAGATCTTCGACATCACCGGGTCGTCCGCCTGGGTCGGCGCGGCGAGTCTCGCCGGGCTGCTGCCGCTGATCGTGTTCGCGCTGTGGGGCGGCGCGGTGGCCGACACCATGGACCGCCGCAAGCTGCTGCTGATCACCAACATCGGTATCGGCGTGACCTCGCTGCTCTTCTTCGTGCAGGCGGCCACCGGGATGAATTCCGTGACCGCGCTGATGGTGCTGCTCGCGATGCAGCAGGCGTTCTGGGGGCTGAACGCGCCGGCCCGTACCGCCTCCATCGCCCGGCTGGTCCCCGAGGCGCAGCTGCCCGCCGCCAACGCGCTCGGGTCGACGGTCATGCAGACCGGGCAGGTGGTCGGTCCGCTGCTCGCCGGTGCCCTGATCCCCGTCATCGGGCTGCCCGAGCTGTATCTGATCGACGCGCTGGCGCTCTGTGTGACGGTGTGGGCGGTCCACCGGCTGCCCGCGCTGCCGCCGCTGGCGGGCGCGACCGCGCGGCGGGCCGGGGTGCGCGAGATCGTGGCGGGCTTCCGCTACATCTCCATGCACAAGGTGCTGCTGCTGTCGTTCCTCGCGGACATCATCGCGATGGTCTTCGGCATGCCCCGCGCCCTGTTCCCGCAACTGGCCGCCCAGACCTACGCCCCCTACGGCGAGGGGCTCGCGCTCGGCCTGCTGTTCGCGGCGATCCCGGTCGGCGCGGTCCTCGGCGGGCTCTTCTCCGGCACCTTCTCGCGGGCCCGCCGGCACGGCCTGATGGTGATCGGCGCGGTGGTCGGCTGGGGCGCGGCCGTCGCCGGGTTCGGGCTGAGCCGCAACCTCTGGGTGGCCGCGGCCTTCCTGGCCGCCGCCGGGGTCGCCGACATGGTCTCGATGGTCTTCCGCGGCGCGATCCTGTTGTCCGCGGCGACCGACGAGATGCGGGGCCGGATGCAGGGCGTGTTCACCGTGGTGGTCGCGGGCGGCCCGCGGCTGGCCGACGTGCTGCACGGCACCGCGGGCTCGGTCTTCGGGCCGCGGGCGGCGGTCGCGGGCGGCGGGCTGCTGGTGGTCGCGGTGATGCTCGTTCTGGCCGCCGCCGTCCCGGCCCTGCGCCGCTACCGCGTCTGAGCGGCTACGCCGGCCGTCGTCCGACGTAGGCGTCGAGGAGCTTGCCGCGGGTGACCTCCAGGCGGCTGGCGAGGATCTCGGCGACCGTCCGCACCAGCGACAGACCGAGCAGCGGGTCCTCCACGCACAGTGCGAGCACGGCCGAGGCGTCGTACTCGTAGGCCCGCACCTGGCTGAAGGCCACCGCCCCGAAGTCCCAGGTGTACGGCGGGAACAGCCAGGACCAGCCGAGCAGGTCGCCGGCGCCCAGAGTGGCGACGGTGACCCGCTTGTGGGTCGTCACCTCCTGGTCCAGGTTGACCGCCCCGGAGCGGATCACCCAGAAGCGGTCCGCGGTGCCGCCGGCCTCGAAGATCCTGGAGTCCTCGGGGAAGGACACCTCGTGAGCCAGTTCCATGAGGCGCTCGCGCTGGGCCTGGGGCAGGGCGGTGAGCAGTTTGATGGCTTTGGTCATGGCACGGGGCTCCTCGCCGGCGAGGGTACGGGGTGCTTTCCCTACGCCCATTTCAGCCGCTGCCGACCCGCCGGGCACCTCGAAGAAGGTGAGAATCGCCGTCGGAAACCGGTCCGGGCATGAAAAAGCCCTGGCTGGACGGGGGAGGCCAGCCAGGGCCGTCAGAGGTGGCGCGGGAGGACCTGTTGTCAACTCCTCGACCACTTATGGGTGAACGATAAACCATCCAGAGCGATTTCGCGTAGCCGTGAACAGGTTACGTGACCTGTTTCACTTTGGGGAGCCCCGGGGCGCCCGCGAAGGGTTTGGCCGCGCCCCGACCGGTGAGCCGAAGAGTAGAGCCCCGTACGGACGGGACTGAGCCGACCAACCGGTCCACCACCCAGGGAGCGAAAGGATGTACGAAGAGCACCGGACCGAGTCAACCGTGGCACCACCTGAGTCCCGTCGGCCACCGCAGCGGCCGGCCGACGCCCGCAGAGCGGTACGCGGCGCCCTCGCCCGACGAGCCGTACCGTGCCCCGCCGAGGCACTCGACGACGCCCTTCTCGTCACCTCGGAACTGACCACCAACGCGATTCTGCACGGCGGCGGGATCACCGGCTTCGCCGTCGACGTCGAAGGGTGCGCGGTACGGGTCTCGGTCAGCGACCGCAGCGACGAGATACCCGTGGCCGACCGGCCCGCCGACGAACGGCACCGGTGGCGGGCGCACGGCCGGGGCTGGCCCATCGTCTGCCGGCTGGCCCGGGACGTGGAGGTCGCCGGCCTGCCCAGTGGCGGCAAGCGGATCACCGCGGTCGTGCCCCTGCGCTGAGCCCGCCGCGGGGCTCGTGCCGGGAACGGTGTTTGGGCCCGGATCGAAGGGGCAGGCGGAGTGTCGTGCTTCGGACCGGAGGCGCGCGCCAGTGGGAGCAGTCGTACGACAGCCCCCGGGCCCGCAGAGCGGTCCGGGTGGTGCTTCCGCGGCGACCCTGACATCGCAGTTCGGGTCGAGTCCCGGAACCACGTTCCGGTGACGCCCTGAAACCCACAGTTCAGGAGCGAATCCGCATGCCCACCGAGTTGTCGACCAGCCGTTCCCGCACGCCCGACCGCACCACCCGCACGACACCCCGCCGCACCCATGACGACGCCCCCGACACGGCGGCCCTCTTCAGCCGTCTCGCGGCTCTGGAGGAGGGCCCGGAGCGGGACGCGCTGCGCGACGAACTGGTCGCCGCCTGGCTGCCCATGGCCCACCGCATCGCCGGCCGCTTCC